>CANJBQ010000026.1 GCA_947472645.1 Burkholderiaceae bacterium
ATTTTTAAGCCGGCCGATGATTTGTATGGTTTTTCAGTAGACGTAGTAGATATGGAAAATATTGCTGGACCGCGTCACATTCATCCATTAGGCGAGATTGATTTAATTATGCCCATTGATGGTAAGGCTTTGTTTGATGGACGCAGTGCTGGATGGATGGTAACTCCTCCAAATAGTGAACATGCTCCCACTGTTTCAAGTGGTCGCGCCTATGTTTTGTATCTATTGCCTCAAGGGCAAATTCAATTTACGGGTTAAGGAGATCATTCATGTCTTTGATTCACCAAGATCTTGGAAATACATTTAATTTTGCACAATACTTGATAGCCGCGAATGAACAACGTCCGGATAAGATTGCTTATATTGATGATCTAGGTTCGATGACATTCGCATCCTTGAATGAACGTATTGCACAATTTGGTACATCCTTACTCAAAAGTGGTCTTAAACGTGAAGAGCGCATCCTCTTGCTGATGCAGGATACCAATGATTGGCCGGTGAGTTTTTTGGGAAGTATGTATTGCGGTGTAGTTCCTGTTGCCGTAAACACCTTGTTAACACCAGAAGATTACTCGTATATGCTAGCTAATAGTCGGGCACAAGCGGTGGTGTTGAGTTCTTCACTCATACCAACTCTAATCAAGGCGTTAGAAATCTCTAATCAACGAGATGGCCATGAAGTCTTGGAGGTCATTGTTTCTCATCCAACGGCTGAAGATCGAAAGCTTTTTATTAACGCTCACCCAGATTTAGAGTGGATTGAATTCGATGATTTTTTAAACGAAGCTGGAACCATTGTCCCGTCCGCTAAAACACATCCTGACGATCCTGGCTTTTGGTTATATTCATCGGGTTCAACAGGGCAACCCAAAGGAACGTTGCATACACAATCGAATCCATATTGGACAGCTGAGTTATATGCAAAGCCGGTTTTACAGATACAAGAGAGTGACATCTGTTTTTCAGCAGCAAAATTATTTTTTGCTTATGGCTTGGGTAATGGCCTCAGTTTTCCATTGGCGGTTGGTGCTACGACTATTCTGATGGCAGAGCGAGCAACGCCGACGGCCTGTTTCAAAAGGTTAACAGAGGTAAAGCCCACTATATTTTTTGGTGCTCCAACGGGTTATGGTGGTATGTTGGCGAGTCCATATTTGCCGGCAAAAAACCTTGTCGCGCTACGCATGTGTTCTTCAGCGGGAGAGGCCTTACCACAAGAGTTAGGCGAGAAATGGACAAGGCATTTTGGTTGCCAAATTATTGATGGCTTGGGTTCTACCGAGATGTTGCATATCTTCTTATCCAATCGTCCAGGTGATGTGAAGTATGGGACTTCTGGTAAGCCAGTGCATGGCTACGAATTGGATTTACGTGGTGAGGATGGCAAGAGTGTTGCGATCGGTGAGATCGGTGATTTATTTGTTAAAGGACCTAGTGCGGCGGTCATGTATTGGAATAACCGCTCTAAAACACGAGAAACTTTTCAGGGTGAGTGGACTAAATCTGGTGATAAATATGTTTGTGATTCGGATGGTTACTACACCTATTCTGGCCGTAATGATGACATGATTAAAGTTAGTGGTATTTATGTTTCTCCTTTTGAAGTTGAAGGAACATTACTGCAACACCCTGCGGTTCTTGAGAGTGCAGTGATTGGAATACCGGATGTTCAAGGGTTGGTTAAAACGAAGGCATTTGTGATTCTCAAGGAAGGTCAAAGTATTTCCGAACAAGATTTACAAGATTTTGTGAAGGACCGCTTAGCACCTTTTAAATATCCGCGAATGATTGAGTTTGTTAAAGAACTCCCAAAAACCGCAACGGGGAAGATTCAACGTTTTCGTTTGCGTGACCAAGAAAAAAATAGAAAGTAAGTTCATTACCATGTCTTTTATTGAAATTTCCTGGCGCAACCGTGCCATTCAAATTGAATACGAATGGGTTGGTGTAATGGCCATTGATGCCCCTATATTAGTTTTTCTGCATGAAGGATTGGGATCGGTAGCGATGTGGCGTGATTTTCCTCATCAATTAGCCACGCGTCTGGGCATGCGTGGCTTAATATATTCAAGGCCCGGATATGGAGCTTCGACACCAAAAAAGCGCCAAGAGGCTTGGGAGTTAGATTTCTTACACCAGCAGGCAGATGAGGTTTTCCCTGCCTTAATCTCAGCATTAAATATTAAAAAACCTGTCTATGTTTTAGGGCATAGCGATGGTGGTTCGATTGCGTTGTTGATTGGTGCGCTTCAACCAAATTTAGTAAAGTCACTCATTTTGATGTCTCCGCATATTTATGTAGAAGACATCACCGCAAAAAACATCTACCAAGCCAAGATTGAATATGAGCAGGGCGAATTAAAGCCTAAATTAGCTAGGTTCCATCTAGATGTTGATTCAGCTTTTTATGCATGGAGCGACGTGTGGTTAAAACCAGAGTTCATGCACTGGAATATTGAAAAAGAGATTGCATTAATCCAGTGCCCTATTCTAGCCATGCAGGGTCAGCAAGACCCCTATGGGACAATGTTTCAAATTAAAGACATTGCTAAGTATGTAAAGCGTACGGAACTAGTGGAAATCCCTAACTGCGGGCATTCGCCGCATCGAGACAGCCCTATAATAGTGATAGATACAATTTATAACTTTATCCAGCAACAACTTTAAAAAAATACTGAAAATTTTGACGAAAAAGGAATAGATAACATGAAATGGATTAAATTTGGCGCTACTGCTGTCGTATTAACTTTGAGCACACAAGTCATTCATGCTCAAAACCTTCCCCCATTAAAGGTGGGGATGATGTTGCCCTACAGTGGAACTTTCGCGGCATTGGGTAATGCAATTGATAATGGGTTTCAGTTATATGTCAAAGAGTTGGGTGGAAAAATTGCTGGTCGTGAGATTACCTATGTCAGAGTGGACGATGAGTCTGAACCTTCAAAGGCTACTGATAATATCAATAAGCTAATCAAACGTGACAATGTTGATGTTGTCATTGGAACGGTTCACTCAGGTGTTGCAATGGCGATGGCAAAGGTTGCAAAAGATACTGGAACGATGCTGATCATTCCAAATGCAGGAGCAAATGCGATTACTGGCCCTTTATGCGCTAAAAATATTTTTAGAAGTTCTTTCACAAATGGTCAGCCTGGTTATGCGATGGGTGAAGTTGCTGCAAAGAAGGGTTATAAAACAGCGATGACCATTACTTGGAATTACGCTGCTGGTGAAGAGTCCGTGAAGGGCTTTCAAGAAGGATTTGAAAAAGGTGGTGGTAAGGTTAATAAGATGTTAACTTTACCTTTCCCAGGAGTCGAGTTTCAAGCCTTGTTAACTGAAGTTGCTGCCGCTAAGCCAGATATTGTTTATTCTTTCTTTGCAGGTGGTGGCGCCGTTAAATTTGTTAAAGACTACGCCGCTGCTGGTTTAAATAAATCAATTCCGTTAGTGGGCCCAGGCTTCTTAACGGATGGCACACTTGAAGGTCAAGGGGAGGCAGCTCAAGGGATGCTGACAAGTTTGCATTATGGTGATAACTTAAACACAAAGCGTGATAATGAATTTAGATTGGCATATGCAAAACAATTTAAATTACAGCCAGATGTATATGCCGTTCAAGGTTATGATGCCGCTCAAATGCTGACGATTGGTCTACTTGCTACCAAAGGTGATATCAGTAAAAAAGATGAATTTGAAAAAGCTGTTGTTGCTGCTAAGGTAGATAGTCCACGTGGACCATTTACTATTTCAAAAGCACATAATCCGATTCAAGACTTTTATTTACGTCAAGTTGTAGGCAAAGAGAACAAGGTAATTGGTATTGCTAGTAAGTCACTTGCTGACTCTGCTCGCGGCTGTAATATGTAATAAATGATTTAAGACCTATTGGATTTTATGGATTTATCAACCTTTTTTATACAAACTTTAAATTCAGTTCAATACGGTCTTTTATTGTTTTTAGTCGCTGCTGGACTCACTCTCATTTTTGGCATTATGGGAGTGATTAATCTTGCTCATGGTAGTTTCTACATGATGGGTTCATATCTTGCCTTTGGCTTATCTCCTTTGTTTGCAAATACCTTCGGTGGTGGACTCTTTCTCACCCTCATCATTGGCATTTTGATTGCCATTGTGATTGGTTATTTTTTAGAATGGATTTTTTATAGTTATTTATATGAGCGTGATCATTTACAACAAGTGCTAATGACTTATGGTTTGATACTCGTTATTGAAGAGGCTCGAAGTTTGTTGGTGGGGGATGATGTTCATGGCGTAGCAATACCGCAGTGGTTATCTGCAAGTTTGCAGTTAAGCGATGTGATGACTTATCCGGTCTATCGTTTATTTATCTCAGGGGTTTGCTTATCACTAGCGCTCTTGATGTATATAGTATTGAGTAAAACTAAACTTGGGATGATGATTCGGGCGGGGAGTGTTAACCGAGAAATGATTCAATCACTAGGCGTTAATATTCAGTTTTTATATCGAATTGTCTTTGCCGCTGGCGTTGCAATAGCAGCATTTGCTGGAATGGTTGCGGCGCCAGTTTCCTCCGTTTATCCCGGGATGGGCCAAGGAGTATTGATCATTTGTTTTGTAATTGTTGTCATCGGTGGGATTGGATCGATTCGTGGTGCATTTGTGGCATCTCTTCTCATTGGATTTGTGGATACTTTTGGTAAGGTATTATTACCTGAAGTGGCTGGCGTGCTCGTTTATGTTCTGATGGCTGGAATTCTGTTGTATAAGCCGAGTGGATTATTTAAGGCGGGTTCATGAATAGATCACAAATACTATTTTTGTTGGTCATCTTTACTGTACTTACTTCGATAGCTTTTGTTGGCTCTGAGTACAGTATTGACTGGATGACAAAGACTATGATTTATGCCATCTTTGCGCTAAGTCTTGAGTTGTTGGTCGGAACTACAGGTTTAATTTGTTTTGGGCAATCCGCTTTTTTTGGGATTGGAGCATATGCGATCGTTAAATTATCTGCGGATCAAGCCTCACCACAAATTGCTTATCTTCTCCCACTTTCAATGATATTTGCTGGGATTTATGCTTTTTTTGTAGGTGCGCTATCGCTCAGAACTAAAGGAGTCTATTTTATTATGGTCACTCTTGCTTTTGCGCAAATGGCATATTACGTTATCCATGACACACCAGTTGGTGGTGGCACTGATGGTATTTATCTATACACTAAACCTAATTTTTGGGGTTACACAATAAATAGTTCGCAGAGTTTTTATTTATTTACTTTAATCTGTTTGTTAGCTGTATTCGGATTTTTAGGTTTGATCACGCACTCTAGATTCGGAAGAGCTCTAGCAGGGATTCGGATTAATGAAGTCAGGATGCGGGCAATTGGTTATGACACCTACTATTACAAACTTGCCGCTTTCGTTATTTCAGGAATGGTGGCAGGATTATCGGGCTATTTATTCGCTGTGAAAGATGGTTTTGTTAATCCTGAGTTATTAAGTTGGCACTTATCGGGAGCGGTTCTCATTATGATTATTTTAGGTGGCCTTGGCCACCTGCGTGGAGCATTTTTTGGCTCGGTTGTCTTTGCTCTTTTAGAGGAGTTTTTTCGATCCGAAGTTATTTTTGGGGCCTTTTCTAAACATTGGCATTTGGGTCTAGGACTCACGATTATCATCAGCGTAGCATTATTACCAAAAGGATTATTTGGTCTTAGTGCCTTATGGTCGTCCAAAGCAAAAACACCCCAAATCCTCTCTAAATCCATTCAGGATGAAGGATGAGAAAGTGAGTTCAACGATCTATCTGAAAGCAAAGGGTCTGACGCGTCGATGGGGTGGGTTGGTTGCTGTTAACGCTGTTGATATTGAGTTAGCCTTGGGTGAGATTCATGCTGTAATAGGTACTAATGGCGCGGGTAAATCAACCTTGATTAATTTGATTTCCGGAGAAATTCCACTGAGCTCAGGAAGTGTTGAGCTTCTTGGTCAAGATGTGACGCAGTTATCTCAACCTACTAGGGCTCAAATGGGTCTTGGAAAAAGTTATCAACGCAATACCATTTTTTTAGAACTGACGGTTTTAGAGAATTGTCGATTATCTGCACAATCCAAACTTCAAAAGCCTTGGCAATTTTGGCAAAACGGACAAAACTGCTCTTTTAGTAATGAATATGCTTTACACATCCTCGATAAAACTGGTTTAAGTCATGTATTAGAGAGGCCGGCAGGCTTGCTATCACATGGCCAGAAAAGGCAGCTTGAGGTTGCTATGTGTTTAGCAACGGATCCTAAGGTTTTGTTATTGGATGAGCCTCTGGCTGGTATGGGGGCTGATGAAACTGATCGAATGTTGAATTTTTTAAGTGACCTTAGTAAAGATCACGCCATGATGTTAGTCGAGCATGATATGGATGCTGTTTTTAAAGTGGCTGATGTTATCACAGTGATGGTTAATGGCTCAGTGATTGCTAAGGGTACTCCCGATCAGGTACGTAATGATCCCCAAGTTCAGTCTGCTTATTTAGGGGCTGAATCTTCATGAGTCATTTATTAGAGGTGCATGATTTACATGCTTGGTATGGTAGTAGTCATGTATTACATGGCATTGATTATGCAATTGATTCTCATGAAACCATTGGGTTACTAGGGCGCAATGGGATGGGTAAAAGTACTCTGATCCGAAGTATTTTGGGTCATGTACAAAAAAGAGAAGGCCAAATTCTAATCAATGGTCAATCTTCCTTAAAAATGGCGCCATATCAAGTGGCACAATTAGGACTTGCCTATGTGCCTGAGGGAAGAGGAATATTCTCTAATTTAACCGTTAAAGAAAATCTTTTGATGTGTGCAAAGCCTGGACGTAGAGGGCAACTGGATTGGACTTTTGATCGGGTGATGGCAACTTTCCCTCGCTTGTCTGAAAGACTCAAAAATTTAGGCGAGCAATTATCGGGTGGCGAGCAGCAAATGTTATCCATTGGCCGTGCGCTGATGACGCATCCTGATTTATTGATTCTCGACGAAGCAACAGAAGGATTGGCGCCTTTAATTGTGGCAGAGATTTGGCGTGTGATTCAAGAAATTCGCACAAGTGGGATGGCGACGTTGATTGTTGATCGTGACTGGCGCAAAGTACTCCACAATACTGATCGTGCTTTGGTACTGCAAAAAGGTAAAATCGTTCTCTCTGGAGCTTCGAAAGATATATTGGATGATCCTAATCTCGTGAAATATCTAGGTGTTTAGATAGGGTAGATTAATGAGTTTGGAATCATTTCTGAATCATAGATACATAGCCGAGATTGAATTTTAAGACCTTGTTCTGTGATGAGTAATTCATCGATATATCGTCCTACGTTATAGACTGTTGATTCTTGACTGAGTTTGGTGCGAAAGATTGCGTAATTCGATTCGCAATAAATCAGATTATTTTTCACCTCATGAATCAAAGGCACACCAATGACATGACGTTGATAGTAAGGGTCATGAAATAGAGTTTCTGAAATACCGTAAGCGCGATCTTTGAGCATACCTTTGGAAAGCATGGATAAAGTGGCTAATGGAAAATTTCTTTCATAATTCTCACGCGGCACAATTTTGTAAACACAGTCTTCAACAAATAGATCAATCCATCCGTTCCAATTTTCACTGTCAATGACTTGAGCGTATTTAGCGTTAAGGTGAACCACTTGAAGGAGATATTCAGAATACATATTAAATTGCCATCACTTTTCGCCAATAGTTATACATGCCGCGAATCAATGTCTCTGTGACCATATGTTCGGTATCTTCGCAATCCGTCCCGCCAAGTTGAGCAAGAACTTGATGTGCTGGTTTTTGCTCAAAGCCCATTTGTGAAAGTTCTATTACCTCACCATCATCAGCAGATACAAAGCCTGCAGGCCCAAATAAATTTGCTTGAATTAAACGCCGTTCTGTCATTTCTGGCGTGTCCTCCGCAAAACCAAAGTGCGTCCAGACAAAATCAAAGGAACCATGCCCATTGGGTTGGATATGACGTGTTGAGACACTATTGACTTGTTGTTGAAAAATAACGGATGGAAAAATTGTCATCATTACAGCAGAAGGGCCTTTCCACCAATCTTCTTGAACAATATCAATCAGACGTTTATCGTTAATTTCCATGGTATTTTTAAAGCTAGTGATTCCAGCCGTTACTTCAGATGTTACCCCAGCATTTCCTCGCTTAGAGATCATGGCTGCGTGGCGGAAATGTTTATCCATCCTTAGCTTTGATTCATTATCAGCCCGCCATAAACCATAGGTAATAAACCAAGTATGAAGTAAGCCAGGGTGATAAGGATCTTTGATATTTTCTTGCATGAGTTTCCAGTTACCTGGAATTCTTTGTCGGTTATATCCGAGAATTGTCAGTTGACGACCATCAAATAAACGGTCAAAGTAGCTCAAAATTTCTGGGCCGAGGTAATCATCAAAGGATTCTACATCATGATCAAAAGATGCAAAAACGACACTACCTCTAACAGCTACTTTCAATTTGTTTAAAGAGTGTTCTTTGGGATTAAAATCTTTTGGCATTCCGCCCTGAATTTCGCCATCCTTTTTGACCCCACGTCGGAAGGGTACTCCCTGTAAATCACCTTTGAGGCTGTAGTTCCATTGATGGTATGGACAGACAAATTCGCTAGCATTACCATGACGTTTACGACAAAATTGCATACCTCGGTGGGCACAAACATTTTCTAAGACGTGGATAGCACCATCTTGATCACGCGAGAGAATCACAGAGCGTTCACCAATCACGGTTCTCTTAAAGTCACCAGGATTAGGGATTTCCGCTTCTAAGCCGATATAACACCAGTGGTTTTTATAAAATAGTTTTTCAAGCTCTTGGTGATAAATAGACTCATCCGTATACGCCCAAAAAGGAATTCTGCTGGACCCAACTTCTTCCCAGGTGTTTTGAGTAGGAAATGCGTTTGTCGACATAAATAAAGTTCTCCAAGCCCTTTATTTTACTAAATTTAAATAAATCTAAGATTTTCGATTATTCTATGCATTATTCTTCTTTTTCCACTGATTACCTATGAAAAATATCCGTATAGATTTCGTCTCCGATGTGGCATGCCCATGGTGTGCAATTGGTCTTGGTTCATTCGAACAAGCTGTTGAACAATTAAAAGGTGAAATCTCCGTAGAGCTGCAATTTCATCCTTTTGAGCTCAATCCTGAGACGCCCCCAGGTGGCCAAGATACGCTGGAGCACTTAATGGGTAAATACGGATCAACTCGTGAACAAATCATTGCTAATCAAACACAAATTCAGCAAAGAGCCAAGGAATCAGGCTTTCCTTTTAACGAAGCAATACGTCCTAAAATTTACAATACCTTTACGTGTCACCGTTTACTGTATTGGGCCCAAGCAACAATTAGTTTAAGTGCTCAATATCTTTTAAAACGTGAGTTATTGACAGCGTATTTCACATTGAATGAAGACTTGGATCATCCTGAGGTATTGCTCAGAGCTGTTCAACGTGCTGGTTTGAATGAGCAAAAGGCGAAAGAGGTGATTGATTCTGATCAATTTACAAGTGAGGTGAAAGAGGCAATGGCATACTACCGAACGATCGGTATTACTGCAGTTCCTTCGGTCATTGTCGATGGAAAATACTTGATTCAAGGTGGTCAATCGGCTGAGGTGTTTGTAAATTCTTTACGTCAAATTGCGGCTGAGCAAACTTCGGAAATGCAAGAGTAAACCCCTTTGATTGAGATTACCCCAGAGTATGATGCGGTATTGACCGCAATTGATCGTAAAGATCCATTTATTTTTATTAGTGGACGTGCGGGTACTGGTAAAACGACGCTGGTTAATTATTTACGTAATGAGCTCAAAGAACAGGTTGCGGTTGTTGCTCCAACAGGAGTTGCCGCCTTACAGGTGCGGGGTGTCACGATACATTCTTTTTTTCGTTTTCCACCTAGATTAATTTTCCCAGAAAATGATATTAAAAAGCTCAAAGATCGACGCTTGTATAACAAACTTGGAATTTTGATTATTGACGAAATCTCCATGGTTAGAGCCGATATGATCGATGCTATCGATATGTTCTTGAGGGTCAATGGTCCTCGTGAAGGTAAACCATTTGGAGGGATACAGGTTATTTTTGTAGGTGATCTTTTTCAGTTACCACCCGTTGTTCGCCATGAAGAAATGGAAGTTTTACGCGAACGCGGTTACGACGCGGCATATTTTTTTAATGCGCAGGTTTTACACCGTTCAGAACTCACATACATTGAGCTCATGAAAATTTTTCGACAAAAAGATAAGGCCTTTACAGATCTCTTGAATCAGATTCGTATGAATCAGGGTGCAGATACAGCGTTAAAAATCATTAATGATGCATGCTTTCATCCTGCGATATCAGGAAATCAACAAGCGATTACATTGACTACCACCAATCAGCGTGCGGATAGTATGAATACCAAAGAGATGCGTGGTTTGGATACTGAAACACGCGTTTATAAGGGAAGAGTGGATGGTAAGTTTAATATTGATGAAAGAAATCTGCCCTCACCACTTGATTTGACGTTAAAGCTAGGTGCACGTGTCATGTTTACTGCCAATGATCGAAATATGCCACGACGTTGGATGAATGGAACTTTAGGAAAAGTGGTTCAGTTTGAAACTGAGTCGATCACTGTTGAGCTTGATCCCACGTCGGGTTCTCGGATGAGACATCTTGTTGAAGTACCTATTTTTGCTTGGGAATCTTATCAGTATGAGTTTGATGAAAAAGAAAACCAAATTAAACCTGTGGTGAATGGCAAGTTTGAACAGTTCCCACTCATGCTGGCATGGGCAGTGACGATTCATAAGAGTCAAGGCAAAACATTAGAAAAAGTAAAAGTTGATTTATCAGGAGGAACTTTTGCTCCAGGACAAGTCTATGTGGCGCTGAGTCGCTGTACGACCCTTGAAGGGATAGAGCTTCTGCAACCAATTCGAACCAATGACGTACGCACGGATGCGCACGTCAAAGATTTTTACCGTCGTCTTCAGTAATTATTTTTTCGATTTTTTCTTTTGCTTCTTGGTGGTCATTGGTTTAGCCCAGTTTTCTAAAACTTTATAGACAACAGCGGTATCATCTTTGGCATGACCTAGAGCATTGGCTGCGTTATAGACGGGGATACAAGAAGCAAAAACTGGTGCTGGAACAGCATATGACTCGATGGCGCCACTAATGAGATGCATGTCTTTATTCCAAACATCAATTTTCATGGTTGCTTCACTCCATGTCCTGTTGGCCATTGAAGGACCACGTACTTGAAACATTCTGGAACTGCCAGCACTATTACCAATCACTTCTACGATTTGATTGGCATCAAGGCCCATTTGTACGCCGAGTAAAATCGCTTCAGCAGAGGCTACGTTGTGAATGGCGACTAAATGGTTAGCAACCAATTTCATTTTCATACCTTGACCAAATTCGCCAATGTTATAGATTGCGCGAGCAAAACCTTCAAAAACAGCAGTCATTTTTTGGATAGCTTTTTTATCTCCGCTGGCATAGACGACAAGATCCTTCGTTTTTGCTTGCGCACCAGTTCCTGAGAGTGGGCAATCGAGTAGGGTGATTTCTTTTTTCGCTAAAATCTCGCGAGCAGCTTCTTTGGCCTCACCGGGTAGAGTGCCTAATTCAGCGACAACAGTTCCTTTTTTTGCTGAGTTAGCGATATCTTGTGCAACGCTCATTAACGCTGCAATCGAAGGGAGTGATAATAAGATATGGGAGGCTTTGGTAGCAACATCGCTGGCAGAGGCCTGAATATCAATACCTTCTTTTTTCATCAATTTTTGCTGTTTCGGACTAGGATCAAAGCCATAAACATGAAATCCGGCTTGGACTAAATTCATTGACATCGCTGAACCCATAATACCTAGTCCAATAAATCCCACTGTTGGTTTTTGTAGGGATAGTTCTCCACCTTTGCTCTTAGGAGAAGTCTTTACAGGAGTGCGAACCACAGTAGTTTGTTTTTTAGAAGTTGCCATGATATTCCTTGGTAAGTTATTGGGTCATGCTGCAATAAAAGATTCAACACCCTTTAAAAACGCTTGTGGGTCTTGAAGTTGTGGAACATGGGCAAGGCCCGGGAAAATACGTAATGAAGCATTCGGGAGAAGCTCAGCTAATTCAACAGACATTGGTGCTGGGGTAGCTTCATCAAGCTCTCCCACAACCACTAGAGAAGGGATTTGAAGTTGAGTCACAGCAGTTCTTAAATCCATTGTAGAGAGTGCTTCACACGCACCGAAAAAGGTCTCTAATTTTAATTTTAAAAAACGCTCTTTACGGTCAGCAATGAGTTCGGGATGCAACTCTTGATAGGCGGGTGCAAAAAGACGGCGCATAGCAACATCCGCAATAGCAGAAAGTCCTTTATTCTTTGCATTTTCTGACATACCCTTAAATGCGGCTCTACCGGCTTCGGTAAAGCAAGCTCCGCAATCAGCTAGTACTAATTTAAACGGCAAGTCCGGATAACGAAGCGCAGTGTTTAACGCCACAAATCCGCCATAACCATTACCCATGAATATTGGCGCTTGTTCCATGGATAGTGTTTGAATAACAGCGGCAATTTGATCAGAAATAGCATTTAGTGATCCGCCAACAAAATCTGATTGATCAAATCCCGGAAGGCTCAGTTGGATGACTTGGTGCGTTTTAATGAGGGTTGGGATAATGTTATCCCAACTGGATTGGTCAGCTAAAAGTGAGTGAAACAAAATAATAGCTCGGCCTTTACCAGCTGTTTTAAAGCTTAAATTTTTACCATCTTGCTGGATATTATGTTCTTGAAAATGTATATGTTGAATCATGAGTTGTCTCTATAGGAATGATTGTTTAAAAAGGAGGTGAATTTCATATCGATATTTCATCGTAGCCCTTCAAACTCGTTGTAATATAGCATATACACATATTAATAAATATAATTTAAGGGACAAAATGATAAGTAAAAGATCATTCATTCAAAGTGTTGCATTGGTAAGCTTTTCATTACTTAGCGCACAAATTGCATTAGCTGCCAGCACCGACCCAATTCGTGTTGGTTTTCTGACCATTAAGTCTGGGGCTTTAGCCGCTGGCGGTATTCAAATGGAGGATGGCTTGAAGTTATATTTAAAAGAACATAACAATATGATTGCTGGTCGAAAAGTAGAATTGTTTACTGGTGATACGGGTGGACAGCCAGCGATCACCAAAGCAAAAATAGCTGAACTGGTTGAAAAAGATAAAGTTCATGTTGTAATTGGCCCTTTGGCAGCATTTGAAGCGATTGCTGTTGATGACTATATTCGTAAAGTTGAAATTCCAACGATTTCACCATCTGCTGGTGCTGAAGATTTGACACAACGTAAACCTAATCCTTGGTTTGTCAGAGCTGTAGGTAGTTCAGCTCAACCGAATCAACCATTTGGTGAGTATGTAGCAAAAGAGCTGAAGTACAAACGTATTGCTGTTTTGGGCGATGACTTTGCTTTTGGTCATGAGAACGTTGGTGGGTTCCAGAGAACCTTTGAAGAAAATGGTGGCAAGATCGTACAAAAATTATGGTCACCCTTAAATACTGCTGATTATGGGGCTTATATCAGTCAAATCAAGACCAATGTTGATGCTATTTATATTGCCTATGCTGGAAGTAATGGCGTTAAGTTTTTACGGCAATATAAAGAATACGGTATGCAAGGCAAGATTCCAGTGCTTGGCAATATGACAGCAGTAGACGAGGGGATTTTAGGCTCTATGGGTGATGAGGCCTTAGGTGTTATTTCACCAGGTTGGTATGCTCAAACCCTGAATAATCCAAATAATACTAAATTTAATCAAGGAATGCTTAAAGAGTTTAAACAAGCGCCTGGTTATTATTCCGTTGGAGCTTATGGCGCGATGCTGATGCTCGAACAAGCTCTAAAAGACAATAAATCGAACATTGAAGACAAGAAGTCTTTTATGACAGCACTGCGAAGTGTTCAGGTCAATAATGATCCTCGCGGCAAAATTACGCTAGATGCGTTAGGCAATCCAATTATGGACATTTATATTCGTAAGGTTGAGCGTGTGAATGGTCAGTTAACCAACACGATTATTAAAACTTATCCGGGAGTCACGCAGTTTTGGAAATATAAAAGCGCTGAATTCTTATCAAATCCTGTTTATTCGAGAGATTATCCGGTATCAAATAACCTTGAAAAGTGAAAATTTACCGCGAAATTTAAAATCATTTCATGCTGCATGTATTTGATTATTAATGGTTAATTTCGATATTTGTAAAATTTAAGTCCTGAACTTAAAAAAGGATTCTTAAAGAATCCTTTTTTATTGGAGATTAAAAACCTTTACAGTTTAATCTTCATCATCTTGATGGCGTTACCACCTTCAATCAATTGACGATCAGCGACAGACAATCTCTTTACACCACGAATCGTTTGTAAAGGATGATCATCCGCCATATCGTAAGGGTAATCAGTACCTAAGAGGACATGATCAGCACCAAAGCGACGAATCAGGTTGCCTAACATTTCAGAGTCATGGGTAATCGTATCAAAATAGAATTTCTCTAAATATGAGGATGGTTTCTTTTTAATCACGGTACGGCAATCTTTACGAGCGCCCCAGGCGTGATCCATACGTGCCCAGTAGTGAGCCAAGAAACCGCCACCGTGGGCACAGATAAATTTAATCTTTGGATAACGAGCTGCAATACCATCAAAAATCAAGTGGCTAACAGCGATGGTTGTTTCCAGTGGATTACCAATCACATTATTAAAGTAGTGGTTTGTTAAACGTTCGCCTTGTGTAAAGCCTAGTGGATGCATAAAAATGATACAGCCAAGTTCGTTGGCTTTAGCGAAGAATTTTTCTAAACCAAGGCTTGGGTCGGTCAGGTTCTTACCATTAACGTTGGTGCAAATTTCGACACCTTTAAGCCCCAAAGTTTTCACGCAGTATTCGAGTTCTTTAACAGCCATATCCGCATTTTGCAAAGGTACAGAACCCATACCAACGAAGCGGTCTGGATTGCCTGCAACAACATTAGCAATTCCATCATTAACTTCACGAGCAAGGCTTGCACCGAGTTCTGCTTCTGTGAAATAAAAATAATGATAGGGAGCTGGCGCCACTGCTTGGATATCAATACCCATCTTGTCCATATCTTTCAGACGCTCATCAACACCCATGAGTTTAGGAGCACGTGTTTGCATTTGAAGTTTGTTTGTCTCATTCGTAATTTCCGTTGCGTAAATTACGGTTGGATCATAGGAAGGAGCATTCAGATGGATCGTTTTAGCATTAACTGCTGGATTGAGGTAATGGCAATGGATATCCACAACGACATGTTGACCCTTACGGTTTTTAACAACACGTTGGGTCGGACTAGTTAGTTTTTTAGCTGTCGATTTTTTGGCTGGAGTTGCGGCACCTTTTTTACCGGCTTTAGCAATCGCTTTACCGGCAAGGTTAACAGGTGACTCGTAGGAAGAGGAGTGGTTATGGGATGAGTCAGAACAAAATGCAGAGCAGGTATAGAACATTGTTGCCTCTTAATTAAATGTAAATAGAAAAGATGAGTATAAAAGTCTTATGTGAAAAAAGTTTAAAAAACGCCTAAGTGTTTCGTTGCAAGTTCAGGATTAGCCCTCACTTCAGCCTCGCTTCCTTGATAGGCGACGCGACCAGTATTTAATATGGCAATATCATCGGCCAATGTCATTGCTAGTTGAAAATTCTGCTCGACCAAAATGATAGATAAACCTTCATTTTTAATTTCTTTAATGCCACGCGCTACTTCTGTAACGATTAGTGGCGCTAAGCCCTCAGAAGGCTCATCTAACAAGAGAACGTCTGGATTACCCATAAGTGCTCTGCCAATAGCCAACATTTGCTGTTCACCACCAGAAAGGGTTCCTGCGCGTTGTTTAAAGCGGTCTCTTAACTGTGGAAAAAGGTCATATACTCGAGAAATATTCCAAGGGTTCTGAATTGGGCGGTTTTGTGCAGCCACTTTTAAATTATCTTCAACCGAAAGACTCGGAAAAATGCGACGGCCTTGAGGGACCAAGCGAATTCCAGCTTTGGCAATATATTCTGGTTTTTGACGCGCAACATTGTTACCAAATAACTCGATGTTTCCAGTCTTTGCATTGACCAGTCCCGCAATCGTCATCATTGTCGTTGTTTTACCAGCGCCATTTCTGCCAAGCAGTGCGAGCAGTGAAGATTTTTTGAGTGTTAGTGAAACATCATGCAAGACATGACTATCGCCATAATATGAATTAATTCCTTTAATTTCTAACGCATTAGTGGCCAAGATAGACCTCCTGCGTCTTAGGATTATTGACTACGTAATCACGATCACCATCAACGATTACCTTACCGTATTGAAGAACTAATATTTTTTCAGCAAATGCTAGCGCCATTTCCATATCATGCTCAATCATGACAATTGCGACTTCTTTTGAGATGTTATTGATTAAGTCTGCCACCATGACACGTTCATCCACAGATAGTCCAGCTAAGGGCTCATCAAGTAAAAGTAGTTCAGGTTTTTGTGCCAGGGCGAGTGCAATTTCAACACGCCGTTGTTCGCCATAAGAAATCTCTGATACTTTACGGTGGGCTTGATTTTTTAAACCTACGCTATCGAGTAAGTTAATCGCTTGATCATAAAGTTCATCCGTGGTTTTTAAAGGTGAAAACACATTATTTTTACGAGCACTAATCCCAAGTAGTGAAAGCACGACGTTATGAGCTAAGGTATCTTTTGAGAATAAGGTAATGATTTGGTAAGTACGGCTCATACCCATATGTGCCCTGGCTTGAACTGGCTTACCAATGACGTTTTTACCAAATATTTCAACAGATCCTGAATCTGGTTTGAGGTCGCCGGTAATTTGAGCGAAGAGTGTAGTTTTACCAGCGCCGTTCGGTCCAATAATTAGACGCCGCTCACCCGGAGCAACTTGAAGACAAACACTTTGAGTAACTGCTACGCCACCGAAACTTTTGATGAGGTTTTTTACTTCTAGGACATAACTCATGATTTACCTCCAAACCAACGCTTCTTGATTTGATCAAATCCAGGAACTAATCCAGCGGGCATAAAGATCACAATAAATACAAAAATAAATCCGAGTAACATATTCCAGCGTTCGACAAAACCAGAAACATAATTTTTTAAAAGAACGATCAAAATTGAGCCGATGACTGGTCCAGCTAATGTACCGGCACCTCCAGCAATGACGCAAAGTAATGCTTCAGCAGAAGAGGTAATCGACATGACACTAGGGTGAATATATTTGTTAAGGTAGATATAAAGAAGACCAGAGATAGCGCCAAAAAAGCTCGCCATGACAAAGGTCACCCAGCGGATTCCCCAAACATTAAAACCTAAAGCGCTCATTCTTTTTTCTTGGTCACGGGTACCGCGCAGGCTAGCACCAAAGGGAGAATTCACCACAAGTGCAATAAAAAATAAAGAGATCACTGTAGTGATTAAACAGAACCAATAAAAATTCGTTGAGTCTTCTAAATCAAACCCAAAAGGTGATGGTCTTGTTAGTCCAGAAATACCGTTATCGCCATTAGTTAGGCCGACCCAGCGGTAGCCAATTCCCCAGATGATTTGTGAGAGCGCTAAAGTAAGCATCAAAAAACTAAGGCCTGAAGCGCGAAGAGAAATCCAACCAAAAATGGCGCCTACGAAGGTCGTAAAAATAATCGCAATGGGAGCAGATAGGGCGTGATTCATTCCGTAGTTTTGATAGAGCCAGGCGGAGGTATAAGCGGAAAGTCCTAAATAGGTGGCATGACCTAAAGAAGTAAGGCCACCATACCCAACCAGCAAGTTAAGGCTCGCTGCAAAAATAGCAGCAATCATAATTTGGCTGCCTAAATTGACGTAATACTCACCAAAGAAAAATGGCAATAGTGTGAGGGCTATTATGAGGAATAAATACGGCAGATAATTTTTTATACTCATGCGCGCATAGTTCCAAAAAGCCCAGATGGACGAAAGGCAATCACAAGCACCATAGGTAAGAATAAGATCACATAGGCTAGATCAGGCACTAAAGCAATACCAAAAGTATAGATAAATCCAATAATAAAGCTGGCAACAAAGGTGCCGACTAAGCTTCCTACGCCGCCCAAAATCACGACAATTAAAGCCAAAGGCAACATGTCACCATCAAGACCCGGATAGGCATTGAGCATCGGGCCACCGACAGTACCTCCTAAACCCGCAAGTAAAGCACCAAGACTAAAGACGGTAGTAAATAGGAGGGATGCAGGGATACCAACAGCGCGAGCCATTTGCATATCATCCACACCCGCGCGAATCATAGCTCCTAAGCGAGTTCTTTCCATCAATAAATACAAAAAAAGTCCTGTGATGAATGCGATTCCTAAAACAACTAAACGGTAGGTTGGAAAACTAAATCCAAACATTTCTAGAGGGGCACGCAATATTTCAGGGGCATTGATAGGAATTGGATCACCACCCCAGATCATTAAACATCCATCTGCCGCAATAAAAGAAAGCCCAAGAGTTGCGAGGACTTGTCCTTGTGAGTTACCTGATAAAGCTCGCAAAATAAAGCGCTCAATCAGTCCACCCAGTATCCCCACGATGATCATTGCCACGATACCTGCAACGACTAAACCATATCCTGCCCTTAACACCGAAGCAGCGATGTAAGCACCAATCATAAACAGGGAGCCGTGGGTCAGGTTGGCAATCCGCATGAGACCAAAAATCAATGCAAAGCCGGAGGACAACATAAACAGGAGTCCTCCGAGTGCAAGACTATTCAGGGTTTGAATGACCCAAAATTGCATAAAATAACTTTTCTAAACGATTACGATTCTAAGTTTTTAGCTGGTGGCCAATCTTTTGAATACACAGGGTTAGCTAAGAATGCCTTAGGATCATACTTCCAGAATTGACTTACATTCGTGTAGGTTTTAGTAACAACATTCACGAGGCGGCCTTCTTTTCTTTCTACTCTACGTATATAAACGTCTCCAACAATATTGCCATAGCTATCAAAAGTTACAGGACCCCTAGCGGTAGGTACATTAGTCTTTTTAAGAGCTGCCATTAATGCCTCTTTATTATTAGCGTTACCATTAATCGACTTAAGGGCAACGTCTAAAACAGCGGCATTAACGTAGGTTGCTGCCGCATAAAAACCAGGGTCATAACCTTGTGCTTTACGGAAGGCAGGAGAAAACTTATTGTTGATAGGGTTGTTGAGTTCAGCAGAATACCAGCAAACTGTTTCGATGCCCAGGGCCTCATCACCCATGTTTTTGAGCACAGCTTCATCGAGAGCGGTCATGCCGCCAACGATAGCGATCTTACCCTTCAGACCGTACTCGTTCATTTGACGAATAAAGCGGAATCCATTCGAACCGGCGAAGCATAAAAAGACCGCATCAGCATTTGTTTTTAGTTGCGCCAAATAACTTCCATAATCTGGAACGGTAAGAGGTGGAAATAAACGCTGGACAATTTTCCCACCGTTTTCTTCAAAGACTCTTTGAAAACCTGCAGCCATTTCATGACCATAAGCAATATCATCGGCAGCAATCACAATTCGTTTGTATTTTTTAATATTGGCACAGTAATCTGCCATTGGGTGAGCACTTTGTGATGACGTTGAAGTAGCTCTCACAAACCAAGGATTTGCTTTACGTTGCGTCATATCTTCAGCAGCAGCAACAGATAGTGTTGGGATTTTATGATCACGAATATAGTCATCAACTGCTAAAGCTTCGAAGGCGGCAAGAGGGCCCATAATGACATGTACTTTATTGCGCTCATTCAATTCTGAAATTTTCGTTTTTGTATTTGCAGGAACGCCGCCAGTATCAGCCACGGTGAGTTCGACTTTGCGTCCACCTAACATATTGCCATTTTCAGCAATCCATTGTCTTAAACCCAATTCCATATCGATACCACCAGAGGCGAGGGGGCCAGTTTTAACAGTAAGAAGACCTATACGAACAGGCTCATTACTCTGCGCGAAGATGCTTGGAACGGCTAGCCCTAGACCTGCAACAGCAGATCCTTGGACGAAAGAACGGCGATCAATACTCATTATGTCTCCCTAGTTAATTTTTCAACTACCCACATCTTAAATGATTGATTGATCAATAAGCCAACTTATCATCACAATTAGCTGATTAATCATAAAAAATAACAACTCTTGTGAGATTAAAGGAATCTCCCTTTATAAAATATCAGGGTTATTACTTAGCCCCTCTTTTTCTTAATTTCAATAACTCAATTGTATCGATCAATAAATATTTTTGAAAAGAAAGTATTACTTCCAATCTATTAATTTATTGATTATTTGATCATTACATGAAAAACTTTCTTTTGCTTATTTATAATAAGTTGAAATTCAAATCATTTATCAGGAGATTGCAATGAAAGTCGGCTTACTTGGAACAGGAAAAATGGGGAGCGCGATTGTTGAGCGTTTGATTGCATGTGGTCATGAAGTCACAATTTGGAACAGGTCGATTGAAAAGATGGTTCCCCTTGAGAAAAAAGGAGCGGTCATTGCAAAAACGCCTTCAGAATTAGTTAATCACTCAGAAGTTGTGATTTCTATTTTGACAGATGCTAATGCTATTGATGCTTGCTATCGGGGCCCTAATGGTGTGATGTCAGCCAATATTCAAGGTAAGTTATTTATTGAGATGAGTACGGTTCGGCCCAAAACCTCAGTAGCACTTGCTAAAGAGATTCAATCACATGGTGCTGGGATTGTCGATTGTCCAGTTGGCGGAACTGTTGGACCAGCTAGAGATGGGAAGCTCCTTGGCTTAGTGGGTGGCGAAGATGCTGATGTTGAAAAAGCACGCCCAATACTAGAGCAGCTTTGCCGTCGTGTTGAGCATGTGGGACCAAGTGGCTCAGGTGCGATGTTAAAACTGACTGTCAATTTACCCCTGCTTGTATTTTGGCAATCGTTTAGTGAAGCATTGTCATTATCAGCAAAATTAAAGATCTCTCCTGAGCGTCTTATTGATATTTTGTCAGATACTTCTGGTGCGCCCAATATGTTGAAAGGGCGAACACCAGCGTTGATTTCTACACTCAAAGGAGAGCCACAACCGGCGGCCGCTTTTACTCTTGATAACATACGTAAAGATTTACGTACCATGATCGAAGAGGCGCAAGAGGGTGGTTGGGATTTGCCAGTAACCATCGCAGCTCTTAAAGAACTCGATAAAACTTCTGCGGCAGGATTAGGTGATGTTGATGGAACTTCAGTACCTGCTTGGTTTATTAAAACAAATTGTCACTAATTAATTATGAATACAACTCATATTCGCCTTAATGGGCATGACCAAACTGTTCATGCTCCAGAAAATACTCCCTTACTGTATGTCATTCGTAATGATTTAGATCATAAAGGAACTCGTTTTGGATGTGGCGCTGGAAATTGTGGTGCTTGTACTGTAATTGTTGATGGTCAAGCGGTCCAGTCCTGCGACATGCAACTTTGGGCAGCTGCTAATAAGGATATTTTGACTCCCGAGGGACTTGCTAATGATCCTATTGGTCAAATGGTGCAGGCTGCTTTTATTCAAGAGCAAGCTGCACAGTGTGGCTACTGTATCAATGGGATTTTGATGAGTGTCACAGCATTACTCAAAAAGAGTCTTCACCCTAGTAAGGAACAGTTGATGGAAGCACTCAATCGACATTTATGTCGTTGTGGCACCCATGTCCGAATTTTACGAGCGATTGATACTGTCATCGATCAGTTAAATGAAAAGAGGGCGGCATGAGCCAAATCACTCTTCCACCGAATATTATCTCCAATCCTCTGTTATCGCAGTGGATGAATTTTCAACATCTACCAAAGATTACCGTCTGTTCTGGTAAGGTGGAATTAGGTCAAGGGATTCAGACCGCGCTTCAACAAATTGCAGCAGATGAGCTGGGTATTGACCTTGATCAAATCCATTGGATTGCTGGAGATACGCATGAATCTCCTGATGAGTGGTATACCGCAGGGAGTTTATCGATTGAAAATGGTGGCACAGCTCTCAAAGTAGCATTGGGATTTGGCCGAACATTATTTTTAGAAGCCGCTGCTCGACAACTGAATGTACCTGCAGAGTCGCTAACGATTGCAAAAGGAATTTTTACAAGTTCGCAGTCCAGTCAGCAGACCAGTTATGCGCAGCTCGCCCCCCACCTGAATCTTCATATTAATATTGATTCTAGCGAGCAGATTTTTTCAACCAAAAAGCAAGCTCATTTGCATTGGGTAGGAAGAGACGTTCCGAGAGAAGATTTACTGGAAAAATTATCAGGCGCAGCTTTTATCCACGACTTTAGCTTGCCAAATTTGCGTCATGCAAGAATGATTCGAGCCTCTCATGTGCAGTCCACGATTGCTTCGGTAGAGACCGAGAAAATTCAACAGTTAGCTGGCGTTGATCAAGTTGTTCATAGTGGCAGTTTTTTAGCGATTATTGGAAGTAATGAAGCTTTATTGGTTGTAGCGCAGGAGAAAGCTCAAGCTTTAGTGACATGGAATACACCAAGCTATGTTCAAGAGCAAATAGAAACAGAACCAATGATCATGGCACAACAGTTTGGCGATGAAATTGCTTATGAAAGTGGCGGTTCGCAAATAGTAGTTAAAACGGTCAAAGCTCGTTATTCGCGTCCATTTATTGCTCATGCATCTATTGGACCAGCCTGCGCCATTGCGCAAGAAAAAGATGGAGTAATGACTGTTTGGTCACATACTCAAGGGTCGCACCTTCTTAAAAACCAAATTGCTGTTGGACTTCGCCAAGATGCTAGTACTATCAAAGTCATTCATTTGCATGGTGCTGGTTGTTATGGACATAACAGTGCGGATGATGTGGCTTTTGATGCGGCTTTCATTGCGAAGATGACTGGATTGCCAATTCGTGTGCAATGGAGTCGAGAAGAAGAATTAACAGCGACACCCTTTGGTGCTCCAGGAGTGGTTGAGTTTGAAGCAGGAATCAATGAGCAAGGTAAGATTGTGAACTGGCATACAGAGGTATGGTCACCGACGCATATTCATCGTCCAGGTTGGGCAGGCAAACTCAATTTATTAGGTGCTTGGATGATTGACCCACCCCATCCGATTGATGAAACTAAAGATAATCCTTTGCCACAAGGTGGTGGACTGCGTAATGCGATTACTTTATATGATGTTCAGTATCAACAACTCAGACACCACATGATTCCTCAAGCACCACTGAGAACTTCCGCACTTCGTGGATTGGGAGCTTATCTCAATGTTTTTGGTATGGAGTCATTCATGGATGAAGTTGCCCGCGGAGTTGGGACCGATAGTCTTGACTTTAGAAAACAACATCTTACTGATCCACGTTCTATCCAATTGTTAGATGAGTTAGCCAAAATAGCGAATTGGTCAAAACGTCATCTGCTTCCTGAAGGAAGTGGACTTGGGATGGGGTTTGCACGCTATAAAAATACAGGTGCTTATTGTGGTGTTATGGTGCAATTACGTGCTGAAGAAAAGATTTATGTAGATCAGGTTTGGGCAGTATGCGATGCTGGAGAAATCGTTAATCCTGATGGTCTGAAGAATCAGATTGAGGGTGGAGTTATTCAGTCGATCAGTTGGACTTTAAAAGAAATGGTGAACTGGAATAAAGAGGGGGTTACATCTAATACCTGGGACACCTATCCTATATTGAACTTTGATGAAGTGCCTAAGGTTGAGGTCAAGTTACTAAATCAGCCTAGTTCCCCTAGTTTAGGTGGAGGTGAAGCTGCTGCAGGACCAACCGCTGCGGCAATTGCGAATGCTTTGGAGCAAGCTTTAGGTCTTCGCGCAAGAAATTTACCCCTGACAGTAGAGCGGCTGGCATTAATCAATTAGTTCGAAAAGTGCATAGAAATAAATCCGCTAAGGCGGATTTATTTTTTAATAAGGTCAAACAACGTTGTTTATTGATCCCCTGTATCAGGTGTTAAGCCGGCGGCCTTGATACCGGCAACAGCGCAGATTTCATCGTTATCGGATGTATCTCCTGTTACACCAACCGAACCAATAATATGGTGATTCTCATCACGGATCAGAACGCCACCAGCGACGGGAACCATTTTGCCTTCTGACATGGCGTTAAGTGCTGTAAAGAAAGCTGGGACTTTATCCGCGCGGCGATTGAGTTCGCGACCACCAAAGCCCATGCCTAAAACGCCCCATGCTTTACCGCGTGCAATATCTTCACGCAAAATGCTAGAGTGATCTTCGCGAAGAAGCGCTTTCATATGTCCTCCAGCATCCAAAACCACAACGGTTAAAGGATGGAATTTCATTTCACGGCCTTTTTTAAGGGCTGTTTGAGCAATGATTAAAGCTTGATCCAGTGTAACGTTTGACATTATATTTCCTTTAATTTTGATTATGCAGTATGGTCAGTTGCGGCGTGGTATTTACCCTTCCAAAAGAACAGTGGCGCAGTGTCCTCCGAGGTATTGTAGGAGTAGCTCATAACCCGTCCGATAAAAATCACATGGTCCCCTCCATCAATTTCTTGTTCTTTTTTACAGATAAAATGACCTAATGTACCTTCGAGCACCGGAATACCTTGCGGACATAGATGGTGCGCAATATCTTTAAATTTATCTTCACTAGGTCGTGCGAAAGTGTTGGAGACTTCTTTTTGATCCTCTGAAAGGATATTGACCACAAAATATTCAGAGCTTAGAAAGGCTTGATGACTTGGTGCTCCCCTGACTTGAGACCAGAGGACGAGAGGGGGATTTAAGGACACTGAGTTAAATGAACTAGCCGTAACGCCAAAACATTGTTGATTGCTATCGACTGTTGTTATGACGGTTACGCCGGTTCCAAAATGTCCTAAAGCATTTCGAAAATCACGTGGATCAAACTCAGGAGATTGTTCGGGTGTATCTTTAGAGTTGGCGATATTGGTCATGAAAAGTTCCGTAATTTTTAAAATAGTAATCGTTTGATCATTAGTTGTCAATCTGTAATATTAATATAAATTACTTTAAGTTGTATTTATAAATATATGATTTTTAATATTTAATATAATTAATAATTGGAATTTAGGGTAAACCCCATTTGGATGAAATTTTTATTTCTGCAAAATATCATCACTTGTCAAATTGAAAAACCTAGATTAAAGTGATCGGACGATCTCTATAAAGAGTTTTAGTTGATAGAGTAAATTCATTCATAAAGTGAGACAGTAATGACGAAAACAGTATACGTATTAGAAGGTAAATTAGGAGCTCCCGTGCTACTTGTAGCGAACTCCCTAGGCGCGAACTACACCATGTGGAATCCACAGATCGAGGAATGGAAGAAGCATTTTCAGGTTTTGAGATATAACTATCGTGGTCATGGCGGAACTGCCTCGGTTGGTGATTTTGCCACTTCGCAAGATTTGGCCGATGACGTGAATGAATTATTAGATGCTTTAAATATTAAGACGGTTTACTGGGTTGGTTTGTCTTTAGGTGCGATGTTAGGTCTTTATTTTGCTGCGCATTACCCACAAAAAGTAAAAGCGTTAGCATCTGCGTGTTTTAGACCTAATCAAACGCCTGAAAGTTTTACGATGTGGGAAAACCGCATTGCAACGGTCAAAGCCAATGGTATTTCAGGGATTGTTGATGGTACGGCTGATCGTTGGTTAACTGAGGGTTTTAGGAAATCAAATCCAGAGATTGATCGTTCATTAAGGGTCATGATTGGAGCGAATGAGCCCGATGGATATATGGCTTGTGGGCACGCAGTGAAGGACTACGATTTGCGTCCTTACGTTGGCAAGGTTTCATGCCCGGTCTTACTCATTGGTGGGCAATTTGATGGAGGCGCACCTGCTACTGAGATTAGTAATTTACGCAGTGTGATTAAAAACAGTGAGTTTGCAGAATTACCCGGAGCGCATATTGCGAATCTTGAATGCGCACCCGAATTTACTGCCCTTGTTGCGAAGTTCATGACAAGTCACTAATTTACTTTTAGGAGATATATGACAACACCCGTTAAGGTTGCTGTAATTGGTTATGGTTGGTGGGGTAAGATTATTACCGCCACTCTTGAAGCAAGTTCGTTACTGGATGTTGTGATGGTTGTAGAAAATGACCCAAAGGTCATTGAGAGCGCCCAAAGTGGCCCACATACTATCAATTTTCAATTTGCTAATGAATTTGAAGATGCGATTAAAAACCCTGATGTGGAGGCTATTATTCTATGTACGCCGCATCAATTTCACGCAAAACAAATCCACATGGCAGCTCAGGCTGGTAAGCATGTGTTTTGCGAAAAGCCTTTATGTTTGACCTACGACGATGCACTGGCTGCTATTCAAGCATGTAAGGCGGCTGGAGTGCAGTTGGGGATCGGTCATGAAAGACGATTTGAACCTGCTGTCATTACTATGCGTGAAGAGATTGCAAAAGGGACTTTAGGTACGGTATTGCAAATTGAGGCTAATTTTTCGCAGGATAAATTCTTTGCTTTACCCCCTGATAATTGGCGCTTATCTAACAAATTTGCTCCTTGTGGTCCTTTGACAGGAACTGGTATTCATTTGGTTGATTTAGCCATTGCCATATTGGGGCCTGCTGATTCTGTATGGGCAAGGCTTGCAACGTTGGGGAGTAACTTTGAAAACGGGGATACGCTAGGAATTATGTTGGCTTTTCCAGGTGGTGAAAATGCCTTGATTAGTGCAATATTAGCCACGCCATTTGAGGGTCGTTTTTGTGTTTATGGATCTAAGGGCTGGATGGAAATACGTGATAACACCCATCCTGAGAACCCTACGGGTTGGAATGTAACGACGCAACTCCGCGATCAGGAAAGAAAAACCCACTTTATGCCTCCTGCGCCTGCTGTCAGAAATAATCTAGAGGCATTTGCAAAGGGGATTAGAAAAGTAGCTCCATATCCTGTTTCTCATACCGAAATGCTCGCTAATGTTGGGGCATTGGAGGCGATCATGCGATCTGTTGTTTCTCGTAAAATAGAGGCTATTCAAGGGTAAATCACTATAAAACATGTGTTTATAAATGAATACGTGATCAGTTAAAATGAAGGCTATGGAGTTAAAAATATAAAATGTCTGATCAAACGCCTTTAAAAGCGATAGATCCTCAACCTAGGAAGCGATTAAAGCGCGAGGATCGCGATCGAGAGATTGCTGCGGCAGCTGTCACATTTTTTGCTGAGGTTGGATTTGATGGTGATACTCGCGAACTTGCTCGGCGTCTAGGTGTTACCCAATCTCTCATTTTTCGTTACTTCCCTAATAAAGCTGCTTTAATTGAGCGTGTTTATCAAGAGGTCTATGTTGGACGTTGGAATCCTTATTGGGAAACGATTATTGCGGACCGAAGTGTCCCACTTCAAGATCGTTTAGTTCGTTTATATAAAGATTACTCGCGAATTTCTTTAACCTATGACTGGGTTCGTATTTTTATGTTTTCTGGTTTAAAGGGTGAGGACATCAATACTCGCTATTTAAAATTCTTAAGAAGCCGGATCTTAGAACAAATAGCGATTGAGGTCAGAGCTGAGCTCGGATTGCCAAGCCCAGAGGAAATTCCGATTAAGACTAGCGAAGTAGAGTTAGCTTGGGGTATCAACTCAAGGATATTTTATTTGGGTCAAAGAAAGTGGATTTTTAATATGCCCCTTGAAATCGATATTGACACGATTATTGAACATACGATCACCATGTATTTGGCGGGTGCCAAAACAGTGGTGCCTACCCTCATAAAAGAAGATTAAGTTTATGATTTAATTGAACTAAAAATATAATAAATCTCTCGTTTTATGTTTCCTCAATTCGTTTTATAATTCAGCATTTAGGGTAATTACCTATTGAGAGGGTGACTTTTGAGACTTATAAATGATCAATTGATTACTTTTGTTTATAATTATTTATCTTTAACCGTTCGCGACAAATATCGACTGGAAATGCTATGAAACTCAGTACATTTATGATGCCAATTCATCCACCTGGCAGAAATTTAACAGAGACCTTTAATGAAGATCGTGAGGCAGTGATCTTGGCTGATCAACTCGGCTTTAGTGAAGCTTATGTGGGGGAGCATGTCACCGATGCCGCTGAAACGATTACTAACTCCATGATGTTTTTATCGAGCTTGGTCTATCACACTAAACGAATTAAATTAGGAACTGGAACGATTAATTTACCCAATTCTCATCCAGCAGCAATTGCAGCTCAAGCTGCCATGTTAGATCACATGTTGGAAGGCCGATTTATTATGGGTATTAGTCCAGGTGGACTGATGTCTGATGCAGAAGTATTTGGCAATTTGAAGAGTGATCGCAATGCGATGTTTGTAGAGAGCATCAATACTATTCTCAAAATTTGGGATGGCGAAGCACCTTATAACATTGAAGGTGAGTTTTGGAAAATATCGACACAAAATACGATGATTGCTGATATTGGTCAGGGATACATTATGAAGCCGTATCAAAAACCTTATCCACTCATTGTTGGAACTGCGGTTGCACCATTTTCTAAAGGTGTGACGGAGATGGCTAAGCGTGGTTGGCAACCGATTTCGGCCAACTTCTTAATGCCAGAGTGGGTTAAGACCCATTGGCCAAAATATGCAGAAGGACGAGAGGCCGTCAATGCAGTCCCTCATGCCAGTGAGTGGCGAGTTGCAAAGAGTATTTTTGTTGCGGATGATGAAGCTACTGCACAGAGTTATGGTCGTGGTGAAAATGGTCCATACCACGCCTACTTTAAATCACTCAGCACAAAACTTCTCAATGGCGGGCGAGGTAATCTATTTAAAGTAGACCCCAATATGCCAGACTCTGAAGTAACTCCCGAGTTTGTCACCAACCGATTAGTACTAGCTGGAACAGTAGATTCCGTGGTTGATCAGTTATTGAAATTTAGAGAAGAGGTTGGCGACTTTGGAAATTTATTGTATGCCTGTCATGACTGGAAAAATCCAAAGCTTGCAAAACGTTCTATGGAGTTGATGGCTAAAGAAGTGATGCCTCGGGTCAATGCTGCGATTGGACAAACTGCGGATAACCCAGTTATTGCTTAATTAAAGTTTTAGAGAGTAAAGGGTGCACATGGGTATGTGCGCCTTTTTTATTGCAAAGATCAGTGATCAATAGTTTGGGAGATTTACGAATCTTAGGGGTAGATTTTTATATTCAATGGCTGATGGTGGGTCGACAAGAATAAGCCACTAAAATGAATCAAATAACCTTGAGGATATTTCGAAATCAATTTCGATGAACCGTTGATGAATTATAAAAATTTACCGTCAGAAAGAATCTCTGGTTGACATGGAAATAGGTGAAAAAATATTAGCCGTTGCACCGATGATGGATCTTACGGATCGGCATTGTCGGTCTTTTCACCGGATTCTGACAAAAAAAGCTCACCTCTATTCTGAAATGATTAATACGGGAGCCATTATTTATGGTGATGCACATCGACAATTAGATTTTGACCATGATGAACATTATGTGATTTTGCAACTTGGTGGAAGTGATCCTACGGATTTAGCCAAAGCTGCCAAAAGGGGGGAAGAGTGGGGATACGATCAGATTGATCTGAATTGTGGATGTCCATCAGAGCGAGTGCAAAAGGGTTCCTTTGGTGCTTGTCTGATGGCTGAGCCCAATTTAGTCGCAGAGTGTGTCAAGGCTATGAAAGATGCCGTATCGATTCCCATATCGGTAAAACATCGTTTAGGGTTAAATGAGATGAATCCTGATCATCCTTTGGATTACCAGTTCGCATTAGATTTTATGTGTGCAGTTTCACAAGCAGGAGCTTCACAAGTAACGATTCATGCACGTAATGCTGTATTAAAAGGATTGTCACCTAAAGAAAATCGCATGATTCCGCCATTGCGTTATGACATTGCTAAACGTTTAAGAGTTGACTTACAGAAGCATTTTTCAAAGGTGAAGGTGCTTCTGAATGGGGGCTTAGAAAACAATCAAATGATCCATAACCATTGGGATGATTTTGATGGTTTTATGATTGGTAGGGCAGCCTATCATACCCCAGCGATGCTATTGGCATGGGATCGTATGATCGAGACGCAGGGTCAAGATTATGGTTATTTCCTGAATGAACAGACTTGGATAGAAATCCAAGAGGGGATTATTCGATATTCGCAATCGTGGCTAAAGCAGTTTAGTGCGGAGTCTTCTGAGCATTTTTATTTGGCCGCTATTACACGTCATGTCTTAGGACTACCGCATGGCTTAGGTGGGGCAAGACTATGGCGCCAACAATTATCCGACCATCGCCTCATTGCCCCTGTGAAAACCCATCAACAAATAGAGCAATTTTTTACTCAAGCAAGTCGATCTTTACGCATTTTTTCTGATGAAAATTTTGTAACGCAATATGATGATTAAAGAATGTTTGACTTGATTAAAATCCTTTTAAGTGAATCAATTTTGAGGAAGATTAAAGATGTTTAAAGCACTATTATTAAATAAAGAACCACAATTTTCCGCTCAAGTGAGCATGATTGATGAGAAAATTTTGGCGTCTACCGATGTTGAGGTAGAGGTTGAATATTCGACTTTAAATTTTAAAGATGGTTTAGCGATTACGAATAAAGGGCCCGTGGTGAGATTATGGCCAATGATTGCTGGTATTGATGGTGCAGGTAAAGTACTCCATTCGCATCATGCTGATTGGAAGACTGGAGATCGATTTATTCATAATGGGTGGGGTGCAGGAGAGACACACTTAGGTTGTTTGGCGCAACGAGCGCATTTAAAAAGTGAATGGTTGGTGAAGCTCCCTTCCCACTTTAATACGCGTCAAGCTATGGCGATTGGTACCGCTGGCTATACCGCAATGCTGTGTATTATGGCTCTAGAAAAAGCAGGACTAAAGCCTCATCAAGGTGAAATAGTGGTAACCGGTGCAACGGGAGGTGTTGGAAGTATTGCAATTGCATTGTTGGCGCAACTTGGATATCAAGTGGTGGCTGTTACAGGAAAGCTGAGTGAAGAATCTTATTTGAAGTCACTGGGAGCAACTCGGGTGATTGACCGCCAAAAATTTTCAGAACCTGGAAAGGCGGTACAAAAAGAACTTTGGGCTGGGGCGGTAGATACGGCAGGTTCTTCGACCTTAGCTAATATTTGCGCCCAAATGCAATATGGAGCGACGGTTGCAGCTTGTGGTTTGGCGCAAGGTGCTGACTTGCCATTAACCGTTATGCCATTTATTTTGAGAGGTGTTCAGCTTCTTGGTATTGATTCGGTCATGGCGCCGCTCGCCAAGCGCCAAGAAGCATGGCAAAGATTGAGTACAGATTTAAATCTTGACTTGCTTGAGTCCATGATTCAAGAAATTACTTTGGAGCAAGTACCTGAATATGCGTTTTCATTAATGCAAGGCAAAGTAACAGGAAGAGTTGTCGTCAAAATCTAATGATTTTTATCCATGATCAGTAAGGTAATTCCCGGATTACCTTGCATATCTTTTGTGATACTTTGTTTAATAGATGGATATCTTTCGAGTAAGTTTTTAAATTCAGGATGATGGTTTGAAAGAACCTCCCCGTAGTAGACTTCTGTAATTGATTCTCCCCACAATCCATAATCCATTGCTTGCCGAAAAGCTTGACGAATTTTTCCGCCGCTACCAGAGGACCCATGTCCGTGAATGACTTTGATCATACGAATACCTTTGCCTTTAATTACGTCTAAATGATCCTGAAATCGATCCATTGCTTCTTCAACGGTTGGCATATTGATCTCAAGATTGATAACGTAGGTTAATTTTTGTGATTGAAGAGCATCTAGAGTTTTAGTTTCACCACAAAACGGACATTCAGATAAAATAATTTTACGAAGATTGCCACATTGGGCACAAAGGACTTGCTGAGGTTTCATGAAAAATAAAAAGTCTTTTAAATTTGAAAGAATAGGTTTGTATAGTAAAGCTTATTCAAATAGAAATACTGAAAATGATGTTTTCTCTACAAATACTTATGGGACCGTCATCCGCTTAGTTAAGGTATTAAATGGAATCTTGATGATATTTACCCCTGTTGCAATGAAATTCTGGCAAGATAGATTAATGCGTCTTACATATATCGGCAGTCTTATTCTTTTGATGAATATGGGTGGCTGTGTCTTTGCACCTCTGGCAACTTCTGCCATGGCAACAGCAACCACATCCACTTTTATTGAGACTACTGCCGTTAGTGGGGCTAGTTATTTGACTACAGGAAAAGGTGTTAGTGAGCATTTCATTTCAGGAGCAGTTGATCAAGACTGCAAACTATATAACGTGATCGAGGGTAAAGCAGTTTGTCAGAACTATCAGATAGATAAAATACCCCAAAGAGATTTAACAACGAAATTTACGACGGGTAACACAGCTTCAACTGATGTAATTGAGGACTTTTTACAACAGTCTAGCCGTGAAAAGTAGCTAGATAATTGAGGCCATCCAAGTAAGCCCCTCAGAAGTTCCATTTGCCGGAACGTACTCACACCCCACAATTCCTTCGTAACCGAGTTTATCGATTAAAGGGAGAAGGTAATCGTAATTAATTTCACCGATATTAGGTTCGTGTCGCGCTGGTGCTCCAGCGATTTGAATATGCCCAATGAAGGGCAAGTTTTCGATTAACCGATTTTCTAGATTACCCTCCATCATTTGAACGTGGAAAAAATCCATCATAAGTTTCACGTTAGGTAGGAGTAATTCATGAATCACCTCTACGCCTTGGGCTTGATAATTTAAAAAATAACTCGGCATACTTTTGGTATTGATGGGTTCGATTAAAACATCGATATTGTAGGGTTCACAAGCGACGGCGGCTTGTTCGATACGTTTTAAGTAAAATTTTCGGGCATTGGCAGAACTTAAGCCTGGAGGAACTATACCTGCCATGATATGTATATTGGGACAGTCCATTGCTTGCGCATATTCAATCGCTAGAGCTAACCCATCATCAAATTCTTTTTGACGATCAGGCAAAATAGCTAAGCCACGCTCACCGGATGCCCAATCACCTGGAGGGGAATTGAATAAGTGCATTTTTAGGCCATGGTTAGTTAATTGATCAACTATGGCTTGTGCGGGGTAGGTATAAGGAAATAAAAACTCGACAGTTTCAAAACCATCGCGTGCGGCTAAGGCAAATCGATCAATAAATTCGACTTCTTGGTACATCATGGACAGGTTTGCAGAAAATGTAGGCATAGAGATAACTTATGGATTACGGTTATTTTTTTGATCCTCACGGAACTTCCAAGGAGGGGTAGGATTATCTTGGACCCATAATCCCTTTTTGTTTTTTCGAGCTATTTCTTCAGCCTTACTGTAGCGATCAGCCTCTTCTTGAGGTTGGCTGCTCGCGTATCTTTTAAAGTGCCAAGCGACACCTTGCGCAATCATATATTCATTAATATCAATATTACCCATCATGACAATGCCCAAAGTGCGCCCATATTGATCTTTACCGCGGTGTTCGATTCGCACGTTTTGGCCAAACACTTTTTCACTTAGTGCTTTTTTTGCGCGGTTCCCAAAGGCTTGAGTTTTTTCAGGGCAATCAATGCCTGCGAGACGTACTTTAAATTGTTCATTTTCTTCAGTTAGAACCGTAACAGTATCCCCATCAGCAATAGCTATCACTTTGCCGGATACAAATGTTTTGGATGACTTAACATCTTGAGCCGATACAATCGTGCAAAAACTCACAAAAAGGGCAAAAAGAAAAAAAATTAGACTTTTTGGTCTTTGACGCATAGAAAGCCCTTTGTAAGTAGTTAGTGTTGATAAACAACTTTTTTGAGAAATCCTTTTATTGTTCAAAAACTGTTAATTCATTCTAACTTATTTGTGAGACATTGATTGCGTCAACATTTCTTCATAATCATCTTTGGAGGCTGCACGAGGATTCATCGTATGGCAATGATCTTTTAAAGCACCATCGATAATGTTAGTAAATTGTTCTTTTTTTACCCCGAGGGCCTCAATTCCTGATGGGAGCCCTAGACGGCTATTCATATCGACAACAGCAGCTGCTACATCGCTTGCACTGGATAATCCCATTGCAGTAGCCATGCGTGAGATTCTCGATTCTTTGATGACAGAAGGGGCACTTTGATTAAATTGAATGACGCTGGGTAAAAACATGGCATTGAGTGTGCCATGGTGAAGTTTTGGATTGATGCCGCCCAAGCTATGACTTAGGCTATGGACGCAGCCGAGTCCTTTTTGAAAAGCCATCGCACCTTGCATAGAGGCTGACATCATATGGAGTCGTGCTTCTTGATCTTGCCCATTGCGCGTAGCTTTTTCTATATTTGCCCAAGCTCTTGTAAGACCATCTAAAGCGATCCCATCTGCAGGGGGATTAAATGGCGCAGCCATAAATGTTTCCATACAATGGGCTACTGCATCCATTCCAGTTGCAGCGGTGAGCATGGGAGGTAAACCAAGGGTGAGCAAAGGATCACAAATGGCAGATTTAGGCATTAAAAACCATGAATGAAAACCTACTTTACGACCATCATCCAGAATCATAATGGCTCCTCGTGCTACTTCACTTCCGGTGCCGCTAGTTGTTGGAATAGCGATGATAGGAGCCACACTAGAGGAGATTTTGTTAGATCCACCCTCAATGGTGGCATACGTTTTGAGGGCTCCTGGGTGGGTTGCGAGGATCGCCACCGCTTTACCGCAGTCCATGGAAGATCCTCCACCAATGGCAATGATTCCATCACACTTATTATCAACGTATAACTTGGCAGCAGCTACGGCAGCTTGTTCCGTAGGATTGGAAGGAGTTTGGTCAAATATGACATAGGGTAAGTCCTTAACTATTGCAGTTGCTTTATCTAAAATCCCCGCTTGACGAATCCCCACATCCGTAACGAATAATGGTCGATGGATCCCTATACGCTCGCATTCCGATGCTAATTTTGATAATGCCCCGAATTCAATATGTATTTGTGTAAGGTAAAAGATGGTAGACATAATTAATAAAGTTCCCCGAGTTATTGTTTGTCATAACTTATTAATAAAATATGAATATGTATATAAATAAGAATATAGGTATAAATATTAATATTGATTCTAACAAAGTTATTTGATATGTTAATCGATTAACATCAATGTTATTCATAAAAAATGGCAATTGACTCATATATATATGGAGCTAATTTCACGAAAGCGCGTGAAGATAAAGGATTTTCTCGTCAAAATCTAGCACATCAATTATGTTGCTCAAAATCGCAAATACAAGAGATTGAAGAGGGAGGACAAACTTCCTTTTACAACGATTCACAAAAACTGATTGCCGCTAAAAAAATGGCTAAGTTTTTAGCGATGAATGACGATCATGCATTTGCTTTAACTCCCCCCGATATTAAAATGGAGTTAGGCATTCATCAATTTAATGCAAGAGAAAATAAACCTTTACCTATAACAAATAGCTCATGGCGAGTCCTTGGAGTTGGTGCTTTCGTTGCAGCGTTTTGTGGTTATGGTATTTGGAATTTATATTTAGCAAATAGCCATCTTTATGCAAATAAACTCATCGAAAACAAAGACCTGAATATGGTCAATTGTCAGGTTGAATCAGAATGCGCATTAACCAGCAATGCAATAAAGCCTTCTGAAGAAATTGTTGCCACCACTGCGTTGGTGGTTGATCCTTGTCAGTTAAATTATCAAAATACAAGCTCATTTCTTCCAGCGCGAGCTGATTTTGCGGGCAATTTTATAGTTTTTGTGAGTAAAGAAGAACAGACTGTTTGTGTGATGGATGGTAAGGGTGAAAAGCAACTCGTCACTATAATTCCTGGGATAAATAAGGTGGTTTCAGGATTTGGTCCTTTTACGGTGATAGGTCAAAACCTAGGTCAAATTGATACCTATTTTCAAGGATGGAAAGTAGCCAACATTACAACTCAAACGGATAGTATTATTTTAAAAGAGGCTCCGGTACAAAGAGTAGTCGTGAATCCAACAAAAGAAGGTCTCACATCAGAAAGTAAAGCGGTTAGTTAGATAAGGCAGTATTACAAGAGTAATTGTGTTCTCTTAGTCGGTTTGCATTCTAATTGGTTTATCATCTCATTCAGAGAATATCAATTGAATTGAAAGGCGACATCATGGACTACGTTTATACCCCAGAAAATATCCCCAGCGTTCCTGTACAAGGATCTCACTTACATTATGCAGTATCAAGAATTTTTTGTGTGGGCAGAAATTATGCTGCGCACGCTCGTGAAATGGGCTTTGATCCCGATCGCGAACCTCCTTTTTATTTTACAAAACCAGCCAATGCCCTTGTATTGACCGGCGCAACTATTCCTTATGCCCTAGGTACTCAAAACTTACATTATGAAATGGAATTGGTTATTGCCATTAGCAAACCAGCCTTTCGTGTTTCTGTAGAAAATGCTCAAGACTATATCTATGGGTATGCGTGCGGTTTAGATATGACAAGAAGAGACTTACAGATTAAGAGTAGAGAAATCGGTCGTCCATGGGATTTTGGTAAAGCTTTTGAAAACTCAGCAATCATTACACCGTTGGTACCTAAATCTGTTATTGGGCCACTGAACTCCGGCAATATTGATCTCTCAGTCAATGGTGTAGTCAAACAAAAATCCGATTTAAAAGAAATGATTTGGAATGTTTCTGAGATTATTGCCAATCTATCTGAGTATTACCATCTCACGACTGGTGATTTGATTTATACAGGCACTCCCGAAGGAGTTGGCCCAGTTGTGGCTGGCGACACTATAGTGGGCAACATTGACCAGTTAGGAAAACTCGAATTACATATTGGTCCTGCGGAATAATGCAGCATTTGAATTGAGACGTAATGATTAATAAAATACTCGGTAAGATGTCGGACGCCTTTGATGGTCTAAAAGACGGTGCTACGATCATGATCGGTGGCTTTGGTGGTTCAGGGATTCCACATGATTTAATTGATTGCCTCGTTGAGCAAGACGCTAAGGATTTAGTCATCATTACCAACAATGCGGGTGCGGGTGAGACTGGAATTGCTGCGTTACTCAAAGCGGGTCGTGTGCGAAAAATAATCTGCTCCTATCCCCGGATGGCGGATTCACACCATTTTGAAACTTTGTATCGTGCGGGAAAAATCGAATTAGAACTTGTGCCACAGGGTAATTTGGCAGAGCGAATTCGTGCCCAAGGAGCGGGTTTGGGTGGATTTTTTACTCAAACGGCCTACGGTACACTACTTGCGCAGGGTAAAGAAACACGACTCATCAATGGCAAAAATTTTGTTTTTGAAACACCACTTGCAGCTGATTTTGCATTGGTTAGAGCCCTCAAAGCAGATCGTTACGGCAACTTAGTTTACCGAAAAGCTGGCCGAAATTTTGGACCTGTGATGGCCATGGCTGCGGATTGTACGATTGCGCAAGTGAGTGAAGTTGTTGAAGTGGGCACTTTTGATCCTGAAACCGTTGTTACTCCTGGTATTTTTGTCAAGCATATTGCTTTAGTCGAGGTTTCCAAATGAGTCAATCATCACTAAAACCAATTACCCGTAACGAAATTGCTCAAAAAATTGCTGCATGTATCCCTGAAGGCTCTTACGTTAACCTTGGGATTGGCATGCCTACTTTAGTAGCGAACTATCTTCCTCAAAATAAGGAGATATTTCTACATTCTGAAAATGGTATTTTAGGCATGGGGCCAGCTCCTGAAAAAGGTCAGGAAGATTGGGATTTGATTAATGCGGGTAAACAACCGGTTACGTTATTACCTGGTGGGTCATTTTTTCATCAAGCTGACTCCTTTGCCATGATGCGTGGCGGACATTTAGATATTTGTGTCTTAGGTGCGTTTCAAGTTTCTCAAACTGGAGATCTTGCAAGTTGGCATACTGGTGAACCACAAGCTATTCCAGCGGTTGGCGGCGCGATGGATTTAGCGGTAGGTGCCAAAAAAACATATGTGATGATGGAGCATCTAACGAAAGAGGGAGTGAGTAAATTAGTCAAACAATGTACTTATCCTTTAACGGGTGTAGGTTGCGTTGCGACAGTCTTTACGGATCTCGGTATTTTTGTGATTACTCAACAAGGTTTTACGGTACATGAGTTATTTAACGGCATGACACTTGAGGAAGTTCAAAAAGTTACTGGTGCACCATTATTTTTACCTGCTTCTCCTCATCATTAACAGGACTCTTTTATGACTTCACCTCATATTGCTTATATTTGTGACGCTATTCGAACCCCAATTGGTCGTTATGGTGGTATTTTATCGGTCATACGTACGGATGATCTAGGTGCTATTCCTATTAAAGCACTGATGGAGCGTAATCCTCAAGTCGATTGGCGCCTATTAGATGAAGTTGTCTACGGCAACGCTAATCAAGCGGGGGAAGATAATCGTAATGTTGCTCATATGAGCTCTTTGCTGGCTGGACTACCTATTGAAGTTCCTGGATCTACCGTCAACCGCTTGTGTGGCTCAGGTATGGATGCGATCGGAGTTGTAGCTAGAGCGATTGCTGCAGGTCAGATTCAGATGGGGATTGCTGGCGGTGTAGAAAGTATGAGTCGCGCACCTTTTGTGATGCCAAAAGCCGAGACTGCCTTTTCAAGATCGAATACTGTATACGACACGACGATTGGATGGCGTTTTATTAATCCGCTGATGAAGAAAATGTATGGTGTGGATTCGATGCCTGAAACGGCACAAAACGTAGCGGACGATTTTCATGTTTCACGAGTGGATCAAGATGCTTTTGCCCTGCGTAGCCAACAAAAGGCGCAACGTGCGCAGGCAAGTGGGCGACTTGGTAAAGAGATCGTTCCTGTCAAAATTACCACAAAAAAAGGTGATGTATTTGCTATTGATTTAGATGAGCATCCAAGAGCAACTACTATAGAGGCCCTTGGGAGTCTAAAGCCGATAGTGCGCCCCGATGGTAGTGTTACTGCCGGTAACTCTTCAGGCGTGAATGATGGTGCTTGTGCGCTATTGATTACATCAGAAACTGCGGCAAAAGAGCATGGTTTAAAGCCAAGAGCTAAAATTTTAGGAATGGCTACAGCTGGTGTAGCTCCTCGGATTATGGGTATTGGCCCAGCTCCTGCTAGTAAAAAACTGTTAGCACAACTAGGAATGACCATTGATCAGATGGACGTCATTGAACTCAATGAGGCTTTTGCCGCTCAAGGGATTGCTACTTTACGTGAGCTTGGTGTGGCTGATGATGATATTCGCGTCAATCCTAATGGCGGTGCTATTGCGCTAGGGCATCCTTTAGGTATGAGTGGTGCAAGATTAGTCACAACCGCTCTAGTAGAGTTGGAACTCACTGGAGGTCGCTATGCTCTATGTACGATGTGTATTGGTGTTGGACAAGGTATTGCAATGGTGATTGAAAGAGTGACGGCATAAGTAGGTCATGGATGGACAATAACGACATTACCAAAATAGTTGATGAGGTAATTCGATCAAGAAAGTCCATTCGTGCATTTTTAGATAAGTCAGTTGATCACCAATTGATTTTAGATATATTGGATGTTGCTGCTAGAGCCCCTTCAGGATCAAATGTACAACCCTGGAAAGTTTATGTTTTAGAAGGTGATGCAAAAGCCAAGTTGAGTACAGCAATTAAAGCTATTTTTAATGATCCCACACAAAGTTCATTACATCAGCCTGAATATATTTACTACCCCAAAACCTGGGTAGAGCCCTATTTATCAAGACGTCGTAAAGTTGGATTTGATTTATATCACTTAGTTGGTATTGCTAGGGGTGAGAGTCAAAAAATGCATGAGCAACATGCCAAAAATTTTGATTTCTTTGGAGCACCTATAGCGCTTGTTCTAACGATTCCTAGAATGATGGAGTTGGGAAGTTGGTTAGATTACGGCATGTTTATCCAAAATATTTTGCTTGCCGCACAAGCGCGTGGTTTGCAAACGTGCCCTCAAGCAGCCTTAGTCCAGTTTCATCAAATTGTGGCGCAACACCTTGGTTATTCTGCTCAAGAGCAGATGGTCTGTACGATATCCATGGGATATCAAGACCCATCAGCCCCAGAAAACCAGATTGAGACTGAACGAGTGAGCGCTAAAGAGTTTGCAACTTTCATAAGTCAGTAGCCGAGTTATTTTTTCTTGGCTTGAAGGTCAAGATTTCTTAAAAAAGCCATTTTTTCTTGTATTTGTATTTCAAGTCCACGATCTGTTGGAGAGTACCAGTTAGGTTCTTTCATTCCATCCGGTAAATAAGTTTCTCCAGCAGCATAGGCATTTGGCTCATCGTGGGCATAACGATAAGCATGTCCATAACCTAAGTTTTTCATTAGTTTGGTAGGCGCATTACGAAGGTGGAGTGGGACCTCTTGAGTTTGATCTTGTTTCACAAATGCCATCGCTTGGTTGAAAGCATTGTAAGAGGCATTACTTTTGGCAGCCATCGCTAAATAAATCACTGCTTGACCAAGGGCTAGTTCACCTTCTGGAGATCCTAATCTCTCGAAAGTTTGGATTGCATCTAGGGCAATTTGTATCGCTCTTGGATCGGCTAATCCAATGTCTTCCCACGCCATACGAATGATTCTTCGAGCGAGATACAAAGGGTCCGCTCCACCATCCAGCATGCGACATAGCCAGTAGAGTGCTGCATCTGGATGTGAGCCCCTTACGGCTTTATGAAGTGCGGAAATTTGATCATAAAAATGATCTCCGCCCTTATCAAATCTTCGGCCTTGTAGACTAAGAAGTTGGTCTAAAAACTTTTTATCTATTTCTACGGGGTTTTGCGTTTGATGTCCGGCAAGTGCTTGGTCAATGAGATTTAAAAACCGACGCGCATCCCCATCAGCATATTGAATCAGTAGCTCCATAGCATCATCAGCAATATTTAATTTTTTCAAAATAATTGATCCGACGCGTTGCACTAATGCTCCAAGATGGTGAGCTTGGAGAGTTTTTAATACGTATGTTTGAGATCTTGAAAGTAACGCTGAATTGACTTCAAACGAGGGGTTTTCGGTAGTGGCTCCGATAAATGTAATGAGACCGGACTCGACAAATGGAAGAAGGGCATCTTGCTGACTTTTATTAAAGCGATGGATTTCATCCACAAAAAGAATCGTTTTTTGGTTCGATTGATGCAACACCTGTTCTGACTCTTCTACCGCTTGTCGAATCTCTTTGACGCCTGCAAGAACTGCTGAAATAGCAATGAAGTGGCAATTAAAACCATTCGCCATTAAGCGTGCAAGAGTTGTTTTGCCTACACCTGGAGGGCCCCACAAAATCATCGAGTGAGCCTGTTTTGCTAAAAAAGCAACTTGGAGGGGTTTGCCTGGGCCTAATAGGTGTTCTTGCCCAACTACATCTGTGAGGAATTGCGGACGCATTGCTTCTGCAAGAGGGATATCTGGCCAGTGTTGATGCTTAGCGAGCTGGAGTTGCGTCATCATCAAAACCAAAGAAGGTGAAACATGGAGGTTAAAAAAACGAGAGAACCTGAAAAGCTCCCTCGCTCAAGTTACATTTTACCAAGTTCGATTTTTGCGATAGCAGCACGGTGGACTTCATCTGGTCCGTCGGCTAAACGAAGGATTCGTTGCCATGCATAGTTGTAAGCTAAATCGAAGTCTTGGCTAACGCCTGCACCTCCATGAGCTTGAATAGCCCAATCGATAATTTTCTCAGCCATATTTGGGGCAATAACTTTGATCATAGCGATTTCTGCTTTGGCGACTTTGTTGCCTGCAACATCCATCGTATACGCGGCCTTAAGCGTCAACAAACGTGCCTGATCAATCATGCATCTTGCCTCAGCAATACGCTCATGCCAGACACCTTGTTCTGAGAGGGGTTTACCAAATGCGACGCGTTCTTTCAGGCGTTTACACATGGATTCGAGGGCTCTTTCCGCGACTCCAATGGAACGCATACAGTGGTGAATACGTCCAGGGCCTAAACGACCTTGTGCGATTTCAAAACCACGACCTTCACCTAAAAGAATATTACTTGCAGGAACCCGAACATTATCTAAAATTACTTGCATATGACCGTGAGGGGCATCATCATACCCAAATATGGATAGGGACCGAGTTACTTTGACTCCAAGGCTATTAGACGGAACCAGAATCATCGATTGTTGGGAATGGCGGGGAGCATCCGGATCTGTCTTTCCCATGACGATGTAGATAGCACAGCGTGGGTCTCCGGCGCCAGATGACCACCATTTGTTGCCGTTGATGACATACTCGTCACCATCGCGTTGGATACTACATTGGATATTTGTGGCATCACTCGACGCAACATCGGGTTCAGTCATCAGGAATGCTGATCGAATTTTTCCTTTGAGGAGGGGTTCTAACCAAGCATCTTTTTGTGCTTCAGAACCATAACGCTCGATGGTTTCCATATTTCCGGTATCTGGCGCATTACAGTTAAAAACCTCCGGAGCGATATGAGAGCGTCCCATAATTTCGCACAGTGGGGCGTATTCTAAATTGTTCAGTCCTTCAGGTGCGCGTTGTGATCTTGGCAGAAATAAATTCCACAAACCAGCAGCTTGGGCTTTGGGCTTTAATTCCTCTATCAACCGTGTGGGGATCCAAGCATTTCCAGCGGCGCGATTAGCAGCAATTTCCTCATGAAAGCGATGCTCATTCGGATAAATATGCTCGTCCATAAAAGTTAATAGACGTTTTCTTAATTCTTCAACTTTAGTTGAGTAGGCGAAATCCACAGAAACTCCTTGTAATATGTTGATTAATTGTAAACTGATATTCACACACGACCATACCAAACTTGAATTTATAGATTAATTTTGAAAACATTGGTATAAATAAGGTTCATTTAAATCGATTATCATTAAGCGAATGCTAACCTTACTTTCCCCAGCCAAAACACTCAATTTTGATGATCCTGTCGATTTATCATTGCCAACGACTTTGCCGGATTTTATTGCTGATTCAAGTGAATTGATTCGTCTTTTGAAAAATTTTTCTGTGCAAGATGTGGCTCAACTGATGAGCTTATCTGATAAATTGGCCGCTCTAAATGCGACGCGATATTCTGCATGGTCAAAGAACTTTACATCTAAAAACAGTAAGGTATCATTACTAGCCTTTAATGGTGATGTGTATGAAGGTTTAAATGCAAATAATCTAACAAAAAAGCAAATTGAATTCGCGCAAACTCATCTGAGAATTTTATCGGGCCTTTATGGCGTATTACGACCCCTTGATTTAATGCAGGCATATCGTCTGGAGATGGGAACACAGCTTGTGAATAAACGAGGTAAGGATTTATATTCTTTTTGGGGAAGTAAGGTTACTGAAAAAATCAAGTATGAACTTGATCAAGATAAAAAACCTTATTTACTGAATTTAGCTTCTGACGAATATTTTAAGGTCATACAGACGGATTTGCTGGGACATCCGATTATTTCACCTGTTTTTCAGGATGAAAAAGACGGTAAATTTAAAATCATCTCGTTTTATGCTAAACGAGCAAGAGGATTAATGGCGCGCTTTGTCATCGAAAAAAATATCCATGAGCCATCAAAACTCAAAAGCTTTGATGCGGAAGGGTATCAATATATAGAGTCCTTGTCATCACCAAGCAAGCCTGTTTTTCAAAGAAAGCAACGTTCATAATGCCCACCACTAAAACGACGACGAAATCAACTTCCTCCCGATTGGTGCCAAAAACAAGAACCTCACCAGAGGTAGAAAAACTAGTAGCTGAAGTGATAGCTCTTGCTTCATCGGGCAGCAAACTTGAAGATAATTATTGGGAAAAAAAGATTTTTGAGCGTTTAAATCGCTTACTTTTAAATCAAAATCAAACTGTTTTAGAAGCAGCCCTAGATCAAACTTTTAAGAGTCAAACTCCTGCATTTGAAATTCTGGCAGATGCGATTGAGACGGCTGCTGAATCGGCATCCTATGAACACCAGGGTCAGAAGTATGAAGTGTTGTTATTAGCAATTCCCGTAATAGCTCAGACGCGTTATAAGATTCCATCGGGGCCCATTCGTACTCCTTTGATTGCCGAAACTGTGGAGTATTTGAAGGAACTTATTATTGCTAAGGACGCAAATCTTTCGATTGTTCCTTGGTTGTATAGTATCGATCAAATTCCTCAGTCTCATTCACAAACGAGAATTTTATTAGAAAAAATGGCTAGGTCTGCGATTGAACAGGCAGATGTTGTCTATGAGCTCAAGGGGATGCCAGAAACCATTCCAGTATTAGCTGATCCTCGATTTATTTTATGTTCTGTAGCGGTTCAATCTGGAAAGCCAATTTTTGTTTGGCAAGAGGAAGATTCTTTGAAGATTGAACGTAATACCGCGTTAAAGCGTTGGCAAGCAGCAATGGTATCTGTATTAACGGAATTATTGCCTGGATGTGAGTATGAAGTTCTTTTACCGGATGCTTTTTTTACGAATTGTCGTGAAGCGGACAAAAAAGTTCGTCCACTGAGTTTAATTGCTGCGGTTAATTATTTGGAATCTACATTAGGAGTCTCGCCTGCAGAATTATCCTGCGTTGTAGCTCCATTTGGTCATGAAATGACGGACGAGTTTAGAGTCTCATTTGCGATTAAAGGTCATCCAGAAATTATCTATGGAGTCGTTTGGCCTCTTTACGATCGGGAGTCGGTAACTGTCGAAGATATCGAAGATGGTGGAGGAAGTAATACGACTGTTGAACTGATTTCAGACACACTTCACAGTGCCGGAGTTGGGGACGTTTTTAAACACGCCATGTTATTTACTCCTGAAATGTGTGAGGACTGTGGAGTTCCTTTGTTTTCGAATCGTTCAGCAGATGTTGTTCATGCTGAAATGCCGGCAGATACTCCAGCACAACAGCTACTATTTCATTAAGTTGGATTCAGGTAATTTGGTGTTTTTCATTTCAGGTGTTTGACAATAGTCTAAGAGGCGTTGGCCTAATTTGCTATCGAACAACATAGCTTTCCCGGGAATAATGAACCAGTCGAATTTA
>CANJBQ010000027.1 GCA_947472645.1 Burkholderiaceae bacterium
AGTGTGGATTGCGGTCTCGACATTACATAACCTCTATGTGCGACTTCGCATGCATCCTAAGGGGATGACTCAAGGACTCAAACAGCAAAATGCGAGTTATTTTGGAATGTTAATGGCGCATATTGGCGTGGCAGTATTTGTGTTTGGTGTGACCATGGTCAGTGGCTTTGAGGAAGAAAAAGATTTACGCATGCAAGCCGGTAATACGAGCACTCTAGCAGGTTATGAGATTCGTTTTGATGGCGTGAAGCAAATTCAAGGGAGTAACTACACTGCCGCCCAAGGACAAATCACAATTAGTAAAAATGGCCAAGTGGTGAACTTGATGCAACCTGAAAAAAGAAAATATTTCTCTAGTGAAATGCTAATGACCGAAGCGGCTATTTATTCCCATATCAGTGGCGATCTCTATATATCCATGGCTGAGCCAGTGAGCGCTTCAGAGTGGGGCGTTAAAGTTCAATATAAACCATTCGTGTCCTGGATTTGGGTTGGGGCGTTTTTAATTGCTTTAGGTGGTTTTATCGCCATCATCGATAAAAAATATCGATTTAAACCACTCGGATTAGTCAAGGTCGATGCATGAAACGCTATCTCCCTCTCATTATTTTTGCGGTCTTATGCGTTTTTTTAGTCATCGGACTACAACTCAATCCCAAAGAAGTCCCCTCACCTTTAGTGAATAAAGCGGCACCCGATTTTCGATTACCGATTCTCAATGACACGAAAAAAGAGTTTGTTCCAGCGGATATGAAAGGCCAAGTTTGGTTACTCAATGTTTGGGCCTCCTGGTGCGTGTCTTGCCGTGAAGAACACCCACTACTCAATAACTTAGCCAAACAAAATATCTTGCCGATTATCGGCCTGAACTATAAAGATAAAGATGGTCCTGCTTCTGAGTGGTTAATCAATATGGGCAATCCGTATCAATTATCGGTTATAGATGCTGGGGGTCAAGTAGGGATTAATTACGGTGTTTATGGCGTCCCTGAATCATTTTTAATCGATCAAAAAGGTACGATTGTGCATAAATTCATTGGACCTTTAACGCTGAGCTCCATACAAAATGAATTGATTCCAATGATTAATAAACTCAAGGCTGCACAATAATGTTATCGAGAGCCAAAGCATTATGGCTCCCATTCTTCTGCACCCTCATTGCAGTGATAACGATATGTTTTACAGGCAACAGTCGTGCCGATGAAGCTAAATCACTAGCTGATAATCCAGCACTCGAAGCTCAAGTCATGAATGTCGCCGTAGATCTACGTTGCCTCGTTTGTCAAAATGAAACCATCGCTGGCTCTCACGCAGATCTCGCCATCGATCTCAGAAATCAAATTCGAGATCAACTACAGCAAGGTAAATCAAAACAAGACATTATTGATTACATGGTCGCGCGTTACGGTGACTTCGTCTTATACAATCCTCCACTCAAAAAGAACACCCTCTTTTTATGGCTTGGCCCATTCGCACTCCTTGTCATAGGATTTACTATTTTGCTTCGACATATCCGTCGTGAACAACAATTGACTGCACCTTTGGTCAATTCATCAACAGATATCGCACGCGCCAGAGAATTATTGAAAAAACCTCAGAAAGAGTTGGAATGAGCTTATTAATCGGGATTGCCGTTTTATTGATTGGTGTTGCTGTACTCATCGTGAGCTGGCCGATTTTACGTGCTAAAAAGACGCACCTCATAGAAGATGCCAATACCAATCTTGTAATCTTGCAGGAACAATTAAAATCTCTTGAACTCGAATTACAAGAAGGTCAAATTAACCAAGAACAATTTGAGTATCAGAAATCTGAAATTGAAAAAAGAACGGTGGAGGAAGTATTACAAGCTCCTAAAGACTCTACCAAAACTCAAATCTACGACAAGAAGCTTGCTTTTGTCTTTGTGATTGGAATGCCGATCGCGATTATTGGACTCTATTTTTTACTCGGCAATCCAGCAGCGCTTGATGTTGCTAAAGATCCTCAGGCCAAACAAGTCGAGGAAATGGTTAGTCAACTTGAAAACAAGCTTAAAAAAGATCCTAATAACCCCAGCGGTTGGATGTTCTTAGGGCGCTCATACGCAGTCATGAACCGTCTCCCCGAGGCCAGGATGGCTTATCAAAAAGCGATTGCTCTAGATCCTCAAAATGCTGATTTATTGGCCGATTTGGCGGACCTAGTCGCTTTCCAAAATAAAGATATTAATGGGGAGGCGATGGGATATATAGATCAGGCTCTCAAGATTAATCCTAAGAATGTCAAGGCGCTCGCCCTTCGTGGTTCCGCCTATTTTGACCAACAAAAATATACTTTAGCCATTAAAGATTGGAATTTAGCGATCCAAAGTCTAGGGCCACAAGATCAAGCATTTGCCAATGGCCTCAAAGCGAGTATTGCTGATGCCGAGCAACAAATGAAACCGACCAAACCTGGTAAAGCAATGAATGCTATGGGACAAGTTTCTGGAACAGTCACGGTTGCAACAGCGATTGCAAAGCAAGTCTCACCAACCGATATTGTTTTTATCTATGCCCGTGCCCAGAGTGGTCCAAGAATGCCGGTGGCTATCATGCGCTTTAACGCCAATGAATTACCACGTGCTTTTGAGTTAAATGACACCCAAGCAATGTCGCCAGAAATGTCATTGTCGAAGTTTAAAGAATTTACTGTTATAGCAAGAATTTCGAAAAGTGGTAATGCCACACCACAACCTGGAGATCTTATCGGCCAATTAGATCACGTTCAACTCGGCGCAAAACAACTTCAATTAGTGATTAACAGCGTTCAACCCTAAATAAAAAGGCTATTTGAGGTGCGCATCATCGCATCTTTACTCATTTGACTGAACCGTATTAAACTAGACAAAAATATCAACACCATAGGAGATAAATCATGGGATTACCCGAAATTCGTGTCACTAAAGAGGAGATGTTAGCGCGTGTCGCTTTGTTTAAGGACTTAAAAGGTTTTGATACTGGGCTGATCGATAGTGAGTACCCATCTGCGTATCGCACTCTCTATAACGCTTTAGGCTTTCAGCCTCCTCGAGGTAAAGGCGGCTCCGAAGTGGAGTCTCCAGTCGGTGATAACGCGTCAAAAAACTCAGCGATCAAAATCAGCGAGGGTTTTAATATCGGTTTTTGTGAATGTAAACCTGGCTTTGGACCGATGATGCATAACCACGATACCAATGAAACCTTTATTCCAATGACAGGCACTTGGCGCTGCTCTTGGGAAGTAGACGGTAAAATAGAGTTCTTTGATGTTGAACAATGGGATATTTGCTCCTTCCCAGCGGGCGTGCAACGCCGTTTTGAGAATGTCACTTTCTCTGAACCGGATAAAAATCATACCTTGATGTTTGTGATTGGCGGTGACGCTCCAGAAGTAGACTTTAGTGCAAAGGCGAAAGAAACATTACGCTCTGCAGGACTTCTGAAATAATTTTGCCTTACCACGTGCATGCTATAGTCATGTTTACTGCATAAGTGAATATGATTGTTAAACAGCGTTTTTTCAATAAAAACATCCTCTTACTGGCAATCTGCCAAGGACTTTACCTCACCAATAATGTGACCTTTATGGCCATTAATGGTTTGGTAGGTTTAAAGTTAGCCCCCGAACCGTGGATGGCTACTTTACCTCTAATGGCTTATGTGTTTGGCGCGGCGATTGCGACCATCATTGTGGCGCGCGTACAAAATCGTTATGGTCGCCAAAGATCGTTTCAGTTCGCTCTTTTTATCGTTGTCATTGCTTGTTTAATATGTACCTACTCAGCCTATATCCAAAGTTTTTGGTTACTTGCTTTTGGCACCGCTGTGGCTGGCTACTATAGTGCCAATGGTCTACTCTATCGTTTTGTCGCGCCAGAATTAACTTACCCGTCATTTAAAGAAAAAGCGGTATCCATCGTTCTTGCTGGTGGTCTAATGGGGGGTATCTTAGGACCTAACCTTTCAAACTGGACCCAAAATATGTTTGAAACGCAGTTCTTGGGTGCTTATATCGTCTTATCGATTGCCGGCGTTGTCGGTATGATCTTGATGGAAATGATCGACTTTCCGAATGACTATCGTACCGATCCATCGACGCATACGGGTCGCCGTTTAAAAGAAATTATTCTGCAGCCGAAGTTTTTAGGCGCTCTCATTTGCTCCTCAATGGGTTACGGCGTGATGAACCTCATGATGGCTGGAACGCCTTTAGCGATGCAAGTTTGTGGCCTTTCATTTCCCCAAACAGCTTTAGTACTGGAATGGCATGTCATTGGTATGTTCGCTCCAGGATTTTTTACCGGATCACTCATTAAACGATTTGGTCCCTTAAAAATTATGGGAGTTGGAGCAGTTCTGAACTTTATCAGCCTCTTGATCATGCTCTCAGGAAATGGGTTGCCCCATTTTTTAATTGCCCTCTTCTTACTAGGAGTCGCTTGGAATTTTTTGTTTAATGGCGCGACTATTTTAGCGATTTCATCGTTCCAACCTGAAGAAAAAAACAAAGCAGAAGCCACTATTAATTTTTGTGTGTTTGGTACTATGGCCATCAGTTCATTTAGTTCAGGCGCTCTAGTAACAACTCAAGGTTGGCAGTTTTTAAATATCGGCACACTCATACCAAGCATTGCCATTGGGGTTGCTGTCACTTGGTTATTCATGAATCGTGCCCGCCTACAAATTAGCTAACAACGATTCCCGACCCCTCGGTCAGGTAGCCAATTTTTTGTGCCGTAATAAACCCATCTTGATGCAAGCTCTTCAGAACTTCCTTTTCTGCGGCAGGGTCGCAAGCAATCAGTAATCCACCACTTGTTTGAGGGTCACTTAGTAAATGCTTTTGCCATATGAAAAGTTCATCTTGCGAAGTAATCTGATCAGAATAACCTTGCCAATTCCGCGTGGAAGCTCCTGTAAAAATATTCTCTTTCACATACTCAAGCGCTTCATCAATGAAAGGGATTTGGTCAAACTGTAGTTGCGCTTGGAGTTTAGCACCCCGAGTCATTTCTAATAGGTGTCCGGCCAAACCAAAACCGGTGACATCGGTCAGTGCGTGGACTTCACTCATTTGGGCAAACTTCATCCCCGGTGTATTGAGCTGAGTTGTATAGTCAATCATTTTGGCATAAGCCTTCTCGGAGATTTTCTCTTGCTTAAAGGCGGCACTTAAAATACCAATGCCAATCGGCTTGGATAAAATTAAACTGTCACCAGCCTGAGCTGTTCGGTTGCGTTTGAATTTTTTAGGATCCACAATCCCAATCACAATGAGCCCATAAATCGGTTCCACTGAGTCAATCGAATGGCCGCCAGCAATCGGAATCCCCGCTGCCGCACAAACCGCTTGACCACCGGCAGTAATCCGTTGAATGGTTTCAATCGGTAACACATTAATGGGCATCCCAAGAATCGCCAAAGCAAACAGTGGTTTAGCGCCCATGGCATAAATATCAGAAATAGCATTACTAGCGGCTATCCTGCCAAAATCAAAAGGATCATCCACAATGGGCATAAAAAAATCGGTCGTGGCAACAATCGCTTGGTCTTCATTGATTTGATAGACGGCTGCGTCTTCGTTGTTCTCTGAACCAGCAAGTAAGGCAGGAGCAAAGGTAACAAATGGAGAAAATTTCAGGATCTCTGACAAAACTGCTGGCGCAATTTTGCAACCACAACCACCGCCATGGGACAACGAAGTTAAACGCCCGTTATAAGCCATCTCTGATTCTTTCTTCCATCTACTAAAGATACCATTATACGTAGGCTGAAGGAGCAATCCTTCTATAACAGCCATATGGGAATGATTGATGCTGAGCAAACCATGAGAAAATTGATATCTATGCTGAACTTACAAGCCTTATGAAGTCGAACTCAACATCTCTCATTACTGATCTTCATCAATTTGATGAAATCATCGATGTTCGAACGCCTGCTGAATACGCTCTAGATCATGTACCTGGTGCCGTGAACTTTCCGGTACTGAGTAACGAAGAACGCGTGATCGTTGGCACAAAACATAAGCAAGAATCTCCGTTTGAGGCAAAAAAATTAGGCGCCACTCTCATTGCCCGCAATATCGCTTCGCACATTGAAAATGAGTTTGCGAATCGTCCCAAAAATTGGAAGCCCATGATTTATTGTTGGCGAGGTGGAAAACGTAGTGGTGCAATGGGCCATATCTTGCGGCAAATTGGTTGGGATGCTCATGTGTTACAAGGTGGATATAAATCCTACCGTTCGTGGGTGCTCGAACAACTCAAAGAGATGCCGCAACAATTTCATTATCAAGTCATCACTGGCCGAACTGGAAGTGCTAAAAGTATTATCTTGGAGGCATTACAAAATTTAGGCTGCCAAGTCTTGGACTTAGAAAAATACGCTAATCACAAAGGCTCTGTTCTCGGAGGTCATCCTGAAACTGAACAACCTGGACAAAAACTATTTGAATCACAAATCGTTGAGCAATTAAAAACCTTTACTCAAGTACGTCCTATATTTATCGAAGCAGAAAGTCGAAAAGTAGGTGTCTTACAAGTTCCTGATGGCTTACTTGAAAAGATTCGTAGTAGCTCATGCATCCGCATTAATGCATCGATGTCTGCACGCGTTAAATTTTTAAAACGTGATTATGTCTATATGATGAATGATCCAGAACTACTTACTCAAAAACTTAGTCATCTTAAATCATTACTTGGACAAGAGCAGCTCGATCAATGGCAAAAAAATATTCAAGAACAAGACTGGGATACACTAGTTCAATCCCTTTTAGAGCTACATTATGATCGTCTCTATGAACGCTCTCAAGAACGTAATTTTGCAGCCTATCAACAAGCTCCAGAAATAACAACGGATGATTTATCCGAAGCAAGGATAAAGGCGATAGCTAGTGAAATTCAAGCAAAGTACGATGCATCTTCCAGTTAAAAGCTCTATTCGCTCAATTACTTTACCGAAGTAATTCGAACTTATAACAACTTAGTCTAAATAAATTTGAATAATGCCTTGTGTGCCATCCCGATGCAGGCCTCTAGAAGCCATTTTTTCAAATAAGCTTTTTGCTAGAGCCAGTCCTGGTAAATCTAACTTCATCTGCTGAGCTTCTGCTAGAGCGATCTTCAAATCTTTAATAAGATGTTCAACATAAAATCCGGCGACGTAATCCTTAACAATCATTCTAGCGCCTAATACATTGAGCTGAAAACCTGAAGCAGCTCCTCCACCAATCGACTGTAAAACGACAGCTGGATCAAGTCCAACTTTGATGGCGTAGGATAAGCCCTCGGCGACACCCATAATCGTCGAGGCAATCACAATCTGATTACACATTTTGGTATGTTGCCCCATGCCTGGACCACCTTGCAAAATAATACTTGTCCCTAATTTCTGTAACATGGGCAAGGCGTGATCAAAGACATTTTTTTCACCACCCACCATGATAGTGAGCTTTGCATCACGAGCACCTATATCACCTCCTGATACTGGGGCATCGAGTGATGCTAGGCCTTTTTTAGCCGCCTCATCAGCAATTTTTCTCGCGAGAGATGGACTAGATGTAGTCATATCAATCAAAATAGCGTTCTTGGCAGAGGCAATAATACCTTTATCACCAAAATATACTTCTTCAACATCACTTGGAAATCCAACCATCGTAATGATGACATCGGAGTGCGATGCAACTTCACCAGGACTATCAAACCACTTTGCACCTTTAGCAACCAGCGCATCCGTTTTTGATTTTGTACGATTAAATACATTCACCGAATAACCCGCCGCTAATAAATGCCCCGCCATACTTTGGCCCATGATTCCAATGCCAACAAAGCCAATAGATGTGATTTTCGGTAAAGAATTCATGCGAGCCCCAATGAAATAATAAAAGAAGCTTATTTTGCCACAGGGCTAGTGAAAGTAATCGAATCTTTGCTGAACAATTACTAAATGATCATGGTGGTCTAGAGTAAGCGACTACTTACCCTGAAATTAAGGATTTAAGACTTTGCTGTTTTTTTATTCGGTGGGATGGCAGCTTCGATTTGATAAAGCCAAGCCAAGAGTCCCGCAACCGCTCTGTATAACTCACCAGGAATTTCACGGTCAAGATCGATATCCATTAAGAGGGCTACCAATTCTTTCGACTCATGCACATAGACACCATGCTCTTTAGCGAGTTTAATAATTTGATCAGCAATCGCCCCCTTACCTGAGGCAACAACTGTTGGTGCCCTGGCTCCGGCACCATAAGCCAGCTCCACCGAATTTTTAAGATTCTTAGGAGCTTGTTCCATCTTTTTCTACCAAGAATTGAGAAATCTGTGTACCACTTGCTTCTAGTGACTCACTGAGTAAAGATTGAGAATTTATCATAATAGGTCCTGAATCAGGATTTTTAGCGGCGATGCGAAAACTTGCCGTTTTACCCTTAAGTTGTATCATTGCATTGATTTGACCTAACTTCGGTAAGTCGAACTTCACTATCGTTATCCAAGACCTTTCGTCAGGACTGGCTGGCGACGATGACTTCTTGGATGTATCTTCTTTGATTTGCCACTCAAAAGGCTGTCCTGGTAACAGTTCACCACGCCACAAATTATTCAGCTCGATAAACCTGTCCCCAATAAGAACTAATGTGCTTTTGACGTATCGATGGTGATGCTAGTACTTACACTAATAGGTAAAACCATAGAATTTGAGTAAGATTTCTATCACAATGAATCTTTAAGAGATTCTTATAACTAGGAGATCAGTGATGTTAAAGCCTTTTTGCTCATGTGGTGTTACGCGTAGAAATTTTTTAGCTAGTATTGCTGGTCTAGGCGCGAGTACGATTCTGCCCTCTCAGGCAGCAGATCCTACTATTGTTGGTAAACAAGATCGAATTGATACCCACCATCATTTTTTCTCCCCAGGTATTAAAGCAGCAATGTCGAGCAAAAACCTGATGCAAGGCCCTGCGATTAGTTGGACCTTGCAAAAAACTTTAGATGATATGGACGCAGCAGGCACAGCCACCGCCATTCTTTCTGCAACAACGCCTCAAGTCAGCTTTTTATCTCCCAATGACGCTAATAGTATTGCTAGGGAAAATAATGAGTACGCAGCAAAGCTGCGCGGTGACTACAAAGGTCGTTTTGGTTCATTTGCGATGTTACCGATGCATGATATGGACTCTGCATTAAAAGAACTAGCTTATGCCCTAGACGTTTTAAAAGCGGATGGTATAGGACTATTAACCAGCTATGGTGATAAGTGGTTAGGCCATCCTAAATTTGCTCCCGTGATGGATGAAATCAATCGTCGTGGGGCCATTTTGTACACCCACCCTACTTCTGCCGATTGTTGTAATAATCTCATCCCAAATACTCCTCCAACAGTGGTTGAATATGGAACGGATACAACAAGGACCATCGTCGATGTGGTTTTTTCTGGAACCGCTGCAAGATGTCCGAACATTAAATTTATCTTTTCTCATGCAGGAGGCTCACTGCCATTTCTAACAGAACGACTCCAAAAAATGCCAGTGATTGATAAAAAACTTCAGGAAAAAGTACCTAATGGTGTCATGCATGAATTACAACGCTTTTATTATGATACGGCTTGGGCAGCAAATCCTTACACACTCTCATCTTTATTGCAGCTCGTAAGTAAAGACCAAGTATTGTATGGGTCCGACTATCCCTATCGCACCAGTGAAGATAACGTTAAAGGCCTATTGAAATATGGTTTTAATGAAAAAGATATGACGCAAATCACTCGAGGCAATGCGATAAAACTGATGCCAAGATTAGCTTAAAGCAAATCTTAGATTTGCATGCTCATGATGGCTTGATAAGCTGAAGCAAGCTTATTTCTGACTTGAACAGTCGACTGAAGGGCAATATTTACTTTTTGAGTTGAAACCATCACGTCAGATAGATTGACGTCGATATCACCTAGGGCAAACCGCTTACCTAAACTATTGGCTGGCTTCTCTATGTTTGACACTTCGCCCAAATGCGTTTTTAACGCCTGTGCAAAGTCTGATTTAGCAGGTTTATTGGTATTCGCTAAAGGTCTTGCCACTCCAGGAACTGCGCCTGTAGAGTTTCTTGTCTGATCCACAGCAGATCGCATCTGCGCTAACATTTCTTGAATCGCTGCACTACCTATCGCTGCAACCATATCAAGTTCCTATAAAAAGAGTGGTTCTTTACCTAGTGTTCATATCATATCGACGTTAGATTTTTTTAAGACGTTGATTAAAGAGCTTTTCTGCCCATTATTCCTATCAACAACCTCCCACTTATTAGGCAAAATAAGGTCTTAAAAATATATCTTTATATTTTCTTGAATGAATTAACACTTTTGTACAGAATCTTTACTAGCCTTCATTGATAAAACATGGCCGCTAATCCTTCCTCACCCAATAGCTTTATGGTTTTTTTCAAACTGCACTCGGCAGAAATCTTGCACTAGGCGCTGGTCTTGCCTTTGTTTTGACGATGATGGCGGGAGTTTTTATGTGGGGACAAAAACCCAACTATGGCATTTTACTCACGAATTTTTAGGCTAAAGATGGTGGTGCAATTATCGCTGCTTTACAAACCATGAATGTTCCGTAACAATTTTCAGAAGGTGGTAATATGATTCTCGTTCCCCTAGAGATGGTTTATGACGCGCGCTTAAAACTTGCTGCGCAAGGATTCCCGCGTGGTGGCAACGTTGGATTTGAGTTGATGGAAAACCAAAAAATGGGAACCTCCCAATTTATTGAGCAAGTCAATTATCAAAGAGCTATCGAGGGTGAATTAGCAAGAACCATTTCTTCGATTGGCGTGGTGCAAGCGGCAAAAGTTCACTTAGCAATCCCGAAACAATCCGTTTTTGTTCGAGAAAAACAAACTCCAACCGCCTCTGTGCTACTCAATTTAAATTCGGGTAGGACATTGGATAAACAACAAGTTAACGCAGTCAATCATTTAGTCTCAAGTAGCGTGCCTGGTTTGACCGCGAATGCAATGACTGTCGTCGATCAAACTGGACAATTATTGTCCGGTTCTGACAAATCAACGGAAACTGCCTCTTTAGATCCAGAGCAAATGAAGTACGTCAAAGAAATTCAGGAGAGTATCAAGAAACGTGTCGAATCCATCCTGACGCCAATGCTAGGAGATGGCAATATACACGCCCAAGCGACCGCAGATATTTATTTTACACGCACTGAGCAGGCCACAGAAAGCTATAAACCAAACTCATCACCAGAAAATAGTTCTGTAAGAAGCTTGCACACCACAGAATCTGCCAGTATGGAGCCTGTAACGGCCACAGGTATTCCAGGTGCCGCCTCGAACCAAGCTGTCAAGAACAAAGGGGCAGCAAGGAATACAGTCCATCGTTGATTATTGTCAGAACATCGAGCAGCAAATTACAGAAAATCCTACACCACATCTGAATGAATTATTGACTGGCTTTGAAAAAGTATGGCAAGCAACAGAACTCGCCATTGATGAGTTCATTGCCAATGATACTAAGAAACAATAAGCGTCTGACATTCTCCAAAACCAATTCGAACCTGCCCTTCAGTCTCACAATACGCCTTAAAAATAACCGTATCACCATCTTCTAAAAAGCTTCTTTTTTCTCCATTGGACAATTCGATCGGCTCTTTTCCGCCTCGTGATAACTCTAATAAAGAACCGGCTTCTTGAGCAGTAGATCCAGATAAAGTACCAGTCCCCAATAGGTCACCAGCATTGAGATTACAACCATTACTCGTATGGTGCGTTATAAGTTGTGCGATGGACCAATAGGCGGCTTTGGAAAATTCCGAACTCACGATATGTTGCGCAGGTAAATTTTTCTCTTTCATCTGCGACGTGAGTAAATAGACTTCTAACTGAATCTCAATCGCTCCTGATGCGCGATTAGATTCACTTTCTAAATAGGCTAAAGGTTGAGGGTCGATCTCATTTCTCTGCCATGGCTTTCTGAAAGGATCAAGTGCTTGTCGTGTAACAATCCATGGGGAAATACTCGTTGCAAAATTTTTGGCTAAAAATGGTCCCAAAGGAACCGCCTCCCACCCCTGTATATCCCTTGCTGACCAATCATTCAACAGGCACATTCCAAAAAAGTGTTCCTCAGCATCCTGCATCTCAATAGGATGACCTTGTCGATTCGGTTGACCGATAAAAACACCTAATTCTAATTCATAATCGAGGCGTCTTGATGCCTGGAAATATGGCGGTTTTCCTTCACCCGCACGTGTTTGGCCAATGGGTCTTTTAATATTCTCACCAGACGGAATAATCGATGAGGAACGACCATGATACGCAACGGGAATCCATTGATAATTCGGCGCTAATGGTTGGTCGGGACGCAACATTTGTCCGACATTCGTGGCGTGATAAATGCCCGCATAAAAGTCCGTAAAGTCAGGAATTTGGCAAGGTAAGTGCATCTTCACTTCCGCCTGCTGGATTAATAATGGCGAAAGCTTCTCTTTATGAGAACTATTTTGAGCCAGTAAGCTCATTAGGAAACGTCTCATCTTCTCTTGAAAGCTTGCAGGTAAAGCCATGAAGCTATTCATTTGCTGTTGATCTAAAAGGCAAAAACCTTCCTTTAATGGCTCAGGAATAGCCATATGTTGTGATAAGTTAGTTAGGGGCAAAATACAATCCCCAATTGCTATACCTATTTTTTTCTGGGAGGATGCGTCCCTTAACTCATGAAAACAACCGTAGGGTAAGTTTTCAATCGGAAAATCACATGTATCTGTATTAGCGCTCTGTACCCAACTGCCTATTGTTTTTTTATTCATTCATCTTTTCTTTTCATGTTATTGATTTTTTCAGCGACCTAAAACAACTCCTTCACGTCTTGGGTCAACACCTCCCCATAACCCCATTTGATCAATGAATATACCTTGTGTCCCACTATTCATCTCCCAAATCCTCAAAGGATGCCCCATCGATTTTAAACGGTCTAATATGGCTGGCGTTAAAGTACCGGTCTCAATATCTGTCTCTTGATTACGACTACCTAAGTTTGGCAAAGTAATCGCTTGTTGCATATCTAGACCCCAATCTAAAACACCTAACAAACTCTTGGCGACATAGTTAATAATCGCAGGACCTCCAGCAGAACCAATTACCATGGTTAATTTTCCGTCCTGATTAAACACCATCGTAGGTGACATCGTACTTCTCGGACGCTTACTACCAGCTACCTGATTGAGTACATACTTACCCTGATCAACAGGAGAAAAAGAAAAATCTGTCATCTCATTATTGAGTAAAAAGCCATCAACCATGACCCTAGAACCAAAAGCAGCTGCAACACTAAACGTCATAGAAATAGCATTACCTTGGCGATCAACAATAGAAATATGCGTTGTGGAGGGTAGCTCAGAGTTTTGGTCAATACCTAGCGTCGATAAAGCCGGCGAAACAACGCCAGCAGAGGCTCTTTTCATACTCTGATCAGATTGAATCAATCGACTACGTTGCAAAATGTAATTACTGTCGAGCAATTGACTCACAGGAATTTTCTCAAATGCGGGGTCTGCAATATATTGATCCCGATCGGCATAAGCCAATCTCCCAGCTTCGGATAAATAATGAATTGAAGCTACACTCATAGGCGCTAATCGATTGAATTGATTATTCTCCAATATCCCTAGCATTTGTATGAGTGCAATACCACCCGATGAAGGAGGTCCCATCCCACAGACTTTCCAGCTACGATATTTCCCACAAACAGGATCTCGCTGAAGTGCTTTATAACTCTTTAAATCTACAAGGCTTAATTTGCCTGGCCTTGGATGCTGCTCAACCGCAGTCACAATATCGCGGGCAACTTGTCCTTCATAAAAGGACTGTGCACCCTCTTTTGCTATCTGTTTTAATACTTGGGCCAGCTGGGGGTTTTTTAAAAGCTCGCCAATCGCTTTAACATCACCATTGTCACGATAAAAATAGTCTCGAGCATTTTTATTTTTCGCTAAAAAAGGATCTCCCTGAATCAATTGATGAAGTCTAGGTGAAATCGGAAATCCTTTTTCTGCTAATTGAATTGTGGGCTGCAGTAACTCTGCCCATGGAAGCTTGCCGTATTGTTGATGAAGCAACTCCAACGCACGCAGCGTACCAGGAGTACCAATTGATTTTCCATTATTTACCGCATCAGGGTAAGAGAGTGGTTGGCCAAGTTCATTTAAAAACAAATCTGGCATAGCGGTTGATGCGGCCGATTCACGGCCATCAATACTCGTTAATACATTCTTTTGAGCATTATAATAAAGAATAAATCCTCCACCACCAATACCCGCTGATTGAGGCTCTACAAGGGTAACCATGACCGCACTAGCAATCCCGGCATCGACTGCATTACCGCCAGCCTGAAGTATGTCTTCCCCAGCTTTAGAAATATAGTAATTAGCGCTAGCTACCATATGTTGTTTAGCATAAACAACATTTTTATTTTTAATACCTGAGCTTTGCTCGGGCATTAAATCCATTATAGGTGAGAGTCGTTCCGCTTGAACACACCCCTGAAATAGGATTAAACCGATACCTAAGCCTACTTTGATGAATTGATGAGGAATCATGAATACATTGTGTGGGTATGCATCTTAGGATTTCTGATGAGACATTAATTCTTGAACAGCGGCTGAAACAGAATGCAGGCACTCAATCGTTCCAGCTTTAACGATTTGTCCTGGTAGCGTTCGACCGACCAAAGTTTCTAAAAATTTTGCTGATTCCAGCAATTGAATAATGTCAATGCTGGTCTGATGCCCCATGAGTTGTGTCATATAGATGGCGTCTTCGCTACAAATATTTCCCGTGGCCCCTGGCGCGTAAGGACAACCGCCCAAACCACCTAACGAACCATCAAATTGTGTAATCCCATTTTGGATCGCAGACATCAGATTCGCCAGTCCCATCCCACGCGTATTATGAAAATGAAAAGTGAAGGCAGTTTTAGGGAAAAGATTAGTCACTAACTGCGCCATCTGCGCAACCTGCTCAGGGTTTGCCATACCTGTCGTGTCACAGATCGTTAATCGATCGACTCCTAAATCATTAAAGCGAGCAATTAAATCGATGACTATTTTCGGATCAACATAGCCCTCCATTGGGCACCCAAATGCCGTTGATAGAGAAACATTGATCACAATTTTTTGATCCACAAAATGAATCACCTCTGCCAAGGATGCGAAGCTACTTTCCATCGACATCCGCATATTACTAAAATTATGTGACTGTGAGGTCGACATCACGAGATTTAACTCATCGGGATTGACCTGCATTGCACGCTCAGCACCCCTAAGATTAGGAATGAGTACGGTATATTCCACTCCCTGAACACGCCGTATTCCTTGCATAACTTCAGTAGCATCAGCAAGCATCGGAATCGCTTTGGGAGAAGTAAAGGAAGTAACCTCGATTTTGGCAAATCCACACTGACTTAATTGATTAATGAGCTCAATTTTTTTGTCCGTAGGAATAAATAGAGCTTCATTCTGAAACCCGTCTCGCGTAACAACTTCATTAAAATCAATTCTATTTTTCATTGTCGTGCTCCTGCGACCAAATAACACCCCGTTGATACATTTTTTGTATTTGTTCTTCAGTAATACCAATTTCTCGTAATACCGTTAAATTATCTTGGCCAATGGATGGCGCTTGACGTTGTAAACCCCCAGGAGTTCGCGATAACTTAGGAACAACACCAGGAACAAGTAACTGCGTACCGTCACTCTGCATCTCTGACAAAATCATATCACGGGCAATGAAATGCGGATCGCTAGCAATGTCGGCAGCTGTATAAATTTTCCCAGCCGGAACACGGGCTTTTTCTAAGACGTCTAAGACCTCATCAACCCCACATAAAATCGTCCACTGCCCAATGATTTGATCAATATGAGCAACATGTTTAACTCTACCAGTATTGTCTGCATAATCAGGATTATTCGCCATACCATCTTGCCCAATAGCGGTCATTAAGCGCTTAAAAATGCTATCTCCATTGCCCGCAATTAATACGTATGCATCCTTACAAAGATAAGCATTCGAAGGAGCAATGCCTGGTAGAGCACTACCTGCTGCTTGTCTTACTTCACCAAAAGCGCTGTACTCTGGTAACAAACTTTCCATACAGTTAAAGACAGCTTCATATAAGGCAACATCAATAATTTGTCCCAAACCACTAGAGGTTCGTTCATGTAATGCTAATAAGATACCAATGACCCCATGCAATGCTGCAAGGGTGTCACCAATACTGACCCCGACACGTACCGGCACTCTGCCGGGCTCTGCTGTTAAATGACGCAGCCCTCCCATCGCCTCAGCCACAACGCCAAAACCAGGTCGATCTTTATAAGGGCCTGTTTGTCCATAACCACTAATTCGTAAAACAATCAGTCTTGGATTAATTTGTAATAAATCTTTAGGGTCTAATCCCCACTCCTCTAAAGTTCCTGGGCGAAAGTTTTCAATCAAGACATCACACTCTCGCACCAACGACCGAATAATTTCTTGGGCCTCAACTTGTTTTAAGTCTAAAGAAATCGATTTTTTATTGCGAGATTGCACTTGCCACCAGACAGAAGTGCCGTTTTTAATTAAGCGCCATTTGCGCAGAGCATCGCCAGTGACAGGCGTTTCAACTTTAATGATATCGGCGCCAAAGTCAGCTAAAGTTTTAGCCGCAAACGGGCCCGCAATCAACTGACCTAACTCGACTATTTTAATTCCTTGTAAACAGCTCACAGATCCCTCGTATAGGTGATGAAGTTATCAATCTTGTTTTAACACCCATAAGGATGTCAATTCTTTTTCTCTAGCAAAGTGTAATGTATCTTCGGTGTCTTGAACCTTTGGATGTTTAGGCACAACATCTACCTTTTTCTCAAGCTTTAATCCTGCGTCTTTAATCCAAGTCATTAGTTCTTCTCTAGACCTTAATTGTAAATGCTCCGCAATGTCAGAAATAATAAGCCATGCTTGACCATCCTCTTGTAAATGATCCTTAAGACCCGCTAAGAATTTTTTCAAAAACTGTGATTCGGGATCAAAAATAGCCCACTCAATCGGGGAACTCGGTATCGCCGGAATCCAAGGTGGGTTACAGACAATTAAATCTGCTCTACCTTGAGGAAAAATATCCGCTTGGATAACGCTAATACGATCTTCAAGTCCATAGTTTTTAATATTTTCCTGAGCACAAGCGATTGCCCTTGGCTCAATATCTGTGCCAATGATGTGCTGGTAACCCTTTTGCGTCAATAATATCGATAAAACCCCAGTACCTACACCAATATCAAATGCCATCTTTTGAAACTTTGAGTTAGTCATCTGTACGATCAAATCCAGATACTCACCGCGTACCGGGGAAAACACCCCAAAGTAAGGCGTAATCGGTTGCGGCAAATGCTTCACTCGAATCTTTTTCTTGCGCCATTCATGCGCACTGACTAAAGCTAATAATACTTTTAAGGGCATCACCACCGGCTCATCAATTTCTCCAATAACCTCTTGACAAGCCTCTTTGACATCCTGTCCCCGACGTAAGGTAATTTCAAAATCTTTTGATAAAAGAATGAAGATTTGTCCAGTAATCTGCGCTTTGATACCAAGCTGGATGCGATGCTGGCTAAATATTTCTGATGGGCCTAACGGAGATTTTTGTGATCCAACTCTCGGTTTACGATCTAAACGTCTCGATATTGCTTTGAGCAATTCTCTTGCATTTTGGTAATCTCCAGTCCATAAAAGACCAACGCCCTCTCTGGCAAGCTCAATCGCTTTATTGGCTGTAATGGTATCGTCCACCAGAACGACTTGAGATGGTGGAAGGGGTTGCGCCTCAGCATACCAAATAGCTTGACGCTGAAGTCCATCTTGTTCCCAATGAATGTGTGCCAGAGAATTTCCTATGAATTTACTAACCTACAATTATAGGGTTAACACTGCTAGATTCATTTTCTTCATCAATCCTATGTTAAATTTGATAGAAATAATGATGATGGAGATTTGTATGAGCCAATCTTGCTATGCAATGATGGTGACACGACTCGGGCCACCCGATGTCATGCAATACCAAGTGATGGAGATGCCTGAACCAAAAGATCATGAGGCGCTCATTGAACAAACTGCCGTTGGTGTCAATTTTGTCGATATTTATTTACGTGTAGGCCAAGCGCACGCCCATAATCCAGAACCCCCTTTCATCACCGGGGTTCATGCGGTTGGCATCGTCAAAAACGTTGGCTCTAAAGTATCTGAAGTTCAGATTGGAGATAGGGTCACTTATACCAACGCTGGTGTCGGAACCTACTGTTCTCATGTTGCCGTAGCATCAGACCGGTTAGTGGTAGTTCCAAATAATGTTTCCGATGAGAGATGTGCTGCTGGTTTTGTGAGGGTCATGACAGCGCAATACCTTTTGAAACAAATGCGCCCTTTGCATACGGGGGATAAAGTACTCATCCATGCCGCAGCGGGAGGTACTGGGCAAGTTCTCGTGCAATGGGCAAAACGAATGGGTCTAGAAGTTTTCGTAACCGCGGGCTCGGAAGAAAAAATACGGTTTGTCAAAGAACTCGGTGCAGATCACGTCATTAATTATCGTACCTCTGACTTTGCTCAGGAAGTTGGCAAGATCACTCATGGAAAAGGCGTCAAAGTGGTTTTTGAATCTGTCGGTAAAGATACCTTTATGGGTTCTCTAGAATGTCTAGAGCCTAAAGGACTTGCGATTAATTTCGGTACAGCATCGGGACAAGTAGAAAACTTTGCTTTGCAAAGCTTACACGCTAAATCACTTTGGATTTGCAGACCAACACTGCGTACCTATATCGCCGATAAACATGATTTACAAACAATGGCCAAAGAAGCCTTTGAAATTCTAGGCGATCCTAGTTTCCGTTTAGATATTGAAGCAGTTCTGCCCCTCAAAGAAGCGGCAAAGGCACATACCATGATAGAAAGTAGATTAACTAAAGGCGCAGTAGTTCTCGTCCCCTAACGATGATGATCCATCTATCCATCCCCATTGCGGAAATTGAAAACACCCTTTTCTTCTACCAAGAGTTGCTGGGTTGTAAAGCCACCAAAATTGCCGATGATCGAATTGATTTTGATTTTTTTGACAACCATTTAGTGGCACAACTATCAACAGAAGAAGCCGCTCATGAAAGTGTTTATATCGGGACCCTACCCAATCGATACCCCTTGCGGCACTTTGGCGTGATTGTTCAACAATCTACCTACGCAGCCATTTTAGAACGCTTAATATCGCATCAAGCACATTTTGCAATGCCCCCACAGAAAATATTTGTCGGAACCCCTAGAGAGCAAAATGTATTTTTAGTATTCGATCCATCCGACAATGCCATCGAAATCAAAGGAATTGACGATCTTCAAGCCGTCTTCTCACATCAATAAGGATAAGAATCATGCTCAACTCTCTCAAGCAATCTCTGATCAATATGTTCAAAATGGTGATTTGTGGGATGCTACTCACGTCTCCCCTCCACTCGTTTGCTGAGTATCCTGATAAACCCATACGCATGATCGTTGGCTATTCACCTGGTGGTGCTGCCGATAATTTAATCAGACCGATCGCGGATCGTCTAACGCGTATTCTAGGTCAATCGGTGGTGATGGAATATCACCCAGGCGCAGGAGGTGTCATAGCCGCCGATATTCTGGCAAAGTCGCCAGCGGATGGTTACACCCTTCACATCACAGATTCGGGGCCAATGGCGATTGTCCCCAAAATGAAAAAAACTGCCTATAACCCGATGACGGACTTTACGCCAATTGCCATGGTGGGAACGGGTGGAGTGATTATTGTTACGCCAAGTAACTCGCCAGCGACTAATCTAAAAACCCTGATTGAACTCGTGAAAGATAAACCTGGATCATGGAGTTACGGCACATCAGGCATTGGCGGTGTAGGTCATTTAGCGGGTGAACAGTTCAAACTTGCCACTGGTGTAAAAATGACGCATGTACCCTACAAAGGTGGTGCGCCTGCGATTGTGGAGCTCATTGGTGGACATGTCCCCGTTTTATTTTCATCGCTAGGTGCAGCGTCGGCTCACATCCAAGGTGGGCGCATCAAAGCTCTTGCAGTGACCTCCCTCAAACGCAGTTCGATGTTCCCAGAGGTTCCAACCCTCGCAGAATCTGGGTATGCCAATTTTGATGCCAGTATTTGGTTTGGTATTGTAGGGCCTGCAAAAATGCCACAAGCTGTCATGGACAAATTACTCCCGGCGATGAATACAGTTTTACAAGACACAAGTGTTCAAGAATCGATTCGCAAAGAAGGTTACGACCTTATCTCTTTAAACCCAGCTCAAATGCAAGCTCAAATCAATCAAGATCTAGAGCGCTGGGGCAAAGTGATTAAGTCGGCGAATGTTACCTACGATTGATCACTGACTACTTGCTGCTTGTTGCTTGCAATGCTTCCCACACCTTTGATGGTGTGTAAGGCATATCCATTTCAGTGATTCCTTTAGGGCGTAAAGCATTAATCACCGCATTCGATAATGCCGGCAATGACCCTGAACAACCAGATTCGCCGACGCCTTTTGAACCCAAAATATTATTCTTGGTAACCACCTCAATTTTCTCGGCTTGAATATTGACTAAACAACCCGCTTTAGGCATTGCATAGTCCATGTAAGAACCTGTCAATAATTGGCCAGTTTCATCATAGACCGCTTGCTCTAAAAATGCTTGCCCAAGACCTTGCACAATTCCTCCATGGATTTGTCCTTGAACGAGCTTCGGTGAAATTGCGACCCCAACATCATCAATTGCAGTGTACTGAATAATTTCAGTAATACCGGTTTCTGGATCAATTTCCACTTCAGCAATATGACAGCCATTCGGATAAGTAGCACCCGAAGAAGCCTCACCATTCGTATCCAATGGGTGTGATTGATTCACCGCCTGCGTTTGTAAAACAATCTGAGCAATCGTAATGGAAGTGGCAGACCCTGGAACACTCCAAGCCTGACCATCAAACACTAATTGCTCTGGAGTTGCCTTTAGAATGCTAGCCGCTAATGGCTTACTTTTCTCTAAAATCTGCTCGGCCAAATTGAGTACAGCACTTCCAGCGCCATATAAAGTTCTCGACCCGCCTGTGCCACTACCAACCATTATCTTGTCGGCTTGACCAGCGACAAACTGAATTTGATGTTGCGGAAAACCAATTTTTTCATAAAAAATCTGTGAAAAAGATGTTTCATGACCTTGGCCAGAGGCACCAGTCACTGAAAATATTTTTAAAATGCCTTCGGGAGTAAATTGACCAATGACTTGATCCTTTGGCGCAGTTCCTGCACCAGAGGCTTCCAGAAAATAGGCGACACCAATACCCCGCAGACGATTCTGCTTTACAGCCTCTTGACGACGAGCTTCAAAGGAATCGTACTGACTGACTTTTAATGCTTTTGTCAATAATTGATCAAATTCGCCACTGTCATAGACCGAGCCAATTTGGTTGTCATACGGAAATTGATTGGGTTGAATAAAGTTTTTGCGTCTCAGCTCAATCGGATCAAATCCATGCTCATGTGCAGCGTGATCAATCAATCGCTCAATGGCATACGCAATGTCAGGTCTTCCCGCGCCTCGATAAGCAGATACGGGAACTGTATTGGTGAAATACAACTCGGAGGTCATCGACAACGCAGGAATATCATAAACACCATTCATCGTGATCGATACATTACGCGCGCCAATAAAAGATCCAAAGTAACAGGTGTATGCACCTAAGTCAGCCTTATTCTCGAAACGCATCCCTAAAATTTTTCCCTGCTCATCTAAAGCAACAAAACCATTTAATTCCAAACCACGTCCATGCCAATCCGATAAAAATACCTCAGAACGTGTTCCCACCCACTTCACTGGTTTTCCAATCAGCTTAGCGGCTAACATCACTAAAGCGTTTTCACTAAACGCGCCGCCACGTATTCCGAAAGAACCACCAACGTCTTGAGTTTGAATATCAATCTGTGATTTTGGAATGCCAGTAATATGTTCTAGCGCTCCGAGCATGCCTAACATACCTTGATTGGGGGTATGAACAACATAACGATCAGCTTGAGCATCATATTTCGCTACGACAGAACGCAGTTCCATAGGTGAACCAATTAAACGTTGGCTTTTCACATTCATGGAACTCACAAAAGCCGCCTGATCAAACGCTTTTTCAGTCGCCGCTTGATCACCTTTCATATAATGGATTGAAAGGTTGCCTGGCGCTTGATCATGAATTTGAACAGCGCCCGAAGCTTGAGATGATTCAAACGTCGTCACCGCATCAAGCATTTCAATATCAAAATTCACTAACTCACCAGCACGCTTAGCATTTTCTAGAGTATCTGCAATCACCATCGCCATCGGTTGACCAACAAATCGAACCTTATCGGTAGCAAGAACTGGCATCGGCGCCAAAATTTGTTGCTCACCAGAGGTATTTTGAATCGTCATTCCGGTAGGTAGCGTTTTCATATTCGCTGCAGCAATATCCTGTGCAGTAATTACCCGCACCACGCCAGGAGAACTCAAAACCTGACTATAGTCAATGGAGCGAATCACGCCATGCGCATAGGGTGAACGAATCATATAGGCATAGCACATGCCTTCGTAATACCAATCAGAAGTAAATTTACCCTCGCCCGTAATCAGGCGTAGATCTTCTTTTCTTAAGAGTGTTTGAGGAGCATTCATACTTTTGCCTCCTGAATTTTTTGCGCTGCCGACTTCACCGCAGCAATAATGTTCACGTAACCAGTACAACGGCAAATGTTGCCTGCTAAGCCCTCTTTAATCTGCGCATCCGTAGGCTGTGGATATCGTTGCAAGAGATAAACAGTACTCATGATCATGCCGGGCGTGCAATAACCACATTGCAAACCATGCTCTTGAGAGAATGCTTCTTGTACAGGATGTAAATGCTCTCCCGCCAAACCTTCAATCGTTTGTATCGAGGCACCTTCGGCTTGTCTTGCTAACATGGTGCAAGACTTAACCGCTTCCTGATCCAATAAAACTGTGCAACAACCACACTGCGTTGTATCGCAACCATTATGAGTTCCGGTTAAACGTAATTGATCCCTAATTACTTCGATCAATAATGTATTGTCTTTAACTGTAACCTCTTTCGATTGGCCATTAATCGTAATTTGCATAAATCACTTTCGTTAACTATTTTTAATTTGTTGTACGGCTCTTCTAAATAATACTTTGGCAATATTGACGCGGTATGCGCTGCTGGCATGTAAATCATTAATCAAGTCATCACGCTCGAGCGTGGGTTGATCTTGATCGTGTTTAAAAGCTTCTTCAGCCTCGGTCCAACGAAAGACTCCTGCTGCAACTCCCGTTACCGCAACTCGAACATTCTGGTTAGGGTAGACCGCAATAAATACGCCAGCCAAGGCATATCCTGAGGCTGCTTGCTTTAACTTGCAGTAAGCGCTTTTGAGAGGTTTTGCAAATTTCACATATTGGATGAGTTCGTTTTCTTCAAGGGCTGTGGAATAAAATCCTGTGAAAAAATCTTGCGCTGCAATTTCTCTTTGATCAGTAACAATAGTGGCCATTAACGCCAGCGTTCCTGCTGGGTAGTCCGCTGCCGGATCATTATTCGCAATCGATCCGCCTAATGTACCCCTAACACGCACTTGGGGATCACCAATTTGACTGGCTAAATACGCCAAAGCAGAAATCGCTTTGGCTACAACCGGACTTGATGCAACCGTATTGTGGTGAATCGAGGCGCCGACTATAAGATGATCGGCAGTTTCTTCTAATCTGTTGAGCTCAGAAAGATGAGTTACATCGACCAAATGCTCTGGCTGGATTAAACCGTGCTTCATTGCTGGCAGCAAAGTCATCCCTCCCGATAAAAATTTGACGTTTTCATGCCCTATAAAGGCATCTTTGGCCAGCGAAAGGGTCGCCGCCCGGTGATAGGTGAAAGTATTCATATAGGTCTCTCAGTGATTTATATTGATAATAAATCATAAATATAAAAATTATCTTTTAGATCCTCGAACCTGCTACTTTATTTGAATCTCTAAAAGAAAGAAAGCTGTTTTCAAAAGATTACAATTCTTAAAACAATCCAGAAATCTATAGAAAGTCGTCAATGAGTATAAAGATCGAACGCATCAAAGAAGCGGAATTAACGAATCTAGGTATCAAGGCTTTTTATCGGTTAGGCTTACCAGAAAATGATGCTAAAGATGTGGTGCAAGTACTTGTTATGGCAGATTTATTTGGGCTTTCAACACATGGCATGAGCCGCGTGGAGTCCTATGGAGATCGCCTACGGATTGGCGGGATCAATCATCAAGCAAACATTCAGCTAGAACGTGTCGCAGCAGCGATGGTCAAAGTCGATGGTGATAATGGAGTAGGCCCTTTGGTGGGGATGCACTCATTGCGAGCCGCCATGGAGGTGGCCAGTGAATGTGGTATCGGTATCGCTCTAGCCAAGGGAAGTAATCATTTTGGCCCGATTTCTCCCTATTTACTACTTGCCGCAGAACAAGGATTTGCGGCAATGATTGGTAGTAATGCCACGACCACTATTGCCCCTTGGGGTGGTTCTGATGCCAGGTTAGGCAATAGTCCATTAGGATTTGGCGTCCCCAATCCTGGTGGCAATCCTTTTTTACTCGATATGGCAATGAGTGTGGTCGCTCGTGCCAAAATTCGCGACGCCTTCAAAGCTGGGCATGAGATACCGAACACTTGGGGAACTGATGCCAAAGGAGTTCCTACAACGGATCCAAAAGCTGCCTTAGATGGTTTTCTAATGCCGGTGGGTGGGCATAAGGGTTATGGTCTTGCCTTAATGGTGGATCTATTCGCCGGTTTACTCTCGAATGCGGCTTATCTCACTCACATCAAATCTTGGCAAGACGCCCCTTCTGAACCACAAAATTTAGGTCACTTTTTTGTCTTACTAGATACCAAACGGCTTGGTTCGACCGAGTGGCTGAGCGATCGTATGAATGACTTTGCCAAAATTCTTCTAGATAGCCCCCCGTCCGCCCCCAATCTTCCTGTCATTGTTCCCGGAATGATTGAATTGCAAAAAATGCAAGAGCAACGTGAACATGGCATCTCTTTAAATATCGAAACGATCCAGCTCCTCCATCAAATGACACAATAAGGATGAACCAATGCGCTTAATCAAGAAACACCTCTTGCTACAAATATTATTGTCGTTGATTGTTGCTGGCTTAACGATGTCAGAGGGCTTTACTCAATCTGCCTACCCTAATCGCCCCATTAAACTCATTGTTCCCTACCCAGCCGGTGGCGCTGCTGATATTACGGCTCGTTTGATGGCGCAAAGTCTCACAAAAAGCCTAGGCCAATCAGTGATTGTGGATAACCGGCCTGGTGCCAATGGCATGATTGGTTCAGATGTCGTAGCAAAATCTCCTGCCGATGGTTACACACTCTTATTAACCGCGAGTGGCCCACTCGTGATTAATCCAGTTCTCTATAAAAAAGTTCCCTTTGATCCTATCAAAGATTTTGCTCCAATTAGCCTCCTCGTGAATTATCAATATGCACTCGTTGTACCTTCAAACTCACCAATTCAATCGGTGAGCGATATCGTAACAAAAGGTAAAGCATCTCCCAAAGAACTGAGCTTTGGATCCACAGGAATCGGCGGTGGTGGTCACCTTGCCGGTGAATTATTTAGCCTAATGACTGGCGCAGAATTTACCCATGTCCCCTACAAAGGTGCAGCGCCTGCATTGGCAGATTTACTGGGCGGTCAACTTTCATTTACGTTTGAACCTCTGGTCACTGCAGTCACCATGATCAAAGCTGGACGTTTAAGGGGCTTTGCCGTCTCTAGTTCGCAACGCAGCCAATCTATTCCCAATCTGCCAACGATGGAAGAAATCGGTTACAAAGGCTTCAATATCTCTCAATTCCAAGGACTTCTGGCACCTGCTGGGACAGATTCTGCAATCATTAAACTCTTACACGAGCATGCTATTAAAGCCTTACAAGAGCCAGGAAATATTCAAGCACTCGTCAATGATGGTGGTAATCGAATTGTTGGAAATACACCAAGTGAATTTGAAGCACAAATTAAAACGGAATTAAATATGTACGGTAAATTAATTCGAGACGCCCACATCACCCAATAATATTAAAAATGACCCCCTATCAAGTCGATGTTTTAATCCAAGGGTTCCCTGGCCGAGCAGTCTGTCATGGTGGACTCGGCTGGAGTACTGTCACACTCATCCGCGGTCAAGGCAAAGTCATTCTTTTAGACGTGGGCGCATTTGGAATGAGAAAACCTCTACAAAAGCGCTTGAAAGAATTGAACGTTCAGGCTCATGATGTGACCGATGTCATCCTTACCCATGCACACTATGACCATATTGTGAATTTCACTTTATTTCCAAATGCTGCCATTTGGATTGGTGAGAGTGAACTTGAGTGGGCAGGTAAACAGTTGCCAGGATTCAATCCTATTCCAGAGCTTTACATACAAGATTTACTGGCCAATGCAAGAGTTCAACGATTACAGCCTCATCAAGAATTTTTACCATACTTCACGAGTCAATTAGTACCGGGGCACACTCCAGGGCACTTATTATTTATATTAAATAATGGGCAGGCCAATGTCATCTTTACTGGTGATGCCGCCAAAAATCGAGCCGAATTAATGTCAGGTTTAGTTGTTGATACGGATAATGCCGCGCAAAGTAAAAAGTCGATCGAACTCATTTTTCAAGAATGGCGCTCTCGTCCAGGTAATTTGTTAATTCCAGGTCATGATTTAACCATGCGTCTCAATACCAGTGGTGTGCCGGAATATCTGGGTGTTCGAGAGGCAGCTATTACTGTGTGGTTTTCAGAATCTGTTGAAATATCAGAAACAATTAATCTCGCCCAAACTTAAAAAGTTTTATTGCTTTACTAGAAAGATAATACGATGCAGCGACGCCTTTTTATGACTTCCTCAGCCCTGGGGGCTCTCCCCTTGATAACACCGTTTAGCTGGGCGCAAAAAAACCTACTCAGCCCTGAAATGCAAATGCTGAGTGAATACATGGCACAAGCGCTGCATCAAACTCTCTCACCTCAGGTCGCTGAACAAGCAAAATTTCATTTACTCGATACCTACGCTGCCATTATTTCTGGATCAGAACTCCCGCCAGGTAAAGCGGGTATTTCTTTTATACAACAACAAGGTAATACTGGAAAATGTACGGTCATCGCTAGTAAGTTCACAGCGAGCCCTGCAGATGCAGCAATGGCTAATGGGATGATGGGTCACGCAGATGAAACTGATGATTCTCACAATCGCTCACGCTCTCATCCAGGTTGTTCAGTAGTGCCTGCAGCTACTGCAAGTGCCGAACTATTCAAGATCTCTGGAGAGCACCTCTTAAAAGCGGTCACCCTGGGGTATGACATCGGAACTCGTGTTGTGATGGCCATGGGTGGTCCTGAATTTAGCTATACCAGCCATAAAAGTTCACATAGTATTGCTGGGATATTTGGTTCTGCTGCGGCCGCTGCTTGCATAGCGAAACTCACTGCTCAACAAATGCGCTGGGTACTCGATTACACGGCTCAACAATCCTCAGGGATCTATGCCTGGGGCAGAGATACTGATCATATTGAGAAAGCTTTTGTTTTTGGGGGCATGCCAGCGAAAAATGGCATTACCTCGGCCCTGCTCGTTGAAAATGGCTGGAATGGGATTAATGATATTTTTACAGGTGCCGATAACTTCTTTGATGCTTATGCTCCCAATGCGGATCGAAGTCTACTGATTGATGGTCTTGGTAAACGGTTTGAAATTACGCTTACAGATATTAAAAAATGGTCCGTTGGCTCACCAATACAAGGTCCTTTAGATGCTCTAGAACTGATTCAAAAAAAGTATCCATTTAATCTTGAACAATTAGATAAAGTCATCGTCCGTCTTGAGCCCGCAACTGCGAAAGTCGTGAATAACCGTGATATTCCAGATATCTGCTTGCAATATATGATGGCGGTGATGTTGATAGACAAAACGGCATCATTTAAAGCGGCTCATAATACAAAGAGGATGCAAGATTCACAGATATTGGCACAACGTGCAAAAGTAGATCTCATACCCGATCCAAGTCTAAAAGAATTTATGCCGGTGCGAGTAGCGATTGTTGAAGTAATCCTGAAGGATGGTTCACGATTTAGTGAGCGTGTGCAAGCCGTCCGCGGCACACCGCGTAATCCAATGAGTCAGCAAGAAGTGATGAACAAAGCAAAGGACCTTATCGAGCCTGTATTTGGAAAATCGGTGTCTGAACAACTAATCCATACGGTATTACATATCGAGGCTGTTCAGGATATACGAGACCTGAGTCGTCTGCTACAAAAGTCTTAGGGGGAATATCTATTCTCCTCTCATTTAATTGACAATATATACGTAAATACCCTAAAAATAGAATATTACTAAAAATTAGAAATAAATTCTTGACTTGATTATTTTTAGGGTTTTAAATGATTCATCTTTGCAAATTCTCCGCGCTTAGATTTCTTTCCCCAAGGGGTGTATTTAGTCATAATAATTATTAAACAATACAGAAGAGGATAAAAATGAAACTTATTTCCGATACAAAAAATTGGGTTGGTGCAATCATCGATTTGGGACTGATGTTAATGTCTTTGGCAATCCTTGCCTCCATTCTTGTTGGAGGGACCCTTCCCTTCTTTGGTGGAGTCGTAGGTAACCTTGTAGCTCTAGTCAAAGATCTAGGATCTAACGGATTAGTGGGTTTAATTGTTCTTGGAATTATCGTTTCATTATTCTCAAAAAGAACAATGTCTTAAGCTGATCTTTAATTGATTCAAATATGGGGCGAGATCCTTCTCGCCCCAGTCGATAAGGCTACTATGATTGATCAATTACTTAAAATGGGATGGCGCGCAGTTGAATTAACGCTCCTTACCGCAATACTCTGTATCACCTTAAATATTTTGTTGGGAAATGATGGTGGTTCATTCATTTCCGCAGTTGCCAATAATGCGCAACGTTTCTTTAAAGAAATTCCTTCAGGAACTTTCTTAAGCATCGTACTTATTGTATTTTTGTGGCAATATAAAATACGCCCCCAAAAGTAATGCCTTAGGGGCGTTTTTATGGCAAGCTGGCAATGTTAATGCCCCATCGATGCACTATGAACGGCAAGTAACTTCCATTCATTACCAATCTGGGTCCAAGTCGTCTGAAAATGACTGCTAATTTTAATATTTTCTGTTGGTTTAGTCACATCAGCAAACATATGACCCATTACAAGCACAATTTTATGATCGCCCAAGGCTGGAGAAATAACAGTCATGTCTTTAAATTCAACATTCGAGTATTTGACTTGCTTAGTCTCTAATTTTTGTAAATACTCCGTTAGATTATCAATTGCACCTGTGCTGTGACGATAAATCATCTTTGGGTCACATAACTGCTTCAATATAACTAGGTCAGTGTTATTCATAGCCTCGCGGCGCATTTCTTCAAATTTCAGTACTGGATGTGTCATGTCTCTACTTTCTATCTTTATATTAAAAGGTTATAAAACTTCATCAAGGATGCGCTTAACTGTCTCTCATCACCATTGAGGATTCAATAGCTGCAATATTTACCGCCCCCATCTGTTGCATGATACCTGCAAATTCAGTTTGTAATATCTCCAATACCCGCTCAACACCAGGTTGCCCAAATGCACCTAAACCCCATAAATAAGGACGGCCAACACAGACAGCTGATGCACCTAAAGCCATCGCTTTGAATATATCACTACCGCGACGCACACCACTATCAAATAAAATAGGTACCTTACCGCGAGCCACCTGGACCACCTCTGGCAAACACTCTATAGCACCACGGCCGCCATCTTCACTTCGCCCCCCATGATTAGAGACATGTATACCATCAACTCCATATTTGAGACATAACTGAGCATCTTCTTGCGTCACAATACCCTTTAAAATAATTTTCATCTTGGTCGTGTCACGTACCTGGCGAATAAAATCCCAAGTCATATTGGAAGATTGCATACTTTTGACGTTGGTCATATCGATGCCGTCGTAATTAGGCCTCTCCTTAGGACTGCCAATCCCCTCGGTATGGCATCCAACACAGTTTCTTGGATCTAACTTTCTCAGACGCGCAAACGTCTCTTGATTTCTGCCACCATTTCGGTCAATAGTAATTTCTAATACTGGTGCGCCAGCCCGCTCTACACGTCGAATGACTTGTTTAGCAACCTCAACACTTGAAGTCGCATATAACTGGAACCATACCTCACCTTGGCGAGCAGCAATCACATCTTCAATTGTAGAAGCACCAGCGTTCGATAAGATATTTAAAAAGCCCCCAGCTTTCGCGGCTCTAGCAACAGCAATTTCACCCTCAGGATCATAGGCTTTATTCCCACCAGTTGGTGCCATGATGATCGGTGTTTTCCATTTTGTACAAAACAAATTAACCGACATATCAATTTTGCTTACATCACGTAATCTTCGTGGACGTAATTGATATTTTAAAAATGCGGCACGGTTGGCCCTTAAAGTGACTTCATCATCAATGCCAGACGCCATATATCCAAAATGTGCTGGAGGGACCCTAGCAAAAGCGACTGGCTCAAAATCAAAAACATTGACCGCCTCTTTGGGATTTTTAATAAGATCAATTGGAAGAGTGGAGGGCCAGACCATCGGATCAGGACGCTTTGTAAAATTCTTTAAGGCCTCCTTGGGATCCTCAGCGAAGACCTCATGACCTAAAGGGAGAGCCAATAAGGGGCTAGCTGCTAACCAATTCAGAAACTGACGACGTTGATCATCTGTGCTTTCCATATCTCCTCCTGTTATATTTTTTATAGTATGGCACTAAATACTGCTTAGTTGCCAAAAGCACCGTAAAGCCCCCTCGCTTTAGCTATGGGGAGTAGTCTGTAACTACTTATTAATAATAGTATTTACCCTGATGCGTAGAGTTAAAATTAGTCATCTTTATATATTAGAGTTATGCTGATGCTATAAAAAAGGAGGCCTCATGAAATATATAAAACAATTAAAAATTGTACAAGCGGTGATGTTTTGTTTATTAGCTGTTATGTACGGTACGTCATTTGCCCAATCAGACTTCCCGAATAGATTAATCAATTTAGTTTCCCCTTACCCTCCTGGTGGAGCTGTTGATCAAGCAGCAAGATCAATTGCACAATCACTCTTTAAAGTGTGGAATCAAGCAGTCGTTGTTAATACGAAACCAGGTGCCGGTGGCGCAATTGGCATTCAAGCCGTCGCTAATGCAACCCCTGATGGCTATACTCTATTAGTTACTGCTCCAGCGCTTTTATCAGTTCCAGAATCTGATCGTTTGTTTGGTAAAACACCCTCTTTTGATCGGTCACAATTTACCCCATTAGCGCTGTTATCTGCTGATCCTGTTTTGTTAGTCGTCAAAGCTGATGCGCCTTGGAAGACCTTTGAAGAATTCGTGGCCTATGCCAAAAAAAATCCAGATAAAGTTCCCTACTCATCCTCAGGAAACTACAGTAACATCCACCTTCCTATGGAAATGATTACTCAAGCAGCAGGCATCAAATTACTTCATATTCCTTATTCTGGTGGTGGGCCCGCTTTAACGGCTGTTTTAGGGGGCCAAGTTGTCATGACAGCGGGTGTGCCAGGCGTAGTAGTGCCTCAAGTCAAAGCTGGTACGATGCGCGCCTTATTAACGACCGGGGCAAAACGTCACCCCCAATTTCCAGACGTTCCAACAGCGCTCGAACTCGGTTATAAAAATGCCGAATTTTACTTATGGGCGGGGCTTTTTGCTCCAGCCAAAACTCCAGAGCCAATAGTGCTCAAAATACGTAAAGATATCGCTCGAGCAGTTCAAGATAGTGAGTATGTGCAAGGTTCAGAAAAAATGGGCGTACTCATTGAGTATCGCGATGGCAAAGACTTTGATGATTTTCTCAATAAAGATCAAGAACGTTTAAGCAATACGATTAAACGCATTGGCAAGATTGAATAATTAGGTTTCGATTTAGATCTAATGTTTTTTCGTAACCGCTTGTATCAATATCTGCGGTGTCACTGGGAGTTCGTTAACGAGAACTCCTAGTGGTTTGAGAGCGTCATTAATGGCATTAAACACTGCGGCAGATGAGCCTGCCACTCCCCCTTCTCCACCACCTTTAGCCCCAAGTTCTGAAGTCATAGTTGCAGTGAAGGTGTGCCCGACCACAATATCCGGCATTTCACTGGCAAGTGGCACTAAATAATCAACTAAACTACCATTCATGAGTTGCCCTTCTTCGCTATACAAACATTGTTCATATAAAGCTGCGCCAATACCTTGAATCACACCACCCCGAATCTGCTCATCTAATAAAAGTGGATTGACTACTGTTCCAACATCTTCCAAGACCCAATGTTTCAGTAATTTAACGTAACCTGTCTCAGCATCAACCTCAACATAAGATGCTTGAATTCCATTCGTAAAGATTCCATCAAAGTCTCTTTGCGCAAAACTTCGACTCACAGTTAACTCAGGAGTAAATCCTTTAGGAATTTTTTCAAGATTAAAGTAAGCCTGTCTAGCGAGCGCCTCGAATGATATGACGTTCTGCTTTGTTGATGTATTAATGACGTAACTATCCTGTAAGTTCAATTGATTTGGATCTATCTCAAAAAGAGTGGCCGCAAATTCAATGATATTTTTCTTTAACGCCTTAGCCGTTTGTAGAATAGCCTCACCCCCAATTGAAGTGCCTCGAGACCCATAATTACCTCCACCATACGGGCTAGAATCAGTATCCCCTAAAACAACCCGTACCGCCTCTAAAGGAACACTTAAAATACTCGCAGTAATCTGAGCGGCAATTGTTTGCGCGCCTTGCCCAAATTCATTAATACTCGCGGTACAAAAAATGGATCCCGTTGGGTTTAGTCGTAGAGTTGCTGTATCTGCGGCAGAAATTGATGCGCCACCTTTGCCATACATGGTCGATGATGGGCTTGATGTTTCTAAAAAGCTGGCAAAACCGATACCTCGTAAGACACCCCGTTGACGATACTCATCACGTTCAATGAGTAATTTTTTATAATCCATTAATTCAATTAATTGATCAATCGATTGATGCTGAGAAAGAATTTCAATCGTCGGTCCAGTGACTAACTTAAAGGGATAAGCGTTTTGAGGAATAAAGTTATTTTTTCTAAACACTAAAGGGTCAATACCTAACTGTGCCGCAGCGCGCTCCAATAAACTTTCTGTAATCAAACAAGCAATGGGTCTACCTACCGAACGATACTGACCGTACATACTTTTATTTTGAAAAACAGCTCTAGTTCTTGCTCGGTAATTTTGTACGCCATAAGAAGCGCCAACCAAATTAAAAACTTGCCTTGCTTCATTGACACCGCCACGGGGAAAGCTGGCATAAGGACCCATACTTTGTAGATCATCCATCTCAATGGCTAAGATCTTACCAGCTTTGGAGACTGCCATTTTCACCTGAATATGATGGTCTCTCGCGTGATAATCCGATAGAAAAGATTCAAGACGATCCGCGACGAATTTCACGGGACGCCCCATCAGTATGGCCATACCTACAGTGGCCATCTCATCACCATAAATATGAATTTTTAATCCAAAGCTTCCGCCAACATCTGGCGACTTAACACGTACCTGGCTTTCAGGAACTCCAAAATGATGCGATAAAATCCAATGCATCATATGCGGCGCTTGTGTTGAATGCCAGACCTCTAATTGCTGATCCGATAATATATAACTCGCCAAAATCGATCTAGGCTCAAGTGCTACATGAGTATGGCGACCTGTTCTTAATTTTTCTTCAATAATCAGGTCAGCTTGTGCAAAAGCTAAATCGACTTCACCGACATCAATACTTTTTTCCCAACAGAGATTAGTACCTAACTCAGGATGCAAAATCAGTGCGTCAGGAGCTAAAGCTAGTTCTTCATCAACAACCGCCTCTAATGGTTCCCATTCAATTTCAACAAGATCAGCAGCGTCTTCAGCCTGAGCTCTGGTTTGGGCAACGACAGCAACTACCGGATGACCGTTCCACATAGCACGGTCTATCGCGAGTGGGTAATGAGGGACCGATTTCATACCCTCTAAGTGACTAAGGACACCTAGATAGGGTTTACAAATAGCAGCAAGATCATGCCCTGTCGCAATTCTAAGAACGCCCTCTGACTGTAATGCTTGCTCTAGTTGAATTTTAATAATTTTTGCGTGCGCATAAGGACTCCTAACAAATGCTACATGACATAACCGAGGTAATTGGATATCATCAACATAACAACCCTTTCCTTCAAGAAGTCTTTTCATCTCAAACCGAACGATAGGTTGCCCAATGAAAGAATTGTTTTTCTCAGGTTTATTCGTCATAAAGTTTATAGACGACTATCAAGTTGATTAAGTCAATCATCTACAACATCAATGATGGGTTGACTTCCAAAACAGACAATGATTTCGCGAGATAGCTTCGTGAATTTGATCACTGAACATGAACATTGGTCTTTTAAGTAACTCCGTTGAAATAACTGCCTCAGAATATATATATCTATTTTAAATCAAACAGAAAGAGAACATCTCTAAACTTTGTTTAATAAACAAGGGCTTAATAAATCAAAAAGCTATTTGCCATTTTGAAAACTATTATACACTATACGTAAGCACCATTGGCCTTGGTCAAAATGTTACCATTGCCTATGGTTTAGATGCCTACATAAATAGTTCAACCATATTTGATTTGTTAAGTTGGGCGTCAAACCTTGAACTTTAGTTATACATGAAAAATGGTATTTGCAGTTTTTTAATACGACTTATAAAGGCTAGCCATGAATTTAACCCCTTACTTGAATCCATACATTCTAGGTTCAATGTTAGTTGCAATCCTATTCTTACTAGTTCTTTACATTTTTAATTATCAGTTGCCGGCCATTTCTCTTCAATTCAAAACTCAGAAAATCAATAACTCCCTTAGAAAATTAGCTCAAAATCCAGTTGGCACGGTTAATCCAACTGAATTAGAAGAGTTATTTCTTGATCGCCCATTTAACCGTCTTTGGAATGAATTTAAAAATAGCCTCCACGAAATGTCTAGTGAAGACGGTACCGATAAGTCTGTACGCTCGACATTAACGGCCGACTTTTACTTCTCAAAAGAAGCTATAGTAGATAGTTATATTAATGTGGAATTTTTTAAACATTTACCAGGAATGCTAACTGGTATTGGGATTATTGGTACTTTTACTGGATTAATTTGGGGTCTTCGTCAATTTAATACTAATAACGCAGTTGAAACTCTAAATCTTCTGTTAGGAGAAGTCAGTTCAGCATTTTTAGGGTCGGGAATTGCTATATTTGTTGCAATTTTAATAACATTTTTTGAAAAACAAACGCTAAATTCTTGCTATAAACGTTTAGATGAAACCGCCAAACTACTTGATAGTCTCTATAAAGCAGGCGTGGGTGAGGATTATCTGGCGCGTCTTGTAAAAGCAACTGAAACCTCTGCAAGAAATTCAATTGACTTTAAGCAAGTCTTAATAGAAAACCTTGAAGTTATGATGGAAAAACAATCTCAAGTGATTGGTCGCACCATTGCTGAAAGCCTTGAAAGTCCAATTGATAAGTTGCTACTCATTGTAAACAAAGCTTCAGGTGACCAAAGTGATGTCATTAAAAATTTAGTCGATAGTTTAATGAACACATTTATAGCAAAGATTGATCAAGCTTTTGGCAGTCAAATTGAAGCAGTCAACCAAGCAATTTTCCGCTCTACCACTACTATGGAATCCGTAGAGGAGTCTATGCGTCGCTTACTTAATGATATTGCCCTGGCAAGTCAAAATGCAGTGAAATCGATGTCAGAGCAAATGCTTGAAACAGTAATTCAAGCTAATATTAATCAAGATCAAAAAAATGAAGCACTCATAAATGTAATTGAAAACCTACACCAATTAAATGAGCAGCATCAGATTAAATCACACGCCATGATTGATGATGTTATGAGAAATGTATTAGGATCTGTTGACCAAAGTATCGCTCAAATTGTTGTAGAAAGAACGCAACAATCTGAGCTTGAAAATGAGCGTAATACCCAGTTCGTGCAATCCACTAATCTTTTCTTAGAAAATTTGCAGTCTACGCTAAAAACGTCACAATCTGACCAATTTGACCTCAATTTAAAGCTCAAATCTTTTGTTGAAGAACTCAATCAACTATCTTTCGATTATTTCATAAGCTCTAAAAAAGCAATGGAAGAGATCTTAGAAAAAACTTTGCAATCAACCCAAGTCAATATGGCTCAACTTTCAGGGGCTAGAGATTTACAAAATCAGCAAGATGAGGAGCGTAATCAACGTATATTGTTATCTTTAAACGAATTCCAGTCGGATACACAAACTCTCTTAAAAAACTCACAACAAGAACAATTCCAACTGAACTCAAAGTTAAAAATATTTGTAGAAGAATTGAATCAGTTAACTTACGATGCACAATTAAAATCTAAAGAAGTGATCGATCAAACGTTGGAAAAAGTTCTAACTTCTGTCGACCAAAGTGTTGCACAACTTACATTATCTCAAGAGGCTCAAGTAATAGTAGACGCAAAACGTAATGAAGAACTATTTTCTACCACGAGGGATTTACACCAAGGCATCTCAGGGATTCTCAGTCAGTCAATGACAGATCAATATCAATTAAATTTAAAATCTAAAGAGGTGATTGACCAAACTTTGGAAAAAGTTCTAGCCTCTGTCGACCAAAGTGTTGCTCAAATTGCATTGTCTCATAATGCTCAAGTCATAGCAGACACAAGACGTAATGAAGAACTGTTTTCAACAACAAGAGATCTACATCAAGGTATCTCAGAGATTCTCGATCACTCAATGAAAGATCAATATCAATTGAATCTAAAATTAAAGGACTTGGTAGCCGATCTCAATCAAATAAGCCTGACTCATTTAACACAAGCAAAAGAATTGATGCACTCTTCTACTCAAGAGGTATTGAATAAACTCGAAAATGGTATCCAAGTAATAGCAAATGATAGAACCCAACAAATTCAATCTGATGAAAAAAGAGCTGTTGATTTAAATGAATCTATGACCCAATTAAATAATCGTATTTCAGAACAAGTTAAAAAAATGCTGGCAGAGTTTATAAGGGTGTCCGAACTATCCCAAAATCATATTTTAGCTATCGAAAAATCCTCTATGAATGCTATAGAAGGTATGAATAACGGCGCCTCAACCATGAACTCTGCTGCAGAAAATTTCAGCGCCTCTGGAAATATCGTCATACGAGCTTTTGAGCAAAGTAAAGCAATTACTGAGCAAATGGAAACTATCGGCGAAAAAATGCAATTCATGATAACAAATACCCATGACCTATTTAAACAATTTGAACAGTCTAGTGCAGCACATCAAGGATATTTAAAAGAACTTACTCTGCTCATTGCAAATGCTAAAAAAGAGTCTGGCGTGAGTTCGCAAATTGTTCAAGATATGGAGTCTGCTTTACGCGCTCTTAATCAATCTGAGCAATTAAGTAAAGAATATTTAGGCAATATTAATCAAGTACTTAAAGAGGCCTTTAGCCAATTCAATACTCAAATGATGGCGCAAGTTACAAGTTTAAATCAAGAAAATGATCGCCTTTTAGGGTCATCAATTAACGCATTAACTAGTGCTGTCGAGCAAATTGTACACACTACCACTAAATTGACTCAGAACTGATATGTTCTCACCTTTTCGCCGACGATCTGTTACCAAAGAAACTGCTGAAAAACCCTTCTGGATTTCATATGCGGATTTAATGACCGCATGTATGACCCTATTTTTAGTAGTTATGGTAGTTGAAATTTTCTCTTTGGAAAACCAATATAGCACCAAAGAGACCCAAATTCGATCTGAACTCATTCAAACCTGCTTTAATGAATTAAATAATGCAGCAAAAAAATCATTTCCTGAGGCTATTATTGAATATAAGCCTAGTGATAACATTAATGTCGACTTAGGTGCAGTTGTTAACTTTGTCAAAAGGGATTATCACATTAGTACTGAAGGTATTGATTTTTTGCGAAGTTACATCCCATCATTGATTAAATCGACTAAATCACCAGCCTGTTCAAAATATTTACGAAGAATTATTGTTGAGGGTTATACCGATACAGATGGAAATTATTTGCCCAACTTGCAACTCTCGCAACGTCGGAGCTCTGAAGTAGTTTGTTCTTTATCCAATGATATTAAATCTAATATAGTAATTAATACTGAAGATCTCAATGCAATTCGTGATTTATTTCTAGTCGGTGGTTTTTCTTTCAACTCCTATAAGCCGTCAAAAGCTGAAAATAGAAGAGTGGTACTTAAACTTGAATTCTGGCAAGTTCATGAAAAGGAACGTTTTTTAAGTGAAGTCAAATACAAAATTGACATCTCTAATAAGGAGTTTGGTAAATGCCCACAATATTAGAGGGTCTCAGTAATGAACTCAAATTTACATTAGAATCTACCAAGCCGAAATACTTTAAGTCATCGCAAAACTATCTCCTCATGGCTTTTGAAAATGCTTCAAGTAAATTTAAAGGTATTTCAAGAGTTCAAGCACATATTGAATATAAATTGGTGCAGCAATTCCTCAATGGTGACATAGATAGTACTCACCCTGCCTTTGATCTTTTAGGGGATATGATTCACTATCCTATTGAAGGCAACTCTATAAATACCATTTTTTTCTTCGCAGAACGTCTAAACTATTTATTAGATATCTACACAGAAAAAATTCAACAAGGTGAAGATTTGCAAGTTACTTGGAAATCATTATTTCGGGCCTATTTGATAGCGAGCAATCAAGATGAACTACCAATATTCAATGCTCAGTTAGAAACTTTACGCATCTTTTTAGATAGTACCTGGGTTGAAATAAGCCAACGCTCAACTCAAACTTTGTTTGATCTTAAAGATGTGAATAAATATATTAAATTAATACAGCCAAATTCCTTAGAATTTTTTTCCCAAAGTTGGTTGGAGGGTCTTCATCAACGAATTATTCAAATGGGAAATGATTTAGAAATACCCTCCACAAGTTGGTTCTGGGAAAAATTATTTGTTAATATCCTTCAAATGCTTGTCAATTTTGAAGATGATGCTTTTAAAAAATCACTCCCTAAACTTTTAAGCTTATTAGATATATGCCCTCTTTATCAGGATTTGGGAATACAACTTATCCTTGAGAGATTCTCAAGGTGCCAATCAACGCTAATGAACCACCAACTCATGGAATATATAAGCCTGAGTTGGGGAAGTTCAATTGGAACTCAACAAAAAAATTCGCCCTGGAACAATATTGGGGAAAAATCACAGCAAATGATAAAAGCTTGGCATCATGAAAGAAATCTAAGAATCTTCTTTGCATTGAAAACTGGAGATAAAAGCATTCCCCAACAGAAGCTCGATTTTTGGTTAAATTATTTGGACTGTATAGAATTCTCTCGATTAGCACTTGGTAGTGTGGGTCAAAAGATTATTCAAAGTCAATCAAGCTTACAAAAAATATTTCACCCCAAAACAAACCCCTACTCTAAATTATTGGGAGATATCAATCCTGAACAAAATGCCCTCATTCTTAAAACTCATCAATGTATCATTATTGACTTTATCGTCAATGATGGGTGTTATATTTATGATTTGGGATCAAATAGTTTTGATATTCAACAAGATACACACTATTCAACAACTTATAAAGGCGGTCTTAAAGAGCGGTATGGCAAGTATGGTGTAACTATTACCCAGGATCAAGATTGGTCTGATACGGCATCACTAAAATTACTATTAAATAAATATGGTTTATGAGCTCATTTTTTTAATTATTCATGCAGATTCAAGAATTCTTTAATCGTGATTTAGATAGGAATGAAGTCGGTTTTTTAGATCCTCTCACCAGACTCCCTAATCGCTATGGATTAGACGCTTACTTAAAGACTAATAATATCCCTTTTAATTCTGATAGTTTTTCAGGTATATTTTTAATTGATATTGATTACTTTAAGAGTTTGAATGATATTTTTGGTCACTTTATTGGTGACCAAATTTTGATTCAATTTTCTCAACGTCTCATAGAGCTATCTTTGCCAGAGGCCGTTATTATTCGATTAGGAGGTGACGAGTTTTTAATTCTTTTAGGTAATATTGGCGAAAGCTTTAAATTTGCAAATGAAAATGGCCTACGTTTTGCTAAAGATTTATTAGAAAATCTCAAGGAAAAGTTCTTGACCGATCAAATCGAACATCAGCTTCACACCAGTATAGGATTCATGTTACTGCAGCCAAGAAAACCTCTTACTATAACGGACTTAAGGTATGTCGATTTTTCGCTTTATCAAGCAAAGAGAAAAGGGCGTAATCGAATTACTTCTTTTCATGAAGAAGTAATTCCTTCTCTAAGGAACTTGGGCTCATGCTTAGAAGGTAATATTGATTTAAGTCAATTTCATATTCATTATCAAGCTCAATTTAATCTCAAGAATCAAATCGTTGGTCTGGAAGCTTTACTAAGATGGCAACACCCCAAAAAAGGCACTCTACCGGCTGAGAATTTTCTATACTTAATACACCAACATAATCAAATTTTACAGTTTGGTGATTTTGTATTACAACAAGTTTTAGAAACATTAAAAAAAATTTCTACATGCCAAAAATTTCAAGAAATTGAATTACATATGAATATAATTCCAAGTTACTTTCAACAGGAACATTTTATGGATACTTTTCAAAAAATATCCGAAACATATCCTCTTGAAATAAAAAAATTAGTTATTGAATTTTCATCTCATGATTTACCTAAAGAGCTTAGCTACATTAATGTGAATATTCTAAAACTTACACAAATGGGGGTTCGTTTTTGTATAGATGATATCGAATCTAGTACATTGTCTTTGAATGAATTATTATCCATTCCAATTTACTGCATAAAAACAAATATTATTTTAATCGATGGACAAATACGATACGAAAAAGTAATCAAAGGTCTGATTAATATTGCAAATGCTTTAGGTATTAAGTTAATTGCTAAAAACATAGAAACTTTTGAACAGCTAAAACTACTAAAACGCTATAAATACAAATATTTTCAAGGAAACTATCTTGGACAGGCTCAAGCAATTCAAACCTTTAAACAATAAACCTATTATCCACCTAGTTTGTTAACAGATTTGAACTTTAATTGCCAAGATTGATCCGCTCTTTCCCAGAACTCTCTATAAACTTGAGATGAATCATTAACAATTGCCCTTTCTAAGATAATCTGCTGTTCAGATTCAGGCGCAAAAAACCCCATCACAGAACTATTAGCTGTTTTAATGAGGATTTGATCAGATAAATCATTTATTAACTTGTTATATCTGAACCGCCAATCTTTAAGGGTCAACCATTTCACTGATGAGCTTACTAAAACATAGACACGCTTTTCTCTAGAGATTTTTAAAATATATTTAAAATCAGAATTTGTGAACACAATACACCCGTCAGAAGCTTTCGGAGGACGATTGTAAACGTTAGGAGGAACTCCGTGCAACCAGATCCCTGAACCAGATTTTTTTTGATACTTATCAAATGAATTTGGGAAATCTAGTATTAAAGCCCCTACTCCATATAAAGGAGTTAAATGCTTTTTTTCTACCTCTCTTCCGACACGATACAAACCAAGTGGGGTTCTTTGATCTCCCTCTTTCTGTTTGCCAACTCCTAATTGTCCTACCGTAATAAAAAAGTCATTATCTAAAACTGGCTCGCCTTGTTGGTTCTTAAAAATATAAGCCCTTGAAATTGAGGCATCGACCAATATGACGTAATTGATATTATTCGGTATTTTAAATATTTGCATAGGCCTTAATGCGTAAGCGTTAGCTGGTGAAGCAATTCTTAATTTAGCTTCATCAAATAAATTTTTAGAAGCCTCAGAGTTAATCCTAGCATTATTAACGCCTGGTAATTGTCCAGCCATCGCAGAATAATATTCTGCTTGTAAATAATTTGCCAACTTAAAATTGGGGTATTGTGAATTCGCTTTTTCTAATAGATCTCCAACCTTATCAGGATCTCCTTTTTGCAGTAGTTCTTGCAAAGCCTTACGCACTAGATAATCACCATTGATCTCATTTGCAAAACACTGCGGAATCACAAAAAGAGCTAGTAAAAAAATATGTTTTATCAATCTTAGGTACATATTTTTTACTATTTATTAAACTCTCTAGTAATGAGCCACTTACCTTGCTCATTTGTAAATTCTAAATTTTTAACCAAGTCTGATTTAAGATTTGTTGAACTATAGGTTTGATGAAGTTTCACCGTGACTCTCTTACTTTCTCCTGAAAAACTTATAATCTCTGCCCGCACCGAAATTGGTCCAGGCTTGGTTACGCGTTGGGTTCTTTGCTCTATCCATTCGGAGTATGAAAGTCCACCCTCAGGTTTGAAGTTTGAGGAATAAAATGATAAATACAATTTAATATTTTTGTTAGACCAAGCACTTACCCAAGCTTGTATATTATTTTCTAGGACTGAATGCTCAGAATTAATGATTTCACTTCCAGCTATTTTCTTCTTATCTTGCCCAGTCGGTACATTTTCTAAAGTCTTATCAGTCTTATTTTCTCGTTTGGATCCTGATTTATCGGGTGCACTTATTTTGCTATCGGCAACTATAGTTCCATCAACTGGAGAAAGAGGAGCTTTTAATGGTCGAGGACTTATTTCTCCCCCAATTTTAGTGCCGGATAGCAAATCAATATTGCTAGACACACCTTTGGTATCCAAAGCTCGACTATACGCATCTGCTGCATTACTCAAATAGATTTTCCTTAGATTACGAAAAGCAATAGAGTTTGATGATAAACTTTTTTCTAGTACATTTTTAGCATCATCTTTTTTATCCATTCCCCATAAAGCAACAGCGTAATTGTTTGCTATCAACGGATTACGGGAATCTGAGTTATAGAGAGGCGTTAAAAGTTCGAGCGCATTTTTCCAATCTCTCATTAAAATATAAGCATTTGACTTTACTAGAGCATAGTCTTGAGGGCTTAAATCTTTTTTTTGTTTTTCTATTTCCAACAATACTTCTTTAGCGTCACCTTTTATCAAAAAATCTTCGAGAGGTGCCGATGAGATAAATGCATTAGCTGAATTTATGACGAGAAAAATCATAAAAAAAACTAATTTATAAATTGAAGTTGATCGGATCGAAAAAATTAACCCCCTAATGAGCTGGTAACGCAAAAAAACTCCCTAAAAAAACTTACGATCAAGAATTGTAGCATTATTAAAAGCCTAATTTTTCAATTTCAGCCATGCTTGAATGCTTATGGCAGGATATTCCACCGATTATTTATTAATAGATAAATTGAAAATGAGGTTAAGTTAAGCTGCAAGGGATTACCATAGCACCCCTCGACAAGCAAAAAAACAACTTTTTTACCACATTAATTCACTAGAATTTGCAAGTGAAGTATTCTATCATGGAATTCAATCAATAGTTGCATTTTGGAAAAAATTCTCTAATAAGCGGAATATTCAAAGTTTATATAGGTTTTTTAGGGGTGTGGACTTAAACAGAACGGACATTGACTATGAAAAAAAAAATTATAATTTATGCAATTATATTTGTAGTAATACTTATTCTTACCAATATCTTTCAACAAGAATTTATTCATTTTTTAAAAACCACCCAAAACATCAAGTCAAAACCTAATATATTTCAACCAAGCTGGTTAGATTTGTCCGAAAAAGAACAAGAACTTCTTTATCCCCTCAAAAAAGACTGGACTGATATTATGCCTAATAATAGAATTGTTCTAGTTCTTCAAACAAAAAGGATTCTTAAATTAGATCAAAGAAATATTATGATTTTTAAGAGAAGGATTCAATATTTCTCTAAATTACAGCCTCAGGAAAAAACAGTTGCTATAGAAAATTATTTAAAAGATTTTGAAATTTCGCAAAATATAAAAATAAAAACATGGGAATGGTATCTTCAACTAAGTCCGGAGGAAAAAGCGATATTAGAAAAACAAGCATTCAAAAAGAAATCTATACTTGGAGCGCCCTCTTTATCAAGCAAACTTTTGAGTTAATTGCCTGTTACTTCAGCCGCTCTAAGTTAAATGGTTTATCCTGAAATATCTATAAGAATAATATGGTTAAAAAGTCTCCCAAAAGAATCAAAAGAAAAGAAGCAATTTTCAGATTAATAGTGATTTTTTCACCTCTAATCGTTCCCCAATTTATTAATTTTGGTGAAAATTTATGTGTATATATTCCAATTATATGGATGATATTTTTTGCTCCAATATATTTTTGTCCGAATCTAAGCCTAGAATTTTGGGATGAGAAAGCGAAGCCATTCCACTATATTTTCATTCACATAGGAAAAATTTATAGTCTTGGTATGATGATTTGTTTTGCAATTAATGCCTATATAGGCAAATTAGATTTCTAAAAGTTGAACTTGCCTAAAGCAAGATTTTAAGTTGTAGGTAATAATCGCTCGCACAATTCTATGAGCTTTTTAGTTCATCCGCCTGTTGAAGATTTGAGAGCCTTTCAAGAACCCTAATTAGCGATAGCAAGTTATGTAGTACCCCCAGTTAAGTAGACAATCCTCGAGGAGAAAATTCTGCTTGTTGTCGATATTGTATAGGTGACAACTTCCCTAGTGCTGCATGAGGACG
>CANJBQ010000028.1 GCA_947472645.1 Burkholderiaceae bacterium
TCAATATGCTCACAGAATTGACCTAATTGAGCAAAGTAATTTTCTACCGCTTGTAGTTGTTCTTCACAAGAATCAATTGTGTTCATATGCTGTCTAAAGTGATGTGAATCTCTTAAACCTTTGCAATACCAACCAATGTGCTTTCTGGCAGAACGTAAACCAATATATTCACCATAAAATTGATAATGCTCCAAGAGATGCTCTTTCATGATTTGTGAAATTTCAGCAACACTTGGTGGCGGTAAATAGGTTCCAGTTTTTAAATAATGATGAATCTCCCGAAAAATCCAAGGGCGCCCTTGAGCTGCACGACCAATCATCACCGCATCAGCACCAGTTTTTTCAAGGACGTATTTTGCTTTTTCAGGAGAATTGATATCACCATTGGCAACTACGGGTATTTGAAGAGAAGCTTTAACGGCTGCGATGGTCTCGTATTCAGCATCTCCATGATAGAGATCGGCTTTAGTTCGTCCATGAATGGTTAACATGGATATGCCACAATCTTGCGCTATTTTGGCAATCCTTAAAGCGTTCTTATGATCTCGGTCCCAGCCAGTTCTAATTTTTAGGGTAATTGGAACATCTGCATGATTGATTTGGCAATGCGAAACAATGGATTGCAGAATTTTTCCAACTAAGGGTTCATTTTGTAAAAGGGCAGAACCAGATGCAACATTACAAACTTTTTTTGCAGGGCATCCCATATTGATGTCAATAATTTGTGCGCCTCGATTGATATTGAGTAATGCGGCATTAGCCATCATCTCTGGATCAGCCCCGGCAATTTGAACTGCGATAGGATCAACTTCGCCATCATGGTTCGCGCGCCGAAGTGTTTTTTCACTATTCCAAAGCATCGCATTAGAGGCGATCATTTCAGAGACAGCATAACTCGCACCCAGCCGCTTACAGAGTTGTCGAAATGGTCGATCTGTAACACCTGCCATTGGCGCTACAAATAGTTGATTTGATAAGAAGTGTTTGCCAATAAACAAGACGATTGACTCAAATGATGAGAGAAACAAAACTTTAGCACAAATTAAGCCTTTTGCCTAAAATTTAGGCAAACCAACTTATCTCTGACCAAACATCATTTGACGAGCTAACTGATTCTTTAATGGTGGAATCCATTGCAATGCAGTAAGAGCGAGTCCTCTAGCAATGACAAAGGGAAAAGCATTCGTGGCAAAAACACTCGCCATCAGATCTGTCACACGTATAGTGGCATCTCTATCTCTTTGCCGTTGCTTTTGATATTGAAGAAGTGTTTCTTGTAGCTTTTGCGCTGTATTTGGATCAGGCCTTGCATAAATAGAGAGTAGGGCAGTCGCTAGGGTGTAAGCATCGCGTAAGCCTAAGTTAAGGCCTTGTCCAGCAACTGGATGAAGAGTTTGAGCTGCATTACCGATCCATACCTCACGTTCTACAATAATATTTTTTTTAATATTTAAGCCAAGTGGATAGGCTTTACGGTGAAGCACCTTCTTCAATTTACCAATTGGCATTTGTAAGGCTTCTTGTAGTTTAAGAACAAATTCAGATTCTTCTAATTGGGTTAATTGTTCGATCGTATTTTTAGAAGCGCACCACACAAAGTTTTTAAAATCAGGGCCATGGTGATGGGGTAGTATTGCGATTGGGCCCTCCTCCGTAAAACGTTCCCACGCCATATTCGGTGAAACATCGGATACTTCAAGTGAACCTACTAGTGCGGATTGACCATAGTCTTTATGAAAATCTTTTGCGAACTGTTCATGAAATAATCCGCCATCTGCATGAATCAAACACGCATCAGGAGATAGTTGTTGAAGCTCGATTGAATCTGAGAACTCAAATGCCCATACAAAATTAACACAGTTCGGTTTCATTTGACGAAGCTGATGACGAAGTGCGATAACGATATCCCTATAACGAACAATATGACCAAGAGCATTTTGGCCAATGTCATCTTTAGACATTAGAGTTTGTCCAAAATGTCCGCGATGTGAAACATGGACATAATGAATCGGTGGCGCCTCTTTTACCCAGGCGTGAATACTCTCTAAAAGTTGCTTTGAGCCCTCTGAAATAGCTATACCTCGATCATCTGCGGAGGATAAAAACTCGTCCTGCTGAGGATTTTTATCGAGCAAAATAATCGATAAATCAGGATGATTTTCTAACAGCCAGATTGCACAAGCTAATCCAACTGGACCCGCTCCTTGAATCACTACTTGCGCTGAACTAATTGGCAGGCTCATTTTAAGTGTGAGCCATTGGCCATCCAGTATTCAATTTCAGCGATACCGACAGGAACATCGCGCGATAAAATTTCTGGACCATTTGATTGTATTAAGACATCATCCTCGATTCGAATACCAATATTCCAAAATTGCTCTGGCACTTCTGGCGCTGGCCTAAAGTAAAGTCCAGGCTCGATGGTGAGCACCATACCAGGTTGAAGAATACGCCAACCGTTATTAGGATCTTGTGGCTCACGATAAGAGCCTACATCATGTACATCCATCCCTAACCAATGGCTAGTTCGATGCATATAGTAAGGTTTGTAAGCGCCATTTTCTATTGCTTGTGCCGAAGATCCATGGATGGAGTGATTCAAAATATTTAAATCAAATAGGCCTTGGGTTAATATTTTCAGTGCTTGATCATGCGGATCTTGAAAGTTGTTACCAACATGGCATTGTTGAATAGCTGCCTCTTGCGCGGCTAATACTATTTCATAGACTTGTTTTTGGGCAGATGAAAATTTGCCATTAACAGGAAAGGTCCGAGTAATGTCAGATGCATAACTATCGAGTTCACAACCCGCATCAATTAAACATAAATCGCCATCATGAAGGACTGCATTTCCTGCGCGATAGTGCAAAATACAGGCATTTTCACCTGTCGCCACAATACTATTGTAGGCAACTGACTGTGAGCCATTCTTACGAAATTCATATAGTAGCTCTGCTTCGAGATGATATTCTTGAAGGCCTGGCTGCGAGGTACTCATTGCTTTAAGGTGTCCTTTTGCAGCAATCTTGGCAGCTTGACGCATTAATGAAATTTCAAGATCATCTTTAAATAATCTTTGTTCATGGATGAGTTGCTCTAGATCAAAAAACTCAGTAGGCTTTTTTATACCAAGGCGCGCTTTAGAGCCTAATACCTGAATCCACCGTCGGATGTTTTCATCTAATTCGGCCGTGGTTGACGTTTTGTAATAGATGCGCGCAAAACCCACCAATAAATCTGGCATCATTTGATCTAAATCATCAATCGAATGAGCAAAATCAATTCCAAGATACTCAGTAGCGGCTTCTGGACCTAGTCGGACGCCATCCCAGATTTCACGCTCAAGATTTTTGGGGCGACAAAATAAATGATGAGTTGTTTTATCAGCGGTGACTTGAATCACTAAAAAAGATTGAGGTTCTTCAAAGCCAGTTAAATAATAAAAATCACTATCGTGCCTATACGGGAATTCGCTATCTCTATTTCGAGATACTTCAAGTGCAGTCCCAAGCACTAAAACCCCTGTTCCAGATGTGTCTTTAATTGACTGAACAAGGCGATTGCGACGCGCTATAAAATAATTTAAGGAAGGAATAGTTTTGGTCATCATTATTTGTTTAATGCTAAAAGTCTATCAGGTGTTCCAACATCATGCCATGAACACTGCATGACTTCCCCTTTGACTAATCGTTGCATCATCGCCTTTTTTAATAAAGGCGCCAAAGGATGCTTGGTACCTATTGGAATTTCATTAAATAAGTTTTTATGATAAATCCCTGCGCCAGAAAAGGTATATTTACTCGCCCCTGACGAGTTGGGGCTAATCGGATTCTCTGAAAACACATAGTCGTTGAATAAATAAAAGTCCCCATGAGGATGATGTGAAGGATTTGGGACTAAAAATAAGTAAGCCTGCATCAAAAGGTGATCTTGAACTTTGTTGATACGTAATTGGTTGACAATATCTTGGATTTTTTCAAATGGAAACTCAGGCATGAAGGTATCGCCATTGATAACTAGAAAATAATCTTCAGGTTGAAGAAGCGGGAGTGCATTGACTATTCCGCCCGCCGTCTCAAGGGCAACAGTTTCGCTAGAGTAGTCTATCTGTAAGGCAAATTTTGAACCATTACCAAAGGCATCTTCGATGTGTTGTCCAAGCCAGGCATGATTGATGACAATATGTTTAAAGCCATGGTGTTTTAAACCTTCTAAGTGATATTGTAAAAGGCTTTTACCTTTAATTTCTAATAGTGGCTTTGGAAGGGAATCGGTAAGTGGGCGCATTCTTTCCCCTCTTCCGGCGGCTAAAATCATGGCGGGAAAATCAGAGAAAAAAGAAGTATTCATGATTAAAAGGTCAATCCAGTTGGCCTAGCTCTTTTTTGAGAGGCGTCCAGAATTCTGACTAATGGCCTAAATATGCTGTAACGCTGAGCTGCTTTTTCAGTATATTGAAGTACCAAGGGGAGATCTTTGAGATAGCCATCTTTTCCATCTCGATGAAAAAGACGAGCAAAAATCCCTAAAACCTTGAGGTGACGTTGTAAGCCCATCCATTCAAATGCCCTATAAAACTCACCGAAATCATGTGAAACTGGTAGATTTTCTTTTTTTGCAGTCTCCCAATATCGAACTACATAGTCAATCTGAGCTTCCTCATCTAAACTCACATAAGCATCTCTAAAAATAGAAACTAGATCATAGGTAATTGGACCAATCACTGCGTCTTGAAAGTCTAAAACTCCCGGACTATTTTTCTCAGTAATCATCAAATTACGGGAATGGTAGTCACGATGAACAAAAACCGTTGGTTGAAGAAGGATTTGTTCAATAAGTTGGTCAAAGATAGACTCAAGCTCTATTTTCTCTTGTTCATTAAGATCATATTGGAGGTGTTTAGACAAATACCATTCTGGAAATAGATCAAGTTCCCGACGCAGTAGTTCGGCATCATACTGCGGCAAATTGTTTGTTTTTGTATTCTTTTGGATTTGAATGAGGGTATTTGTGGCATCTTTATAGAAAGATGGAGTGTTTTCCTCATTCACTTTGGAGAAAAGAGTTGTTGTACCTAAATCACTGAGCAGCAAGAAGCCTTGTTGAAGATCCAGTTCAAAGATGATGGGAACGTTAATTTGAGCCTGTAATAATAGTTTGGCAACGTGGATAAATGGACGAGAGTCCTCTTTATCAACTGGGGCATCCATCGCAATAAAGCTCGAATAAGGGGAATTTTTCCCAATTACCCGAAAATATCTTCTAAAACTAGCGTCACTAGAAGCCGGGCTAATCGAGTCAAGGTCAATACCCAGCTCATTCGGTAAACTTTTGAGCCAAAGTTTTAAAGATTCAAAACGGGTATCTTGCATAATGATTCGTATAATAAATGGGTTAGAGAATTAAATGTCAAAATCATACTCACCCCTTCATCAACAGTTCATCCATTTTAGAGTTCGTGGGTGGGTATATTTATTGCCAACTGCACTATTTTGCCTTCAATTACCAGTTTACGGTGAGACGCAGACTTCTGAGGAGATTTTACAAAAACCTCTTGCATTGAAGTTAGATGATCAATTGCAATTACAGCCATTTTTACCTGACTCTAATGCCATCACCTTTACGAAGAGTATTGAATTAAAAGGCGTCAATGATCGTAATATGGAGCTCAAAAAAGAGGCAGAAATAAGACGTAATGGAACTGTGATTAAGGGTGACGTGCTGGATTACAACGTTGACACAGACATTGCCAAAGGCGAAGGAAATGTAAGGTTTAACAAGCCAACGACGACATTTGCAGGACCGCGAGCGCAAATTAAAATGGATTCTAAACAAGGGTGGATGGAAAATCCTGAGTACGAACTAAAAGATAATAGAGGCGTTGGTTATGCACAGCGAGCTGAATTTTTGGATGAGGACCGAACGTATTTGACAAAGCCGGTGTATTCAACTTGTAGTCCCCAAAATTTAGATTGGTATTTTTCGTCAAAAGATTTATTGATTGATCAAGCTGCGAATGATGCGACTGGTGAAAGTGGCGTCCTACACTTTTTTAATGTACCTGTTTTTTATATGCCTTATTTTTCAATACCTCTAGGATCTGAACGCCGGTCAGGATTTTTACCTCCAACGGTTGGAGTGAGTACAAATACGGGGTTTGATTTAACGACACCCTACTATGTCAACATTGCTCCAAATCGAGACTTAACCATTTACCCTAGGTACATGTCGTCTCGAGGTACTCAACTGGGTGGTGAATATCGTTATTTAGAATCCACGTATTCTGGGGTATTAAAGGCTGAATATTTACCAAACGACATAGGCTCTGGTACAAATCGTTGGGCATATAACTGGCTTCATCAGGAATTACTAGCCCCTGGTGTCACAGGATATGCAAATATGAACCGGGTATCAGATGATAATTACGCCACAGATCTAGGACGTACGATGGGGCAAGGTATAGCACGTCAATATGTTCAAGAACTTGGGGTCAATTATGCCTTGGCTGGTTGGAGTTTTTTAACTCGGGTTCAAAAATATCAGACCCTACAGCCCGACCCAGCTAATTATATTATTCCCCCTTATGATCGCGAACCAGAGCTAAACGCCTTGTTTCGGAATCTAGATTGGCATGGGTCTACCTTCACATTTCAGGGGAATTTAACGAGATTTACTTACTCTGGCGCTTTAGATGCCCCAGGAATAGCTATACCAAATCGGGGCTACGCATCAGCGGATAGAGGGTTTATCAATACGGGCATTAGTTATCCTTTTACTGAGCCAGGCTACTATATAACTCCAAAACTCAGTATTCGAGCAAATACATACAATATGCTGGGTAATGAAAGCTATCCCGGGCTTTCACAAAGTTTTGCAGTCCCCATTACGAGTTTAGATTCTGGTTTGTTTTTTGAAAGAGAAGCGCCAGAACTTCAATCTTTATTTGGTAGAAGTATGCTTGTGACATTGGAGCCAAGAGCTTTTTATGTCTACTCGCCATATGTCGATCAAACTAAAATACCTATATTTGATACTGGGGCAGCAGGCTTTGGAACAGCTCAGATATTTTCAGAAAATACTTTTGTTGGAAACGATAGAATTGCTGATAATAATAAATTAACTGTTGGAGTCACATCGAAGATCCTCGATGCAGAAACGGGCATTGAACGTGTTCGTGGAACGATTGCTCAGCGTTATGACTTTTCTGGGCAGCGAGTTGGTCTTTTGGGTGATCAAGTTAACCCTACACCATACACAGATATTTTAATGGGTGTATCGACCCGTTTGGCGGGAAACATTAATCTTGATTTTATGGATCAATATAATCAAGACTTAAACAAAACCACGCAATCTACCGCAACAGCAAGTTGGCGACCGGCGCCACGTAAAACGATTAATCTTAGTTATCGCTATATTTACGATACTAATTTGCTAAAAACTTCGATTTATCAATATGAGGTTTCAGGGCAATGGCCAATAACGAAATCACTTTACGGGATTGGGCGTTGGAACTTTGATCAAGTTAGCGGTCAAACCTTAAATACTTTAGCTGGACTAGAATATGATCAAGATTGTTGGGCTTTTAGGTTTGCCTTTAACCGCTATGTTACCTCCGCAAGTACAACGGCATCCAGTGTCTATTTTCAAATCGAATTTAAAGGTTTAACGGGAGTTGGCAATAATCCTATTAGTGTCATGACTCTGAATATTCCTGGCTATATGCCAGTAAGCCAAAAACCTTTACCATTGTCTAGATTTGAAACATATGAGTAAAAAATCTCTTCTTATTTGTCGTATTATTAAATACTTATGAAAATTAAAAAATACTTTTTCGTTTTACTTTTGGTAAGCCTATCTGGTCATCAGGTACTCGCTGCGACCAAAGATAATCCAAAAGATAAAGCAAAAGATAAAGCAAAAGTATCAACAACCATTCCTCAAGAGGTCGTCAAACAACCCACAAGGACGATTGAGGCGCCACCAGCAGCTAATAAGATAAGCACTAAAACTAACGACATTGATCGTGTCATTGCTGTAGTCAATCGAGAAGTGATTACTGAGCAGGAATTAAATCTGAGCATCAATATTGTCAAAGAAAAATTCATACAGTCCAAACAACCTTTACCGCCTCAAGCCGTCATCGAAAAAGAAATGCTTGCTAAATTAATTGATGACAGCATCATTTATCAAGAGGCGAATAACGTAGGGGGCAGGGTTCTTGATGGTGAACTGGATGGCATTATTAGCAATATGGCAATTCAAAAAAAGATGACACTGGAGCAATTCAAACAAGCGGTTGAACAAGATGGCATAAGGTACGATAAATTTCGTCAAAATTTACGGCGTGATGTGATAATTACACGATTCAAAGAGCGCGAAGTGGATAGCAAAGTAAAACTAACCGACGCTGAAATAGAGGCATTTATTAGTAGTAATAAGCCAAGAACATCTAACGCAGCAGTTTCTAGTGCCCCAGATTTAATCAGCTTGGCGCAAATATTAATTCCTATTCCAACTGGGGCAAGTAATGCTGATATAAGTGCGCTCAAATTGAAGGCGCAGTCGATTTTTGATCAAGTTAGTAAAGAGACAGATTTTGTTGCCTACGCTAATCAAGTGAGTGTTTCTGATAAAACAATACGTTTTGAGAATTTAGGATATCGAACCTTAGATCGTCTTCCACAAATTTTTGTAGAAGCAACGAGTGGACTATCAACTGGAGCAGTGGTTCCCAAGGTGATACAAAGTCTTGCTGGATTTCATGTGCTGAAAGTGTTGGATTTTAAATCCAACTCTAGTGCAGGTAATGCAAGTAATTCGGACTCTATCTTTATAACGCAGAGTGAAATGAATCAACTCATTTTAATTTTAAAAAGAGGTGATGCTAAAGAAGACCTTATTAGAAGATTAAGAGGATTTAGTGAACAAGTTAAAGCTAAAACAGCATCTTTTGCAGATATAGCTAAAAAGTACTCAGAGGATCCCAATGCCACTAAAAATAATGGCTATGCGGGTTGGGTATCACCTGGTCAGATACCGCCAGAGATGGAAATAGCTCTAAGGCGTTTAAATCCAGGCGAGGTCAGTGAGCCTTTTCAAACTGATTATGGTTGGCATATTGTCCAACTCTTAAATCGTCGCACCTCGGAGATAACTGCCGGCCAACAAAAAGAATATGCCAGTGCAACACTGCGTCAGATGAAGCTCCAGAAGTCTTATCAAGATTGGATCACGGAGTTAAGGGATAACTCAACGATTGATGTTAGAGCGCCTTATTCCTTGAAAAATGTTGATGAAAAATGAAATAGTACGTTTGGTAATCACTTCAGGTGAGCCGGCCGGGATCGGGCCAGAAATAAGCGTTCATGCGGCAAAGAAATTTCTCCAAAAAAATACCGATACGCAAATCTACTTGTTAGGTGATCAGGTATTATTTTCACCGTATTTAGATGAGTTACAAAATGAGAGATTTCAGATCATTCATCATTCACTGAAAACTAAGAATGTTCCAGGCAAATTAAATTCTATTAATGCCCCTTATGTTTTAGAAATGCTCGACATAGCATACGAGGGTTGCTTACAAGGCTATTATGATGCTGTAGTGACTGCGCCAATTCAGAAGAGTGTGATTAATGATTCTGGCGTTAACTTTACGGGGCACACTGAGTATTTAGCAGATAAAGCAGGTAACGTACAAGTTGTCATGATGCTTTGTGGACAGGTTAGTGCTTCATTGAGTTCATCTTCTGGGATGATGCGTGTTGCACTTGCAAGTACTCACGTTGCTTTGAAAGAAGTGTCTACGTCAATTACGCACAAAGATCTTTTAGGAACTATCAAAATCTTAGATCGATCATTAACACAATATTTCGGCATGAAGCATCCAAAAATAGAGGTTGCGGGGTTAAATCCTCATGCAGGAGAAAGTGGCTATCTAGGTACAGAGGAAATTGAAGTCATTGCTCCAGTCATACGGGAAGCGCAAAGTTTAGGAATCAACATATCAGGACCATTTTCGGCCGACACGATGTTTCGCTTAGATATGCTTGACCGAGTAGATGTGTTTTTGGCGATGTATCATGATCAAGGTTTAATACCTTTAAAGATGGCCTGTTTTGGTCAAGGAGTTAATGTGACGCTGGGCTTGCCGATTATTCGTACTTCGGTTGATCATGGAACTGCACTTGAACTCGCAGGACGTGGCGAGGCAAATTCCGAGAGTATGCTTCAAGCCTTGACGGTGGCTTATCAAATGGTGAAAAATGGCTCATCAAGCGCGTAAGAGGTTTGGCCAGCACTTTTTGACGGATGGGTCAATTATTCATAACATTGTGTCAACGATTCATCCATGTAAAGATGATTTTATAATTGAAATTGGTCCAGGTCTTGGGGCAATTACATACCCACTGATGAGTTTAACGGAGGGTTTAGAAGTCGTGGAAATTGACAGAGACTTAGTTAATTTTTGGAAGCAAAAAGGTATACCTGATCTTGTAATTCATCAAGCTGATGCATTGACATTTGATTTTTCTAGCTGGGCTCAAAGTTGCTTAAACAACATAAAAAATCAACAAACACTCGGTCAAGTCAAAGTTATTGGTAATTTACCTTACAACATTTCAACACCACTTCTATTTCATTTAATGAAAGCCATTGATTGGGTTGATCTGCAAGTATTTATGCTACAAAAGGAAGTCATTCAAAGAATGGTGGCACAACCCGGGGATTCAGAATACAGTCGTCTTTCGGTCATGCTTCAAATGCGTTATGACATCCAAGATTGCTTTGATGTGCCGCCTAACTCTTTTGAGCCACCGCCAAAAGTCAATTCTGCAGTTGTCGTGATGCGACCTAAAAAGAATACCGAAATAGAAGCTAAAGTTTGGACTACTCTCGAAGCATTAGTGGCCAAAGCTTTTTCTCAGCGCAGAAAAGTGTTGTCGAACAACATTGGAGAGTATCGAGATGTTTTACAGCTTGATACTGCTACCCTTCGAGCAAGGGCGCAAGAAATTTCAGGTGAAACTTATTTAGACTGGGCAAAGATACTTGCCGAAAATGATCAGAGATAAGATTTTGCATCAATGCGCCGCATTTCAGTCTCTATCCAAGACTGCACTTCTCGAATTACTACAGACGGATTTTTATCTAGCGTCGTGATACAAGGACCAATAGAGATTGTGATTTCGCCGGGATATTTTATAAAACTATTTTTAGGCCAACAATGCCCAGCATTATGGGCGACTGGAATCACAAAAGCCTTCGTATCGACGGCTAGACGTGCACCACCTTTTTGATACGGGATTTCTTGACCCACTGGTGCCCTTGTACCCTCGGGATAAATAATAATCCAATAGCCTTCAGATAGTCGAAGTTTACCTTGGGAGGCGACAGCAATAGCGGCTTTATCTTTTTTAGAGCGGTCGATATGAATCATTTTCAGCATTGCCATAGCCCACCCAAAAAAAGGGATCATCAGTAGTTCTTTTTTAAAGACATAGCAAAGTTGTTTAGGAAATAATGAGATATATGCAATCGTTTCCCAAGCCGATTGATGTTTAGACATTAGTATGACGGGTTTGTCTAAAGAGGCGGTCACATTTTCCATACCAATTACAGAGTAGCGAACACCGCAGATAAACCTGAGAGCTTGAATGACGCCTTTTGACCATCCTCGAACGTAATCATATCTGGATGCAGTTGAAAGAAAAGGGTTAACGACGAAGCAGCTTAAAGAGTATAAGGTCGTATAGACGATAAAAAAAGCATAAAAAATGGTCGCACGAAGGTACATCATTTCATGGGGGCAAGAAAATGATTTACAAAGGCAGCTAAATCAGAATGGATTGCCGTATAAGGAGGTAGCCCTCCGGCTTCACGTGTTTTAAGTCCCTTGCCAGTTAGCACTAAGTGAGGCTCAGCTCCCATCATCACTGGACCGATCAGATCACGGAGCGAGTCTCCAACGACAGGTACTCCCTTGAGCGAAGTTCCTAAATGAAATCTTTTGGCAATATCTTCAAACATGCCAGTTTTAGGTTTCCGACATTCGCAATTTTCTTCATCAGTATGGGGGCAAAAGAATATCGCTTGTATTTCTCCACCAAGTCTTGATAGTTGCCGAAACATTTTTTCATGAATCATATTCAGCGTATTTGTATCGTAAAGCCTACGTCCGATACCGGATTGATTGGTACAGATCACTACTTTATAATTGGCTTGGGTTAACTTAGCGATGGCTTCAAGACTTCCATCAATGGCAATCCACTCATCGGGTGATTTAATATAACTATCACTATCATGGTTAATGACCCCATCTCTATCAAGAATGATTAATGGTGAATTAGCGGAGGTCATTTTGCGAGTTGGCTAAGGTCAGCCACTTGATTTAACTGTTGATGAAGTTGATTGAGCAAGGCTAAGCGGTTTTGACGTTTGTTTAAATCCGGATCCATTACCATCACGTCATTAAAAAACGCTTCAATAGGCTCACTGACTTTAGTGAGGTATTGTAAAGATGAAGCGAAGTCTTGTTGAATAAAAGCGGCTTTTAAGAGCGGCTCGAGTTCTTGTAAAACCTTGAAGAGATTTTTTTCAGCAGAGAGCTCAAGAACGCTTTCGATAACAATTCCAACATCTTCGGAAGCATTTTTCTTTAAGATATTATTCAGCCGTTTATTGGCATTTGCTAAGATCGAAGCTTGGGGTAATGTTTGGAAATGGTGAACCGCCTGTAATTTTTGGGGAACCTCATTGAATCTTCCTTTGACATTCGTCAAGACAGCTTCAATTTCTTCGGATGAATAGCTAACACTTCCCGACTCTTTAACCAGTGACTTCAGACGATCTTTTAAAAATTGCAATATATCGGTGATAGATGCTTTTTGCTTAACCTCATCCGACTTGAATTGGGAAAGACAAAATTCCAGTAAAGGAAGTAGTTCAATTGGTAAATTATTTTCGACGATGAGTCTACAAACACCTAATGCATGTCTTCTAAGTGCGTAGGGATCTTTCTCACCAGTTGGAGATAAGCCAATACCCCAAATGCCTACGATTGTTTCTAATTTGTCGGCAAGGGCAAGAATAAGACCAACTCTAGATTTAGGGAGCACATCGCCAGCGAACCTTGGCAAATAATTTTCTGCACAAGCTTGTGCAACCTCATGATGCTCCCCATCATGGGTTGCATAGTAGCGACCCATAATGCCTTGCAGTTCTGGAAACTCTCCGACCATATCTGTTAAAAGGTCAGCTTTCATCAATTTTGCACCACGCTCACAAAGCTGGTTATATTCAGATGTTTGTTGTGCCGTGTCTTGAAAATGGGTTGATAGTAATCCAGAAACATGCTGAGCAATGAGACTGATTCGATTGATTCGTTCCTTTTGATTACCCAGTTTATTGTGGTAGACAACCTTAGAGAGTTGTTCAAACCTTTCGATTAATGGAGTCTTTAAGTCTTGCTGATAAAAGAACTTAGCATCAGATAGGCGTGGCCGAACCACGCGCTCATTTCCCGAAATAATTGACTCTGGAGAATTTGTTTCAATATTTGAAACGATTAAAAACTGGTTAACTAGTTTTCCTGTTGGGTCGGTTAAAGCAAAGTATTTTTGGTTGGTTTGCATGGTTAGAATCAAGCACTCTTGTGGCACATCTAAGAACTCTTTCTCAAATTTGCAGGAGTAAACTTTGGGCCACTCAACAAGGGCGTTTACTTCATCTAGAAGGGCCTCAGGCATCAGTACTTGATGTTGATTTGCGTGCTCTTGAAGTTGTGACGTTATTGATGCAAGCCTTTCTTCAAAGTTCGGGATTACTTTTCCTTGAGTTTTCAAAGTCTTTTCATAGCTATTCGGATCTGTAATACGAATCTCGCCTTGAGAGAGGAAGCGATGGCCTAGAGTAATTCTATTTGCCGTAAGGCCTAGGGCATGAACAGGGACAACCTGATCACCATGTAAGGCAATGAGTCGGTGTGCTGGCCTAACAAACTGCACGTCAACGGCATCTTTTGAACCAGGATTAATTTGATAATGCATGGTTTTAGCGATGGGTAGCTGGGCGATGGAGACATCTAAGGCAGCTTGAACACCCGCAGTAAGTTGGATACCTTTTTTCTTGAGTTGAATAAAAAAGGTTTCATTTTTACCCTCTCCTTGGCGCTCAAGTTGATCGATATCAAACTCAAGAATATTAAGGCTAGCCAATTTTTTTAATAAAGGGCCAGATGGTTTTCCATCTAGAGTTAATCCGATAGAGACTGGTAATAGCTTTTCTTTTACCTCGAGGTCAGCAGCTTTTTCGAAAACTTCGTCGATGTAAACAGCCAGTCTTCTTGGTGTAGCAAAGGATCGATAATGAACATCTTCCTTCGCCAGGCCATCAGTAATTAATTTTTGGACGATTTGCTGCGAAAAGGATAGTCCTAAACGCTTTAAAGACTTAGGTGGTAATTCTTCCGTCAGGAGTTCGATGAGTAATGGGGCAGAGTGACTCATGAATTCTTTTCTTTCGGGAGAGCATTTGGTAGCATCGGAAAGCCTAAAGCCTCTCTTGCATTGAAGTAGGCAAGCGCCACACTTTTAGATAGGGTTCTAATTCGTGCAATGTACGTAGCCCGCTCAGTGACTGAGATAGCTCCTCTAGCGTCAAGCAAGTTAAAAGTATGTGCTGCCTTGAGGACCATTTCATAAGCTGGTAATGCTAACGGTATTTCTATTAAGCGTTTAGCCTGCGCTTCAAAACATTCAAACTGATTAAATAACCATGCTGTATCGGAGTATTCAAAGTTATAAGTCGATTGTTCAACTTCATTTTGATGGTAAACATCACCATAGGTCATGTTTTGAGTCCAAATCAAATCATAAACATTTTCACACGACTGCAGATACATGGCGAGTCGTTCAATTCCATAAGTGATTTCGCCTAAAACAGGTTTGCAGTCTAACCCACCAACTTGTTGAAAATAGGTAAATTGGGTAATTTCCATCCCATTGAGCCAAACTTCCCAACCGAGCCCCCAAGCTCCGAGAGTAGGATTTTCCCAGTCATCTTCAACAAAACGAACATCATTTTGGAGTAAGTCTAGTCCAAGGGCGCTTAATGATCCTAAGTAAAGATCTAAAATATTGTCTGGAGAGGGTTTAAGAACGACTTGGAATTGATAATAGTGTTGCAAGCGATTGGGATTTTCTCCATAACGCCCGTCTTTAGGTCGCCGTGATGGTTGAACATAGGCAGCTTTCCATGGCTCTGGGCCAATGGCACGTAAAAAGGTGGCGGTATGAGAGGTGCCCGCACCAACTTCAAGATCTACGGGTTGCAGAATGGCGCACCCTTGCTGACTCCAATAATTTTGCAGTGTCAGAATAATTTCTTGAAAAGTCTTTTTCATAAGTGGATTTTAACCGTTCAAGACTTCATCGAGAAGATTGGCTGATATATGGACCTCTTTTTTTGAACCCACGCCATTAACATACAGAGGAAAGCGATTACTACAATGGGGGCATCTCCAAAGAGAACATATGGCGTATGCCCCGCTCTAGGCTGTACTGAACCAATCAAGCTATCCTGAATAAAAATTGGTAATTGAGATTGAACTTGCCCATGCTCATTAATGATTGCTGTCACACCAGTGTTTGTTGCTCGTATGGTTGGTAATCCGGTTTCAAGGGAGCGGAGTTGAGCTAATCTTAGTTGTTGGTATGGTGCTGAGGTATTTCCAAACCAAGCCAAATTGGTCATATTAATGAGAAAATTTGCTGGCGTCGCTTTATCGCGGACCCTTGCGGATATTTCGCTTCCAAAAACGTCTTCATAACAGATCATGACCGCACCATAAATGTCCGGCTGATTTGGACGGCTAATTTTAAATGGCGCCTGATCAAAAGTACCTTTTTGGAATTGTGATAGAGGGGCCTGAATTGCTCTAACAAACCATAAAAACCCAGGGGGAATATACTCTCCGAATGGAACGAGGTGAGCCTTTGTATATTTGTAAACGGGGTCACTTGGGCTAAAGCCCCTTGCTTGATTAGCATACTGATCGTGATCAAAACCAATGATTCCAGTCAAAATATGGGTGTTGGTATTTTTAGAAAAATCTTTTAAATGATCACTCCAATTTTCAGGAAGATTATTTTCTGGGATGGTGATTGCTGTTTCAGGTGCGACAACCAAATCAGTTATTTTTTCCGTTAAATGGGTTAGGTAATACTCATCTTGACGGAGAAGTGCTTTTTCATCATAAATCAGTGTTTGAGGAAAATTACCTTGTAGGAGGCGCACTTCTAACATGCTTCCTAAAGGCTTTGTATAGTTGGAGTTGTTGAAAAAAGACGCTAATAAAATAGCAAAGCCTAATGAAAAAAGTGGTAAGAATAAGCGGCCTGGAGCACTACCAATTTTATAGGCACCCCACATCGTCGCAAAAGTAGCGCCTAGCACTCCAAAGATGGGGATCAGGCCCATAAATGGTCCATTGACTTGAGGATCGCCAAAGCCGACCCATGGAAAGCCAGTTAATATATGTCCTCGAAGGCTCTCAAGGAGGGTCCAGGCACTAGCCCAAGCAATCGCAGAATAGGATTGAGAATAGAAACGTGAACCTATCCAAGTAGCCATCATGGGAAACAAGGCTAAAAATCCAGCAAAAATAACAACGCCTGTCGAGGCCATCCAAAAGGGCATACCCCCAACATCATGCAAACTGACATAGATCCACCAAAGACTATGACCAAAATAGGCAAAGCCAAAACACCAACCTAATTTAGCTTGGTAGGCCCCCCCATGAAAATGGTGGCGATCAATTAACCGCCAAAATAAAGCCAAAATCAATAATTGCCACCAGCCTGCTGAATGAGCGTTAGAGATAAGGGATGTCAATAGTCCTAATGCAAGGGCATTTAGGAAACTGGAGCGCAAGAGCATATTAAGCTTCTAAAGGAGATTTTTGGATAATAAGAATATGTATTTGTCGGGGATCCGCGCGCTGAATTTCGCATTGAAGGCCATTGAGCATAATCACTTCTCCGCGCTTAGGAACTCTACCGACTTGATGGATCACCAAGCCTGCGATGGTGTCTATATCATCTACATTCAATGAGGTTTCAAATACCTCATTGATTTGTTCAAAGCTAGTCATGCCTCTGACGCGGTATCTACCATCTGACATTAAAACAATATTATCTGCCTCATCATCAATATCATGTTCATCTTCAATATCCCCAACAATTTGTTCAAGTACATCTTCGATAGTAACAATACCAGCAACACCACTGTACTCATCAACAACGATAGCTAAATGATTACGGTTGCTTCGAAAATCTTTTAGTAAGATGCTTAAACGTTTAGATTCTGGGATAAACACAGCAGGGCGAAGCCATTCTCTTAGATCAAAGTCTTTTTCTGTTGAGTGGCGTAATAAATCTTTAGCCAACAAGATGCCAATGACATTATCTCGATTGTTTTCAAAAACAGGGTAGCGTGAGTGTGCAGCTAAAATGACTTGGGGAATAATTTTTTCGATGGGGTCACCAATATCCACCCAGTCAATTTGTGCTCTTGGGAGGAGAATATCTTTCACAGATAATTCGCTGACCTGAAAAACGCCTTCAATCATCGACAGGGCATCAGAATCCAATAAGCCCTCTAATTTACCTTGACGCAGAATCGCAAGTAGATCATTTCTTTTTTCCTCAGTAGTATCTGGCCTTGAGGACACGAGTCCAACAAGGCGGTTAAAGAAATTTTTAGGCTCTGGTTCGGTCATATAGTTAAAGGATATCGTAATCTGATGTCAAGCATAGGGATCTTTGATTTTAAGACGTTTTAAGATGGCGACCTCTAAAGACTCCATCGCCTGTGCATCGAGATCATCTTCATGATCGAAGCCTTGGGCATGCAGCACCCCATGGATTGTTAGATGTGCAAAATGATCTTGAATAGTTTTACCTTGCTTTTCCGCTTCTCGAGCAATGATGGGCATACAAAAAACTAAATCTGCCATAAGCGTAGATTTTTCATGAGATTCATGGAGAATAAATGTCAAAATATTTGTAGCATGATTTTGTTGACGGTAATTAAAATTTAAACGCTTACTTTCAGCCATACCCACCAATCGCACCACAATTTGAGCATCTTGCTTAAGGGCCGCTTTAGCCCAAGAGCGGATTTTTTTTGAGGGCAGAATTTCCGCCCAGGCCTTTTCGAGAGACGGAGTCGCAAACTGTATATCCAAAGATACTTGAGGGTTACTCATGATGGTTTATTCGGTAACAAGTTCGTCTTGAATAATGAGTTGACCCTTGAGCGAGTGAGCTAGAGCATCTGTAAAAAGAACCGGCAACATTTTTCCAATTAATCGTTGGGCGGTATTTGTTTTTGGCAGATCGATATTGACTACGCGGTTATTTTCTGTTCTACCCTGTAAACGTAAACTATCTTTAGCCATTCCTTCAATCATCACGCGTTCAGTTAGGCCCACCATACTTTGACTAATGGCGAGAATATTTTCATCAATCAATGAAGTCAGTGTTTGTAAACGTTTTACTTTTACTTCTCTTGGGGTTGTATCGGGAAGATTGGCTGCTGGAGTTCCAGGGCGAGCGCTGAAGATGAAACAATAACTATTATCGAATTTTATGTCATCGACTAGTGCGAGTAATTCCTGAAAATCTGCATCAGTTTCACCAGGGAAGCCCACGATAAAATCACTAGAAACTGGAATATTAGGCTTTACTTTACGCATTTTACGGATGATGCTTTTGTATTCTAAAACGGTATAGCCTCTTTTCATCGCCATGAGAATCCGGTCAGACCCATGTTGTACAGGTAAATGAAGATGATTGACTAATTTTGGTAGTGTGGCATGAGCCTGGATGAGTCGCTGAGTAAATTCTTTTGGGTGGCTCGTTGTATAACGGATACGTTCGACTCCTGGAATGTCGGAGATATATTCTAGTAAAAGAGCAAAATCAGCAATTTCGTCTGACCCATCGATTTTGCCAAGATAGGCATTCACATTTTGACCAAGAAGGGTGATTTCACAAACTCCTTGTTGTGCTAAGCCAGATACTTCCACGAGGACATCGGAGAGTGGTCGCGACACTTCTTCACCGCGGGTAAAAGGCACAACACAATATGTACAGTATTTAGAACATCCCTCCATGATGGAGACAAATGCTGCACCACCTTCTTTTCTAGCGGGAGGTAAGTGGTCAAATTTTTCAATTTCAGGAAAGCTAATATCAACTTGCGAGTGTCCGGAACGTTGACGTTCTGCAAGCATTTTGGGTAAACGATGCAGCGTTTGGGGGCCAAAAACAAGATCCACATATGGCGCACGGCTAATAATTTGATGGCCTTCTTGACTAGCTACACAACCACCAACGCCGATCAAAAGGTGTGGTTTTTGCACTTTAAGATCTCGAAGACGACCCAAATCAGAAAAGACTTTATCTTGTGCTTTTTCACGGATTGAACAGGTATTGAGAAGAATTAAATCTGCATCCTCTAAGACCTTTGTTTCGGCATAGTCGTTGTCAGCGCGCAATATATCGGCCATCTTTTCCGAGTCGTACTCGTTCATTTGACAGCCAAAGGTTTTAATAAATACTTTTTTCATTGGTAAGCCGTTCTCAGTAGTTAAGACTGGGGGCAAAACGATATTTTAACAGGCAGTTAACTTTATCGCCAATTAGATAAAGCGAAAAGCCAAAATAGCCACAATTGTTGGAATGATAGCCGCAAGTAAAAGGTAGAAAGCACTTACAGTGCGATTGGTAAAGTGATCTCGCAGAATCGATAGGCCAGCAGGATTTGGAGCATTCGCGATCACAGTGAGTCCACCACCAGTAACAGCACCAGCTACTAGAGCTATTCTGAACTCCAAGGAGGTCCCATCAACTAGTGAGCCTAAATACGTAATGGCTGCATTGTCGGTTAATGCGGTCAGGCCTACGGTGCCATAGAATGCAACCATCGGGGTCATACTTTGCAATACAGGCTGTAACCACCATTTTTGAAGACTTCCAAGAACGACTAATCCGGCTAGAAAAAAAGCCACCAACAAAGCTTCCCTCAAAATTAAAGGGTTTTGATACTTGGCATATGCGGTAGTAAATCCTAGAAAAAACAAAAATAACCATAGAAAAACAGCTGGGTAATGAGCGAATACAACTACACCAGCTAAAAAAATGATATGAACGAGGATGACAGTTAAGGGCATATCTTCTTTTATCGGTTCAATAAACTCTTTGGGAAGTTGTTTGTGAAAAAAGAAGGTGATTAAAAGGGCGTTAATAAATACGGCGACAGCAGCTCGATCACCAAAAGTCGTAAACATAAAAGGGGTCGTCCATTCCCAGGCTGCTGCTACCATCAGCACTGGCGGAGCGGCAAAGTTAGTTAACGTTCCACCAATCGACACGTTCACAAACAGAACCCCAATAATGGCGTACTGTAACTTGAGAGGTAAGCCGGCCTTATAGAAACGATCCCTTAGTAATAATGCAGCGATAGTCATGGCCGCAGGCTCTGTAATGAAAGATCCTAATAATGGAACAAAAGACAAGCTAATAAAAAATATGGCTGTATTTTTAGGTAAGGAAGTAACTTTAAATATCCAATAGGACATAAAATTGATACAACGGCTAGCAAAAGACAGAATGGGTTTTGAGGCAGCCACCACCATGACCGCAAAAACAAACAGTGCTTCAGTATAGTTTTGCTCCTCTACAAAATGAACGGCTTCTTGACTACCCTGCAAAGTGAAAAGGGTGAGTACCAATACGAGAGCCCAAAAGCCAAAAACTACTTCAACCTCAGCTAAAAGATGAAATAAACCGGCATGCCTTGAGGCGGTATGGGAGAGCCTCTCAAAAAATGAGGTCATAAAGGTGTGCAAAATAGCGGTGACAAATAAGCACGTGGCGATGATTTCAATATTTGTAGGGTTCATTGTTTCGGTATGGGGTTTATCTAATTGATTTTAAGAAGAGCAACATGTTATATCATTTGTAACATTATCTATTTTAAAAGTATCTTATTACATAATGTCTAAAAACCTTCAGCGCTTGACCTTTGCCCTGATGGTTTTTCAATTAGTCTATTGGACATTGATTCCCTTTATAGCTCATCATGCTCCCCCATTGGATGTCACGGAGATGTATGGTTGGAGCCTGAGTTTCGAATGGGGCTTTTATAAGCACCCACCAATGCCGACTTGGCTTGTCGCATTAGTACAAATGATGGTTGGCAAAAATATGCTGTCACTATTTCTTTGTGCGAGCTTGGTGATTAGCGTTACATACTATTGTGTAGCATGGCTAGCTGGGCGATTTTTATCGGAAAAAGAAGCAATCGTAGCTGTATTTTTATATGCGTTGACGATTTATTGTCATCTTTGGTCGACGGATTTTAACCATAATCAAATGCAAATGCCCTTTTGGGCACTTAGTCTTGTTTGTATCGTCAAGACCCTTGATACAGGTAGTTTGAAGTGGGCCAGTGTATTAGGTGTGGTGATGGGTTGTAATGCTTTATCTAAATATACTGCGGCATTCATTTTGCCATGCGCCCTATTTCTTTTAGCGGTATCGCCAGCTTGGCGAAAAAAGCTCAATTGGCAAATGATCGCGATTGCTAGTATTAGTTTTTTAATGGTCTTTGGCCCACACCTCTATTGGCTAACTCAGCATAATTTCTTGCCATTTCATTATGTTGGTGAGCGTTTTGATGAGCTAAAGGACTCTAATCTATTATTTGCTTGGTTCGATTATTTAGGCAATATAGCACTCGCTCATTTATGTTTAATCTTTGCAGCACTCTACCTCGTTAGAAAAAAAATAAAGCTTTATTCAATTTCAAAAGAAAGCCAGATTTTTATTTGGGTCATGGGTGTCGGCCCAGTCTTGTTAACCCTTATAGTTGGTTTATTTGAACCACTTTATTATCGTTGGGTCATCCCCATGTTGCCGATGATTACGATTTTTGCTGCAATGATGTTGAAGGGCCGAATGGCAGAATTATTTAGTAAAAGAGCCTTTGCAATATTTATTATTTTAGAAGTCATATTTGGACTTACTTACCTTTTCAAAGATCAGATGAATCCTCATCAATCCGCCAGGGGTAAGTACCCGGCGCCAGAAATCGCACACGCCATATATCAAGAGTGGCATCATTTATATCCAACCCATTCGTTAAAGATTGTTTCTGGGGGGGAGTGGGACGCTGGTTTTGTGAGTTTATTTTCACCCGATAAAACCTATGTCTATACTCATGCAGATTCTGTTATCACACCTTGGGTCAAAGAGTCAGATGTTCATGATTGTGGTATGGTTATGATGAGTCCATCTGAGGAAGATCTCCATCGATTTAAACAAGCGAAGATACAAAAGCCTTTACGCATTTCCTCAAAGAATTCAGAAGAAGTAGAAGTACACTACGCAATCAGTCCACCGCAAGGAAACTGTCAACTAAAGTAGCCTTTTGAAAAGAGTCAATGATGCCCAACGAATTATTACTCACTGAAATTACCATCAGATTAGGCCTTGCATTATTAGCCGGTATTATTCTTGGGCTCAATCGTTGGTTACACCATAAATCTGCTGGAATCAGGACACACTCTTTAGTTAGTGTTGGCGCTGCTTTAGCAATTTTACTAATGTCGTCTATGGTTGGAGGTGATGCTCAAGCTCAAAGTCATGTATTACAAGGCATTGTCTCTGGTATTGGTTTTTTAGGGGCTGGAGTAATTTTGCATAATGGCATAGGAGGGTCCGTAAAAGGCTTAACAACCGCAGCCAGTATTTGGGTAGTTGCTGTGATTGGTTGTTGTTTTGGGGCTGGTCAATTAATGATTGGTATGGCCGGACTTGGAACTATCTTACTAATTCTTCTGATTGGCCGACCAATAGAGGTTACGGCTGCTAAATTAATGGGAACTAATCGAAGTTCTGAATTGGATCATGATGATCCTAAATAATGCAAAGTAAAGCAAATCACCCCCCCAAAACTCTATAAAAACCTGAGTTTCTAACTAGTTATTTAGTATATTCATGGATCACGAAGGTCATCTATACGAGAAAAGATGCTGTAAATAAGCAATTTAAATTAGATTTGCCCCTGGGGAGTAGGTATTTAGATGAATTGATTCAAGGGGGGCAATATGGTACCTTTTAGATAGAACAATGAAAAAGGAGATTAACTGTGAATCTATTCTCAAATAAAAGATGGTTTGTCGTCATTTCAGCTCTTGCGTTGATTTCATGCGCCAGCTTAAACCGCCCAAGTGGAGATGGTTGGATGACGATGTTTGATCGTGGAAGTAATTTAAATCAATGGACACAAGTAGCTAGCGCAAATTGGCGGATTCAATATGGGAGTCTTCAAGCAGATTTTTTAAATGGTAAAGATCCTAGTTATCTTGTTAATAAAACAAAATATAAAGATTTTCATATGTACGTGGAATTTTGGGCTGACGCACAAACGAATAGTGGGGTTTTTATTCGCTGCAAATCTGCCGAAAAGATAGATGCTGTTGGTTGTTATGAGGTTAATATTTGGGATACGCGTCCTGACCCTTCTTATGGGACGGCCGCAATTGTGGACGTAGCTAAAGTCAAAGAACCATATCCAAAGGCTGGAGGTAAGTGGAATGTTATGGAAATTACTGCGAAGGGTAATCAGTTAACAGTTAAGTTCAACGGTGAGATAACAGTAGATACTTCAGATAACCGACTTGCTGATGGTTATATAGCTCTGCAATATGGTTCAGGAATTATTAAGTTCAGAAATGTGATGATTAAAAATTTATGATGTACTCATTTATGGATCAATATAAATATGCTCGGGGCTTAAGTTGGCCTGATATCTGGTATAAATTTTAGTGTAGGCTGCCTCAATATGTTGAGTTAAGAGTTGTGTATTAAAGACAGGGGTTGAAGACCGGTTGAGTGAAAGCTTTTCTTTGATGTGAAGAAGCTTATCAGGATTGGTGGCTAATTCGATTGCTAATGACTCATATTCATCTTTTGAATAAGTGATGAGCTCAGGTAATTTAATTGCCCTCAACAGGCTAGCAGCAACTCTAGCTTGAAATGATTTTCCAATTAATGTCAGTAGTGGAAGGCCCGCCCATAAAGCGTCACTTGCCGTAGTATGGGCGTTATAGGGAAGCGTATCTAGGAATAAATCTGCCTCCTTCAACCGAGAGAGATGTTCAGCAATAGGCATTTTTTTTGCAAAAACTAATTGATCTTTTGAAATAGCTCTTTTACCAGCTTCTTTAATCAGATTTTCTTTAACCGTTTGGTTGTCTTCAAAAAGCCAAAGAATGCTACCGGAAACACTTTTGAGTATTCGTGCAAAGCTATCCAAATTACTCGCTGTAATTTTGTAGTTATTATTAAAACAACAAAAGATAAATCCTTTTTGAGGAAGACCTAAGTCAGCTCGAGAAAATTGAATATTTGCCATTTTACGTTTGGAGTCATTGACTTGATATGTATTTGGTAGGTAAATAATTTTTTCAGAATAGAACGACTGACTTTCTGGCGGAATTAAAGTTTGATCAGCAATAATGTAATCAATAAAATTTGCACCCATCGTACCTGGGTAGCCAAGATAATTTACTTGTAAAGGAGCGGCTCGGTAGGCAAATATTCCGGTACGGTGATCTTTCGTAAACCCTTTAAGGTCGATAGCAATATCTATTCTTTTTTCTCTAGATAAGTTGGCAATCTCTTTGTCTGACAACATATCTACATCAAGAAATTCATCGAAAGTATTCATCAAACGTTGCCGCGATTCATCATCAAAGCTAGGGCCAAAAGAGAAAGCAATAATTTCAAAATGGTCTTTATTATGTAATTCAAAAAATTCTGCCATTAGATAAGACGTGGCGTGATTATGAAAGTCGGCAGAAAAGTAACCAATACGAATTTTCTTATTAAGAATATGAGGGATGTTATCTAACGAATTATCAATTGAGTACTTATCTTTAACAAAAATCTTTGCGGCTGCTAAATGAATCTCTGGAGAGTCAACTAATGGGAGTGTGGAAAATGGAAACGCTACCTTAAGTTTCATATTGATTTTTTTTATTAGCTGCTCAACTTCAGATTCAAGCTGGTTCCAGTCGCCAATTAATATTTTGATATAAAGGTAATAGCCTAGTAGGTAGTCAGAATCAGGCTTTAATTTCATTGCCTTTTCATAAACGTCTAAAGTTGCATCGTATCGCTTGAGAGATTGCAAAGTAAGTACTTTATTTAACAACCCTTCGTAGTAATCCGGCTTAAGATTTAGGGCCATTTCATAAGCAAGAAATGCTTCCTCATGCCGATTGAGCGCGGCTAAGGTAATTCCTTTATTTAACCAAACTTCAGGATATTTTGCATGAAGATTAATTCCTCGCTCGTAAGCTATCAGGGCCGCATCGTAATTTTTTAGCTTAGTTAAAGCTAAACCTTTATTTGACCAGGCCTGATAGGATTTTGGATTAAGAGTAATTGCTTGCTCAAAATAAATTAATGCGGATTTGAAGTTTAATTGTGCAGTATCGATTAGACCTAAATTGAGAAATGCTTCCGTATTGTTTTTATCTAAAATAATAGTTTTTTGAAGAAGAACCTTAGCCTCAGAAAGCTTACTCAGTTTAATTTGAGTTGCTGAGAGGTTGGTTAGAGTCGATACTCGATCTGGCATAATTTTGAGTGACTCTAGAAAATGAAATTCAGCTTTTTCAAATTGATCCGCTTGAAAAAAGCCTAGGCCATCTAAAAAATGCTGCTTTGCGATTTCAAAACTCATGCTGCCCCCAAAAAATTATTTCTTGATTTGTTGAAAGTAATTATGATGTAAAGAAAAAATTATAAGGTTGTAAACGCCAATAAGTCAGCCTTTACTTTGGTCAACACACTTTCCCAATGATATATTCTATCTTGTCTATAAAGCTTTGCTGATGGGTACCAAGGGCTGTCATCCCTGTTTAATAGCCAACGCCAATCTGCGACATGGGATAATAATATCCATGTTTTTTTCCCTAAAGAGCAACTTAAATGCGGAACGCTGGTACAAGTGCTAATTACTAAATCAACGCATTCTATTAATGCGGCTGTATCACTGAAATCCTTTAATTGGCTCCCAAAAAACTGAATCTGAGGATTTGATGCAAGAGTTTTTTTATCAACATCTTTAATTTCTTTTTGAAGACAAATATATTCAAAACCTTCCTTAGGGAGGGCTTGTAACAGTTCAAAAAGAGTTAAACTCCTTAGATTGTCATCTTTGAAGGAGGATAGACTACTCCAAGCTAGTCCAATCCGCGGGCACTTTTGAAGGCCTAATTTCTGACGCCAATGATCTACTTTTTCGTAATCGCTGGTAATTGATAAATCTGTTGGTGGAATCGTATCCTCATTAGTTTTGAATGCTAAGGGTAAGGACAAAATCGGACATTGGTAGTCAAAATTAGGCAATTTGTGACCTAATGCAATAATATGATTAGCACCTTTTAAATGTTTTAGTAATGGGATTAAAGGTGGCTGAATTTCAAGAATGATTGTGGCGCCAAGTTTGCTGACCATAGGTATGTATCGACAAAATTGAATCATGTCTCCTAAGCCTTGTTCTGCAAACAATAAAATGGTTTTACCTATTAACGATGTCTCACCAAGCCAAAGTGGCTTAGAAAAATTTCTTTTTGCTGTTATTGCTGAGTCTCTTTTCCACCGCCACTCGTACTTTTGCCAGCCATCATTAAAGTTACCATTTAACAAATCAATCACAGCTAGATTCCAATTCGCCTCAACGTAGTTTGGGTCAAGTTGAATAGCTTTTTTATATTGAGCAAACGCTCGATCTAATCTCTTAAATGCTTGTAAAGCTACGCCGAGATTATTATAGGCTTTGGTAAATTTGGGATTTATACTAATGGCTTTTTCATAACTAAGTATTGCCTCCTCAATTCGCTTTAGTTCATATAAGGCTAAGCCACGGTTATTAAAGGCTTCTACAAAATCAGGTTTGATATTAATTGAACAATCGAAATTCATCAGCGCATCTTCAGAACGGCCGAGTTCTTGTAATGCAACACCACGATTATTAAACGCTTCTGCTAAAGCCGGATTTAACAAAATAGCTTTATCGTAATAGATGATTGCTTCTTTGAATCGTTTAAGGCCTTGCAACGCCATACCTAAACTATTGTATGCATCGGAAAATTCTGGATTATAAATGATAGCTTTTTTATAACTGCTGATGGCCTCTTCCGAACGTTGAAGCTTGATGAAAACATTTCCTCGATTAAGATATGCTTGAGAATAATTTGGTTTTATTCTTAAAGCATGCTCATAACATACGATAGCCTCATTCAATTTGCCAAGTTCATTTAAGGCATTTCCAAGGTTATTTTGCGCGGTCGGATGTTCAGAATTAATATTTAGCGCTTTTGTTAAAAATTCAACCGAAGCAGGATATTTTTGTAACTGGCCATAAAGTGTGCCTAAAAGCCATAACGCATCAAAATGTTGAGGGTGTAACTTTAATATTTGCTCATAAATGAGTTGTGCTTCAGGGTAATTCCCTCGTTGATGAAGTTCAAAACCCTGTTGAATAGAAGTCTTCACTGGAGGCTTAAATAATTTTCGATCATTAAAATGTGAGATAGTAGTGAGATGACGAGCTCTCTAATGCCGCTATTTAATACATAATACCTGCTATACCAATTTCATATAATAAATGATATAAATTGATTTACTGGGCAATAACTCTTAAAAAAGACATATTAGTCTTTGTGATTAATGCACTAGTAGGTATGAAAAATATATAAATCTTAGTCCAATACCCCAAAAACCGATGATCAGCAACAAATTGTGCCAATTAAGCTTGACTACTAAAGAAGTTCCCCGTGTTACTTGAGCCGATGACAAGCTTCTCCATTTGCCCTAATAAATTGACTAAGGAGTGGTCGTCCATTGTTAATCCTGCATTTTGAAACATGGTTTGCGCTACCAATTCTAGATCTTTAACCGGATTATTCGATTTTGTTTTGGTTTGGTGCATGGCGTTGACATCATCGATGAGATCAAGTAACTCATCTTCTAAAAGTGTTTGAGCCTGTGGGTGATGAAAGTGTGCATAACCGCTTTCAGTGATATTCGGGTGAGATGGAAAATCGACAGTACTTACTGCCGATTTCTGATGTTCAAAATCAAGTGCCTCCATAAGGGTTAATAAAAACACCTTGATAGATTGCGAAGAATCAAGAGAAGTGGAGTTCAAAAAAGAAGCAGAGAATCTTTTGTGAGGTCCTCGAAGTTGTGCCAGGCAAATCATTAATGCTTGAGCAACTTTAGTATCTGTCCCTGCAATGCCTGTGATACTTGGATTAATGGTCATGCCCGGCATATTGACAGCAGTTGATTGCAATACACCCGCTAAATTTTGAACGCTGGCAGATAAGACCGCATTTGAATTAATTGGAGAAATTGTCATTGTGGCAGGCTTAATGAAAAACGGTTAAAAAACAATTGAGCATTTTAGGATAGTATCGGAGCCTATTAGAACGCATCAACATATTCAGAGCATATTGGGTGCTAGGGTTATAGTCAAGTCAACCATGTTGATATTATTCAATGTCCTTCGCTATAGCCAAAACCTTTGAAATATCTCTCCCTCTAGTCGAAGCAAGACACACTAATTAAGGAAAAAAGTACAGGGAAAGTATGAGTTCGGCACAAAGTGTAAACCATGTGTCCGGTACAGACCGAGGAAATTTGGTGGCGAATCAGGGACTCGAACCCCGGACCTGCGGATTATGATTCCGTCGCTCTAACCAACTGAGCTAATTCGCCGAACTTCATATTCTAACTGAAAATCAAATTCTACTCAATGAATTAGGGTGGCGGCCCTAATTAAAGATCTTTAAAAAATATCCAAGCATTTTGGGGCAATAATACATACCTTGGTGTCTGATGAGCATATCCAGGGCGTGTTGGTGACCATCGTTATAGTCAAGAACCCCATATTTATACTCTTCATAGGCTTCTACAATGGCCAAAATCCTAGATCCTTGAGAGATATTGTCACCACTTATGCCAAGCGGAAAGCCACTTCCATCCAGATGCTCGTGGTGTGAGTTGATCATATTTAGGACATCATTCAAATCTTCTAAAATTTGTAAGCCATCTTTACCTATTGTCGGATGGCGTTGGTAAGCCCTTAAATCGGCCTCATTTAAAGAAATTGGTTTCGTGGTCAATATCCGGTCACTTAGGCCCAATTTACCAACATCGTGTAAAAGTCCAGCAATTAAGACATTTTGCACGTCATCTTCAGAGAGTCCCGCAATTTGCGCAGTTCGCATGGCGTAATGCCCTACTCTTTTAGAGTGTTTATGTAATGAGAAGTTTTTGATCTCTATAAAATTTAAAAAAGTACGAATTGCGTTCACATACGAGGACTGAATTTTGCGATTTGCTGCCGTCAGAAGCACTGTATTGGCTTGAACTCTAGTCTCTAACGAGTCGACAAGAGAGGCTAGTTTTAGGTTCTCTTTTTTTGCTTGTTCTAGGATCGCCAGATCTTGTCTTCTTGAAACGGTAGCTTCAACCGCAGAGATTACAAAGGCCATTAAATCATCTTCATTCCAGGGTTTTGAAATAATTCGAAAAATACCACTCTGGTTAATGGCGGCTGTTGTTTCAGAGATATCGTTATTAGGAGTTAAAAGTATTCTTAAAGTATCTGGACTTTTTCCTTGGAACTGTTCTAATAGTTCAATACCTGACATATCAAGCAGTTGAGTATTCGCTAAAATAATATCAAACTCGGTTGTTGCTCGTAATTCAAGAGCTTCAACACCATTCTGGATGAGTGTGGTGTTGAATGCTCTAAATTTAAAAATACGCTCTAATTCTGCCAGAGAGTCTATATCCTCATCGACACAAAGAATTCTGATACTTTCCGGCCGTACGCGAGGAACAGTACTTTTTGTCTCTGAGGATTCTATGTCAGACATGGGGCACGTAAAAAAATTGATGGTGAGTATACACACACTGATATTAATGCATCTTTTGAATGATTGCTGATATTTAAAAGTATAGAAATAAGAATGAAATTCTTATAGGAGCAGGTCAATAATAAGAACTAGAGACTCTAATAACAGGCCTAATACGGGGAGGGAAATTACCGACCTAGTTTAGGCATTCGTATTGACTAGATGTCCTAAGTTCCCCATTTGACTTGCAAGTAAAACGCTCATTCCTTTTAAGACAGTATGTAATTTAATGGAGTTCATTGGTAAGCCATAGGATGAAAGTAAATCACTAAAGCTATTTTTAAGCTTAGTGACTACAAATGAATTGTTAATGCTCGATGAATTTAGAGAGGTGGTAATACTGATGATCGCATCTTGGAGATAATTATTGGAATCAGAATGAGTAAAAGACTGGTAATTCGCCCCAAAAAAATCACTACTTATTTGAGAATAGGATACATTTTTCAACGATTCGTCTACATTTTTTATGAGATCCGCAAGAAAAACATCATTAGCTTTTGAGGAGGTCAGTGAAGTAGAGTTTAAAAAAGACGAATAGTAAGGATGAACTTGTAGAAGGTTTTCCATCACAATATGAAATGACTTGATGAGGTGATTGGCCTTATTAATAGGAGCATTGTCAAGATTAGCAGACAAATAATCACCAAAATCAGTAATGAAAGAACTACTACTAACCAGAGAGCTAGGGCTTGGCAGAGAGCCTGCAAAGAAGTTTTTTGACTTATTGAAAAGAAGTTTATTAAAGTTATTTATGTTATTCATGGCTATATTTTATGTAAGACAAACACTGTATATAGAAGAAGTATTACAGAAATATAATCATGAATCAACAAGAAAATGGAATAAATAGAGAATATATTACATATAATTTCTATTAATTTTGTTAGAAATTACCTAATTAAATATTATGAAAAACATAACTAATAAGATATGGCTTAAAAATACGGGCTTAGAAAAAATAAAAACTTAAATGGAGTGTAATCCTGGGCAGAAGGATTAAATATTAGAATAATTACTATAAGTTGTATTATTATTAACGTACATTTAATTGAAAACTTTAGACTTATTAAAATAATTATTAAAAATAATTTCTAGTTCCTGGACAAAACCGATTAAAAACTTGATCCCAAGCTGATTTTGTGCGATTGAGATCTCTAGGTTGACTTGAAGACAACATTAAAACTCCATTTGCCATGACCTGTAAAAAATAATTATTAGGCCCCCACCATGTACCTGCATTTTGGACATAACCAACTCGAACAGTACTAGGTACCCAAGAATTTAACTTAAGTTCTTTGACATTAGAATCAAAAATATATTGTGAACTAGTACTTGTTGAATTATTGGAGTTTTGACCATCTGCATTGGAGTTATCAGGGGGGCTCGCGACTTTAATTTCAACAATCGAAGCTTTTCGGTAAATACAATCTTTTGCGTTATAAACGTACCAGAAAGAATCGCCTTTTCCTCCTTCATCAAGACCTTCCGTATAGTTGATGATCCTAGAAACTGTATCGAGCATGAGATTACGTCTAAATTGCTCAATATCAGATTCAGTATCAGCGGCAAAGCACAGGCCGGATTGATAAAAAATAATGAGTGTAATAAGAGAGATATTAATAAAAGATGTCATCTAACAATTATAAAAAAGATACTCATCCTCTATAGTGGAAACAAATACAAAAAATGCTTCCTATTCAGAGCTTTATAAAGTTAAGCCATAGTATTAATAATCGTACCAACTTTACCCATTTGCTTTACAGGCGTGTGTGTAGGACTATCCTTTAGCCCATCACTATTTTTGGGAAGCGCGGTACTAGATTTTGGAATCGAATGCACAGGAGACTGATTATTAGTAGTGTAAGCACTAGTTTTACTGAGATACATTTAAAACCCCCAAATATTAATGATAAATATACTAGCAAAGTTCAAAAATAATGACAATTTATATCTACAGGATATTTTCTATTTCTAAGCGTTGGCTTAGCTTTAGCCATTCTTCTTCAAATCCCTGTAATTCGTTTTGAAGGAGTTGTAATTTTTTACCAGATTCTAAAATAAACTGGGTATCAGATGAGATGGTTAATTGCGATTCAAGTGCGCTGATTTCTGATTGTCTTTGACTAATTTGAAGCTCTAACTTTTCAAAATTTTTCTTTAATTTTTTTTGCTCAGAGGTTAGAAAAGGTTTTTTAGAGTTGACAGTAGGTAAAGATGTTGAAGGAGTGAACAGAATATTGGAAGATTTTTTAGCTTCTTCCCTTTGCCGTTTTGCTTCATCGAGTAAAAATTGTTGGTAATCATCCAAATCACCCTCGAAAGGATAGACACTTCCACGAGACACCATCCAAAATTCATCACAAACGGCTCTTAGTAAAGCGCGATCATGGCTGACTAACATGACAGTACCCTCATATTCATTGAGTGCCATAGAAAGAGCCTCACGGGTTGCAAGATCCAAGTGGTTGGTTGGCTCATCCAAGAGTAAAAGGTTCGGTTTTTGCCAAACAATCATGCATAACACTAAGCGAGCCTTTTCGCCCCCACTCATACTCCCAACTTTTTGGAAGATCATATCCCCACTAAAATTGAACATACCCAGAAAACCCCGTAAGTCTTGCTCACGCGTTCCTTGACCAGAAAGAGTTCGCTCTACTGTGGATTTTTTAACTAAACTAATCATATGTTCGAGTGGATTATCATCTTCGCGAAGAATGTCTAACTCTTGTTGGGCAAAGTAACCAATTTGTAATCCCTTACCTGCAGTCACTTCACCGGAGAGTTCTTTAATCGTGCCTGCAATGGTTTTAACGAGAGTCGACTTACCTTGACCGTTAGCCCCTAAAATACCGATACGTTGGCCAGCTAAAACAGATTTATTAACTTCTTGAACAATCGTTATCGGTTCTGTGGTGCCATCTGGCGAAGGGTAACCAAGAGATACATCGTGTAACACCAGCATAGGGTTGGGTAAATTTGTTGGTTCTTTAAACTCAAAGGTAAAGTCGGCTTCTGAGAGCAAGGGAGCAATTTTCTCCATACGATCAAGCGCTTTAACGCGACTTTGAGCTTGTTTAGCTTTACTAGCCTTAGCTTTAAATCGGGCAATAAATTTTTGTAAATGAGCAATTTTTTCTTGTTGCTTTGAAAATGCACTTTGTTGCAAAGCTAGCTGCTCAGAACGTTGATCCTCGAAAGAACTGTAATTACCACCGTAGCGATTGAGTAAGCAGTTCTCAATATGAATCGTAACTTGCGTTACGCTATCCAAAAATTCGCGATCATGACTGATGACAATAAGAGTGCCGTAATATTTTTTTAACCAAGCCTCCAGCCAAACTAAAGCATCTAAATCTAAATGGTTGGTCGGTTCATCTAGCAATAGAAGTTCTGATGGACACATCAATGCACGCGCTAATTGAAGACGCATTCTCCAACCACCTGAAAAGCTATTTACAGGATTTTGTAATTCATTTAATTTAAATCCTAGGCCAAGGATAAGTGACTGAGCTCTTGACTGCGCATCATTTGCACCGCTATCAAAATAATGCATATAAGCATGCGCAATGGCGTCACCATCTCCAGATGACTCAGCGTCATCTACAGCTTGTTTTGCTACCATCAAAACGGTATCACCATCAATCACAAAATCGGTAGCATTTTGATCTGTCTCCGGCATGTCTTGAGCAACTTGAGACATTCGCCATTGTTTTGGAATAAAAAACTCACCTTGATCCTCATGAAGAGAACCATTTAAAAGGGCAAATAAGGATGATTTTCCAGCGCCATTTCGACCCACTAAGCCCACTTTTTCACCAGGATTGATCGTAGCGGACGCCTGATTTAAGACAGCTTTAATGCCTCGACGTAAAACAATGTTTTTAAGTTGAATCATGAAAGTGGCTAGAAAAGTTGTAAATCTCTGTTGAATAAAAGTAGAAAGGGAAATGCATCATAACGTAAATTTGTCATGACACCCACATATCGAAAAAGGAAAATGAAGGAAAGAGCCTCGAAATGAGGTTGCTGCGGTTTAAAATAGATCTATCAACCATCGCCAAGAAAATCTCATTCAATATGCCACAAATCTGCTCAATATCTACGGGAAAAGTAAGAGTCATCAATTCTGACCAGGAAAATCCACATCAAGAAATCCGATCAGCCATCCATAAATCACCGGTGAGTACCCTTAGCGCACCGAATCCGCTGAAGGCTCATCATCTAGGGATCGACGGCGATGAACAGGCAAATTTAAAGGTACACGGCGGAATTGAAAAGGCTATCTATGCCTATCCATTGGAGCATTATGCATTTTGGCAAGAGTGTTTGATAAAAGAAAAGCGATTAGATTTAGGAGGTGAACTGCAACATGGAAGCTTTGGCGAGAATCTGACTACGCTGGGTTTCGTGGAAGCGGAGGTCTATATCGGTGATATTTGGCAAATAGACAAAACCATCTTGCAAGTTACTCAGTTTCGAGAGCCATGTTTTAAATTTAATATCAACATGAACTACAGTGGTGCTGTCAAAACAATGGTTCAAAGTGGGTATTCTGGATGGTATCTGAAGGTCTTAGAGCCTGGAATCATTATGGCGGGCAATCAGATTGAGATAAAACCAGGACTTAGAAAATTATCTGTACTACATCAAAGCCTCAACTTTTATCAACGAACGGGACAGGCAGATCTAGAGTTCTAAACGTACAGTTCCTGCGAATGATAACGATTCTCGTTTATAATAGAGAAAAGCCCCAATCCCCCATAATTGATGAAACTTGACCAACTATCCAATAACATCACCAAGCGTGTAAAGCGAGTGGATACAAATGAGTTATTGCCGGAAATCTCTCATCAATTAGAAGCAATTGGATTTATCCCTGGTGAACAAGTCACCGTCATGAGACGTAACTTCATTGGTGGAGATCCATTAATGGTACGTATTGGTTTATCGACATTTGCATTGCGTAAAGTAGAAGCAGCACTCATTGAAGTTGAAGATTTGAGTGATCATGGCTGAATCTGTTATTCATTTTTATCCAAAAGATCCGTTAATTGCTCTTCTTGGAAACCCTAATTGTGGCAAAACTTCCTTATTTAATTTACTCACTGGTGGAAAGCAAAAAGTAGCTAACTATGCTGGAGTAACCGTTGAACGTAAAGAGGGGAAGCTTGTTTTAGACCAACAGGTATTCAGGATTTTAGATTTACCTGGCGTATATAGCTTATATCCTCGGTCCTTAGATGAACATATTACTTGTAATGTTTTATTAGGACGAGCCGCCGGTGAGAAAAAACCGGATTTAGTCTTATGCGTTTTAGACGCCACGAATTTGAGAAGAAGCTTACGATTAGTACTCGCCCTTAAGAGAATGGGTTTGCCGTGCATTGTTGTTTTAAATATGATGGATGTCGCGCAAAAAAGAGGCCTCAATATCAACATCACTCAGCTAGAAGAAGAGCTGCATCTACCGGTTGTTTCAACGATTGGAGTTGAGACCAAGGGTGACTATGCCTTGCGTGAAAAATTAAAAGAGATGGACCTTACTAAAAGTGGCTTACAGCAATTGACGGATGTAACAACGCAATCGCCTAGTTACCAGACAGAGGCGGATAATCAGGTCGTTCAACGTATCTTAAAAAGAATGGGTTTAGATCAACAGATTGCTGATCCGAGGAGTGATCAATTAGACCAAGCTTTATTGCACCCAATTTTGGGGCCAATGATTTTATTTGTCGTGTTGTTCTTTATTTTCCAGGCCGTTTTTACGTGGGCAGCATACCCTATGGAAATTATCAAAAATGTGACTGATGCCATTAGTCAATTTTTATTAGGTTACATGCAAGATAGTTGGTATAGAAGTCTTCTTGTCTATGGAGTAATTGCTGGAGCAGGTGGCGTCATTGTTTTTTTACCGCAAATTTTAATTTTATTTTTCTTTATCCTCATTTTGGAAGAGAGTGGGTATTTACCAAGGGCCGCTTATTTACTCGATAGGATGATGGGTAGTGTTGGTCTATCAGGTCGATCGTTCATACCGCTTCTTTCTAGTTTTGCTTGCGCTATTCCGGGCATTATGGCGACAAGAACGATTACCAATGCTCGTGATCGGCTAGTCACAATTCTGATTGCTCCACTGATGACATGTTCCGCTAGATTGCCGGTATACGCATTATTAATTGGGGCATTTATACCATCACGTGAGTTATCTTTTGGTATTGATTTACAGGGCTTAGTATTATTTTCTTTATATTTATCTGGAATCATCGGTGCCATGATAGTTGCTTGGGTACTCAAAAAAATAGCCAACTCTAAATCAGCATTTCATCCATTGATGATGGAGCTGCCAAGTTACCATTTTCCTAGTATGAAAAATGTTGCTATAGGACTGTGGCAAAGGATGTTTATTTTCTTGCACCGAGTTGGCGGCACCATTTTATTTTTAACAATAGCTTTATGGTTTCTAGCCAGTTACCCTCATCCACCAATGGGTGCAGAGGGTCCAGCTATTGAGTATAGTTTTGCTGGAATACTCGGTAAATTACTTGCAACCATTTTGTCGCCGATTGGGTTTAATTGGGAAATCAGTATTGCATTGGTACCTGGGATGGCAGCAAGAGAGGTTGTGGTGAGTTCTCTAGGAACAGTCTATGCTTTAGCTGGACAAACCGGTGATACCGCAGAGGCACTGATGCCGTTGATTCAACACAGTTGGTCGTTGGCCACCGCCTTATCACTCCTCGCATGGTTTGTCTTTGCGCCGCAGTGTTTATCGACAATCGCCGCCGTTAAACGAGAAACCGGAGGATTTAAGATCCCAGCGGTCATGCTGATATATTTATTTCTTCTCGCTTACTTAGCTTCATACGTGACCTATCATGTCGCGTTAAATCTTGGGTGGGGTTAATTACTGATTGCCACGGGATTATTGGGATGATTACACCACTCACTCCAGCTACCCGCATAAAGCTTTGAGCCTTTAAGTCCAGCTAATTCCATCGCAAAAAGATTGTGACAGGCCGTAACGCCAGAGCCGCACTGATGAACGATGAGTTCTGGTGCTAGGTTTAAATGATGCCATTCATGACGAAGTTCCTCAGAGGTTTTAAATAATGAATCTGCATTGAGATTCATCTTATACAGTCGGTTTATCGCACCAGGAATATGTCCGGCAACAGGGTCAAGAGGTTCAACTTCACCGCGAAATCTTTCCGCAGCTCGTGCGTCAATGATATGAAAAATAGGATTACTCAAGTTAACTTGAACATCATTCATCTCTATTAATTTTTCGTAGTCAACCACACTTGCGTCTAATTTTAAGGGCTCAGGTTTTTCTTCACCAAGCATTACAGAGTAACCAAAAGAGGTCCAAGTTTGAAATCCACCATCTAGAATTTGAACATTGTTGTGACCTGTTGCGGTCAACATCCACCACATCCTTGCAGAGTAAGTATTTTCTAGTTGGTCATAGATAACAATTTTTGAATTCGAAGAAATCCCTAGCTGAGACCTTGTATTTGCCCATGCCTGCGGTGTCGGTAAAGGATGCCTACCTAAATGAGGGTTTTTAGGACCAGAAAGATCCTTTTCTAAGTCAACATAGTAGGCGCCAGGAATATGTCCGGCTAGATATTGCTCTTTACCAATATGTGGTTTAGCAAGATCAAATCGGCAGTCCAAAATGAGGACATTTGGATCTTGATTGTTTAAAAGAAGATGTAATTCTTTGTTGCTAATCAGTAAGTTAGTTGTCTTCATCGTTGTGTAATGTGAAAGTTTTAAAAAGTATCGTTAAACTAATATAGATTCAATCTATCATGTAATCAAAGAAGGTAGTCAATATGATGCTGCGCACACTATTATTTTCTCTCATTTGTTTATTTTCCAACTTTTCTATGGCTATTGAAGAACCAACCTTCACTACGACTGATCAAGAAACACCCTTTGAAATTCGGCAATACGAGCCTATGGTGATTGCGGAAGTGGTGGTAGAAGGAAGTCGGGATGAAGCATCGAATAAGGGCTTTCGACTAATTGCAGATTTTATTTTTGGTAACAATGAAGCGAGTAACAAAGAATCGCAAAAAATTGCAATGACAGCGCCCGTGACCATTGAGCCACAAAAAATAGCGATGACTGTCCCAGTGACGATTGATCAATCATCCGATAAAGGATGGCGTGTTCAGTTTGTGATGCCCAAGCAATACACGATGGAGACCTTACCTAAACCCAAGAACCCATTAGTTAGTATTAAAGAAATACCTGGAAAACGTTACGCTGTTATCAAGTTCTCTGGCTTAAATAATCTTGAAAAAATAGAAAATAATACGAAGCAATTAAGGGATTGGATGGAGGTTAAGCATCTACAAGCACTTGGGCAACCGCAATTAGCAAGATATAACCCGCCATGGACTTTGCCACCGTGGCGCAGAAATGAAATCTTGATCGAGATAACGCCCTAAGCAAAGATGCCCATGCGGCGTCTTGCATGCGTCGCCACTCCGTTCGTTAATGCCCACCGAACCGGTTTAGCAATTAACTGAATCGATTGATTAAGTAACCGACGTTCGAGTGCTGAGGGTGAAGGTCTTTTGATCAGGGGATAGGCCCAATCTGGCAAGTTATAAAAACCAGCTTTGATGATCAATCGATTTAAGAGATAAGTATTAGGCTCTGTAGGAAAGTTTTCGAGTAAATCGATTACCCATTTTGATCTATCGGAGTAATGAAGTTCAGGAAAGTAAGTTTGGATGGCTTGTTCTACAGAAATTTTTGACGTAGCAAAAGCGTCATTCCCAAATGGATCCAGAATGTAGCATCCTAGACCTTTGGAGATCTGACTCATTTCTAGAAAATATTGATCTTGATCAACAGTAGAAATATTTGGATTTAAATAAAGTTGATGGGCATTTAAAAAACTAGATGCTTCGGTTAAATGGACCCAATACAGTAGATGTGGATCACTCACCCAATACTCTGTGCCATCTGGCAAGGAACCTTTTAATGAGTCATGAATCTTTTTGACCCGAGAGATGGCTCTTGTAGCCATTTCCGTATTACCGTAGGTAGTGGCAGCGATGAACGATGCAGTTCGGCCTAATCGCCCCTTTAAATCCTCTCGAAATGATGAGTGATCCCACACTCCCGCAAGTGCTGATGGATGAAGAGCTTGCAGAATTAATGAGCTAATTCCACCAATCATCATCGACATAAAGTCCCCGTGAACACGCCAAATCACTGATTCTGGACCAAACAAACCTGGGTCACCTGGTGGGTAGAGATACTCAGTTGGCGGCTTACCGCCACCTACTACTGACCTGACTTGTTGAATGATGAATTGTTTAAGCAATCGAAAACTCCCTCAAAAACATATATTAATTGGGATGGCTTAAAAGTGCTTGTAACGCCCATAAAAAAACCCGACCATGAGGTCGGGTTTTGAATGTCAACGAACTACTTAGTCATTCGCATAGATATCGATATCTTTTGTTTCCTTAAGGAAAAAGGATCCAATGACGAGCGTAACTGCCGCAATAATGATTGGATACCACAGACCATAGTAGATATTTCCATTTTGTGCCACTAGAGCAAAGGAGATGGTCGGTAACAAACCACCGAACCAACCGTTACCAATATGGTATGGCAAAGACATGGACGTATAACGAATCCGAGTCGGGAACATCTCAACAAGGTAGGCCGCGATAGGACCGTAAACCATCGTTACGTAGATCACCAAAATCGTCAGCAAAAGAATCAGCATTGGAATGTTCATTGCGTCTTTATCCGCAGTCTTTGGATAGCCTGCTGCATCTAAAGCAGAACGAATCGTTTTCTTGAACTCATCACCTTTTGCTTTTGCTTCGTCACCACTGAGGCCTTTTGATGTGTAGCCTTCAATTTCAGTTTCGCCAATTTTTATTTTAGCTACTGTGCCAGGAGCGCCCGAAACAGTCGTATAGCTGGCTGAGTTAGAAGCCATGACCTGTTTAGCGATGTCGCATGAACTGGTGAACTTAGCTGTACCCGTTGGATTGAACTGGAAGGAACACTCTGAAGCATCCACAGTAATGGTCGCTGGTGATTTTTCCATAGCAGCTTCAAGCGCTGGGTTGGCATAGTGTGTCAAAGCATTGAAGATGGAAA
>CANJBQ010000029.1 GCA_947472645.1 Burkholderiaceae bacterium
GAAGTCGCACATAGAGGTTATGTAATGTCGAGACCGCAATCCACACTGCCATCAAAAGACCAAATCCAATGATGGGCGACCAGGAACGAATTAAGAGCGGAGCAATCATTGCCGACACCGCGGCGATTCCTAAAGCCCAGCGCAGTTGGAGAACAAGCTCGATTGGTTTTGCAGAACGCCATTTGGTAATGGGGCCAACACCCATTAAGAAAAGAGCGGGCGTCATGAGTGGGACGAAGACCGCGTCAAAGTAAGGTTTACCGACCGATAGTTTGCCCAGTGACAGAGCGTCTAAAACTAGAGGGTACAGAGTCCCTAACAACACGGCAAAAGCCGCCACCAACAGCAAAATATTGTTAGCTAATAGCATTGAGTCCTTGGAGACCGCATCAAAGGATTCTCCCGTTGACGCCTTAGGTGCACGAAGGGCAAATAAGGTCAAAGAGCCACCAATTAAGATCGCTAAAAATATCAGGATAAAAATACCACGCGTAGGATCGGTAGCGAAAGCGTGCACTGAGGTAATGACACCCGATCGCACTAAGAATGTTCCCAGTAAGGAAAGAGAAAATGTCAGAATCGCCAAGAGCGCGGTCCACATTTTAAAACCGCCTCTTTTTTCAGTCACGGCTAAAGAGTGGATCAGGGCCGTACCTAACAACCAAGGCATAAAGGAAGCATTTTCCACAGGGTCCCAAAACCACCAACCACCCCAGCCTAGTTCATAGTAGGCCCAAGCACTACCTAAGGCGATACCCATCGTTAAAAAGCACCATGCCATCGTAATCCAAGGACGCGACCAACGAGCCCAGGCGGTATCAAGCTTGCCTGAAAGTAGGGCGGCAATCGCTAAAGAAAAGACCACTGACGTTCCTACATAACCCATATACAGCATTGGCGGATGGATGATCATGCCTGGGTCTTGCAAGAGCGGGTTCAGATCACGACCATTCATCGCAGCGGGAAGCAATCGTAAAAAAGGATTAGAAGTGGCAAGGGTAAAAAGTAGAGTACCTGCGCTTATGAAGCCCATCACACCTAAAGTTCGCGACAGAATCAACTCGGGTAAGTGTTTTGAAAAACGTGCCACGGCACAACTCCATAGGCCTAGCATGAGTGCCCATAATAAGATGGATCCTTCATGACTCCCCCAGGATGCACAGACACGATAAATAACAGGGAGAGATGCATTTGAGTTTTCTGCGACATTGAGAACAGAAAAGTCACTATTCACAAAAGAAGTGATTAAACAAATAAAAGCAATAAAGATCATCAAACATTGAGCATAAGCAGCTGGGCGTGCGATAGACATCCATTGACTACGTTGTGTGGAGGCGCCCCATAGTGGCACGATGCATTGCACAAGAGTGATAACGAATGCGGTTATTAAAGCGATATGGCCAATTTCAGGAATCATTATTTATCACTATTGAGCAGAGTTTTAGAGGAAGTATTTTGATTTACTTTAGCAGCATCAAGGGCACTTTTTGCTTCAGGAGGCATATAGTTTTCATCGTGTTTGGCAAGGACTTGCGAGGCGATAAAAACACCTTGATCATTGAGTTTGCCTTGTGCAACAACACCTTTACCTTCTTTGAAAAGATCGGGTAGGATTCCGTCGAACTTGACGGGAACTGATTTTACCATATCGGTGACGACAAACTCAACTTGTAAACCACCTGGTTCGCGTTTTAGACTGTTTTCAAGCACCATGCCACCAATCCTGAACGTTTGATTAACGGGAGCTTCTTTCGATGCGATTTGACTCGGTGTATAGAAAAATACTAAGTTCTCATTAAATGCCCGCAGAATAAAAAAAGTAGCGACACCAATCGTCAAGATAGCAGCGAGAATAAAATAGGTGCGTCGTTGACGGGGGGTCATGATTTATCCTCGAAGAGCATGACGTTTGTTTTTTCACGGCGCAGAATGATGAACTCCATCACAAATAGAGCAAAAGTGACACCGAATGATCCCCACACATAGGGGCCATAGCCATTCATGTTGATAAAGTCTGCAAAGGAGCCCCAGATCATGATGGAGTCCCTAGCTGTTTTAATTCGTTTTGCACCCAATCTGTATGGGACTCTTCTTCTAAGGTTTTTAGATTGACGCGGGTCAATACAACAGCAAAAGCATAGGCCCAAAAGGCAAAGGTCATGATGAGCATTGCCAAGAGCATCTTGCTATCCATGCTCGTCTTGGTCAACGTAATACTTGCGCCTTGATGTAAGGTATTCCACCACTTCACCGAGAAATAAATAATGGGAACATTAACGACACCAATAATCGCTAACAGTGATGAAGCTTTGAGTGCCTTACGTTGATCATCGATGGCGTTATAAAGACTTAAATAACCGATATATAAAAATAACAAAATCAGTTCTGACGTTAAGCGAGCATCCCAAACCCACCAGGTTCCCCACGTAGGTTTTCCCCAAAGCGCGCCTGTCCAGAGTGCGATAAAAGTCATGATGGCGCCCGTGATTGCAATTGAATTTGAAAGGCGGTAGGCAAGACGAGCATTGAAGATCAGTCCAATCGCACCCCAAAATGCCATAGCGACATACAGAACCATTGACATCCAAGCAGAAGGGACATGAATAAAAATAATACGATACGAATCACCTTGCACCGCATCGGTAGGAGCAAATAAGAGTCCCAGAACGAGTCCTGTAATTCCCAAAATAATGGCTAAGGTCCAACAAACCGGAATCAATTTTTTCACCAAAAAATAAAAACGACTTGGCGCCGCAAATAAGAACCAGTTGAATGGTTTATCGGATGATTTTTCGAAGCTTGGTTGAGTTACCATATGTTGTCGTCGTGTTTAATCGAGTGCAATACGCAGACCAGCAGCACAAGCCAGTGGAGCAAAGAAGCTTGCTAAGACAGCGAGTGATAACAAGATATATAAGTATACAGAAAAAGGCAAATTGGAGCCTGCTGCATCCACCGCTAGGGTCCCCAAAATTAATACAGGGATGAGGAGTGGCAATATTAATAAAGAGATCAATGCTCCTGAGCTTTTTAGACCGATGGTTAAAGCTGCACCAATTGATCCAATCAAGCTCAAAATGGGTGTGCCGATCAATAAAGTCATCATTAAGACTTCGATCGCCTGTAAGGATAGGTTAAATTGTAAGGCAAGGATGGGTGATAACAATAATAAGATGAGCCCGGTATACGACCAGTGCGCCAGAATTTTTGCAAGAGCAATCAGTTCGAGTGGGCAAACACTAAGAGCAAATTGTTCTAGAACGCCATCTTGAAAGTCATCATTAAATAGTCGGCTCAGTGAGAGCGTGACGCTAAGTAGTGCGCTGACCCAAATAATTCCTGAAGCAATTTGCTGTAGTAGCTTGATTTCAGGACCTATCGCGAGTGGGAACAAGCTGACGACTAGCGCAAAGAAAAAGATGGCTCCAGTAGTATCCGATTGACGTCGAATGGCTAACGCCATATCTCTACGATAAATCGATATCAAGATCTGCAAGGTGGATGCGTTTTTGATCATCACAGTTGTAGTATATTTTCTTGCGTCGAGAGTGATGGCAACAAAGACTGTAAATTTTCATGCAAATGGCTAGTAAGTACAGTTAATTTTTGTGCGGACTGATGTTGTTCCAAATGGTCTTTCAGAATATTAGACCCTTGTGTGTCAAGCCCGTTGAAGGGTTCATCAAGGATCCATAACGCTTGGGAGGATAGTGTCAGTTGGGCTAAAGCCACCCGTTGTTTTTGACCTTGAGAGAGTTGTTTGGTGGGTAGATGCATTGTATTGCCAAGGATCATCCAGGTTGCTAGCGCTTGTTGTATTTCTGAAGAGCTCGGAGCATAACCATGTAGTTGTAATAGTGATGATAAATTCTCTATTGCGCTGAGTTCCAGCTTGAGGGGGACTTGGTGCCCAATGTACAGTAAATCGGCTTGGTATTCATAGCGATGTTGTTGAATGGCTTGGGATTTCCAGGAAACGGTTCCTGAGAGTGGCAAAAGAAGTCCAGCGAGCATTCGTAAAAGAGAAGATTTACCACTACCATTTGCACCTTTTACCAAAAGTACTTCGCCAGGTGCTAATGTGATGTTGAGGTTTTGCCACAGAAGGTGGCGTCCACGCTTACATGAAATTTCATGGGTATTAAGCATTTTCTACAGGGTTTTGGCTTTTTAGGGTCTCGAGGGCGTCTTGAATAATGGCTAGGGTACGTTTTGGATTCACCTCATGGAACAGGTGCCCACCTTCTTCAATCTTGATGGTTGCCTCGGGAAAGTGTTGATGAATCATTGGCAATAAAGAATTTTGAGGAACCCAAGGATCTTGGGCAGCCACTAAAAAAGTGAAGGTGGTTTTGAGTTGGGAGCTATTTTTTAAAAGCTCCGGGATATTCGATGCTGCCATAAAGTTCATCGAGCCGTAAATATGACTATGTTCTTTATAAAGCAGGTTATAGGGTGCCTTTTGCTCTGGACTTAAGATGGAGTTTGTCGAATCCAAGAGCTTATCAATCATGCCTACATAAGGGATACTACTCGCTAAAATACTCGCCATGAAACCTGAGGTTGCGATAGGATTAATGAGTGGCCCTAAAAAATAGTTATATAGACTTGGGGGACTTACAAAAGAAGGGTTAAGGCCAATAATAGCTTGTGGGGGCTTATCCAAAAGTAGGCTTAAGGATAAGGTGCAATTTGATCCAGCGGAGTGTCCAATCATCACATTTGGAATTTTAATCTTTAGCTGATTCAGTAACTCTTTTAAGCTTATAGCAATGTCGTCGATATGTAATTGCGGTTTTTTAGCGCCCTTTGTAAAACCATGTCCAGGAAGGTCAACAGCGATGATGGTATAGTTTTTTGCGAGTGGTTCGAAGATCTCACTCCATGAATGTGCTGATGATCCAGTACCATGGATCAAGAGGATAGATAGCGCTTTTGGGTTGCTATGGCGGCTTAATTGAAAGTGCCAGTCCAGATTTTCAATCGATAGGGATTGACTAAACTTTCTGTTGGGCCATTGCGGCGGAATTCTGGATAAGTCGGATTGGGACATAAGTTCTATAGTTAATCATTTCATTGTAAAGGACTTCTTTTTAAAAGCCTCGCTACCCTGGCGTATGTCTAAATCCAATATAAATTACCTTTCGGTAATGTTTTTCTGTATTTTTGGGAAAAGTCCATTATAAATTACCGACCGGTAATACTCCAATGTCTTTGGTGAATAATTCATCCTGTATAAGGATTCAACAACAACTAACTTATTCGTTGTTGAATTGTTTTTCCCAGGCTTCAAGACCATCTAGACCTAAAGTGTTGTTATATTCTTGACTGCTCAGCATCTGCGGTCGCAGGGATTCTAAATTACCGGATGATTTGAGTTGTGAAAGGGCTGATTGCATGGCATAACCAAAGATAGTTCTTCCTAAACTAGGGTGAATCGCTATATCAATCCCATATGCTTTCATCTCATTCGCTTTTAGCAAAGAGACTGGGCCGCCTACGTCGACATTAAATAAGCAAGTGGTGCCTAGTTGATCTTTAATTTTTTTGATGTCATCTAAAGCTTGAGGACTCGCTTTTAATTCAACAAAAATTGCGTCAGCACCTTCGGCGATAAATGCTTTTGCTCGGCGAATTGCTTCATCGATACCAAGACTTGCGGCGCAATCAGTGCGAGCAATAATCATCAAATCTGGATCAATACGGCTCTGAACGGCCGCCTTAATATGGTTCACTGCTTCACTAAAATCTAAGACTGTTCTAGCCCCTTCAAATTGGGCGCAGCGTTTTGGAAATTGCTGGTCTTCTATATGAATCGCCGCCACACCTGCTGCTTCGAATTCTTGAACGGCGCGTTGGATATTAAAGACACCGCCGTAACCAGTGTCGGCATCACAGATCAGGGGTAAATCAATACACCCTGCGATACGCCGAGCATGATCCGTAATTAAGGTTAAATCGACTTGTCCAATATCGGGGTTACCTAAAAGGGAAGCTGAAACTCCATTGCCCGTTAAATACACCGCTGCAAATCCAGCGTTTTGGACTAATTTTGCACCGTAGGCATCATAAATGCCTGGAGCAACTACTGTCTCATTAGAGAGGATCAGTTTTTTTAATTGTTTTCTCTTATAGCTGGGGGAAAGTTTCATGCAGCAAAGTTCCAATCAGGATGTTTGGTAATGAAATTCAACAACCCACCGACTTCGATAATTTTGAGGATTTCTTGCGGTAATGGTTTTACTGAAAGCTTTATCCCCTTACTAGAGCTGACAGTCCCATGATTCAAATCAATCATCAGTTCATCATTAGCATGTATTTGTGAAGTGTCGCATTCAATAATAGGGAGTCCATTATTGATCGCGTTTCTAAAAAACTGCCTTCCAAATGAAGGCGCAACAATACATTTTACCTTCATTAAATGTAGAACATGCACGGCTTGCTCTCTGGATGAGTTAATGCCGAAGTTCGCTCCAGCGACAATGATTCCACCCCCTTGATCGCTCATACTTTTCGCAAAACCTGGCTGTAATTTTTCAAAGGCGACTGAACTCACAAAGGCACTATCTTTGCCTGGGAGGTATTTACTGGAGCAATTGAGATCGGTATTGACTTCATCACCTAAAACAAACACCTTATCGGTAATCACACTTGTCGTCATACATTCCTCCACAAACCACCATCGACTGTGCGAGGATCAGTAATAAATCCAGTGAGAGCGGATGCAGCCACGGTAGCTGCTGATCCTAACCAAATATCGGCTTCATCATTTGAGAGTCGACCCTTAAAGTTACGGTTGGCGCTCGAGATGACCGTTTCTCGATTGCCAGGGACGAGGTGGTTGGTGATACCTACGCAAGTACCACAACCAGCGGCTTCAAAAGAGGCTCCTGCAGAAGTGAGTATTTCGATGAGTCCTTCGCGTAGAGCCGCGAGATAAATTTGACGTGATGCTGGCGTCACAATCATGCGTACACCCTTAGCAATTTTTCGCCCCTGCAAAATATGGGCGGCTTGTCGAATATCATCGAGACGACCATTGGTACAAGTTCCGATGAGGGCAAATTGTATCGCCTGTCGATCAATTTGATCCATACTGACAACATTGTCGACCTCATGTTTTCTAGCAACTTGGGGCACGAGTAACGACACATCGATCTGATCTTTAAACGCATAAATAGCATCGCTATCGGCATAAACCGCATTGGGCGTTTTTGCGCCATGAGCGGCAAGCCATGTAAAGGTTTTTTGATCAGCTTCGAGCAGGGCAGCTTTTGCACCTAATTCTGCAGCGTGATTACACAGTGTCATACGATCATCGATATCCATTTTGCTCACAGCTGAGCCGACATACTCGATAGCTTTGTAATTCAATCCCTCAGCTTTATATTTGCCTAGCATATGCAGGGTAATATCTTTTGCCCATACGCCGGGTTGCAGTTGACCAGTTAAATGTATTTGAATCGACTCTGGAACGCGGAACCATAATTTACCGGTTGCCATGACTGCCGCTACATCGCTACCTTCAATACCAGTTCCAAAGGCATTAAATGCACCATAAGTGACAGAATGTGTATCGGTTCCAACGACTAAGTCTCCGCTGGTAAGATGGCCACCTTCTGGTAATACTTGATGACAGATCCCATCACCAATGTCATATAAATGCGTTTTTGCTTCATCAGAGAACTGGCGCATTTTTTGGTGGATTTCTGCAGCTTCTAAATTTGGTGGAGGGGAGTAGTGATCTAAAACAAGCGCAGTATTTTGGGTAAATTTGAGACTTTTACGATCTAATTTACTCATCATTTTGATGGTGTTTGAAGCCCTCGTGTCGGTGACCATAGCAAAGTCAACATTGCACACAACAACTTCTCCAGCTTGAACTTCAGATTTTTGAGCGTGTTTAGCGAGTATTTTTTCACTGATAGTTTGACCCATTATTTATCCCACTGTATTTTTTTGATAATTTTTCCCCAAGACTCGTTTTCTGATTTTACATAGTTATACAACTCAGTTGGGCTACTAGGGGATCCTTCAAGACCAACGAGATGAAGGCGATTGAGCGTTTCAGGATCACGCATCGCTTTTGAGAGAGCTGCGTTGAGTTTATTCACTATTTCAGGGGGTATTTTAGGTGGACCAATAAACGCATACCAATTTTCAGCTTGATAAGCTGGGTAACCTTGTTCCGCAATGGTGGGTACATTCGGAAGGGCTATTGCACGCTTTGATCCTGTAACACCAATAGCTCTTAACTTGCCCGCTTCCACGAATGGGATTGCTGTTGGAGTACTAGCAAAAATGGCCGTGATATTTCCACCTAGGAGATCATTCATTGCAGGACCGCCACCTTTGTAATTGATATGTTGCGCATTCATTCCAGATCGTATTTTAAGAAGCTCTCCAGCCAAATGGCCAGTACTGCCATTCCCAGAAGATCCGAAAGTAACGAAGGTTTTAGTCTCTTTCCCGGAATTCACAAAATCTTTTAGATTTTTGATGGGTGAGTCTGAACGAACAACTAATACGTTCGAAAAAGTAACACCTTGCGTAAGCATAGAGAAGTCTTTAAGCGGATCAAAGCTAGTACCTTCTGGCATATTCGGATTGATGGCTAAAGATCCGATAGTAGCAAGTGAAATAGTATATCCATCAGCAGGCATTTTGGTGAGATAGTCGCTCGCCAAGTTACCTCCTGCTCCGGGTTTATTTTCAATAATAATTGTTTGGCCAATATATTCTCCAAACTTCGGGGCAATTATCCGAGCTGCAGTATCAGATCCACCGCCAGCAGAAAAACCAATAATGACACGTATTGGTTTATTCGGAAAATCATTGATCGATTGTGCAAGACTTAAACCACAAAAATACATTCCTCCAAAGATAAGAAAGGAGAAACGAAGTATGTTTTTCATGGGAAATCTTTCGGTGAACAACTTTATAGAATAGGTGGAACTCCCGCCATTTTTGCACATAGATTCAAATTCTTCAGTAATCCTGGGGGAATTGGTATTCCGTCACGATTTCTAGTTTGCTTTGCTTTTGCCGCGCCGTCTCCAGGCACTCTAATTTCTGAAACGCCAGGCAAGGTTTGAGAATTCTTAATCTCACTGACTAATTGATGGGATGATTTCAATAAATTTTCAGTACCGCCCAAAAATGCTGGATTGATAGCGATGATGGTTTGACCCGTATTGGTAATCGCTTTTTCATCATCGTTAAAGTCAACGAGTTGTGAACCAACGGCGGCTCCATTCATGCTGCCTGCAAGCAGGGCAATCATGAGAGACAGGCCATAACCTTTGTAATCACCAATGGGCAACAAGGTTCCTTCAGAAGATCTATTGGGATCTGTTAACGGCTTACCTTCTTTATCAATCATCCAGCCTTCAGGCATTGACTCACCTGCTTGTGCTTTCATTTTGACTTTGCCATAGGCGGCGACGGTAGTCGCCATATCGAGTAAGACAGGAGGTTGATTGACACCCATCGGTACTGAAATCGCAATTGGATTTGTGGATAATAATGGTGCGATACCACCCCATGGTGCCATATGGTTAGCGCTACCTACTGCTAGATAAATTCCAACTAGGCCCGCATCGGATATGAGGCCAGCGTAGGTTGATCCCGCACCAGCATGGTTACCGTAACAACAACCCATCCAACCGATGCCGGTAGCCTTTGCTTTTGTAATCGCTAGTTCAGCGCAGCGGTGCATGACTAAATGCCCCATCGCATTATCGCCATGTAAAAGACCGATCGAAGGAGCGTCTTGTACTAACTTCATGTTCGGGTGAAGATTAATTCCCCCGGCTTGGATCCGGCGTGAGTATTGTAAGAGTCGAAACACGCCATGACCATCACCACCAGAGAGGTCAGTTCGCACCATTAAATCAGCACAGAGCAGGGCATCTTGCTGTGGCATACCTAAACCACAAAATACATCTTTGATGAAAGTACGAACTTTTTCTGCGCTTAAATAATTTGTGTCCATGTTTGGGATCCTGTGCCATATTTCTTAACAGCAGCTTCATCAAAATTAAATCCTAAGCCTGGCTCTTGATGCAAAATAAGATCACCCTTATCGAAGCTGAGTTGTTTATCAATTAAACGGCGGAAATTTAAAACTTGATCATCGGTAAAAAATTCTACTAAACGTGCATTGGGAGTTGCGGCAACGAGTGGTGCGTGCAAGTCATGGAACCAGTGTGGGCAGATTGTTACGCCTTTAGAGTCGGCATAAGCTGCGATTCTTCGCCATTCACTAATACCACCACACACCGCTGCATCAGATTGCAAAATTTCACAACCACCAGACTCAATGAGTTCACGATGACGCCAGCGACCCACTTCAATTTCTCCAGTAGCAACCGTAATGGTTGTATGACTTGCTAAACGAGCATGTAAATCAATCGCATCTGGTGAGAATGGCTCTTCAATCCAATATGGGTTGTACTGTTCAAAACGTTGGATATATTCCATCGCGGTTGGTAAATCACGCCATGCATTATTAGCATCCATGGTTACCAGAATGTCATCACCCACTGCGTTACGAACAGCTGCCAAGCGATCCTCTTCCTCACGTGGGGAGAGACGACCTGTTTTCATTTTTACAGCTTTAAAACCCATCGCAACATAGGATTCCATTTCTTTCGCTAGCTTCGCAGGAGTTTTTCCGTCAACATAGTAACCACCACTAGCATAAGCAGGGACGCGATCTAAAACTACGGCACCAAGATATTTGTGGAGCGGTAAATTGACAGAGCGCGCATTTAAATCCCAAATCGCAGTATCTAAAATGGATATACCTCGCATGACGGAACCAGACCGTCCTTGCAAAATTGATTCGGAATACATATCTTGCCAAAGGCCTTCGCTACGATGACTTTCTTGTCCGATGAGTTTTGGCGCAAGCAATTGCTCTACGGCTATTTTGGCAATCTCCCCAGCTTTGCTTCCTACGTAGCAAAATCCGATACCTTGAACGCCATCGGTATTTGTGACTTTGACTAAACAATAGTGACGTTCAGAAACAGTTCTTGTAGAGAATGATGTAACAACATCTAAAGGTACGCTAACATTTGCGACATGGACTGATTTGATGATTGACATATTTTGTATCCGTTGATAATTAAATTAAGGGGGCTGGGTCAGTGATGCTTAGCTTAGCTCAGACCAAACATTTTTTTACCAGCCACTGGCAACCGAGCTTTTAAAATATCACCAGACATAGATTCGGTAATATACAGGTCACGTCCATCTGCACCGCCAGTACAGATATTGGCCAAATGATGGTGATGTTTATTTTCTGAATAAATTAAATGGGTAGGAAGCATGTTGCTGTCAAAGCGCCACACACCAACTCCAAGATGACAAACTAAAAGCCCATTTTCACTATCCATTTCGATACCATCTGGACCAGCAGCGCCGCCAGATAATTGGATAGCTACACCCGTTTTAGAGACTGAGCCATCCGCCATAATGGGTAAACGCCAAATTTGTTGGGATCTGGTTACGGCCACATAGCAATGTTTGTCTGTTGTCGAAAGGGTGATGCCATTAGGGCTTGGGACGTTGATGGCTAAACGGTCTAATTGACCATTGGCGCGCATACGAAATACGCGACCAGTGGGGTCGGCAATACCTGTTTGACCTTGGTCGGTAAAATATAAATCGCCATTGGCTGCAAAGTGCAGATCGTTAAGCCCCTTAAAAGATTCACTGTACATGGATCCAAGAATGGTTTCAATTTTCCCTGTTTTAGTATCTAAACTTAACAGGCCCATTTTGTAATCGCAAATAAATGCACGACCATCTTTATGGAACTTCAAGCCGTTAGGCCAACCGTCATATTGAGTAATGAGTTCCCACTCACCTTTTGTGGAGATTCTAAAGATACGTCCGTAGGGAATATCCACAAACCATAAATTACCTTCTCTATCAAATGAAGGGCCTTCCAGAAAGCATTCAATTTCAGCCCCTTGTCGATTTGGATCTGCCCAAGCAGAGCGTTTTTTTTCACGAAACTTTGCTGGCATTGTCATAAATGGCTCAGCTTTGATAAGTTCAACTTGTTGGAAGGGATTAAACACGAGAAAAGCTCCTTACTTGATCAGAAAAGTTATATAAATTAAATCGTAATAGGGTGTTGATAAAAATGGTCTTTACTTTTTATTGTTTACAATGGTTTGAACCATTTACTACAAGAAGTATACCCAAATTACTGGTTGCGACTGGTGAAATCATTGGAGATCATATGAAAAAAATCGTCATCCTTGGGACAGGGATTATGGCAGTAGGTATTGCTGCAGGCTTTTTAGCGAGTGCCCACTCTGTCATCCTTTTGGGTAGAACGAAAGAGCGTTCTCAAGATCAGCGCTCAGAAATCGAACAACTTACCAAGACTTTAAATCCTGATTGGAAACAGGACCAATATCCATTAGTCTTTGGCGCTATTGATGATTGGGCTGATTGGTCAGAGGTTATCTGGGTAATAGAAACGATTAAAGAAGATATGGCTCTTAAGCAAGCATTGTTTGCAAATTTAGATCAGCGTGTTCCCCCACATATTCCGATCGGTAGTAATAGTTCAGGTTTCCCGATTTCAAAAATTGCAATTGATTTACCAACTGCGCATCGCATGTTTAATGCTCACTACTTTATGCCGGCGCATATTGTTCCATTGGTAGAGGTTGTTCTCGGTGAAGCCTCAGATCCTCTGATGGGGGAAGCGGTCTGTCAGATTTATCGCGATGCTGGTAAAAAGCCAGTTTTAGTCAAAAAAGATATTCCAGGCTTTTTAGCCAATCGGATTCAGCATGCCTTGATGCGAGAAGCCTTGTCATTGGTAGATGCAGGTATTGCCACACCGGAAGATGTGGATACTGCAGTGCGGTATAGTTTTGGGTTTCGTTATGCTGCAGTAGGACCGATGACTCAAAAAGAAATCAGTGGTTGGGAGGGGATGGCTGGCGCCTCGGTAGAAATTTGGCCTTCACTGTATAACGTTGAGGGACTCCAGCCGGTCATGGCAAACCTGATTGCACAAGGGAAATATGGCATGAAATCCAAAGAGGGTTTTAGGACATGGAGTGATGAGGAAATGAAGGAAATGCGTCGTAAATACAATGCTCGCCTTAAGGCCGCATTTGATGTTTTACAAGTCGAACCAGATTAATTTTTGAATTGTTAATACAAATAACGATTTGTCAGTTAATATATTTAGGCTTTTGAAGTAGTTTTTAATTAATTTAATTGGAGTAGTTATGGAAAATCAGAAAAAATATAAAGACATCATATTTGAAGTTAAAGATCAAGTCGCTTGGATTACGATCAATCGCCCACGCGTGATGAATGCGTTTAGAGAGCAAACTTTAGATGAGATGATTGAAGCGGTGAAGTCGACGCGTGAAGATCCGTCGATTGCTTGTATCGTATTTAAAGGGGCTGGTGATAAGGCTTTCTCAGCGGGTGGTGATTTTTATGCGATGAAGCGTTTAACGTTTACGAATGCCTCCATGTGGAATGACCGCATGTTGGGTTTAGCCATGGCTATCCGTGGTGTACCGATTCCTGCGATTGCTATGGTAAATGGCTGGTGCATGGGTGGTGGTCATGAATTAGCTTTGTGGTGTGACTTAGTCATTGCCTCAGAAAAATCGATGCTCGGTCAGACTGGTGCCAAAGTAGGCGCTTGCCCAACGGTTGGCGCGACACAATACCTACCAAGAATTGTTGGCGAGCGTATTGCTCGTGAAATGATTTTCTTAGCCAAGCGCTTTGACGCCAAAGAAGCAGAAAAAATTGGTTTGATTAATAAGTGCGTTCCTGAAGAAAAACTGATGGAAGAGACACTCGCCTGGTGTGAAAACATTAAGAGCAACAGTTCACAGACAATTCGGATGACGAAGAAGAGCTTGAACTTTGAATCTGATCAGTTATACGCGTCATGGCAGCATGGTATGGAATTATTAGCCTATGTTTGGGGTTCTGAAGAGAGTTTAGAGGGTATGAATGCATTCTTAGAAGGTCGCAAACCTGACTTCCAAAAATTCCGTATGAGAAATAAAGAAGCCTTAGCAGATTACATGGACGGGTTTCACAAGAACCTGAATGCTCCTCCAGATATGCGTAATCTCTAAGATGTCTGATGGACGCACAACTCCAGAAGGAGCATTAACTGGTTTTAAGGTTCTGGATCTGAGTAGGATTCTTGCTGGGCCTTGGTGTGGCATGTTGCTTGGAGATATGGGCGCAGAGGTGGTTAAGGTAGAATCACCCAAGGCGGGGGATGATACCCGTGCTTGGGGTCCCCCCTTTTTAGAGGGGGAATCCTCTTATTATTTAGGCTGTAACAGAAATAAAAGAGGGATTGCCATTGACTTCGCAGCGCCTGAGGGCAAGCACTTGCTTGCCACACTGATACCGAAGTTTGATGTAGTTTTGGAGAATTTCAAAAACGGGACTCTCGAAAAATGGGGTTTTGACGCCGCATGGTTTGAGAGCCATGCGCCACAAGTGGTGCGATGCTCGATTACCGGATATGGTTTAGATGGCCCACTTTCTCAATTACCTGGATATGATTTTATTTTGCAAGCCGAATCAGGTCTGATGAGTATTTGTGGTGAGGAAGAGGGCGTCCCGAGTAAGTATGGTGTAGCGATTGTCGATCTTGCTACGGGCATGATGGCTGCAAATGCCATTCAGGGAGCTTTGCTTGCCAGATATCGAACTGGTCGTGGTCAACATGTTGAAGTCGCGCTCTACGATAGCTCTATTGCACTTCTAGCGAATATTGGTGCAAGTCACCTGGCTACTGGAAAAGAAGCAAGACGGTTTGGTAATGGACACCCTACAATCGTTCCCTATACGACATTTAATGCTAAAGATAAATTGATCGCTCTTGCCGTTGGCAATGACGGTCAGTTTGCGAAACTCGCTGAATTATTAGGTCATCCTGAATGGACACAAGATGAAAAATATCGAACTAATACAGCTAGAATCAATCATCGAATCGAGGTTGATGCGATGGTTGGTGCAGAACTAAAAAATATTTCTTCTACGGATTTGATTCCGTTGCTGCGCAAGCATGGCATCCCAGTTGGACCTGTCAACACTGTAGCAGAAGCTCTAGCTAATCAGCACACTGTCGCACGTAATATGATCGTACAAACGCCACACGCTGTCATTAAAGACTTAAAGGGGCTCGGAATCCCACTGAAGATGAAAGAAACTCCAACTTCAGTAAGATACCCCCCACCTCGATTAGGTGAACATACTCAGGAAGTATTAAGAGAGTATTTAGATCAAGACAGTATTGATCAATTAATAGCCAAAAAGATTATTGCCTAATCATTTCGTAAAAATAAAAAAAGCCCTCAGTATTGAACTGAGGGCTTTGTTTTTTAAAGCTTAACGTTTAAACAGGGGCAAACATTTGTCCACCGTCGACATTAATCACTGAACCACTCAAATAACCACAAAGGGTAGATGAGCAGAACACTGTGAGGTTAGCGATTTCATCAGGCTCAGTCATGCGACCAAACGGTAATTTTTGAGTCAGCTCTGTCCAGCGGGCCTCATCACCTAATTTGTTTTTAGCATTCGTCTTCATCATGTTTTCCATACGATCACTTCTTGTTGGAGAAGGGTTGATACCAAACACGCGCACGCCATGCTTGTGGCTAGTTGCACCAGTTGCTTGAGTAAATGCCATGAGGGCAGCATTAGCCGTCACGCCGCATACATATTCAGCGCGGGGAGCTGCGCCGGCCATACCAATAATATTACCGATAACGCCAGAGCCTTGCTTTTCCATACTCGCTAAATAAATTCTTGTTAAGTTAATATAACCAAACAATTTTAATTCCCAAGCTTGTCTCCAACGCTCTTCATTAATATCGGCTAAAGTTCCACCAGGTATAGCGCCAGCGTTGTTGATGAGAATATCTACTTGACCCACTTTTTCAAAAAGTGCCTCAGCTGATTTAGGCGCACCTAAATCGCATTCAATAGTGACACACTTAACGCTGTATTTTGACTCTATAGCGGCTTTTGCTCTCGCTAAATTAGCTGCGTCGCGTGAAGTGATGATTGGGGTTGCTCCCTCGGCTGCATAAGCCATGGCGACGGCAAGACCGATACCTTTTGACCCACCAGTAACAAGAACTTTTTTACCTTTTAACTGCAAATCCATATAAATACCTTTCTAAATTAACTTACTTTACAAAATGAGGAGCTACTTGAAACAACCATAATCATATTTTTAATGATCATATGATTAATACGGATATTGAAATGGGATTGTATTCTTTTTTCTGATTCTTTTAATATTTCTCAATTATGGAAAATCTCAATCGCTTAGGTGGTGAAACAGAGAAACTGAATACAATTCAAATTGTTACAAAGTCTGACTAGGGAAATCACCTAGAACAAGATGCTTGACGGCAAAGCATTAAAAGAAAAAAATAGTCATTACAATTAAAATCCTAATTGAAAAGCTGATCAATAGCTAATTTTTATAACGGAGATAGAATGAATTTTCAGAAAAAGTTTTTAACGGCTTTATTGAGCACAGTATCCACTGTAGCATTGGCTCAAACGCCTCCTGCTGCACCGCCAGCTCCTCCAACAGAGCTCAAAATTGGAATTGTTTCCTTTTTGTCTGGTCCAGGTGCCGCTCCATTTGGAGTTCCTGCACGAAATACCGCTGAGTTTTTAGCAGATGCGTTCAATAGTGGTAAAGCACCAGCTCCTTATAACGTTAAAGGTTTTGGTGGTCTTCCGATTAAATTGGTCGTGATTGATGAGGCCGGTTCAACAACCAACGTCGTTACTGAGTATCGCAACTTGGTACAAAGAGAAAAAGTTGATCTAGTTATTGGATATGTGTCGAGTGGTAACTGTTTAGCGGTCGCCCCTGTGGCTGAAGAGTTAAAAACCTTGACCATGATGTATGACTGCGGGTCTCCACGTCTTTTTGAAGAAAGTCCGAAGAAGTATGTTTTTAGAGCGGTTAACCATGCAACGGCTGATGGTGTCGCCGCAGCTTTGTATTTAAAAGCAATTAAACCAAATGCAAAAACTTATTCAGGTCTTAATCAGAACTATGCTTTTGGCCAAGATTCATGGGCTGACTTCCAAGGTGCAGTAAAGATGGTGAGTCCAAACTTGGAAGAAAAAATTTCGCAAATGCCGAAGTTATTCGCTGGACAATATAGTGCTGAGATCTCTGCATTGTTAGAAAGTAAATCTGACTTGATTCACTCTAGTATTTGGGGTGGAGACATGGAAGCGTTTATTCTGCAAGCAGGACCACGTGGCCTGTTTAAACAGTCGACAGTCTTGTTGACAGGTGGAGAAGTTGCTATGTTCCGTCTTAATACCAAGATTCCAGAAGGAACAGTTATCGGCGCACGTGGACCTTATGGTGTTTATGCACCGAAGTCTGCATTAAATGATTGGTATCGTTCGAATGTGATTGATCGCTACAATGCACCACCAAACTTAGCGGCTTATCAAATGGCTCATACTTTTATGGCTGCTAAATTAGCCTTTGAAAAAGCATTAGCAGCAAATGGTGGTAACAAGCCTAACTCTGATCAAATTGCTGATGCCATGAAAGGAATGACTTATGAAGGCCCAGGCGGTATTCATAAATTCAATTTAAGTAATGGTCACCAAGCTACTGCTGAGATGGTTTATGGTCGTGTCAAGCATGTCAATGGACAGATTCAGTTAGTTGATCAAAAGCGATTCACAGCAGAGCAAGTCATGCCTCCAGATGGCGTGAAGGCTGCTGATTGGATGGCGTCTGCAGTAAAAAAATAATATTTATAAGTAAAAATTAAGCGAGGCGAATTTTGCCTCGCTTTTTTAAAGGTTCGGAATGTCCAATTTATTAGTTGTATTGATTGATGGTATTAATTACGCAGCTTGGCTTTTTCTTTCTGCAGTAGGTTTGACTCTTATATATGGTGTGATGCGAGTTTTAAATGTGGCACACGCCAGTTTTTACTCATTTGGATGTTATGTTGCCGTGACCATCGCCGGTTATTGGTTTACCCATAACTATCCTCCCTACCTCTCTTTTTTCGCCTTATTTAGTGGTTCTTTAATTGCGGGCTTTATCGTTGGTTGGGTTCTTGAGCGCTTCTTATTGCGGTATCAATACGCTAAAGACGAGGTGGTGATTTTATTAATTACCTATGCTGTGTTTTTAATCCTTGATGATGTTCTTAAACTCATCTGGGGTGTTGATCCTTACTACGCATCCGACCCCTATGAACTCTTAGGTAACTTTGAAATTGGCGGCATGACTTACCCTAACTATTACATCTTAATGGTGGTAGCTGCTTTGATATTGGGTTGTGGCTTAACTTACATGTTAAAAATGACAAAGTTTGGTAAGTTACTGGTCAGCGTGATTCATGATCGTGAGATTAGCTCAGCCATGGGGATCAACGTAGGCCGAGTTTTTAGCCTCACATTTTCATTTGGTTGTGCCCTTGCTGCTATTGCTGGAGGAATTACGACGCCAACGATTTCTGTGGTTCCTGGTCTTGGTGTTGATGTGATTGTTCTTTCATTTGCCGTCGTTGTGACTGGTGGTTTGGGTAGTTTACCTGGGACCGCCTTAGCCGCGATCATTATGGGTGTAGTGCGATCATTCTGTGTTCACTATGTGCCACAACTCGAATTATTTGTAATCTTCACAGTAATGGCTTTAGTACTCGTATTTAGACCTCGTGGACTATTTAGTTTGGCAGAGGCACGCAAGATATGAAATTAGATAAATCAATGAGTTTCATGTTTGCGTTTTTGGTTGCGTTGATGTTGGGCTCACCACTTTTGCCTCAGTGGGTATTATTTATTGTGACTTTAGCTGGCGCCAACGGTTTAGTCGTTTTGGGATTAATGTTATTCATGCGACTCGGGCTTGTTTCTTTTGGACAAGCATTATTTTTCTGCGTAGGTGCATACACTACAGGCATGATGAGTTTATTGCTCAAGATAACCGATATCTTTTTACTCATGATTGCTAGCGGTATTTTGGCAGGAGTTTTAGCGTATTTATTGGGGTTCTTGTTAGCCAAATATCGCGCCATCTTTTTTGGTTTGTTATCTCTTGCCTTTTCAATGATCCTTTATGGTGTTCTGGTGAAGAGCGAGACATTAGGATCAACCGATGGCTTCAGTATTTCAGGCGTGACCTTGTTTGGTTGGCGTCCTGAGTCTGAGCAAATGAAATATGTGCTTTTAGGCATTGCGATATTAACCGTGATGGGGTCACTATTATTTGTTCATCGCTTATTAAAGAGTCCTCGTGGACTTTTGTTAACAGCGATTCGGGATAATGAAATACGTGCTGAGTATATGGGCGCTTCAGCGCAAAAGACGATTCATTTAATTTATGTCATTGCTGGTGTCTTGTCGGGTTTAGGGGGCGCAATTTCAGCTATCGTGGCAGGGCATATTGACCCAAATATGACTTTTTGGACGTCCTCTGGTGAGTTTGTCTTTATTGCTATTTTGGGTGGTATTGGAAATGTCATCGCACCATTTGTGGGAGCCATCATTTTTGGTGTGATCCAGACGGTAGCTTATGGTTACTCTCCAAATACTTGGCAAATGACGATTGGTATTTGTTTGATTACAGTCATTCTTTTATTGCCGGATGGTTTATGGTCATTAGTTGCAAAGATGAGGAGTAAGCCTCGTGTCTAAGACAATACTTCAAGCAAAGAATCTTAATAAGCGTTTTGGTGCCGTAACTGCTGCAGCAGATATTCAGGTAGATGTTGAAGAAGGAGCCTGTATTGGTTTGATTGGGACCAATGGCGCGGGTAAAACAACTTTCGTGAACATGATTACCGGTTATTTGAAGCCAGATACCGGAACGATTTTGTTTAATAGTCAAGATATTACAGATTTACCTCCAAGAAGAATTACACAACTTGGCATATGCCGTTCTTTCCAAATTCCACAGTTATATAACACGATGACTGCGTTAGAAAATCTCGAGGTGAGTTACGGCATTATTGCTCTTCAAGAAAATAAAGGCTCTATCTTTACCGATTCAAATGCCATAATTCCGTCTTATGGAAAAAACCCGCGTGATTTAGCGATTGAAGCACTAGAAAAATATGGGCTTCTTCAATACCAACATCAAGTCACTCGAATTTTGCCAGGTGGTGTGCGTAAGGTTCTGGATATAGCGATGGCTATGTCGACACGCCCTAAAATTTTATTTTTAGATGAGCCAACTAGTGGAGTTTCAGCAGAAGAAAAATTTGACATCATGGATATGATTATGAAAGTGATACGTGATGCTGGCACTACCGTTTTATTTGTCGAACACGATATGGAGGTAGTGATGCGATATTCGCAGCGTGTTCTTGCTTTTTATGAAGGAAAAATTATTGCGGATGATCACCCTGACATTGCTTTAAAGGATGAGCGAGTACTGAAGTACATTGTTGGTCACTCACAAGCGCAACACGTATTGGCAGAAAAATCAAATGCTTAAAATCAAAGACCTGAATGTTTCGATTCAATCGGTAGATATTTTAAGAAATATCTCCATTGAGCTTCCAACTGCTAGTATGGCTGGGTTGGTTGGGCGTAATGGAGCAGGAAAGACAACTCTCATTAAAAGTATCATGGGACTACTTCAACCCAAGTCAGGCACGATTGAGTTTGATGGGCATGATTTGGTTAAGATGCCAACAAATCTCCGTAACAGTTTAGGGATTGGATATATGCCGGAAGATCGGCGCTTAATTCCCGACCTTACTGTCGAAGAAAATATTTTAGTACCCGTTTGGGCTAACAAATCAAAAGAACCGCAAGCTCGGTTGGATTATGTTTATCATTTAATCCCAGAGCTGATTGAGTTTGCTCCAAGACGTGGGTTGCAGCTCTCTGGCGGTCAACAAAAACTCGTTGCACTTGGACGCTCCTTAATGATTGGCACCAAATTACTTTTACTAGATGAGCCCTTTGAAGGTGTAGCGCCCGCTCTAGCTCAGCGCCTAGCAGAGGTCATTGGTCAGCTCAAGAGCGAGGGAATGGCTGTGATTTTTTCGGAGTCCGATTTACAATATTCGCGTCACTTAGTGCAAAAGATTTTTGTGATTGACCGCGGCGACTTGGTTGAGCAAGCCGTCGAGGTTTAGTTCTTCAATGAGGTACCTCGACAAGTTCACCTGTTTCAACTGATTTCACAATTGCCTCAAACATCGCAATCGTTTGGCCCATTTGTAGTGGGGAAATTGAATAAGGTATTGCCAAACGATCTTGTGCTACACCTTGATGAAATTTTGCTGGAATTGCTTGAGCAAAGGCATCTAATTCAGCTCTCACGGAGTCTAGGGGAGGTAGTACATGTCGATCGATCCGTCCGCCTTTGTGACGAACCACAATCTCATTTTCACCAATAGCTTCAATAGAGGCTTGATCACCAAAAATATGAACTCGCCAAAATAATGGAGTAGCACGCACCATGGCAAAGTAGCCGCTTAAGCCATTACGAAATTTGACGGTCACTGAAGTTGAATCCCGGGGATCAGGACCAGTACGTTGACTACTGACCATAGCATTCACATGGGATGCCGGCCCAATTAAATTAATAAATGCCTCAATCATATGGATACCAGTACCAGTTAAACCACCGGCTGGGGACTCTGCTGGTGACTCGCGCCAGTCAGAAAAAAACTTGGTTGAGTGCTCGTTACTGTAGTGGCCTTCAATATGAAGTATTTGACCTAAGATGCCACTAGCAACCAATTCGCGCATTTTCGCCATCGCGGGCCAAAAATGTTTATTTTGCCCAACAGCAAGGACAACTTGATTTTTTTCACAAGCAGCAATGGCAAATTGTGCTTCTTGATAGGTGAGGGTGAGAGGCTTTTCGCAAAAGATATGTTTACCGGCATTAGCTGCAGCAATGATTTGTTCAGCATGCATCGAGTGTGGAGTCGCCAAGACGATCGCCTGAATTTCTTTATTCGATAGAGCTTCTTCAAAGCTATCAGAAAGTTGCATCGAAAGTTTGTCGGCAAACTCTTGGGTCTGAGGAACTTCTTTAGTAACGCCTAAAAGAAATTGTAATTCTGTACTTTTATGTTGGATGGCTTGAGCGATATTTTTACCCCACCAGCCCATGCCTATTAATGCTGCATTAATCATATTATTTTCCTTATGCGACGAGGTGTTTTTGAATGACATCTTCGTTGACAATTACTCCAAGTCCTGGTGAAGATGAAATTGTAAAAAAGCCATTCTCAGGAGTATCTTGGTGACTCACAACATCTTGAGCAAGATATAAATGGGTAGGACTCACCCCCCAATTCACATTTGGTAGGACAGCGCTGAGATGTAATAAAGCAGAAGCGCCAATGCCGGTCTCTGCCATTTTACTGGCTAGATTAATTTGTAGACCAAAAGCTTCACAAATATGTCCGGCACCGATAACGCCGGATAAGCCACCAAGCTTTAATGTTTTGAGCGATACGCCCTGTACACCATCTTTAGATGCTTGCAAAATATCGTCAACAGAGGTTACTGACTCATCTAAGCCGATAGGGATAGGGCTCACTTTGACCAGCGCATGAGTTCCAGCAAGATCTTTCTTTGGTAACGGTTGTTCAAGATAGGCTAAGCCTGTATCTTTAACAGCTAGGACATAACGGGTTGCTTGTTCGAGGTTCATTCCCATGTTGGCATCCGAACACATTTGGAGGGTGCTACCAAACTTTTCTCGCATCGCCATTGTCAAAGCAATATCGTCATCAAGAGATTTAACACCGAGTTTGAGTTTAAAGAATCGATATCCATCGGTCCATTTCTTTTCAGCTTCTATAAGATCTTTATCGATACTACTATTACCGATTAGCCAAAGAGGCGGAACTTGATGACGCTTGGCACCACCTAATAGGACGTGAACTGGAACTCCAAGGTGTTTGCCTAGCAAATCAAATAAAGCAACATCAACAGCAGCTACAGTACTTTTTGCATTTTTTGCCAATTGATTCAGTTGGCAAGTAATACCAGAAAGCTCAAGGACATTTTTACCGATTAAAAAATCGTGCATTTCATCATGAAACGACTTCAACATATCTGGCAAAGAAGCACCCCCATGGCTTGGCGCAGAGGAAGCTTCACCCCATCCAACAAGACCATTATCAGCTTCAATTCGGATTAATAGCGTCTCAACAACGCTGAGCTCAACCCCTGCCATCAGCACAATTTTATTGAGGGGTAGTTTGACACCAAATGCTTGAACGCTTTTAATGAATAGAGGGGCTGCAGTAAGATTCGTTGTCATAGTTAATTCCGTTGTAATCAATTAGGGGTGTGTTTTTAGTTGTTGGATAGCTTCAAAAATGATGGCGTTATCTAAATGGCCTTTACCATCCTTTAGTTGCGATGTTAATAAGCTTATATAGATTTTTGCGAATGGTAAAACGATATCATGTTCATCTGCAAGGTCTTGGATTAACCCAAAGTCCTTTAAACTTTGATCGACTTTGCTTTGCGGATTTTCATAGGATCTTTTTACCATTAAAGGCCCTTTGATCTTCATGACATTCGAAGCAGCGGCTGAGTTCTGTAAAGTTTGCAAGAGTTTTTCTGGATCAAGGCCTAGTTGCAAACCAAAGTGAAGGCCTTCCGCTAATGCTGCGCGGTGCAAGCCTAAAACCAAATTAATAGATAACTTAGCTTTACTTGCATCTCCAACGGGGCCAATATATTGTCGATTTGGCGTAATGACATTGAGGAGTTCGGCTAACTGATCAGCTAACTCTAGTGAGCCACCAACGAGTCCCAAACAATCACCCCGTGCGAGTTGCATACTTGTACCGGAAATGGGTAACTCTAAAAATTGGTGACCCATTTGTTGAGTTTTTTCGCAGAGCTGTTTCATTTCATTTGGATCACATGTGCTGGTACAAATAATATGAAGGGGATTTTGTGCGTATTTTAATAAGCCATTCTCAGAAAATAAAGCTTCTTCTACTTGCTTGCTGTTAAAGACTGCTAGGATCATTGTTTGACAGGATGCTGATAATTCAGATAATGTAGAAAATCGATGTTGACCAAATGATTCAATCGCTTTTGGATGAACGTCATAGCCAAGGACCTTAATTTTCGCATCGTCAAGGCGTTTAACAAAGCTTTGTCCCATGAGCCCCAATCCGACAACTCCGATCGTTTGGTTGTTTAGGTTCATTTCCTCACTCATGGTTTATTGGGTATTGGAATAATATTCGTCAGAGGCTGCACGATACTAGCTTGCATTAAATCATTAGCGCTCCAAGTTTGATAATGTTTGGTTTGCGTCAAAAGATCTTGTAACATTTTCTCTGCTGGGTAACCTAGACTGCCAAGATGCTGTATCAAGTGTGCCTCTACCGGTTTAATTTTTTCTTTCCAGCGCTGTTGTTCGTCAGTACTTAAAGAAATAAACTCCATTTTATGGTCTAAAAAAGCTGAACAGGCACGAGCCCCTGCTAAGCCATAGAAGATTTGAGCGCCAGCTTGAGCGAGGGACCTTAGCCATTGATTAAATATTGGTTGAAGAGACAGAGGTAGTTTTTCCCAGAATTGTTTTGATAGACCGTATTCAAGATTAACTCTTACGAGGTTGGCGCTCGTCCGGTATTTAGCACTTTTGTAGAGTCCGACGGTTTGCGCTGCGCTATCCGAAATGGATACGGCAAACACTTTATCTTCCTCAAATTGTTTTTTAGCTTCCGGTGTACTACAACCTACTGGGATTGCGCCAAGAGCTGCAAAGATATCCGATTCAACACCATTACTACACGCAATTTTTTGACCATCAATATCTTCAAGGGAGCGGATTGGAGATCGGCTAAATAAATTGTACTCACTGGTGGCAACCATTCGCCCCATATAGATATCATGTTTTTCTACATCTTGACTAAAGTATTTGCGGTAGAGATCTTCTGAGACAGCGGTAGCGGCTTCGGCACTATCAAAAATAAATGGCAGGCTTAATATTTGCGCAGCTGGAAATAGCTTCGCATCCCAAGCAGAGTAAACGGGACAAAGATCCGTTAATCCTGATTGAAGTGCTTGGAGACCTTCTCGTTCTGGGTGAAGAGAGCCGCCCCAAAAAGCTTTTACATTGATAGCGCCCTTTGTCATTAATTGGAGGCGACGAAAAGCTGGTTCAAATACATCTTGAACTGCTGGTGAGTTTGCCGGAATATGCGCGCTGACTCGCAGAGTAAACTCGGGGACGGTTGTTGGCATATCGCAAGCCAACACATTCAGCCATTGACGAGCGGCGAGAGTTTTATCAATCACTTGTTGGGTACTATCGGTACCTATTATTTGACGGTGGTTCATGGCTTGAGTAACTTTTTGAGGTGTTATGTTCGATTTTTAGCGGTATTTAGTGCTTGTCTTTATGGATATCTTTCCCTCTATTGTAAGCAAACTAAGATCAATCAGTATTAAACTGCTGGTATAGCCATCTTTTGTGAGAATCTCATGTCCATACCTCTTGCGTTATCACAATTAAGTATCCCCGTGATAGGAGCACCATTATTTATTATTGCGCAACCAGACTTAGTTATTGCTCAGTGTAAAGCTGGTATTGTTGGGGCATTTCCTGCGCTCAATGCAAGACCTGCAGAGCTATTAGACGAGTGGTTAACGCGTATCAAGTCAGAACTAGCACAAGCTAAACTTGAGCATCCTGAGCGTCCTATAGCCCCATTTGCAGTCAATCAGATTGTGCATAGCTCAAATGATCGATTACAGCAGGACGTGGATCTTTGTGTAAAGCATCAGGTACCGATGGTGATTACGAGTTTGAGACCTCCAGGTGAGGTCGTTGAAGCAGTGCACTCCTATGGTGGACTGGTATTTCATGACGTGATAAGCGTCCGCCATGCACAAAAAGCGATTGAGATGGGTGTTGATGGATTAATTTTAGTGTGCGCTGGTGCAGGAGGTCATGCAGGCTTAATGAGTCCTTTTGCACTGATTACTGAGGTCAGAAAATTTTGGGATGGGCCATTGGTATTGTCTGGTTCGATGTCCAAAGGAGAACATGTATTTGCCGCACTAGCGATGGGAGCTGATATGGCGTATATGGGGACAAGGTTTATTGCCTCAAAAGAGGCTATAGCATCACCAGAGTATAAACAAAGTCTTGTTGCAAGTTCAGCATCAGATATTATTTATAGTAATTTATTTACGGGTGTTCACGGCAATTATTTACGATCAAGTATTATGCAGGCGGGATTTGATCCAAGCAACTTGCCGCAAGCAGAAAAAAATACCATGAACTTTGGCAATACTTCTTCTAAAGTATGGCGGGATATCTGGGGAGCTGGTCAGAGTGTGGCGGGTATTGAGTCGGTTGACTCTGTTCAAGAAATTGTGGATCGGATGGTACGCGAATTTGTCCAAGTTCAATCTCGTTTAAAAGTCCATCATTAATTCAATGAACTATTTTTTTGATGTTGGTATGTCATGATTCAAATTACCGAACTGCGTTTACCGATTGATCACTTACCTCAAGATTTGGAGGTAGGCATCTTAGGGCGTTTGCAGATTACAGTAGATGACCTCATTCGCTTTCAAATTTTCAAACGTAGTCATGACGCCAGAAAAAATGCAGTTTTATCTTTGATTTATACCGTCCATGTGTCTGTCAAAAATGAAGAGCTAGTTCTGAAAAAATTTCAAGGCGATGCCAATATTCGTCTTGCCCCAGATACGTCTTATCATGAAGTTGCCAGGGCACCTCAGGACTTAAAAACTAGACCTTTAGTCATTGGTTTTGGTCCTTGCGGTATTTTTGCCGCACTCTTATTAGCTCAAATGGGATTTCGACCGATTGTGCTAGAACGCGGTAAAGCTGTTAGAGAGCGAACCCAGGATACCTGGGGCTTGTGGAGAAAAAAGATCTTACAACCCGAATCGAATGTTCAGTTTGGTGAAGGTGGTGCTGGATTATTTTCAGACGGTAAGTTATATAGTCAAATTAAAGATCCAGAGTTTTACGGTCGCAAAGTGATTGCTGAATTTATTAAAGCAGGAGCCCCCCCCGAAATAGAGTTTGTTGCTAAACCACATATTGGTACTTTTCGGCTTGTCGGTGTAGTGGAACGTATGCGTGAAGAAATTATTCGGTTAGGGGGCGAAATTCATTTTTCAAGCCGTGTATCGGAATTTTTGATCGAGAATCAAGCCATTTGTGGCGTTCGACTTGCTGATGGTCGGCAGTTTGATGCGGATCGAGTAGTACTTGCTTTGGGGCATAGTTCACGCGATACCTTTTATGCGCTCCATGGTGCCGGGGTGTATATGGAGCAAAAACCTTTTTCTGTTGGATTTCGGATTGAGCATCCTCAGTCTTTAATTGACCGCGCCAGATTGGGACCGCATGCGGGAAATCCTATTATTGGGGCCGCCGATTATAAGTTGGTACATCATGCGAGTAATGGAAGATCAGTTTATAGTTTTTGTATGTGTCCTGGAGGCACTGTCGTGGCAGCAACATCTGAGGCTAACCACGTCGTAACAAATGGTATGAGTCAGTATTCACGCAATGAACGAAACGCCAATGCTGGAATTGTTGTGGGAATTAATCCTTCAGATTATCCAGGAGGACCGCTCGCAGGTATTGAGTTTCAACGTGCGATTGAAGCCAAAGCTTTTATTTTAGGTGGTTCTAATTATGAAGCGCCAGGTCAATTGGTTGGAGATTTCTTAAAAGGGATTCCATCTACGCAATTTGGTTCAGTAATCCCATCCTATCAGCCGGGTGTTCATTTGACGGATTTAGCTACGAGCTTACCTGAAGGGGTCATTTTGGCAATTCGAGAGGCTATTCCTGAGTTTGATAAGAAAATTAAAGGATTTGCCATGAACGATGCTGTTCTGACTGGTGTCGAGACAAGGACATCCTCCCCTTTGCGGATTACACGTAGCAGAGACTTTCAGAGTTTAAATATTAAAGGTTTGTACCCTGCGGGGGAGGGGGCTGGTTATGCTGGCGGTATTCTTTCTGCCGGTGTTGATGGTATTCGGGTGGCGCAGGCACTTGCCTTAAGTTATTCATCATTTGGTAAAAGTGCCACAAATTTGCCCGTATAATCAATGAATTAATGACGGATAAGGATTTTCAATGATAAAGATAAGTATTATTTTTGCAGTGATATTGATGTTCAGTTCATCATTGAGCTACGCTCAGTCTGGTGCCATTGTTTCTGTGAACGGCACAAAAATTTTTCAAAAAGATATTGAGGTATATGTGAAGAGCGCTGAGACAAGGGGCGTCAAAGACTCCCCTGAATTACGTCAAGCTATCACCAATGATCTGATTCTTCGCGAAGCAATCATGCAGGATATCAAAAAATCTGGCCTTGAGAAAAAAGGCGACAATGCAGAAAGATTAAAACTTGCTCAACAGCAAATGTTGCAAGAGTTATGGTTTGAGGATTATTTAAAAGCCAATCCAATTACTGATTCAGATATTAGGGCCGACTATGAACGCCAAGCAAATTTAACGAAAGAGGGTCGTAATTCAAACGAGTATAAGTTTTCACAAATTGTTGTTGTTAGTGAGTCTGAAGCCAACGCGATCATTAAACAAGTGAATGATGGGTCTTCTTTTGAAAAAATTGCGAAAGAGAAATCTTTAGAAAAAACTTCAGGTGCACAAGGTGGCGCAGTCCCTAATTGGGTTTTGCCTGATGGAGTCCCTAAGTCCTTAGGAGATACATTTTTGAACTTATCTAAAGGAAAAGTAAGTGCTGTTGCGATTCAGACCAATTTGGGGTGGCATGTAATCAGATTAGATGATATTCGTAAGTTTAAGATGCCCCCTCTTGAAGAAGTTAAAAATAATATTTACCAAGGTTTATTAGGCATAAAAAAACAAGAAGCGGTTCAAAGCCTTATCAAAAAATCAACGATCACAAAGCTTAATTAATTTTTTTTGCGATGGGTGTTGATTGCTCAAATAAATCTAGCATCTCGATCCATTCAACTGGTATTGGGGTGCTTTTTTGATCCTGCCGATCAACGAAGACATAGATCATTTCACCACTGACTAGGTATTGGTCGTTCGAATAGATCTCTATCAAAAAAGTGATTGATGTAGTGCCGATTTTGCTACAACGCACTCCAATATCGAGAACGTCATCAAACTTGGCTGAGGCATGATATTCAAGACTTGCTTTTTTAACAAATAACTCAGTTCCTAACTGTGCTTGAAGTATGGGTGAAGGTAGTCCTACTTTTCGCCAATACTCCGTCAGGGCCACATCAAAGTAAGTCAAATAATGCCCATTAAATACGACTGCTTGCATATCTACTTCTGCCCAACGAACACGAAGGGGGTGGAAGAAGGAAAAATCTGATTGGGCCATAGGTCGATTAAATTCAAATAATGTAACACAACAAAAAAGGAGCCAAAGGCTCCTTTATCAATGAAGTCGAAATGCTTAGTGGACGGTTGGAGTATTCCAAGAAAAAGTCACAAATCCAGCAATTTTCATCATTAACTCATTAAACTCCTCTTGAGTAACTGGTAGTAGACCACGGGCAGCTCTTTTACGATTAAATACGTCTAGCTCTTGTACACTGGTATTAGAACTAAAACTATCTAATGCTTGTCTAGTTACATCATTCGTTTTCATCAAAATCTCCGATATTCAACAATTAGCTAACCAAGTTGTGATAAATTTCACATAAACTAATTAACCTGTGTATTCAACGCAATGAAATAGATAAGGTTGACAAAAAATATCAATTTTTTAAAAAAGATGTTATTTAATAAGTTATTGATATTAATAGATAAATTAAAATATAGAGCCTTTTAGCCCCATGAATTTAAAATTTTTAAAATATAGCGCCATATTTATCCTCAGTTTTTCTTGCCTGTTGGGAGGTGGGGTTTGGTATGCTGCTTCCCATGCCCCGAAGTGGGCAAAAAACTATGCTAATGAGTTTGGCCAATCAATTGGATATCTTATAGATTTCAATGGCTTAACGATTACGTTGCGAGAGCCTGGCTTTGCCATATCAGATCTAAAAATTGTAGAGTTAGCGAATCAAAATCAGTTGTTGGATATCAAGCATTTACAGGTTAGCGCAAAATGGGGACCTTTGTTTCAGCGAAAACTCGAGTTGCGGCAAGTTGACATTGAGCAAGCACAGGTTTTGGTTGAAAAATATCCAGATAACTGGAATTGGCTTCAGTTTATCCAATTGGTACAGGAAAAGTTCCCTAAAAAAATAGATTCAAAGCCTAGTAAGCCCATAGAGTTCTTGGTGGATGAATTTAGATTGACAGACGGACGTTTAAAAATTCATGACCCAGTTCAGAGCTTGACTACAGAATTTACGCCTTTAAATATTGAATTAAAAAATACAACGAATATTGATTCCAAGGGTGCCTTGGGGGGATTAGAGACTACATATGTGATAAGCCTTGGGGAAGTATCTTTACCGGCCCCTAAAACAGATCGAAAGCTCAATTTAGGCAAAGTTGTACTTGGAGGCGATTTTGATTTAGACGCCAACAAGGATATCTTTTTGCACATGAAGGTGAAGTTTAAGCAGGGCTTGATTGATTCCAGCACACATATCTTTAAGGCACAAAACAAAATAGAAAGTGATGTCAAGGTTGAGCAATTAAGCCTCATTCCTTTTATTGATTTTTTAACTCCATTGGTAGCGCTGAGTGAGAAGTCGGGTACTGTAACGGGTCAATTTAAATTCACTCATCACGAGAAAAATAATGTTCTGGATGGAGATGTCAAGGTTGACGATGTGAATGTGGTCCCATTGATCAGTTTAGTCCCTACGATGAATACTATTTATGCAAAATCTGGGGGAGCCTCAGGCCAATTGAAAATTCACTATGACCCAGATAAAATCATTGTCGGAGGAGATATTACTCTCCAACAATTAGCTATTTTTGAGCCAGATAAAACGAGTGAATTACTCGGTTGGGATAGTGCCAAAGTTAATCATTTTGATTATGAAAAAACTCCAAGTGGACAGAAGGTGCGTATTGAGGATATTAAAGTCGATGGTCTAAAAGCTCGCTATGTGATTTATGGCGACAGAAGCAATAATTTCCGTCGAATGTTTAAACCCTCAAAGGAGGAAATTGAAAGGATTGAGCAAGAGAAAAAAAATGCGCCGCTTGAAAAAAAAGTTGGGCAACAGGGCGTACCTGAATCTCTAGCTAAAGAGTCGCTTGTAAAACAGGTATTGCCGAGTATGGTTCACTTGGTTTCCAATGCTAGTCATTTCACGAAGGTAGCAAATACTCAAGATCAGGATGATGAGCCCATTGAGACTCCCAAAAATGCAGGGAAAAAACCATTCAATCTGAATATGAAATCGATAGAGATTACACGTGGCAAAATCGACTTCTCGGACTTCTCAGTAAAACCAAACTTTAAAACAGATATTCATGATTTTCATGGCACATTAATAGGAATTAGTACATATCCTCAACGTTATGCTACAGGAGCATTTGATGGGTTAATTGCCCCCAGTGGTGATATGAAATTAAAAGCTCAAATTGCTTTTTCTGATGCCCGTCGAAATCATGATATCAATATGTCCTTTCGACGAATCCCTCTCTCTTCAATTAATCCTTATGCAACAACTTTTGCTGGTTATGAAGTGAAAAGTGGAGCGCTTTCTTATGACTCACGTTTTATAACTAAAGATGGAAATTTGCAAGGTGATAATCGCTTCATTATTAATCAAATGCAACTAGGTGATAAAGTTCCAGATTACAAAGGTAAACATATTCCATTGGGTCTCATTGTGGCGCTTTTAGAGGATGAGAATGGCGTGATTGATCTGAGTTTAAAAGTAGACGGTAATGTTGATAAGCCCAATTTTAAAGTTAGTGAACTAGTTTGGGATGCTGTATGGACAATTTTAGGTAATGTTGTCACTGCACCCTTTAAGATGATTGGCCGTCTAATTGGTATTGAGGGGTATACCGGTGTGTATTTTGATCCGGGGCAAAGTACGCTTCGACCATCAGAGTCTCTTAAGCTTGAGAACATTGAAGCCGGAATGAAAAAACGCCCTAAGACAAAACTCAAGATTCATGGGGTATTTGATCCACAAGTAGATCGTTTATTTCTCAATACTGATCAAGTCAATCGAGTGCTTTTCAAAAATGCAGGCTTTAAGTTGGCTGAGGGTGAGCCATTACCTCAGTTACCACTTGAAGATGAGAGGGTACAAAGAGCTCTACGAAGAATGTATTTAGAAAGTGGAGCAAAGATTAAGCCAGAATTAAAACTGGCAGCAGGTCCTACTGGAGTTGAGGACTGGCGGGTACTTCATAACGAGTTAGTTGCAGCAGGTAAGGCCAGTGAAGGAGATTTGCATCGCCTTGCTAGTCGTCGCGCTCAAATTGTACAAGCTCAATTAGTGAAGATTAATCCTGACATGGCCAATCGTTTACGTTTAGTCGACGACAAAGAAGAGGTTGCGGTCAAAGATGGGATTCCTGTTGGAATCGAAATCATCGTTGATTAATACGGCAGGCCAACATAGTTTTCAGCAAGGGCTTTTTGAGCCTGTTCTGAAGAGCATAAATAGTCAAATTCTGCCTGCTGGATTCTTTGGTCGAAACTCGACTTCTCTGGGAAGTGATGCAACATATTAGTCAACCACCAAGAGAAACGTTCAGCTTTCCAAATTCTCTGCAGAGCGGTACTTGAGTAGTTATCAACGAGATTGGTGTCGTGATCAAGGTAGTGTGCTTTGAAAGCATTCGATAAATAGAATACATCGGAAGCCGCCAGGTTGAGTCCTTTAGCGCCAGTTGGAGGAACGATATGGCCTGCATCTCCAGCCAAAAAAAGTTGCCCGTATTTTAATGGTTCAGCTACAAAGCTTCTTAGAGGAGCGATACTTTTTTCGATCGATGGACCTCTGACTAATCGATTTGCTAGTGTGCTTGGTAGTCGAGATTGTAAGCTATCCCAGAACCTCTCATCCGACCAATTTTTGATGTCATCATCTAAGGCGCATTGTAAATAGTATCGGCTCCTGGTGTGGGAACGCATACTACATAAATAAAATCCATCGGGGTGATTCCCATAGATGAGTTCCTCTTGAACCGGTGGAGTATCGGATAAGATGCCCAACCAACCGAAGGGGTACACCCGCTCAAATTCTTGGATGGACGAACGAGGAATAGATGCGCGGCATACTCCATGATAGCCATCACATCCAGCGATAAAGTCACTCTCGATTTGATACGACTGCCCCTCAAAAACAAAATTGACTTTTGGTAAAGGCGTTAATAAATCGGTAACTTGAACATCTTCGGCGCTATAAAAAATGGGTAAGTTAGCATCGATCCTGGCTTGTGTTAAATCTTTAGTCACTTCGGTTTGGCCATAGACCGTGACATGTTTGCCATTGGTAAGCTTTTCAAGATCAATGTGTAAATGGGTTTGATTAAAAGCAATATCAAGTCCATGATGAATTAGGCCCTCCTTATAGAGTCGAGAACTTACTCCGGCTTCATTGAGCAGGTCAACGGTACCTTGTTCTAAGACACCTGCACGGATTCGTGCGAGAACATATTCTTGTGATTGACGCTCAATGATGACATTGTCAATTCCTGCTTTGGATAATAATTGACCAAGAAGCAGTCCAGATGGACCTGCTCCAACAATGGCAACTTGAGTTTTTATTAACTTAGTCAAAGTAAATATGATTTTTCATTTAGAGGGATACTTTTCGGTATCAACTTCAGCTTGGCTCACCTCGTTGTAACGATTTCCAAAAATCGGTACATTGTCAAGAACTTGCGAGATTCGTTCTAGCGTAGCTTCGGATAACCTAACATGGTCTGCGGCGATATTTTCTTGTAGATGATCTAATCTTGCAGTGCCGGGAATTACTGTGATATCTGATCCTTGATGTAAAAGCCAAGCGAGAGCTAATTGGGTTAAAGTGCAGTTTTCCTGGATAGCTATTTTTTTCATGGCGTCATAAAATGCAAGATTTTTTGAAAAATTCTCAGCAAAGAATCGTGGCATTGCACGGCGTATATCTTTTTCTGGAAACTCTGATATATTGAGCGGAGTTTGACTCAAGAATCCTCTGGCGACTGGACTAAATGCTACAAAGGAAACACCTAGTTCTCGACAAGTCTTTAACAAGGCTATTTCTGGATTCCTGGACCACATTGAGTATTCTGTTTGGAGAGCTGAGATAGGGTGAGTTGCATGACCTTTACGTAATGTTTGCGCAGAAATCTCTGACATGCCAATTGCACGCACCTTACCTTCTTTAATAAAATCTCCAAGAGTACCAATTGCATCTTCAATAGGTACTTTTTTATCCCAACGATGCAAATAATATAAATCAATCACATCCGTTTGAAGACGTTTTAAGCTTCCCTCAATATCTCGACGCAATGACTCTGGACGACTATCAATCACCCTCTTACCTTCAGCAGGCCCAACGCCACCTTTACTGATGAGAGTAATTTGTTGACGGTGTCTTTTTAAAAATTGTTTGCTCAGTAAGATCTCATTATTACCAAGCCCGTATAACGCTGCAGAGTCAAAATGGGTAACTCCCAATTCAAAAGCCTTCTCGAGAATTTGATTTGCCACTTCTTCAGAAGGAGGGACGCCATAAGCGTGGCTTAAGTTCATGCAACCCAAGCCGATAGAGGCCACTGTAAATGGACCAAGTTGACGCGTTGATAATGGTTGGGTCATATTGATTTTTTAAGGAGTATTTTGTAGTTGGACTTCAAGTTGATGTAATACTTCATAGCAAGGCAAGACATTAGCAACGCTAGTACGTGGTTCTCGACCCTCACGAATGGATGCAAAAAATTCACGGTCTTGTAACTCAATACCATTCATAGAAACATCTACTTGACTGACATCAATTTGTTGATTTTTACCATCAAACAAATCGTCATAGCTAACGATATAAGTATTCTCATCACAGATATAACGGAAGATAGTGCCAAGGGGACCGTTGTTATTAAAAGAGAGGCTAAACGTCAGGATCGCACCAGTACTTGCTTTCAGTTGGATTGACATATCCATCGCAATCCCGAGGGTAGGGTGGATCGGACCTTGCAGAGCGTGAGCCGCAACAATCGTACCTTGGGTTTGGTAGGCAAAGAGGTCGATAGTGTGTGCGGCGTGATGCCAGAGTAAGTGGTCAGTCCAGCTTCTTGGTTGACCAAGCGCATTAGTATTTGTTCTTCGAAAGAAATAGGTTTGAACATCCATTTGTTGGATATTGGTTTGCCCAGCAACAATTCGTTTGTGGAGATATTGATGACTAGGGTTATATCGTCGAGTATGACCAACCATAGCCACTTTACCAGTTTCTTTTTGCACTCTGACGATTTCTTGGGCACCGGCTAAAGAGTCTGCCATTGGAATTTCAACTTGGACATGCTTACCAGCTTGAAGACAAGCGATTGTTTGTTGGGCATGCATTTGTGTCGGTGTACAGAGAATGACAGCATCGACTTCCTTGATGGCTAGGCTATCAGCCAAGTTCGTAGTCACATGTGGAATTTTGTATTGATCGGCAATTTCCTGAGTTTTGGATAAATCTCTACCTACTAAAGAGACGACTTCAATACCACCAATTTTAGCCATTGAATCCAAATGTTTATTACCAAAGGCGCCTGCGCCTGCTAGTGCAACTTTCATAAGTTCTCCAAAATAATATGCCCTACTGCCGTGTTAGAAGCGGGGACATGATAATGACGATGAATTTCTTTGACTTCTTGATTTAAAGCCCCACGCATAATAAGCCACATCACAAGTTCAATTCCCTCGGAACCGGCTTCTTCAACATATCTTAAGTGGGAAATCTTAGCTAAAGCATCTGGGTCTTGTGTCAGCCCATCCAAAAAGGCCCGATCAAATTCTTTGTTGATAAAACCAGCACGAGGGCCTTGTAATTGGTGAGACATCCCACCTGTACCCATAATCACAATTCGTTCATTGCTATCAAAAGACTCTACCGCACGACGAATAGCTTTACCTAATTGGTAACAGCGATTACCCGTTGGCGGCGGATATTGGACAACATTGACGGCAACCGGAATGACCTTACAAGGCCAAGCCTGAGGTTGTCCAAACATCAATGAAAGAGGAACTGTCAGGCCATGGTCGACGTCCATCTTATTAATGATGGTGATATCAAATTCATCAAGAATCGTACTTTGAGCAATATGCCAAGCCAGTTCTGGATAGCCATTTACAACGGGCACTGGACGCGGACCCCAGCCTTCATCCGCAGGGGCAAAGGAAGGCGCACACCCAATCGCAAAGGTAGGAATCATTTCTAATGAGAAGGCAGATGCATGGTCGTTATAAATCAGAATGACAGCATCAGGCTTTATTTCTTTAAACCATTCCTTGGCACGGTCATAACCTTCAAAAACCGGACTCCAATAAGGCTCTGCTGTTTTTCCTAAGTCAAGGGCAGCTCCTACGGCCGGGATGTGAGAAGTTGCTACACCAGCGATTAAATGTGCCATCTTATTTCTCCAAAGGACCAACGGGCATGGTTGGTTTTCTTCCGCCAGCAATCATCATTTGACGATAACTTTCTTCAGGCATTCCTGTCATGAGAGATGCGAGCTTTTGAAAGGAGTGTCCGTCGGTAGCTCCAATTTTTGCAAGAAAATAAATATTACCTCCTAGCGCAATCATTTTGTTGTAATCGCGATCACGAACGGCTTGATGTTGTTCATCTGTCATCGGAAACTGTTTTAAATAAGAGTTCTCATCATTTTTGAAAGATTGGCGATGCGCATCTTTCATGAGTGACATTGCAAACATGTTGAGATGGTAACCAATTCTAGATTGGGTGGCATCAAAGATCACTGTACCTGGTATTTTTTTGAATGCGTCATAATAATTTGTCATCAACTAGCTCCAATATAAGCGAGTGGGATTATCAACGAGTAATTTTCTTTGTAACTCAGGTGTTGTTGCAATCTGTGGAATCCAGTCAACCAGTAAACCATCATCTGGCATATGATCTTTGAGATTGGGATGAGGCCAATCGGTTCCCCATAGAACACGATCTGAAAATTCATCGACGAGGTATTTCGCAAAAGGAATCACATCTTTATAAGCAGATTGCTCGCCTGCTAAAGCCTTGGGCCCGGTTATTGAAAGTCGCTCAGGACAAGTCACTTTGCTCCAAACATTCTGGTGGCGGCGCATAAAGTCGACAAAGAGGGCAAATTCAGGACCATCGATCGGCTTTGAAACATCTGGGCGTCCCATATGGTCCACCACCACAGTCGTCGGTAAAGCGGTAAAGAAATCCCATAATTCAGGTAAATCGACAGCTTCGAAATAAATCACCACATGCCAGTTCAGGGCTTTAATACGATGGGCAATTTCTAATAATTCATCTTTAGGGGTGAAATCGACGAGTCGCTTAACAAAGTTAAAGCGAACCCCTCGAACACCAGCTTGATCTAGTCGCTCAAGCTCACCGTCGGTAACAGATCGTTTTACTGTGGCGACTCCACGTGCTTTACCTTGACTGTTTTCTAGGGCATTGAGTAAAGCGTTGTTATCCGCCCCATGACAAGTTGCTTGAACGATGACATTTTTATCAAAACCAAGATGGTCACGCAGTGCAAATAACTGATCTCGACTGGCATCACAGGGTGTGTATTTACGCTCTGCGGCAAAAGGAAAAATAGCGCCGGGTCCAAAAACATGACAATGAGAGTCAACGGCACCGTTAGGTAATTGGAATTTAGGTTTACTTGGTTGTTGGTACCAATCTAACCAACCAGGGGTTTTTTCAAAGTTCATACTCCATTGTATCAATCGTCAATGTATTTCAGCCCAGCTTGAGCAAGTTTTTCCCGCATCTTATACATATCCAGACCTAGAACGCCCGAGGCTAGGCGTGCCCGTTTTTCTGTTTCATTACTTTCCCTTGCTTGTGCGACCATTCCTACTTCATGTGCTAAGGATGCAGGGACGACGACAACACCATCATAGTCAGCAATAATCACATCACCAGGGTTGACTAAGGCGCCAGCGCAGACGACCGGAACATTGACTGAACCTAAGCTTTCTTTCACAGTTCCTTTGGCACTGATGGCTTTACTAAAGACAGGAAAGTTCATCGTGGTTAATTCTTTCACATCACGCACGCCTGCATCAATAATTAGGCCCTTAGCACCTTGGGCTTGAAAAGAAGTCGCTAAAAGATCTCCAAAAAAGCCGTCCGTATTATCTGCGGTGCAAGCTGCGACCACAATATCTCCTTGGCGAATTTGCTCAGCCACCACGTGCATCATCCAATTGTCACCGGGATGTAACAGCACGGTAACGGCTGGGCCACAAAGGTGCGCGCCAGAATAAATAGGGCGCATGTAGGGTTTCATGAGTCCGATTCGTCCCATGGCTTCATGGATTGTTGCGACGCCAAATTGGGATAGCAATGCAATGGCTTGTGAGTCAGCTCTGACGATCTTAGTTTTGACGATTCCGTATGCTTGCATATGAGTTCCTTTTAATGACCTTGTTTTTCAAGGTATTGATCAAGACGAGAAAAGACGCGACGTGCGTTACCCTCATAGATTTGATAACGCTGTTCCGCATTGAGTTGGGAGCTGGCTTCTATATACCGTTTTGTGTCATCAAAATAAAAGCCTGTTTGAGGATCAATGCCGCGTACGGCGCCAATCATTTCTGAGGCAAATAAAATATTTTTAATCGGAATGACTTCGGTTAAAAGATTGATACCTGGTTGATGATAAACACAGGTGTCAAAATAAATATTATTCAGAAGATGTTCTTCTAAGAGTGGTTTTTTTAGCTCTTGGGCAAGGCCTCTAAATCTCCCCCAATGGTAAGGAACTGCGCCGCCTCCATGAGGAATCAAAAATTTAAGTGTAGGAAACTCTTTAAATAAATCTGCTGTTAAACATTGCATGAAAGCTGTTGTATCTGCATTCAAATAATGAGCTCCGGTGGTATGAAAGCACGCATTACAACTGGTGCTGACGTGGATCATAGCGGCCACATCATATTCCACCATTTTTTCATAGATGGGGAACCAGTGCGGATCTGATAAGGGTGGTTCTTTCCAGTGACCACCGGAGGGGTCAGGGTTTAGGTTAAGACCTACAAAGCCATATTCGCGGATACATTTTTCAAGTTCTGCGACAGATGTTTTTGGATCTACTCCAGGGGATTGGGGTAACATCGCTGCACCAATAAAATGGTGAGGGAATAGTTGATTAACACGATAGATCAGCTCATTACAAATTGCCGCCCAAGTGGCAGAAGTATTGAAGTCACCAATGTGATGTGCCATAAAACTTGCACGTGGCGAAAAGATGGTGAGATCGCTTCCTCGCTCGATCATCTTGGCCAACTGATTTTTTTCAATGGACTCGATAAGTTCATCATCAGATATTTTTAAGTCACTGACTTTGGGGCCGAGTTCAGGGGTTTTTAAGTTAGCGACTTGAGCATTACGCCAATCTTCGAGAGCTTTTGGAGCAGTAGTGTAATGGCCATGACAATCAATGATCATTGAGAATCCTTTTCAGGTAGTAATGGAGGAGATTATTGTTTAGGGATATGTGCTTTTTCAATGATGTTACCCCATCTCTTGATATCGGTTTCGAGGAGTAGTTTCATTTCTTTGGGTGTCGAGCCTTGAGCTTCCACAAAGATATCTTGAAGTTTCGTTTTGACTTCAGGATCGTTCACTGCTTCAACAATACTCTTATTGAGTATTTCAATGATGGCAGAAGGGGTTTTTGCAGGCGCTGCTAACGCATTCCAAGAAGAAGC
>CANJBQ010000030.1 GCA_947472645.1 Burkholderiaceae bacterium
AAGCCTGCAAAGCTTTGAACGGGGGTTCGATTCCCTCTCGCGCCTCCAAGATGACACCAACCTACACCCACAAACACCGGCTCTTCACCACAATCGGGGGATGAGCATTTATCAAACACGATTAATTACTCCATTCCAACCGCATAAAGCCAAGACTCTCAGTCGGTAGTTTTGGAAATTCCTAAAACCAAATGCTCTTCTAGAAATCATTTCCATTTTAGTATGGAAACCTTCCGTAATCCCGTTGGATTTTGAAAATCGCCACATGCGAATAATCGGCTCTAACCAAGAACGAATGGTCAATGATCCAATGTTCTATTCATGCTTGCGAAAAATTGGCGCTTACACAACCACCAATAGCGCTAGCTCCTAAAATTACGATTTTCTTCATTTGATTATTTCTCAAGCTATACCTCTAAATCACTCTACCAAAACGTGAAAAACTCACTCCACAACCCAGTGCGATTAGGAGCAAGCCTAAGCTCATGACAGGGCTAGTAATTTCAGTTAAATGTTGCCGCTCAAAACGAATCGTTAAACCTAAAGAATCATAAATATTTTTTAGATCTTCAGGTTTAGTTGCTAAGTAGTATTCACCCCGCGTGCCATTCGCAATTTTTTTAAGACTGGTTTCATCTAAACGAACACGCATGGACATTCCTTGTGCTTGGATTACGCTACCCTCCGTAGTACCAACACCAACCGTATGGATTTTGACACCATGATTAGCCGCAAGTTCTACCATTTTAAGGACATCAGGTCCCATATTACTTTGACCATCAGTGATTAACATGATTGCCATGGATTGATTAGAACCTGGTTCCATATTGACTTGATTTGTCTCTTTAGGAGGCGTGGGGATAGGTTTGGCTGCAGGTCCTTGTTCGGATTCCGTAATGATTTTTTCTGCATCAATCCCTGAACCAGGTAATAAATTCGCGAGCGCAATCACAATCCCGCTACCTAGGGCGGAACCAGGTTGCAGTGGAATATTGTCTAAGGCTTGCATCAAGGTAATGCGATCGCTTGTTGGCGCTTGTCGAAGTGCAGCAGTGCTGGCAATCGTAACGATACCAATACGCATTTGTGGAGGTTGGTCTTTGATAAATACCTTCACTGCACTTATTGCGGCATCAAAGCGACTCGGCTTGATATCATCCGCACGCATACTCCCTGAAGTATCAATGGCAATCATGATCGTATCTAAACGACTTGGAACAAAGAGCACAGCCCTTGGTCTAGACATAGCAAACAGCATGGTACAAAGACCTAACAAGAGAAGAAGAGCGCTGACCAATTGCCAGCGTTTAGCATGACGAAGTTGTGAGGTCTTACCACTTTGTTGTTGGAGACGATAACTAACTGAAGAAAGCGGTGATTTAGAACGCCAATATAGGAGCATGAACAAAGGTACTAAAGCCAATAGATACAGAGCAAAAGGCCATTGGATGGAGAGGGTATCGAAGGCAAACATGTGTACCCCTAAGCCGCCACACGTATTGGATGAACCTTCGCGGGTTTACGTTTACGCAGTTGCATAAAGCGCAATAAAGCATCCTCCATCGGCTCTTTGGTACTTAGTTCTAAACAGTCAGTCCCTGTTTGGGCAAAGCTGGCAATTAAACGATCCGTATACTCCTGAGCAATACGCTGATATTTTTCCTGAAAACTTGAATCATTAACATCTACAAAAAGTTGCTCCCCCGTTTCAAGATCTTCTAGTATGCATAAACCCAAAGGTTCCAGCACTGCTTCGATAGGGTCACATAAACGTACCGCAATCACATCATGAGATTTACTTAATTCACCGAGAGATTTCTCCCAATGTGGTTCACTAATGAAGTCAGAAACGATAAAAATAGTTGATCGTTGCGGTATGAGCGCTTTGGCGGTGTTCAACAATACCTTTAGATCCGTCGCTTGGGTTAGAACTTCGGTGTGTGTATTTAATAGAAGGTTGAGTAATTGCACTAAATGGGCTTTACCTGTTCTGGACGGTAGGATCGTGTCTACTCGACTATTTGCGCCCGTCATCAGCATGGCACCAATACGATTGCCTCGTCTACCGAGTAACTTTGCTATCGTGCCGACAAAACTCGTGGCGAGCATTCGTTTCGTTTGGTTTTGCGAGCCAAACTCATTGGAACGAGAAAGGTCGACTAAAAACCAAGCACTCATTTCTCGATCTTCTTGATGTTCACGGACATAAGGCACTTGCATTCTGGCAGTCACATTCCAATCAATGTGGCGCACATCATCATGCGCTTGATACTCCCGCAGATCTGCAAGCTCCAGCCCACTGCCTTTAAACCAAGTACGATAATCACCCTGTAATTGACCATCGAGTCTTCTGAGCGTCGTCCACTCTAAATTCTTGAGGAACTGTTCCGGATGAATACGAGGTATCTCTGGCGCAACAGGCGCACTAGATTTTTTAGACAGTGACTTTAAAAATTTAAGCATCTAATGGTAAAGCTTGAGACGGTACAGGGATTGCTTTGAGGATTTGACGTAATAGATCATCTGCCGTTTTACCCTGTGCAATTGCCTCATAGGAGAGGACAACACGGTGACGTAACACATCCAAAACAAGATCTTGAATATCCTGAGGCAGAACATAGGAACGACCTCTTAAAAAAGCTAGGGCACGAGCACCTTCAATCAAACTAATCGTTCCTCTCGGACTTGCTCCAAAGCTGATCAGCGGAGCTAATTCTGTGAGGGCATAGTCTTCTGGATGACGAGTCGCCGCCACAATTTTGACAGCATACTGAATCAAGGCTGGATCGACATAACCTGTTTTACAGGTTTGTTGGAGTTGTGCTAATTCATTAGTCGAAGCCATGCTGGTCAGTTCAATCGTACGACCAATTTGACGCTCTACAATTACAAACTCTTCTGTTTCAGTTGGGTAAACCACAATGACCTTCATCATAAAGCGGTCTACTTGCGCTTCAGGTAAAGGATATGTTCCCTCGGTTTCAATCGGGTTTTGGGTTGCGAGAACGATAAAAGGCGAAGGTACAAGGTGGGTTTGACCTGCGATTGTCACTTGGCGTTCCTGCATCACCTCTAACAAGGCGCTTTGTACTTTAGCTGGCGCGCGGTTGATTTCATCGGCGAGGAGAAGATTTGCAAAGACGGGTCCGAGTACAGTACCAAATTCACTAGTTTTTTGGTTGTAGATACGCGTGCCGATTAAATCAGCGGGCAGAAGATCAGGCGTAAACTGGATACGCGAAAATTTACCCTGCACGACTTTGGCAAGAGAGTTTACAGTTAAAGTTTTTGCAAGACCTGGAACACCCTCAATCAAAATATGACCACCAGCCAGGATGGCAATCAGAACACGCTCTAGAAAGGCATCTTGACCCACAACAACGCGTTTGACCTCATACAGAATGCTTTGCATTTTAGCCGCATGCTCGTGTTGAGAACTTATATTTCGTTTACCTGACCATTGACTATTTTCTGACATAAAAATTCCGATAAATAATTAGAAGGGGGGAATACCAACAGCTGAACCTGCACTTTCGATCGTAACCGCAAAGCCAATACCAATAAATGTTTTTTCTGTAGAAGAGGGGTTGAGTAGAGCCGTCACAATACCGACCACTTCTCCTGCTGAGTTAATCAAAGGACCACCAGAATTACCTTTATTGATGGCCGCGTCAAATTGAATCAAGTTACGCAACTGAGCACCATTTTCACCAGTAAATTCACGGCGTAATCCTGAGATCACCCCCGACGTGACTGAAGGACCAATGCCAAACGGAAAGCCAACCGTTACCACATCGTCACCATATTTGAGTTGTGCGCTGGAGCCGAGCGTGGCAGGTAATAGATCATCTGGGACTTTTTCAGATTTTAAGACCGCTAAATCATTATGCGGATGAACTGCAACTATTTTGGCATTCGCCTTGGTACCATCATAAAAAATCACTTCGACCCGGTCAGATCCTGCAATCACATGAAAGTTCGTCAAAATAGTCCCATCTTCAATGATGACGACACCCGTTCCTAAAGATCCATCCTCTTCATCATTCTTTTTGGAGTCTTTCTTTTTTTTGTCATCCGTATCATTTTTAAAAGCCCTCACCATCACCACCGAAGGCATAATCGTTTGTGCTGCTTTGGTTGCTTTTGAAGGAAGCTCTTTGGTATTGAGTGTTTTTAAAACAGCCTCATCAATGATATCTTGCGTGAGTGGCTTGGATTTTGGAGAAAATGCATTCCAACCCCAAAATAAAGCACTAGTGAGCAAAATGCCAGCGATAAAAAAAATGTAAGGCGGATGCCGAATCGCTTGCCAACTGGCGTACAAATTTTGTCTAGACAGGGAACCCATAGGTTTGGGAGAGGGAGGAGTTGTTGGTGTAGCAGGCCTGCGACTATAAATCGGCATTTTTTTCATAATGAAACATTAGCACAAGTCAGTTTGAGATACTATTAGAGAATATAAGAAGAGAACTCAAGAGACACGTTGACATGCACTTTATTTGGCCACAAGCATTTTGGTTATTTATTCTAGTACCCATCTTCATCCTTCTCTATTGGTGGATGTTGAAAAGACGGCGTATTAATACCGTACTATTTTCTTCATTACAGGTGGTAAAAAAGGCTATTCATTGGCGCTCTAGCATCCGTCGGCATATACCACCTTTCTTATTATTACTCGCAATGATTTTTGGGATTATTGGTCTAGCAAGACCCACATCAACCGTGAGCTTACCGGCGGATTATATGACCTTGGTACTGGCAATTGATGTATCGCGCAGTATGTTAGCCGAAGATGTCAAACCCAATCGGATCAAAGCCGCACAAGTAGCAGTGAAAGAATTTATAGAGCAATTACCCAGAGATATACGTGTGGGGATAGTATCTTTTGCAGGCACAGCGCAACTAGTTCAATCCGTAACTGAGTCACGTAACGACCTAGTCGAGGCAGTTGATCGATTTCAGCTACAAAGAGGAACCGCCACTGGAAGTGGCTTGTTATTGGCGCTAGCAACCTTAATGCCTGAAGCAGGGATTAATTTAGAGTCCTCTATTTATGGAGAAAACTTTGGTCGTCCTGACCCCGCCAAACAGTTAGAGCCCAAAAAAACAGTGCAGCAACATCAGCCAGTACCTCCCGGTTCGTATAGTGCTGGGGCGATTGTTTTATTATCCGATGGTCGCCGCACGACAGGTCTTGATCCATTAGAAGTTGCCCGAAAAGTTTCGCAGTATGGCGTCAAGGTTTATACCGTAGCCTTTGGCACTCCTGACGGTTTTATTCCTGGTTATGATGGATATTCCTTTTATGCCAAAGTCGATGAAGAAGCTTTACAGGCGATTGCAAAAATTACGCAAGGTGAGTTCTTTCGCGCCAGTAATGGGGATGATCTCAAGCAAATCTATGAACATTTATCAAGCAAGTTTCTAATAGAGACCAAAGAAACCGAGATCTCTGTTATTTTTGTGGCCATAACCCTCGTTTTGGTTCTAGGCGCACTATGTTTATCACTCATTTGGTTTAAAAGAGTATAAAAAGTATTTCAGGATAGTTCCATTAAATTAAGGCCATTAAGGTTCGTACTCCGCATCGTTAACAAAAATCAGTACTCAAGGGGTAAACATTTACTAATGTGGGTAATTATTTAATATTAATAATATATATCGATATTAATCAATTATTTATGATTACCTCTTGTGCATCCAAGAAAAATCATAGAAATACCTACCAATATCCTCTAAATCATAATTAAAATTTGGCTTAGAGGGATTTTTGTCATCAACTGGCATTTGTTGGAAATGTTAGTATGGTGGTTGAAATATGAGTGTATTTATTCGGTGTGATAGTCAAGGATAAATAGCTCAGTTCAACAAAGATATGCACTAATGAACAGTATTAATAGAAGAAAGACAATATGATACAAATCATTAGATCGACGCCAAACTTGATTTCAGTTTTAATAGGAGCATTCATGATGATTAGTTGTTCAACTCAACCGCTTTTAAGCTTAGAGGCTAAAAAAGATTTAGCCTCTACTGGAAAACTTCGCGCGGGGATGAATCTAGGTAATACTTTGTTTACGCAAAAAAATAATACAGGTGAATTACAAGGGGTTAGTGTTGATCTTATGCAGGAATTAGCTAAACGACTAGATGTTCCTCTTGAGATGGTGATCTATGACGAGCCGGGTCAAGTAGCAGAGGCTTCTGCAAAAGGAGTCTGGGATGTTGCTATTTTAGCGATTGAACAAACTAGAGCAAAAACTCTTACTTTTTCTCCTGCAATGACTGAAATTGAAGGAGGGTATGTCGTACATCAGAATTCTTCAATAACCCGCATGGAACAGGTAGATGCCAAAGGTGTGAAAATTGCCGCACCAGCAGGTGCCGGTTATGAACTTTATTTAAACAATGCATTGAAGAATGCTGCTATTGTTCGTACAAAAAATTTCGCTAACTCCATCGAAATCTTTAATCTAAAACAAGTTGATGTTTTAGCGGGCTTAAAGCCCAATCTGATGGATGCCATGACAAAATTCCCAGAAGGAAAATTGTTAGAGGGTCATTTTATGATCATCAATCATGGATTGGCAACACCTCGCGGACACAATGCTGGAGACGAGTATTTACAAAATTTTGTGAAGGAGCTTAATGAGTCAGGCTTCGTTGCTCGCTCTATCGCAAAACATCAAATCAAGGGATTAACTGCTGTCAAAAAATAAGGATTTATTTATTGAATTTGTTGTCCAATAAATAATAGGGATCTAATCAAATTTCATTGATTTCTCAGTAACTACGCGCTTCCATTTTTGAATATTTTGTGAGACATACTCAGCCATATCCTTGGGGCTTCCAATCCAAACCTGGCCACCTAATTCAGAAAACCTCAATCGCACATCATTTTTTATAACGGCAGTATGAATAGATGCATTTAGTTTAGAAATGACTTCAGGGCTGAGTCCTTTAGGTCCGGCAATCCCTAAAAAAGATGAAGCTTCAAAGCTAGGGAATGTTTCAGCGACAGCAGGGATGTTGGCTAACTGCGGCATTCTTTTTTCGGAAGTTACAGCAATAGCGCGTAACTTCCCAGAAATCAGATGTGGCTGAACAACTGCAAAGGTATCTAACATGAAATCTAAACGTCCTGCGAGTAATTCGTTGAGTTGTGGACTTCCACCTTTAAATGGGATATGTGTCATTTCAATGCCTGCCGTACTTGAAAAATACTCAGTTGCTAAATGAAAGAGTGAGCCATTTCCAGGTGTTGGGTAATTGAGTTTCTTGGGATTTTCTTTAGCATACTTAATCACATCATTTAAGGTTTTGAGGGAAGATTCGGAATTCACAACAATCACCATTGGATAAGAAATAAAAGTTGATATCCAAGAAAAATCACTCATCGGATCGAAAGGTAGTTTATTCATCACAGCAGCTTGTGAAGGAAAGGCGCCACTGATCAAACTTAAGCGATAACCATCTGGAGTTCCTTTAGCTACATAATCATTGGCCAACATCCCACCAGCTCCCCCTTTGTTTTCCACTAAAACGGGTTGAGCCAATTCCGTGGATAATTTTTGCGCTAATAACCTTGCCACAATATCCGCGTTACCACCGGGACCAAATCCTACAATCAAATTTATCGGTTTTGTTGGGTATTCTTGTGCAATACTTTGAAAAATACTCAACCCCCAAATAATACAAACACCAATGCAAAGGTTAATTTGTTTGAATAAGGGTATTCGTCTCATGAGAATCGATATAGTTGTGCTGGGTTGGTCACTAAAATTTGATGTCGGATAGATTCATCTGGAACCCAAGCGGATAAGGCATCCAAAATATCCCCATCATTTTGCATCTTGTCAAATTGGTTCACGTGAGGCCAATCAGTACCCCAAACTATTCGGTGAGGAGCGACCTCGATCAATTTTCGAATATACGGTTCCATATCCATACAAGGATAATCTTGCGCAGAACAACGATGCAGCGCCGAAAGCTTCACCCAGCAACGCCCTGATTCCAACATTTTTAATATGGTAATAAAGCCTGATGTATTAACTCCCTCATGACTTCTAACCCGTGCAATATGATCAACGACGATGTTCATATCAAGCTTCATCAATCGGGGCTCAAGCTCAGTTAATTCTATCGAGTTATTGACATGAACAGCAATATGCCAATCATATGGCCGTACTCTTTTTGCGATATCTTCTAACACCTCAAATCCTGGAGTGCCTTTCACCACGGTACTTAACCTTGAGCCACTAAAGCCATGTAAATTGAGTTCTTCAATTTCCGCGATTGGTGTATCAGGACCAGTTACAGCAACACCACGTAATCTTTTAGGGTCTGATTTGACCGCGTTCAGAGTGGCTTCATTATGAGGGCCATATGCACTTGAATGAACGATCACTGCTCGATCAATACCCAATACATCTAACATAGTTAATAGTTTTGTGACGGGTGCTTCAGGGGGTGTAAATGATCGATTTGGTGACAGGGGGTACTTGATAAAGTCATCAAATATATGCGTGTGAGAATCACAAGATAACCGTGGAGCTTTATATAGGGGACTTTTAGTGGGATGCGCAGGTGGCAGGCAGGGCTTCGTCAAAGTGAATTTGTCTCGGTGAATTAAATAATAGAATGTTTTACTTCAGCCAGCTAACATGGAGATTGGCATCATTGGCTATGCGGCTTTCATCAATATCGCTTGGTAAAAATTTCACGCGCGTAAATCTCGCTTTTTGATGAAAAGGGACCGTGGCATCGATGGCAAGTTTCGCACGGATCCCATCTTTTCCGATACGCACATATTCATGACCACGCGCACCTGGAACAACGACTAGATCTTTCGAGGCTTCCATTCGTGTTGCAAGAGCATATTCGACATCGTGCGGATCATGAATATCGATATCGTTATCCACTGCAATCACCATATCGAGGTCTTTGAGTGCCCCGAATGAAGCCATCATTGCGTTGTACTGAAGACCATCATGTTTTTCGCTAGTTTTATTTAAACTAAGCACGGCATGAAAACGGTGCAGACCACCTGCCGTCATATCGACATCCTCAACAACGGGAGTTGCCGCTTGTAATACTCTAAGTAAGCTAGCTTCGAGTACATATTTTCTCAGCATGACCGTCTCACGACCAAAGCCGTTGATCGCATAATAAACTGCGTTATTCCGATGCGCAATCGATGTCACATCAAAAATAGGGGCATCACCATCTTCTGACATATAACCAATAAATTCTCCAAATGGCCCCTCATGGGCAACCGCATTATGACGTAAAATCCCTTCGAGCACGATCTCTGTTTCTGTGGGAATCAAGAGATCTTGGGTGATACCTTTGCACACTGGGAGGCCCTCACCAATCAATCCGCCAGCCACTTTGAGCTCGTCGGCATTTTCAGGCATTTGAGAGCCCATGGTTGCTGCCGTATAAAGAACGGAGAGGTCGGTACCAATGCAGACGGAGATAGGTAAATCTTCCCCTCGAGCGGCAGCGCGCTCATAGGCCAAGCGAAGGTGGCGTCCATAATCCATCTTCAGTGCAGTTTTGTTGGGGCCAAGTAGCTGAAGCCGATGGTAGGAGGCGTTATAAATACCTGTTTCAGGATCGCGAAAAACTACCACACCTGCGGTGATAAAGCGCCCAGGATCGCTTTGCGCATGACGCAACACGGGTAGTAATTTACCGATGTCAAAATCTTTTGTATAAACGTTTTCTTGCCAGGGTGCGGTCTGCATGACCCTTGGATCTATTGGATTGGCGATAGCGCGACCAACGAGTTGTCGGATACCCCGAAAATCGGTACCAAACGCCGCTTCACAATTCGCTTGAGAGCACAGAAAGTTTCCAAATACAGGCATATCGAAACCTTGCACATCTGGAAATAGAAGAGCCTTTGCACCATCCCTTTTTTTCAGCAAGCTCGCGACTTCATATTCATGGCTGACTGTTCCAGAAACGGATTCAATCCGCCCAGCAAGACTAAGACGTTGCAGGGCGCTACGGAATCGAGTATCAATAATTTTTGGTAATTCAGCATTCATCCATCTCTCCTTTATTTATTATTTATTTCTTAATCGAGGGTAGCGCCTGACACCTTCACAACCTTAGCCCAGCGCTTAATTTCCTGATCGACAAAGGCAGCAAATTGCTCAGGTGTATCTCCGATGGGGTTCGAGCCGATTTCTTCCATTCTTACTTGAAATTTAGGCTCTTTGGTAATGGTATGGATTGCAGATGCCAAGCGTTGAATGATTTCAGGAGGTGTTTTGGCTGGCGCAACGAGACCATTCCAAACAATCACTTCATAACCAGGCAATCCAGACTCTGCGATAGTTGGTACATTAGGCGCTTGTGGCTGACGCTTAGCGCTAGTAACACCGATTGCCTTTAACATACCGCCGTTCATTTGTGGCAATGCATCTGATAGATTCGCAAAGGTAATCTGTACTTCTCCAGAGAGTGCGGCACTAGTAGCTGGGGCACCACCGCGGTAGGGTACGTGGACAATATCGATACTTGACATGGATTTAAACACTTCCCCAGACAAGTGAGTCGTAGCACCAATTCCTGCTGAACTAAAACTAATTTTTCCAGGTTCTTTTTTTGCTAGTGCGATGAGTTCACTCACGTTGTTGACGGGTAGCTTTGGGTTGACGAGTAGTACGAGTGCATTACTACTAATATTACTGACAGGGGTCAAGTCGGTTAAAGGGTTATAAGGAATTTTTTTCATGAGGCTTGGTAGTATGGTGTGCGGCCCCGTTGACGACATTAAGAGCGTATAGCCATCGGGAGCGGACTTGGCAACAAAGTCTGTTGCAATCATGCCTCCACTACCTGCCTTGTTTTCTACCAATACCGATTGCCCTAAAATTTGCCCGAGTCGAACGGCTGTGATACGAGCAACTAAATCTGTATTACCTCCAGGGGCAAACGGAACAATGATACGGATAGGTTTTGATGGCCAGTCAGATTGAGCTACAGCAATATTGAGACTCAGCATCAGAGCCAGAATACCGCACAATAATTGATAAATTTTTTTCATAAATATCCTTAAGTCATTTTGCATTCATTTGTTTATGATAGAAGAAGTTAGGGGCAGTGTAGGTAGATATGGAAATAATTTTCTCATTATATGGATAAATATCTTTTAAAATCATTAGATGATAAGTATTTAATGCATTATTTAGACATTCAATTGCTTATCTAAACTTCAATTAAGCGTCATTTATTACTCAATTTAGTTGACGTCTTTAGATTATTTAACAACAGAAAAGAAGAAGCCAATGGATAACCACCGCCCTTATAAAGATGAAGTCATTATTTCTTGGACTGAATTACAGCGTGATGCGAAGTTCATTGCGAATCAATTAATGGCAAAAGGGCCCTTTAAAGGGATCATCGCTATTACAAAAGGTGGCTTAATACCTGCGGCACTGATTGCGAGAGAGCTTGATATTAAATTAATCGAGACAGTTTGTATTTCAAGTTACGGCAATAGTAATTCGAATGCTATTGATCAACAACAAAATGAATTAGAAGTCATCAAAATGATTGACGGTGATGGAGAAGACTTTTTACTCATTGATGATCTTGTTGATACCGGAAAAACAGCCCGATTTATCCGCCAAAAATTACCAAAAGCCTATTTTTGTACATTGTATGCAAAACCAGCAGGTAAAGAACTTGTCGATCTTTATGTTCGAGAATTTAAACAAACCCAGTGGGTTTTCTTTCCATGGGACATTGAGTATCAATTTTCGGTGCCCATCCACCATCGTCAAGCTTTAAAAATCTAAATCCATAGATGGCTTTAGATTGTCCGTAATGAATTATTGAACGATGTCTATAGGGATAACAAAATGATGGCACCAATCGCACATGCTAGACCAATGGCTTTCTTCCAAGTGAACTTTTCTTTAAATAGCAAAATTCCGGTGATCGCTGATACGATAAAACTCATTTGAGAAATAGGCACGATGGTACTTGCTGGCCCAAACTTTAATGCTTCTAGCAACAAAAATAGACTAGCCAATAAGAACATTGCGGCAGCAAATCCTAAATACAGATATTTCCAGACAAAGACAATTTTCCTCTCTTTGACATAGCAGGCGATAAAGGCTAATGGAAAAAAGATGATAGCTTGACCATTCATGATCGAAATGGAATTACCTCCAGCAATAGCCCCCAACTTATAAATAAAGCCAGTGACACCCATAAAGACTGTTGCAATGACAAGGTTGCGAATGGTATTTCTTATTTTTGGGGATGGAGTGATGTTCGAAGAGTTTGGTTTTAGTTGACTCAATAGTAAAAATGCGGCGATCACAGATAGAGTAAATGCCACCATTTTGACGAAAGTAATATGCTCATCTAAGAAGAGAATGGCTAATAGAGAAGCTAAGACAAAGCTGCTACGAAATACAGGAGCCACTACGCTGACATCTCCCGTGCTTAAGCTAATCGCAAAATACAGCAAGGCAAAGTAAAGAGTAATTCCGGCACACATACCGTAATAAAAAGGAACGCCAATATGAATTGTGTTGGTGATTAAACCATACGTTAAAGCGCAAGGAAGAAAAAAAATAGTTTGAAGGATGATGAATTGATGGGACGGTATACCATGACGCGCCGATAATTTGAAAACAACATCGCTAAAACCGTAAAAGCACATGGAGCAAAGTGCCGCTAGGATGTATGAGTTTTGCATGGATAAAGAGACCTTAATGATTAAATACAGCGCTCAAAATGTTTTGCAAAAGCGATGTTGACCCATATAGGATAGCCCATTATTAAAAACACGATGTCTTTTGTGATTTAAATTCAACGAATCATTTTTTTGCACAAGCAAATTTGAAGATAACTTCATCCATTGAGTTGGGGATGATTTCTTCAAAGACAAATGAAGATCCATTGGTTTTAATCGCGGTGACAGGGCCTGCGAGGTTTGGGCCTGCATAGTTTGCTATTGAAGAAAATGTTCTAGTGCGTTGTTCACAGCTTTGAAAAGAATGAAATAGTACCGATTGGACCTTCCCCTGACCAGGGACTTGTGTAGCCACGTCAAATGTCACGTAGTACCAAACATCCATTAAATGGCCTTGTTTGACAATCTTTCCGGGATCGATAAAAAGTTCTCCAGCACTAAACTTCCCAAAACTTTTCCATTGAGCAACAGAGAAATTTGAACTTAAAGTCAATATCAAAATGAGGATCAATTTTTTCATTGAGGATTCTTTAGATAAATTTTATTTAGGGCTTAATTCCATTTTATAAGGTTTGAACTCTTGTGGTTCCAGGCTTAACGGCAAGTAATTACCTTTACTCCATAGATCTGTATATTCTCGATACCGTTTACTCTGCACCCAGCCTGATTGGCCGCCAAAGGCAATAAAAATTGATTTGTTCAGGTCCGATAAGTCATAAATGGCTCGCATACCAGGAGCTACATCTGAGCTATAGGGTTCTTTTACATTACCAAAGCTCATTTTGCCGACATTAATCGTTTGACCATCGCCACCGATTGGTGTTTGGAGATTAAAAATCTCTGATAAGACGGGTACTTTTCCAAATGGTTGATGTTTGCCAATGGCCGGGTGGGCATTACCCCATTGCCAGAGATTGATATTCTTCCCATGGCGTTTTGAGAGATCATCTAGTGATTTCTCTAAAGCGACATTGCTGAGATCTGCACAAGTTTCAACGATAGCCGTTGCGGCTTGATCACACCATTCATCTTGACGGTTATTGATGATTATTAGTAAGCCATCTCGTAAACCTTTTTGATGATACATTCTTTCAAATGCTGGCCCTAGTTTGGTAGCAAATACGGCGCGTGTGAAATGATCGGCCCAGGCATTGAAGATGAGTGCTGCTGAGCTATCCGATTTCATATCCCCTTTAAAAGATTGAATCTTCTCCAGCGCAGCAGTATTTAATGGGTGTGAGCTAGAGCTTTTTTGAAGGAGTTCAATGAGAGGTTGAACAGCTAGTGAATGTGTATCATTTTGGATCTCGATCATTGAATTCTTATCATGTTTTGCTGAATTTTTGAGCAGTGATTCGATACGATTGGCACGATAGGGCATCGTCCAATCACTGGTAAGTGTATAAGGAGCTAAGGGATCTTCAACTTTTTGATTGGCAGTGATGATAAATGGAAGATCTTTATTGAAGTGATGTGGTAATTCATCTTTGCGAAGATATTCTTTCCATTCATTACCTGTATCCCAGCCAAATACCGGAGCGACCCCCATCATTCCAGAAGCTTTCATTCTTTTTGGCGCTGCGCCTGCTGCCGTGTATGCAATGTTCCCATCGGTATCTGCCATCACCACATTCTGCATTGGCGCATAGAAGTTCTCTAAACTCGATTTGAGTTCATCGATTGAGTTTGCCTGATTCGTATCAATTAGGGCCCGCATAGATTGGTTTTTGGGGTCGAGGGCAATCCATCTTAGTGCAAGAACAAAGCGATTGGTATCAATCACTTTTGCTGCCTCAGGATAAGCATCTGAGATCACGGGACCATGTCGTGTTTCTCGAACCACAAAATTAATCGCTTCACGTCCTTTGACAAGAATAGTTTCGCGCCTTGCCTTAAATGCCTCGTAGCCCTTTGGTGTTTTATATTCGATGGAATTATTCGGATTAATGGCTTCAATATATAAATCTTGAACATCAGGCGCTGTATTGGTAAAACCCCAGGCCATTTTTTGATGATGACCTAGAACCACTCCAGGCATCCCGGGGATAGTCCCACCAATCACATTCATATTTTTTGCTTGTAAATGTGCGAAGTACCAAGTTGATGGGCTTGATAAACCCAAGTGTGGATCATTTGCTAGGAGAGGTTTACCACTGGTGGTATGAGAGCCAGCAATCACCCAATTATTAGAGCCTTTGCCTTCCATTGGTTGAGGTAACCAAGCCATCAGATCATCTTTGAGACTAAATCTAGATTGCTGACTTTCTGATAGGTTATAAATATGCGCATCTTGATACATTTTTGCAAAATCAATTGATGTTGGAGGAGTCTCACCAGCATATGGTGGCATCACCTCCCAAATTTGACGTGTCGTTAAGGTTTTTGCTAGTTGTAATCTCGAGAACTCTTTATTCCAGTTATCACCTAAATCGAGCGCCATCATGAGTGACCAACTGACACTATCAATGGGTGACCACGGTGCAGGTTTAGAGCTAGTCAGAAAAAATTCGATAGGCAAGGCCCAGCCTAAATCGGTAAAACCTGCATTAATACCTGCACAGTAAGCTTCAAGAGCTAGTTTTGTGGCGTTTGGATATTGTTCGTATTGCAACCGAGCGGCATGACGAATACCTAGCGTTTTAATAAACCGATCGATATCAATTGTTTTTTCACCTAAGATTTCCGAAAGTGAACCAGAAGCTAATCGACGATTAAATTCCATTTGCCAGGTACGCTCCCGACTATGAAGATAACCAAGGGCGAAATAGGCGTCATTGGGGTATTTAGCATTGATGTGTGCAATATCACTTTGATCAAATTGAATCAGTGTTTTATCTCTTAAACTTGAATGGATGACTGAACCATTGGGAATCGATTTCACTTGCACTGAATAAATCAATACGATGAGACCAATGAGAAGTGCTAAACCCAACAATAACCATAAAAAATATTTCAATATTTTGAGTAAGTTAAGTAGGATTAGTTGAAGGTTCATAGAAAAAATCGTTAATGTGTCATTTCATTTTAAGCCTTCCGCTTTAAAAAAGACAAAAGGCCATTAAAGGCCTTTTGGATGGAAGCAGAATACTTACTTTTAGTGACTACCACCCAAGTAAGCAGCAACCACCGCAGGATCATTTTTCAATTGTTCAGCGGGTCCATGGACTTTGATATGTCCATTTTCGAGAACATAGCCATAATCAGCTACATTAAGGGCAGCCATGGCAAACTGTTCGACAAGCAACATCGTGACGCCTTCACTTTTGAGGCGGGCAATCGTTTTAAAAACCTCATCGACCAAAATTGGCGCAAGACCCATCGATGGTTCATCGAGCAAAATCACTTCAGGGTTGAGCATCACGGCTCTAGCCATGGCCAACATTTGTTGTTCACCACCGGAGAGTGTTCCTGCCAATTGCGAACGGCGCTCTTTGAGCCGAGGGAATAGCTCCATTGCTTTTTCTAAATCGTGTTTAAAGTCACCTTTAGGACGGCTTCCTGTGAGTCTTGGAAATGCCCCAAGAGTTAAATTATCAGTGACAGACATGGTAGAAAATACTCGACGACCCTCTGGGCAGTGCGCTACGCCTAATTTGGCTACTTTATAAGAGTCAAATCCTGTGATATCTTGATTGCTAAGCGTTATTTGACCGTCAGTCGGTTTAATCATGCCGGTAATCGCCCGCATGGTAGTGGTTTTACCCGCACCGTTAGATCCAATCAGTGTAATCACTTGGCTTTTAGGTACTTCGATACTAATCCCATGCAAAACTTCAACTTTACCGTAGCCTGCTTTAAGATTTTTAATCGATAACATAGATGTCCTTGGTAAAGATTTAAGTGGCTTGTCCGCCTAAATAGGCTTCAATAACTTTTGCATTGGTTTGTATTTCTTGCGGTAAGCCTTCAGCGATCTTTTGGCCAAAGTCTAGAACGGAGATTTGGTCACTCACGCTCATCACCACGTCCATATGATGCTCTATCAAGATAATCGTAATGCCGTGGTCACGAATCTTCTTGATCACGCCTAACAACTCTTTAATGTCAGGTGCAGTCAAGCCTGCAGCTGGTTCATCGAGCAAGAGCAGGTTCGGATCAAGTGCTAGTGCGCGGGCGATTTCTAACATGCGTTGTTTGCCATAGGGTAGATTACGGGCTTCTTCGTTCGCTAAAGAGCCTAAGCCTACAAAATGTAAGAGGCCTAAGGCACGCTCTCGCGCTGCAGACTCTTCTTGGTTAAAGCGTGGTAAATGCAAGGCGACTTCCACTAGGTTTGAGTGAAAGGTGTGATGTAATCCGACGAGAATGTTTTCAAGAGCGGTCATTTCACCGAACAGTTGCACATTTTGGAAAGTTCTTGCAATGCCTGAAAGCGCTATTTCTGAAGATGTTTTACCAACAACACTCGAGTTTTCGTAGAGGACATTACCTTTAGTTGGTACATAGATCCCTGTTAAAACGTTCATCATGGTACTTTTACCTGAACCATTAGGCCCAATCAGTCCATGGATAGAGCCACGTTTTATAGTGATATCAACATTGTTCAGCGCTTTAAGACCGCCGAATTGCATCAAGACGGATTCTATATTGAGGATCGGTGCATTCATATCCTTGACGGTTGCTTGATGAATCACATTGGCATTAATTTCCTCACCCGCGCTGGAAGATTCTCCTGCCATCACGCTCGATTTATTCTGTAAGGCACTATAGAAATTGCTAAAGAAACCGACAATACCATCTTGTAGGTAATAGACCACCAATAGAATCATTGCGCCGAAGATACTCAAACGCCAGTCGGTAATATTTTGGAGCCAGACAGAAAATATAGCTAAAGCAATGGTTCCAATGACCGGTGCAGCGATCTTTTTCGTCGTGGTAATTTTTCTATTTAACGCTAAGGCTGAACCAAGTGCGACTAGGATCGCTAGAGCGATTGCCACAATCCTGAATAAATTAATGTCATCAAGGAGTTTAGGCAATAGAACAATCACTACAGCGCCTAGAATCGCACCTAGGCGTGATTTACGACCGCCCATAATAATACCTAACAGGAAAAGGACGGTGAGTTCGTTGTTATAGGTATTTGGTGAGATATACTTTTCGGAGTAGGCATATAAGGCACCAGCAAAACCAGCAAAACCAGCACTGATCACGAAAGCATAAACCTTATAGCGGTAAACGGAGACACCCATACAGTCGCAGGCGACAGGGCTATCCCGTAAAGCCTCAAAAGCACGCCCCAGTTGAGACTTTAAAATACGGTGAACCACCACTAAGGCTAAGAGCATGCAAGCAATCGCAACCCAATAGAATTCTCTTTCACCCATTTCACCAGCGAAGAGTGAGGGTTTTAAAAGCTTAATTCCCATCGGCCCTTCGGTTAAAAAACTCATTTCATTGATCATGATTTGTAAGATGGTACCGAAGGCAAGGGTCACCATCGCCAAATAGGGCCCAATTACTTTCAGTGCAGGTAAAGCAAGTAAGCCGCCAAAAAACGCTGTGACTAAAATACTGGCTGGAACGGTGACGTAAAACGGCAAGCCTAAATGAAAGAAGAGTACACCCGTAGTGTAGGCGCCAACCCCAAAAAGACCTGCGTGTCCTAAAGATACTTGACCGGTGTAACCAACCACAATATCTAGTCCAAACAACAAGATAATGTAAATTAAGATGGTTGTACCAAGATGGATGTAGTAATCATTATTTAAAAAGATAGGAAATGCCGCCAAAGCGACGAGTGCCAGCATAAAGGCAATAATCTTGGTGAGTTTCATTTCATTAAACTTTCTTGATAGCCGTTTTGCCAAATAATCCAGAAGGCTTTAGAGCCAATACAAGGAGTAGTAAAAGAAGTCCTGGGACATCTTTATAGCCGGTTGAAATATAAAAGCCTGTCGTCGTTTCAGCAACGCCTAAGATAAGGCCGCCGATGACGATACCAAAACCGCTCGATAAACCACCGATGATAGCAACCGCGAAAGCTTTGAGGCCTAGTGATGCACCCATAGTGGCGCCGGTTAAAGTTAAGGGTGAAATAAGTACACCAGCAAATGCTGCGGTAATGGATGAAAGGGCATATGAGAACATAATCACAACACCCGTGTTGATACCCATCAGGCCAGCTGCATCACGGTCATTGGATGTAGCAACCACGGCTTTACCATAGATAGTTTTGCGATTAAACCACTCGACTAATAGCATCATCGAAATAGCCCCAAAAACCACTAAAATCTCCATCGGTAGGATATTTGCACCTAAAAAGTGGATCGGTTCTTCCGGCAAGGGAGAAGGGAAGCGTAAATCATCACGTCCCCAGACGTTTTCAGCAACGTTCTTGAAGATGATACCTAAAGCGATGGTGGACATAATCCAACCGAATTCTGATTTGATTTTGATGGCGGGACGCACGCCAATCACTTCTACTAAGCTACCCTGAAAGGCACCAAAGAGACAAACTAAAGGAATCATTAACCAATAGTTGATGCCTAAAGTATCCACACACGTCAGTCCCACGAGCGCGCCTAACATTAAGGCCTCCCCTTGACCAAAGTTCAGGGTGCCGGAGGTGGCGAAGGTCAGTTGGTAGCCAAAGGCAATCACAGCATAAATCATGCCTAGAGCGATTCCGCTAAACAAGAGTTGAATCAGAATTTCCATGAATTTTTCCGAAATTTACTTACAACAAATGGATGACAATTTCATTTACAAGGGTGGATTATAAATAGAAAATCATCAAAAAAACAAAAAGCGCCACGAAAAGTAGCGCTTTTTGAGTTTTAAGAGGAATTACTTCTTCTTTTTAAGGCGAATATCAGAACCTTTTTCTTCATCTTCTTTATAGGCATAAACCACTCTACCGTCTTTAACTTGACCCATTACTGGGATGTTATCTGTGATAGCGTCGTGGTCGGTTTTGCTAAATGGCTTATCGTAAACCGTAACAATACCAACAACTTTTTCATTTAAGTTCTCAAGAGCTTCACGAATACGTTCACCATCGGTAGATCCAGCCTGTCTGATAGCAGAAGCTAGCAAATAAACTGAGTCGTAACCTTGCGCTGCAGATACAGGTGAATCAATACGGTTGTTTTTAGGCTTAAACTCCTTTAAGTAAGCGTCAATGAAAGCTTTACGTTTTTGCGTATTAGCTTGTTGAATAAATGTTTGTGGCATTAATGCGCCTTCTCCATTTTTACCCGCTGTATCAATGAAGTTTGCCATTGACAGAGTCCAAGAACCAATCATCGGCTTTTTCCAGCCTAATTTAGCCATACCATTCGCAATTTGAGCCAGTTCAGGTCCAATAGCGTAGGTCAAAATCACTTCTGCGCCAGCTTCTTTTGCCTTTAGGAGCTGTGAAGTCATATCGGTATCCTTAACGTTGAATTTTTCAACAGCTACAGGAGTTACACCTTTTGCGGAAAGGGCCTTTGTTAAGTCAGCACGACCGAGTTCACCGTAGTTGGTGGAGTCATGCAAAATTGCGACCTTTTTGTAACCGCGCTTTACAACCGCTTCTTCAACAATCATAGGGGCTTGGATTTCATCTCGCGCCGCATTTCTGAAGATATAGTTTGCTGGTTCTTTATCAAATTGGCGAGTCACAATCGTACCGGTTGCGACGTTATTGAACACTGGGATTTTGGCATCTTGAAAAATACGCTGGGCGGCTAGAGCCACACCTGTATTGATAAATCCCACATCGGCAATTACTTTCTCTTTATTCACTAATTCTTGAGCAATCGAAATTCCACGAGCATTATCCGCTTGGTCATCACGTTCAATCAGTTCGATTTTGCGACCTAGAACACCACCATTGGTATTAATTTCCATAGTTGCAAGACGAACACCATCACGCATACTCACACCCATGGATGAAGATCCTCCAGTAAAAGGACCAGTTACACCAATTTTAATTGTTTCAGAAGCTAATGCGCCGGCACTCATTAACGAAGCCACAACGGCAATAGCTGAAAGTTGAATTTTAAATTTCATAGATACCCCATAAAAGTCATACGTTTATTTAACAAAAATACTTTAAAGACAAGCAATTGTCTGAGCACACATTGTAACCACATCAATAATCAATAACACTTAGGGTTTGCCCCCTGAAACCTATGGTAAGATAATGCCTTCGCGTGCCCGAGTGGTGAAATCGGTAGACACAGCAGACTTAAAATCTGCCGCCCATAAAACGGGCATGCCGGTTCGATTCCGGCCTCGGGCACCAATCAAAGCGATTTTCTATCTTTAACGTGGGTATTAATGAATTCATCCTCTACTTATGAGGGTGTTCGGCGCAAATAGTCTCCGCGTAACCTTCCACCGTTCAAATGAATAAAAAGTAGAATTTTGGGGTAGTTGGATTGCATACATGCCGTTTAAAAGCCATCAATTTTTATAACTAATCGGCACCATTTTTTTAGTATGATGAATGAATTATTTACATTCAACCATAGATAGGTGACCCCGATGATCAACCGCTTTATATACGTAGCCAGGTTCTTTCAACAAGTCTTATTTGGTTCCTTTTTTCTGTTCTTAGTTGGTAGTCAATTTGCTGTTGCTCAGTCAGCTCTTGAAGTAGTGAAAAGTCCGTTGCGGACTGATCAGGATCGGAGTATGGATGAAAAGCGTAAGCCGCAAGAGATGCTTAATTTTATTCAAGTCAAGCCAGGTATGGTGGCTTTAGATATTTTTTCTGCAGGGGGTTATACCGCGCAACTCATGGCATTAGCGGTTGGGCCAAGCGGTAAAGCCTACGCTTTTAATATCAGAGCATTTCCTGCATTAGAAGAGCGTTTAAAAGAACGTCCTCAAACGAATTTGATTTCAGTCGTTGGCGCCCTCAACGAATTATTGCCCGCAATGGATGGACAAATTGACGTCATCACGATTATTAATTCGTATCATGATTTAGTAAACCTCAACCCCGATATTCAAACCATGAATCAACGGTTGCATGCCTTATTAAAACCAGGTGGAATGCTCATTATTCGTGATCATGCTGCAAAAGAAGGGACTGGCAAATCAGTCACTAAAACATTGCACCGCATAGAAAGTGCCTCGGTGGTTGCTGATTTCGAATCGATTGGATTTAAAAAAGTAGCTGAAGGGGATTTTTTAAAAAACCCACAAGATTCTAGGGAAGAGCATTCGAACAAAGGGAATCCTCCTGAAGGATTTATCATTAAATTAATCAAAAGATAGTTCCTATAGTGAAAGGTAACGGATGCTTCATCGTTTGTTGCGTTGTGGCTTGATATCTTTCCTATGTGGGTTTATTTCGGTTGCTTTTTCAGTAAACTATCCCCAAAAACCTATCACACTGATTGTTCCTTTTGCAGCTGGTGGTGGAACTGACAGCATTGCGAGAGATCTCGCAAAGGCATTGTCAGACGCTTTAGGCCAACCTGTGATTGTTGATAATCGAGGCGGGGGTGGTGGGGCTATTGGTGCGCAGATGGTTGCTAAAGCTGATCCTGATGGATATACCTTGCTATTCGTGACATCAACCTTTGTGACGCATGCAGCAACAGAGACAACGCCTACCTATGATGTGGAAAAAGATTATGCGCCGATTGCCATGTTGGGTAGGGGGCCATTGATGGTTGTCGCCAATAAAGAACTTGGCCTCAAAAGTGTGGCCGATCTAATTACACTCGCCAAAAAATTACCCGATGGCATTAACTACTGTTCTGCAGGATTAGGCAGTATTAATCATTTATCCGGTGAGTTATTTAAACAAAAATCGAATATACCCATGACACATATTCCCTATAAGGGAAGTGGTCCTGCGACTTTAGATCTTCTTGCAGGCAGAGTACAAATCTTTTTTGCGACGATGCCAACGATGCTGCAATATGTGGAATCTGGCAGAGTGACTTTGCTGGCCATGACAAGTGACAAACGTTCCCCTTTATTTCCCAATATCCCTACGGTGAGCGAATCGGGAATTCCTGGATTTGATATCTCCACTTGGTGGGGTGTTGTTGCACCGGTAGGAACTCCTGCTGCAGTTATTCAAGTTCTTCATCAAGAGATCTCAAAAGCCGCCAGTAAAGACCCGATTAAAGGACGTATGATAAAAGAAGGCGCGCAGATTTATCAAACCACGCCTGAGCAAATGCGCCAACTCTTAGGGTCAGAGCTCAACCAATGGAAAACGGTGGTTAAAGCCGCTCATATGAAATTGCAATAATGGCGGTTAATGCCTAAGGTGTTTCTGTAACAAAGCCGATTTTTGTTAAGCCATTACGTTTACTAGTGCTCAGCACTTGCGCCACAAAGTCGTACACCACACGTTTATCAGCGCGAAGATTGACTTCGGGAGAAGGTTCTTGGGCAGCTGCCTCTTTGGCTTTACTGGCATATTCATCTAGCGTTACTTTGGTGGTGTTCCAAAATATTTGGCCCTTAGCATCGATCGATACTTGAATGGTTTCGGGCTTACTTGTACTGGCAGAACTCGCTGCTTTAGGTAGTTCAATTTTGACTGAGTGCTGAATCACTGGCAACGTCACGATAAAAATAATTAATAACACGAGCATGACATCCACGAAGGGAGTCATATTGATTTCTGCCATTAATCCAGAATCGTCATCACCTTGGGGAGAAGAAAAAGACATGGTTAAGGTTTTTCGTTTTGAGTGAGGTAAGTATATAAGTCATCGGTAAAGCGACGCAACGACAGGAGTAAATCTTTATTCATTTTCGTGAGTGCGTTATATCCTAACACTGCGGGTATCGCGACCACGAGGCCCATCCCGGTCATAACGAGTGCTTCACCAATTGGGCCAGCAACTTGATCAATCGAAGCAGATCCGGAGGATCCGATAGTCATTAATGCATGATAAATGCCCCAGACTGTTCCGAATAAGCCGATGAAAGGGGCAGTTGCTCCAGTTGATGCTAAAAAAGCCAAACCTTTTTGCAAATTACCAATGATGTCATCGAGTTCTGCTTTGAGATTGCTGGATAACCAATCCTCTTCCTGGATGTGGTTCGATAAGGGTAGCTGTTGAGGGTTATTCCCTCCGAGTTGACGCTCTTGCAATATCGCATGTGCTCTAGCTGCCATTTGATGAAACGGATTATTGTCTTTCGTCGAGAAAGTATTGAGGCCATCTTGCCATGAAGTCGTTTTCCAGAATTTAGTGATTTCTTTAATCAGCGGTTTGATTTGGTAAAGGGCCATAAAGCGGATCACGATGATGTACCAAGATCCAATTGACATGAGGAGTAGCAAAATGGCAACTAGATGAGTAACGGTATCGCCTTGCAGCCATAGGTGAGCCAAACCAAACTCTGAGGCGGCGGTGGTATCGGTAGGGGGATTTGTAGGATTCATATACTTATTTTCTCAAATTAATGACTTAGTTGGAATTTTATGGAAATACCGGCGCTAACACGACTTGGAACACCGTTAATTTTGTAGGGCGCAAAGCGGATTCTGCTTGCGAGATCACTAGCGGCGCGATCTAGTCGTTCAAACCCACTAGATGTTGTTATTTGTACCGATTTGACGGATCCAGACTCATCGATCATCATTTTGACATTCACAATACCTTGCTCACCAATATCTTTAGAAAGTCGCGGATAGAATACTTCTGTATTAGGTCGGTAAACCATGACTAATTGATTCAGTTCAACATTTCCAGCATCAGTTCCAGTAGGTGTCATCGACTTTGATGAGTTAGAGCTAGATATAGGTTCTGGCGTTTTGGCACTTTCTTGATTAACAGTTTGTTCGGATTTGGTAGGGGATTGTACAAGCGACTTTTCTTTTGGTACTTCTTGAGTTTTTTCCTCTTGTTTAGTACTTGCTTTTTTTTCAGCAGGAGCAACACTGAGTAGCTTCGGAGCTTGCTTTGGAGCAGGCGGAGTGGGGGGTGATTTTTCGGGAGGATTGATAGGGGCAGGGGGAGTAATTAGTTCTGCTTGTATGACGGTAGGCGGGGGAGTCTTATTTTCATCAACATTTAAGAACGCTAATAAAAAAAGAAGGATATGAGCCAAAATAATGGCGAAGAATACAGATCGTTCTTTCCAGTTAGAAAACATTTAGAGATGAACCGAATATGCTTGCGCTTGTAACAACCCCTGAAAACCGAGTAGTTTTTTGGCAAGTTGCAAAAGAGATTGTCCATCGCTGGTAGAGTAGAAATTGACACTTCCAATGCGGGTTTCCTCGGCGCTCACCAAGCGACACATTTGTTTGACAACAGCGTTGCTAGTATCAATGATTTGTAATTGTGCGCCATACATACTTTGAATTTGGCTTTGTAAAAATGGATAGTGCGTGCAGCCTAAAACAAGAGTGTCTGCGCCTTGTTCAATCATAGGGTCGATATATTGATGTAATAGCGCATCAATAAAGGGGCCTGATAATTGTCCTTGTTCAATCAATGGGACAAGACCAACGCCTGCTTGTTGGATAAATTCGCAATCTGATAAAAGGCTGGCGAGAAGCTGTTTAAATTTATCACTAGTAAGCGTATTTTGTGTTGCTAGTACACCAACAATTTTTTTGGAACTCTGCTGTGCCGCAGGTTTGATACCTGGCTCGACACCAATGATGGCGTTCTTTGGAAAGGCTTCTCGAATTTGGGAGATAGCTTGAGCGGTTGCTGTGTTGCAGGCAATGACGATGGCATCACAGCCCTGCTCGATGAGCCAAGAGCAAAGAGCCAGACTACGAGATGAAACCCAGTCGCTGGATTTTTCACCATAAGGTGTATTAACAGAATCGGCCAAATACACATAGTGATGTCCTGGAGCCTGGTGAAGGGCTTCATTGAGGATTGATAAGCCACCAATCCCCGAATCGAACACACCAATTTTAGACAAAGGGACTGATTCCTTTATGCTGAAGTTGATTTAGGCAACGGAGACCGGAATTTTTCCGATTTTCATTTGCCATTCACGAGGTCCTGTTTGGTGCGCTGATATCCCATTAGCGTCAACCGCCACAGTTACTGGCATATCCTTCACCTCAAATTCGTAAATAGCTTCCATACCCAGGTCTGCAAAGCCAACTACCTGAGCTTTTTCAATCGCTTTGGCGACTAAGTAGGCTGCTCCACCGACAGCCATCAGATAGGCAGAGCGATGTTTTTTGATGGCCTCAATCGCTACTGGACCACGTTCCGCTTTACCAATCATACCGATGAGACCTGTTTGCGAGAGCATCATTTCGGTGAATTTATCCATCCTAGTTGAGGTTGTTGGGCCAGCTGGACCAACAGCTTCACCGGCAATCGGGTCGACAGGACCCACGTAGTAAATCACTTTGTTCGTGAAATCGACGGGTAATTTTTCACCTTTAGCGAGCATTTCTTGAATCCGTTTGTGGGCAGCGTCTCGACCGGTATAGATCTTTCCATTCAGGAGTAAAGTTTGACCAACTTTCCAGGTTGCAACTTCTTCTGGGGTTAGGCTATCGAGTTGAACGCGCTTTGATTTTTCTGTATCTGGCTTCCATGCAACATCAGGCCAATCATCGAGATTAGGGACCGGTAAGATAGCCGGGCCACTGCCATCGAGGTGGAAGTGGATATGGCGCGTTGCCGCACAGTTCGGAATCATAGCGACTGGCAACGAAGCGGCGTGGGTAGGGTAGTCCATGATTTTGACATCAACGACGGTTGTTAAGCCACCAAGACCTTGTGCTCCGATACCCAAAGAGTTCACTTTATCAAAGAGCTCTAGGCGCATTTCTTCTAATTTATTTTGTGGCCCCTTTGCCATCACATCATAAATATCCACTGGATCCATTAATGATTCTTTGGCCATCAGCATGGCTTTTTCTGGTGTACCACCAATCCCGATACCAAGGATTCCTGGAGGGCACCAACCTGCACCCATGGTTGGTACAGTTTTTAATACCCATTCCACGATGGAGTCTGACGGGTTGAGCATGACTAATTTACTTTTGTTTTCAGAGCCGCCGCCTTTAGCGGCGCAAATGACATCGACGCTATCACCAGGCACAATTTCGTAATGAATTACGGCTGGAGTATTGTCTTTGGTATTGGTCCGTTTACCACCTGGATCACGTAAGATCGAAGCACGCAGGGGGTTCCCTTGGTTGCCATAAGCGCGACGCACACCTTCATTGATCATATCCGTAACACTCATGGTGGCTTCCCACTGAACATTCATACCAACTTTAATGAAAACGACAGCAATACCTGTATCTTGGCAAATTGGGCGCTTACCTTCAGCGCACATTCTGCTATTGGTAAGAATTTGTGCAATGGCGTCTTTGGCGGCAGGGCTTTGCTCACGCTCGTAGGCTTTGCCGAGAGCTTGAATATAGTCAAGGGGGTGGTAATAAGAGATGTATTGAAATCCATCAGCAACACTTTGAATCAGGTCTTCTTGGCGAATAGTTGTCATAGTTGTAATTAATCAAGTTAAAAGATAGTCTAAAGAGTATTTTAAAGGGTAATCCTGACAATGAATTGAAAATTCAGTAAATGTTCTTTTTTTGGATAAAAACAGAAATCTAGATAAAATAGTTAGTAAATACAGGATTTAAAAAATCACTTAAAAAAAATAGCGTAAACAAAGGAGAGCAGTATGTCGGAGATTGAACAATTACTTATAGAAAATCGTATATTTCAGGCCCCTAAATCTTTTGCTAAGACCGCGGCCATTAGCAGTATGTCTCAATATCAGGCAATGTGTGGAGCCTTTGAGAAAGATTTTGAAGGAACCTGGGCGCGTCTTGCTAAAGAAAACCTCTATTGGAAAAAACCTTTCAAAAAGGTTCTTGATGAGTCAAAAGCTCCTTTTTATGAGTGGTTTGCTGATGGTACAACTAACGCATCTTATAACTGTTTAGATCGAAATATTCAGGCAGGACTTGGTAAAAAAACGGCAATCATTTTTGAATCAGATGCGGGTGAAGTTTCGAACATCTCATACTCCGACTTGTATGAACGGGTTTGTCAATTTGCTAATGGTTTGAAAAGTATTGGTGTTAATAAAGGCGATCGGGTTGTTTTGTATATGTCGATGTCGATTGAGGGCATTGTGGCGATGCAAGCATGTGCCAGGATTGGAGCAACGCACTCAGTTGTGTTTGGTGGTTTTTCTGCGAAATCTTTGCAAGAGCGAATCGTTGACGTTGGTGCGAAAGTTGTTATTACTGCGGATGAGCAAATGCGTGGTGGTAAAAAATTACCACTCAAGACAGTCGTAGATGAAGCGCTTACGTTAGGCGCTGGAGATATTGTTCAGCACGTGATTATTTATCAAAGAACAGGTAGTGAGATACCATTTACGACAGGGCGTGATCATTGGTTGCATGATTTAGTGGCTGGTCAGCCAACAAGTTGTGAGCCGGAGTGGGTTGGTGCTGAGCATCCATTATTTGTGCTGTACACCTCAGGGTCTACTGGTAAGCCAAAAGGCGTGCAACACGCTACAGGCGGTTATTTACTCTGGGCGCATTTAACCATGCAATGGACTTTTGATATTCGCGCTCGCGATATTTTTTGGTGTACCGCAGATATTGGTTGGATAACTGGACATAGTTATATTGCTTACGGACCTTTATCCGTTGGAGCCACTCAGATTGTTTTTGAAGGGGTTCCAACATTTCCAAATGCTGGTCGTTTTTGGCGGATGATTGAAAAGCACAGAGTAAGTATTTTTTACACTGCTCCAACAGCTATTCGGTCATTGATTAAAGCTTCGGATACTAATCCAGAAACGCATCCTCGTAACTACAATTTAAAAAGTTTACGTTTATTAGGATCTGTCGGTGAGCCGATTAATCCCGAAGCATGGATGTGGTATCACAAAGAAGTTGGTGGAGAAAAATGTCCTATCGTGGATACATTTTGGCAAACTGAAACTGGTGGTCATATGATTACTCCGTTGCCAGGGGCAACACCTTTAGTGCCAGGTTCTTGTACATTACCTTTACCTGGCATCATGGCGGCGATTGTTGATGAGACAGGACATGAAATGCCGAATGGACATGGTGGTATTTTGGTTGTCAAACGACCATGGCCTTCAATGATCAGAACCATTTGGAATGATCCAGAGCGATTTGTGAAGAGTTATTTTCCGCATGATTTAGGTGGTAAGTTATATCTTGCTGGAGATGGAGCTATTCGCAATGCAAAGACTGCTTACTTTACGATTACTGGCCGCATTGATGATGTGTTGAATGTGTCAGGACATCGCATGGGAACGATGGAAATTGAGTCTTGTTTGGTAGCACATAAAGATGTTGCCGAGGCTGCGGTTGTTGGACGCCCTGATTCAATTACCGGTGAAGCTATTGTTGCGTATGTTGTTCTTAAGGGAGCTCGGCCAACCGGCGACGCTGCAGTCGCCAAAGCTAAAGATTTAAGAGATTGGGTCAATAAAGGTATCGGGCCGATTGCCAAACCAAAGGAAATTCGGTTTGGGGATAACTTACCAAAAACCCGATCTGGAAAAATCATGCGTCGTTTATTAAGAGTGTTGGCTAAGGGTGAAGATATTACTCAAGATACCTCGACTTTAGAGAATCCTGGAATCTTAGATCAATTAAAAGAAGCTTTGTAGGACAAACACACCTTTTTTGTAGGGCGCCTTTGCGCCCTTTATTTTTATGGTGCAATTGTGACAAATTGGTGAAAACCTCTATTGCCCCCATGTTTTCTATGAGCTAATATCAAGATTATCTAATTAATGGAGGTCATATGAAATGTCCTCGTTGCGATAGCAGGCTTGCCATTGGCTTTAATAGTTGTGTGAGTTGCCAGCAGGATCGTGTCAGTACGGAGCCAATTCGTTGCAGATATTTTGTGGCGATTGCCTCGGCTGTTTTGTGGTTGCTCAGTTTACAAAATTCGATGCAAGGTATTGGTGATTTTTTCCACGGTATATTTGTCGCCATTTTAGGTGGGCTAATCTTTGGATCTATTGGATGGCTTTTTTATGGCATATTTCGCCATGGTCATCAAAGCTAAGTGAGTCAATCTTTGGCCAAAAGCAATAACACCGTATAATCTACTATTCCTAAGGAAGGGTGGATGAGCGGTTTAAGTCACACGCCTGGAAAGCGTGCGTAGGTTAATCGCCTACCGCGGGTTCGAATCCCGCCCCTTCCGCCAAATAAAAATACAAGCCCTTGTTAATGAAGGGCTTTTTTATTGCTCCAACATCTGACCCACAACTAGACCCACAATGCCTTTATCAGAGATTAGTTTTTGATAACCATTCGAGGTTAGCGATCTCGCTAGCATTTCTATATCCCAAGGTTGCCTAAAATAAATCGACTTTATCAAACGAGGGGGGTGGGGAGGTCATGGCGAATGGTCATCTCTGCTACTGAGGGGTTGCACGAATTTTTTATTTTTATTAGAACTTTGGCTTGAGTTGCTTGGCCACAAAGCACCACAAATCCAAGCACCCCAAATTTTCTACATTGAACCCATCATGACCCAATGATAAGATATAAAGAACTTCTTTAATCTTGGCACAAAACTAACATCAGTTCAAAACTTTCGTTGGAATACCGATTTCTATCAATTTGGATTCAATAATTTATATGGGGTTTACCCTTATAAAATTAAAAATTACTTAAATTTAAATGTATTAATATAAGAAAGAAATATTTAGTAATTAAAGGAAATAATATGGCTGAAAAATTGTTAGTTAGACCAATAAATAACATTACAGATCCTCATGAGGAAGCTGTCTTAGCAATTGTTTCGCACTTGCTACCAGTCATAGAAGATTGGAGAGCTGGTGAAGATTTTCGTTTAGAGATGGAAGAGTTAAAGGAAAAAATACCTATACTTGATGAAGAGGTTGCTCAACTAAGTAACCAGATTCATGGTTTAGAGAAAGAGTTGGCGTCAGCCTTTACTGATTTTAAAAAGATGGGGCCAATTTTAGTAGGTGCAGGTATTCTTTTGGTAATTATTGGGGCTATCGTCTACATGGCTTTAGTTCTTTTAGGAATTGCGATGGCAGGATATGGATTTTTTACTATTTCAAAAACAAAAAAAGAAATTAAGGAGAATTTAGAAAACCTGAAATCTAATTTCGTAAAATTACAAAATGAATTAAACCAAAACAATTTAAGAATTAATCAATTACAGCAAGATTTACTTTCAAGGGCCAACACTTTTCCAGAGGTAACTCAGATTCGTGGAGCATTTCCATTGAGCGCAAAGAGTATATTGGGTAAAAGTACTTTGCTGGATGAATCGGGTTTTTCACCACTTACCACATTGTCGACTATAGACTTATCAGCCGTACAATCAGATCTTGACGTAATTATTTCAAAAATTAATGAAATTAAAACAGTGCCTGTTTTACTTTCGCCGAATCAAAATCAAGAAGGTGAAGATCCTTTAAATTCCCTATATGGAGAAGAGGTTGTGTTGCAAAAGTTGGTAGATAAATTCACTGAGAATCTAACAAAAATACAAGATGTAGAAATTAATTTACCACTGATAGAAAAAAATAATTACTTGGCTAATATATATGTTAACGATGAGCTAATTCAAAATAATTATAGAGACGACGATTATGTATTAATCTCATCAAATCTAGTCAATAAAAATGTGATAGAAGAATTTGTTAAACAAGTTAATCATATAAAAGACTTCGGAACTATTTTACTTTCAGAAATTAAAGAAACTTTTGATAGTCTTGAAAGAATATGCGAATCCTATGATTTTGCTAGATCAACTTCAATTAATAATGTGCATACAAAATTATTTGATGTATTAAATAAATCTTCTTGGTGCTCAAAGCGTTTTTATTGCCCTCGAACTATTCAGGCCCCTCAGTACATTGAAGATGTTTTAAATGTACACCCAAGCAATGCTCACAAAATTCCATTTGATCAATTAATGGAAGCATTAAAAACTGATCCAGTAATTGCAACAAGAATTAGGGAGCGACTAGAACTTGGTGATGAGCTATATGTTAATTACTTGGGAGTATATGAATTTGAAGGTGAAATGTCATTTGATGAGAATGGTGATCCAGTGGACTTAGGCGAGAGACCTGCATTTATTAGTGATCAGTACGAGGAAGCATTAGTCAGATTTAGAAGAACCTTGGGTGTTCTGATGACAGGTTCAGCAAACCCAATATTAGGACTATCGAAAGAAGCCGAGATGTTTTACGATCCCGAAGTGGATGAGTGGAGTTCGGAGACCGTGCCCTTTGTATACAATTCCTCAGAAATGATGCGATATGGCCAAGTCCTTAAAGTAACTTCAGATTTAATGATCCCTCTTTGGGAACATTTATGGACTGAAAAAGCTGACTTTAGAAAATCGGAATTATTTAGAACTAATGAGTCTTTAATTCGAATGAGTGAAAAAGAATCTGAGAAGTTGATTGAAATTGGAAATCAATTCAAGGGTGATATGAGGACCGTAAGAGAAAATGTGAATTTACTTGAATCAGAATTAAGGTCTAAGTATGATGAAATTATTGCCTTTAGAGACGGTATGGCAGCTCTTGGTTTGTTATCTGAAAGGCAAAAGGAATTTTTATCTGATGATCGACTAAAACAGATTACTTTAAGTGGAGAAAGTTCTGTTGTTAAAGACGCAGAGGAGCACGAAACCTTGCTGGGTATAGAGCCTAGAGTCCAAGCAGAAAGACGCGGAACGGTTGGAGATCCAATTGATCTTGTAAGGTCACCGGATGTCTTGATTGAATATAAAGGCGCATTTGTTAAGCGCCTTGCTTCAGCTTTATAGGGGGTCGAAATGGCTGAAACTTCATCAGGAGTTAGTGCTAGTTATGTAGATTCTGCTGTTAATTCAGTACGAAATGAGTTGACAAGAGAAATCAATAATGTAAAAAGTGAGTTACGTAATGAAATTAATCGTTTGGAGAGAGAGATGAGAGAAGTAGGGGACATGATAGTAAATGAGCTTCGAAATCAAACAGAACGCTTAGGTCATCATTTGGAGACTCAAACGGTTGCAGTTGTTGGAGGTGTTGCGGCTAACACGCTCATGCTAGAAAGAACGAAGGTGCAGATTGAAGAAGATTTTACGAAGACGCGTACCAAATTAGATTTACAAACGGAGGCATCGCTGCAAGTAGAGGTCGGTAAAAAAATTGCTGATTCAGCCTCAACACATGGCAAGTTAATGGCTTTTGCAAGAGATATTAGTGAGCGGTTTAATAAATCCATAGAAGGATTCTTCCTCAATAGGCAACTTTACAATGTCAATTTTAAAAAAATATTTGATGAGTACGCAAATAAAATTAGAACAATTGGTAGTCATATTTTCGAAATTCGAGACCAGGATATTGCACCTGCCATCAAGGCTGCTGAAACTCCATTAGAGGAGATCCATAGTTTGCCAATTGAGGTTGATCTGATGCGGTTAAAGATCCGATCGCAGAATCTTGATGAAACTTTAAAAATTCTTAAAGATAGTAGATTTGATCAAGTTTTAAATTCATTAAATTCTCTTGAAGAGACTTTGGAGGCACAGTTTAATTTAAGAGTGAATGAGAATCGGGCTGATGAAAATTTACTTTCAGTAGTTTTGGCGACAAGCTCACCGATATCAACCGATATTTTAGTTGGACAAAATGCCCACCCAATTGGAAATATGCAATCAATTAATTTGTCAATTAATAATGATTTAGCTTTTATAGAATCGGGCGCAAGACAATCATTGATGAATGCAGTTAAGGTCAAAAGAAGTGTAACGCCAGAGGAAATTTCAAAAATGGTTCAAGCTGCGCATAATTTAGTGAAGAAAAATTTTTTGTCCAAAGAAGGTGCAATTTTATTCGAAGATTTTATTGCCTCTGATAACTTAAAAATAGCGAGATAAATGATGGCCGTTAGAGAAGAGGGAAGTAATATTTTAGTTGATGGTTCAATTGCGGGTAGCTTGTTTCCCAAAAATGAAAAAGATATTGTATTTCCAGTCCTGATCGATGGATCTAAAGTCCCTGATCTCTTAAGAGTCGAAGGTTCCGTATTTGGCCGAACCATTGAAATGCGTGGCGGTGTCCGGATAGATGGACCAGTAGTATCAAGAGGTGATGCTAGGTTAAATCCATCGAATAAAAGAATTTATTTGGCTGGTGGAATTACTGTAAATGGTGTTTTAAATGGTATTTCAGCATTTGAGAATAATAAAACCAGCTTACTTGATTCAATCGAAAAGGCCTCTATTATTATCCGTGGAGATATTGCAGTTAATCAAAGCTTGTTTTTGAATAATGCTATTGTTTTTGGAAGTATTAGAGCGGTTAATTGTAAGTTACAGAACTGTATTGTTTTGGGAACAATCATGGTTCAAGAAAAATTAACTGTTTCAATGAGTTCTATTGGGGGCTATACAGCGCGTGATGTTTATTTTGAAGGTAATTGCATCATGATTCATGGATTAGGGGAGAGTACTTCTAAGCCAGTCTTCGGCCCTTATGAATCTTTAAATTCTGAAATTATTGACTCTGATGTTCGTTATTATCCAGCAATGCGAGAGCATTCTAGATTAGTCAATTTAAGACACCAGAATGTTAATTACCCTGAGTATTCGAAATTAGATGAATTTACGGACTGGGTTCAAGTATCAGCTACCTATAATTTTATTACCGATGAATATTCTGAAGAGTTAACGACTAAATGGGTACTTTCAATCGGCGGTAGGGTTGGAGATTTTCAGGTTATTCAAAAATCCATCGATTCTTTAACAGATATGTTAAATTGTGGATTTGAATACGATCATTTAAAGCCGATTGTAAAAAATAAAATTAAGGAACAAGCCTTATCAAATCTTAATGATGATGAAAAGTGGATATTAGAACAGGTGTGCAGTTAATGATAATTATTAAAATCGTTTTTGCTATTTTGTTGGGACTTATATCCTGGTTACTTTACGGTTCTCCAGATATAACTCTTGCTGGTAATTTCTTTATTTGGGGATCTACGATATGCCATCTATTGATCATAATTTTTAATCGAGAAATTTTTGGATTATTGGGCGGAGATGTCTTTACTTATGGCATGGCAAATCTTGGTATCAATTTAGCTAGTTTTGGATGGACCCTTTTAGGTGGATTTATAGTCTTATTTCGATATGATCAGCATATAGAAAAACTTAATGCTGTTCCCTCCTTAGTATGGGGTCTCTTGTTGCTGGGTATTTTAGGATCTGTGCTTATCCCTTTATTAAGCACTAGACACATAACTTCATTGCCTAATCGAGATGATAGACGAGAATATGAACCACCACGGAGTAACTGAATCGTGCTAAATTTTTTCACTAATGAAACAAAAAGTTTATATATTGCAAGACCAGAACAAGCGTCTCGGGACTTAATTTATTTGCATCCTGATAAATCTATAGCAAGAGGTGCCAAGCTTACAGTACGAAGTGATGAATGCGCTCTTTTTTTCCGAGAAGGTAAATATATAGGAACAATTGAGCCTGGGACTACTATATTAATTGATACCGCTAATATCCCTTTTCTGGGGCATGGATTAATAAATGTTTTTACTGATGGAAATCATTTTTTAACCGAGATATTTTTTGTTTTACTATCTGAGTCAATTAGCACTATTGAGGGTGAGTCCTTGGGTAATATGAGGGATTTAAGATCTGAACTTCAACTTATGACTTTTGGTGATTTTAGCTATACATTAAAGGTTCAGGATGCTAAGAAGCTGATAACGGAAGTTAGTGGGCAATCTTCAATTTCTCAAGATGTAGTTAAGACTATTTTTGATGGCAGGATGGTAGTTGGCCTTCAAAAATTAGTCGGACAAAGAGTGGGCAAGGTTTCTATTTCAGACATTATTTCTAATGTCGATTCAGATAAACTTAGTGAGGAATTAAAAGATTTTATGTCCAATGAGTTTTTAAATTCAGGAATTTTGTTAACCAAAATTATTGGCATGAAAATTTACTTGGATCAACAAAGTAATGGTCGTCTAGATGAATTTAGTAATGAGGCATCTAAGTTTGTCATACAAAAAATGGGTGTAGAGGTTGCTGCTGCTAACCCAGAACTTTATGCACTTGTTAATCAAACTCAGGGGCAGCTTGCAGTCAATAAGGGGTTAGGGGAGGGCCTAGCAACAGGCAAGAGCACAACGATTCTAGGAGGAGGGTTTGTGGGGGGGGGGGTAACTAGCATTCGTCCACGATCTGGATTTAATCAACCTCCTCCTCATTATGGTGGTTCAAGGCCGCCAATATTGACTGGACCTAGAAACTTTTTTATAAGTACCCCGTCTGGAGAAAAGGGGCCATATTCCGCCAGGCAAGTTACTACTATTGCGATTGCTAGTAAAGTGGTTTTATCGCTGTTAATGATTCGAGGGGAAGATGATGCTCCGGGAAGTTACTATCCTGCCGATGCTGAACCTCAAATTGCTAGCGAGTATCAAAGAAGAGGCGGAGCAGGCTCAGCTAATGTAACAAACTCAAGCGCTACTCAATCTGCTTCCCCTGCAACAAATGCTCCTAATTCTGAGGAGAAAGCATGTCCTTTTTGTGGTGAATCGATCAAGGCTGTGGCAATTTTGTGTAGGTTTTGTCAATCTAAATTGTCTAATTAATCTTAGAATAATATAAATGTTTAAATGTCCTGCTTGTAATGAAGATCTTCGACCAACAGCAAGGATATGTATAAAATGTGGTTATAAAGTAACAGAAGAAAATCGAGCTCAATCTTTGGGGTTAAAGGATTCCTCTATAGAGCCTCCATTGAATATTCCTGCAAAAGTTGAAGCTACTCAAGTCATTAGTGAAAGCGCTATTGCATCGGAAAGGCAGCAGAACTCGTTATATACTCAATCCAATAAAAAAGTTTTTTCCCTTATTGCAGGAATTGTCATTATTGCCACTATTATTGCTTCATATTTTGTAACATCTAAAAGTCAAAAAGTGAATAATGGTACTCAAAGCCCCTCATTAAACCTTCCAGTAAATAGTATGCCAACGAAAATTTCAGAAAATATGTCACAAACACTGATGTATCCACATGGAGTGTTCTTGGGTGAGGTTATTTCTGGAATGGCAAATGGCCAAGGTGTTTATACCGCGGCAAGATCGGGCACTATTTATGAAGGTCAATTTGTGAATGATACGTTTACCGGTAAAGGCTCAATGAATTGGGTTAATGGTGATAAATTTATTGGGATTTGGAAGAATGATATTGGCATTAGTGGGGTGATGACTTTTGCAAATGGACAAGTAATTCAAGGGAGGGTAGTAAACGCAAGGTTTTATCCAAATGGTAACTAAGTTAATCACTTAATGAAAATTATTGCACTAATGAATCCGCGATATACCGCAACGTCTGTCATCAATAAAATGTATACACCTTCATTCTTTTTGATGGAAAATTGGCCGCAAATTATATGATTATTTTTTTAAACCCTCACCAGAGATAGTGGGCTCCTTATGTATTGGTTAGAGCATGGTAGTCCTTAAGTGATGGGGTTTACCAAACCTCTAAAAATCAGTACCTATGGTTTGAGTAACGTTGTTAGGCAATGATAAGAAATGAATTCCCTCTTTAGTCGTGGTAAAAACTAAGCAAAGTTCAAAGCTTAAAAAATAAATTGGTGAAATTATTTAATGCATTTTCTTATAATTATCAATCATAAGTGGAGTAACATTTTCTGGGTAGTAGATAAGCGATACACCACCTGGCCTAGAATAGGCACTTCTGCGGCCACACTGACTTCCTAATCGGTCCAAGTTGTATGGGCATGGGCAATTACCACGATATGATGTAATCGATTCTTGAACAATTTGTTCCTTGATTTGGTTGTCAGTAAGACCACTCTCCGCCAAAGCTAATGAAGTTATTAGTAGAATCGATAAAAATAGTAATCTCATTAGAATATTTGTATGACTTATCCAATTAGGCGATGAATGACTTTTAGTATAGATGGACTAAACATATGATAGCGGTCATCTTTAGGTGATCTGACCTAATTTTTAGTACCACTCCCAAAGAGAGGAATTTTTGATAATCTATCTCTAAAAGGAGTAAAAAATGCCTAAAGGTCAACGTATTAAACCGGAACAAATTGTGAT
>CANJBQ010000031.1 GCA_947472645.1 Burkholderiaceae bacterium
TGGCTCTCACTATAGCAAGCCGTGGTTCGTTTGCTTTAGCTTCAATAAAGGGTGCGTTTACGGCTCGTCATGGCGGAGTGGGTGGACTTTCTAGAATTACCCACGACCTGTTATTAAGACCTTATCTTGACTCTGACGAGTCGGAGGAATTACGTAATGCATTCGCTAATCGGCGTGATCCGAACCCAGATACATTTGGCCATTAAAAATGATGTTAACGCTTTTATCTTATTCACGAGCAAAAGCTTATTACGAGTCTGGCGTTTGGCAAAACGAGACTTTTTATTCTTTACTTCAACAACATGCCGCAAATAACCCTCAGGGGTTTGCACTACGTGATGGAAGTCGGCAAGTAACCTGGTCTGAATTACTCAACTGGGTTAATCACATCAGTGGGCAGTTGGCAAATAGTGGCCTCAAGGCGGGTGATCGCGTTGCTATTTGGCTACCATCTAGAGTCGAGGGCATTGCTAGCTTTTTAGCTTGCTCAAGAAATGGCTATGTCGCCTGTACATCACTTCACCAAAATTACACGCTTCAAGAGATTAGTGAGTTTTTGAAAAGAAGTCGTGCTGTCGTTTTAATCATGATGCCTGGCTATGGTGGAAATAAAGATCCTCAAGCACTAACTTCAATAGCAAATTCATTAAATGATTTAAAGCAAATTTTTTCAGTTGACAATACTTGGGATGGTCAATTTCCACTGCTGTCACAAAATATAACTCCTGTCGATGATAAGGAGCAACTCGCAAAGATTAATGATGACCCTGATTCCATTGTTTATCTAGCATTTACTTCTGGCACAACCGGCACCCCTAAGGGCGTGATGCATTCCAATAACACGTTATTAGCGAATGGTCGTGCAATGTTAGATGTTTGGCAATACCCCAAAAGTACGATTATGTTGAGTATCAGCCCCATGAGTCACCATATTGGTACGGTTGCATTAGAACAGTGGGCCGTGGGGGGCTATGAGCTAGCATTAAACTATCCGCCGGTCGGACTGTCCATCATTGATTGGATTATTGAAACTAAAGCAAATTACATTTTAGGTGTGCCGACTCATGCTATTGATATATTAAGTCATCTGCAACGGCTTGGATTGAGTCATCTTGGGGATGTCAATATTTTCTACATGGCGGGCTCCATTATTCCGATAGAGGTTGCCAAATCTTTTTTAGCAATGGGCATCACTCCCCAAAATATTTATGGCATGACAGAAAACGGTTCACATCAATTTACTGCTCCTACCGATGATGCTAAAACGATTATTGAAACCTGCGGAAGAGCTGCTCGAGGTTATGAGACCGTCATCGTTGACCAAAACAATCCAAATATTTACCTCAGCGCTGGCCAAGTTGGAGAAATTGCAACGCGTGGAGGATTATTAATGTTGGGCTATTACGATAACCAATCTGCAACTGAAGACTCGTTTAATAATGATGGATGGTTTTTATCTGGTGATTTAGGTCTGCTTGATCATCGTGGCTGTTTACAAATTATTGGTCGAAAAAAAGATTTGATTATTCGTGGGGGACATAATATTTATCCTTCATATCTTGAAGATTTAGCGCATCGACACCCTTCAATTATTAAATGTGCAGCCTTTGGTGTACCTGACCTTCGTCTTGGTGAGAAAGTTGCTATGACACTTTTATTAAAAGAAGGGCACTCCATCAACGCCCCAGATTTTTTAATGCATTTACATCAGGCGGGGCTTTCGAAATATGATATGCCAGAATATTTTGGTATCGTTAATGAGTTTCCTGTAACCGCTAGCGGGAAGATATTAAAACGTGAGCTACTAGAGATGTTTAAGAAAGAGCTCTTGAAACTTGATCCCGTTCGCTTTACTGAACCCAAACCTTAGGCTTAATATGCTTCCTCAATTGCAATTCCATGATGACTTGGCGGTAATCACTTTAAATCGTCCGGAGGCATTAAATGCTCTATCTTTTTCGATTTTAGATGAATTACATGCATTGATTAAGACGGTCAAAAAAAGTACTGCGCGGGCACTGATTATTACTGGTACTGGAGATAAGGCCTTTTGCGCAGGAGCTGACATCAAGGAACTTATGGGACGCTCCCGTCAGGAGCAACAGTCGGGCTCTGAGTTTGGTCAAGAGGTCTTTAATCAAGTTGAGAATTTACCAATACCTAGCCTAGCTTTAATCAACGGCTACGCATTTGGTGGCGGCCTTGAGCTTGCTCTAGCTTGCACCTTTCGGTTAGCAACCCCAAATGCCAAAATGGGGCTACCTGAAATTAAATTAGGCCTCATTCCCGGCTATGGCGGAACCCAGCGTTTGGCAAGAGTCATTGGAATTACTCGAGCAAATGAATTAATCCTTACGGGTAAGACAATTGATGCAGAACAAGCATTGCAGTATGGCATTTTGAATGGCGTTATCGATAAGAGTAAAGCCTTGGATGAAGCGGTGTCTTTCTGTCAACAATTCAAAGGCTTCAGCCTACCCGTTTTACATTTTGCAAAGTCGGCCATTCTTCGCGCATTCGATGTGAGCCTGCAAGATGGGTTAAAGATTGAAAGTAATTTATCGACCTTAGCCTATTCATTAAATGATGCAAATGAGGGTATGCAAGCTTTTATAGAAAAGCGTGCGCCCTCTTTTAAGGATCAATAATATGTCTATCGAGCAAAATGTGATTGCAGTGACTGGGGGAAGTCGAGGAATCGGAGCTGCCATTGTGCTTGAGCTTCTCACTCAAGGTTGGAAAGTGATTAACTTAAGTCGCAAGGGTCAAGGCATTGAGGAGTTTGAATTAGATACTAAATTCCAACAACAAACCATTAATTTGTCCTGCGATATGACGCAAACTGATTCAGTTAAAAATGCTTTTGCGCAAATATTTGAACTAACCGGCAGATTAGACGGTCTGGTTAATAACGCAGGAATTCATCGGGAAGTAAAGTCTCACCTCATGGAGGAGCAGTTATGGGATGAGGTCATGGACACAAATGCTAAAGCTATTTTTGTGAGTTGCAAAGAGGCTTACCCGTATTTAATACAACAACCCAAAAGTGTGATTATTAATATTGGCTCCTTCTTTGACAAAATGGGCGTGAAATCAAATTTAGCTTATTGCGCTTCTAAGGCTGCCGTTGGAGCTATTACAAGATGCCTTGCCGTGGAGTGGGCCACTAAAGGCATTCGTGTATTAGATGTGGCTCCAGGCTATATTCAAACAGAATTAAATCAAGGCGCCATGCAAGGCCCTCTTGGGGAATTTCTTGCAAAACGTATCCCCAGAAAAAAACCGGGCCTCCCTCAAGAAGTCGCAGCTCTTGTTGCCCAACTTGCCAATCCTCAAATATCTTTTTTAACCGGTGAAACTATCTATATCGATGGCGCTCACTCCATTGCTCACTAGAATATCTTATGCAAACCATTTTTGAAAAACTTGATCAACAGATTGTCCTTAATGCCGAAGAGTCACAACTCATTCAGAGCGTACAATCTATTTGTAAAAACATCATCGGCCCCAATGCGGCTCGATTTGATGAGACTGGAGAGTTCCCTTGGGAAAATATACGGGCGATTAATGAACTAGGTCTAAATGCCATGTTTGTTCCAGAAGAGTACGGTGGCGCACCACTCTCATACACAGCATATTTATATTGCGTAAGGGAAATTAGTAAAGCTTGCGCCTCGACGGGAATTATTTGGGCAACAAATTTCCATGGCATGAAACCGATCATTGATTTTGGTACGGAAGATCAAAAGCTGAAGTTTCTTCCACGAATTGCTGCAGGAGCAATAGGGTCTTTAGCCATTACAGAACCTCATGCTGGCTCAGATGCAACAGGTATGCGACTAAGCTTTACTCCGGATGGGGATGACATCATTATTAATGGAAATAAAATTTTTATTTCTAATGGCGATGTTGCGGATTTATACCTTCTTTTTGGAAAGTGGTCTGAAATACCAGGTTCTAAGGAGGCTATATCTGCAATCATTTTTGAAAAAGGAACCCCGGGTTTCAGTGTATTAGGTCTAGAGAAAAAAATGGGCCATCATGCAGCAAGTACCGCATCCATTTCTTTTGATGATTGTCGCGTTCCTCGCTCTAACTTATTGTGTAATCCAGGTGATGGCTTAAAAATTCTTTTATCGTCTTTAAATAAATCACGCCCCAGTGTTGCTGCGCACGCTCTTGGTATTGCCCGCGCTGCTTTTGAGGATGGCGTTGATTATATTAATGATCGTCAACAATCTGGGAAAAAAATCATCGAATTTCAAGGCATTCAATTCCAACTAGCCGATCTAGCCAGTGAACTTTATTTATGTGAATCACTTCTTTGGTCACTTGGACAAGCTGTTGATAATGGCGCAAAAGATTTTGGCACCGAAGCATCTATTTTGAAATACCGTGCAACTGACGCCGCAATGCGTATCGCCAACGAAGTTGTTGGCTTATTGGGTGGTTATGGTTACTGTCAGGACTATCGCGCTGAAAGGCTTATGCGTGATGCGAAAATTACCCAAATATGGGAAGGCACCAATCAGATACATCGGCAATTAGTCGGCCGTCATTTTTATCGGAAATAATAAGGGTTTTTATGTCATCTATTAAAAAAGTGGGGGTCGTTGGTTGTGGGACGATGGGTTCAGGCATCGCGATTGTGAGCGCGCGTGCGGGTTATGATACCTATATCGTGGACGCTAATGATAAAAATTTATCTTCTCTGATGAAGCAAAGTTCCGATTTTTTTAATAAGTCAATTACCCGCGGCAAAATGTTGGCGAGCCAATTAGAGCCAACCTTACAACGTTTACATACGAGCTCTGATTTGCAGTCGCTAGAAGATTGCGATATTGTTATTGAGGCAATCTTTGAAGATTTACAGGTAAAACATCAATTATTCGAGAAGTTGCATCAGATATGTCCAAGTCATGCCATTTTTGCTTCCAATACTTCTACGATTTCAATTACAGAAATTGCCGGTGGCAGCGGTCGAGATCGTCAATTTGTTGGTATGCATTTTTGTCTCCCAGCTCAACTCATGAAACTCGTAGAGATGTCTCCTGGACTTAATACGTCTGAAGAAGCCTTTCAAAAAGCCTGGGACTTTTGTATCTCTCTAGGTCAAACACCAGTAAAAACCCAAGATACCCCTGGGTTTATTTTGAATTATTTCTTGATTCCTTTTAACAATAATGCCATTCGCATGGTTGAGTCCGGTATTGCCTCACCCGAAGATATTGATAAGGCAATTAAAGCAGCAATGGGTTATGCCATGGGTCCAATGCAACTATTAGACCTAGTTGGCATGGATACTCAAAAGCTTTTATGTCAGGCCATGCACAGTCTCACAAATGAGCCTGACTCCGCGTGTCCTCCCCTTGTAAAAAGAATGATTGCTGCAGGCCACCTTGGTAAAAAATCCGGCAAAGGTTTTTTTACTTATAAAGACTCTAAGATGTTTGGGGCTTAATCATGATGAACATTCAGATTTTAGATACGAAGAATAGCAAGTCTTTCCCAGAGGGGGCTCCATTTTCAGTAAGCGCCTCCTCCGACACAAAGATTCTCATGATCATTGGGGACAATATTCTCCCGGCATTTCAACAGCTTTCGAATCTTCAACAATTCGATCTAGTGCTTCTAGAACTTGATCTGGAGTGTCTTGGATATTACACTGGTGAAGAAATGGGTCTTGAAGGCTCTCATGTCTTAGGATTTGCTCGATTTCGGATGGGTGATGATCCCCCAACTCCACTCATAGAACTGGTCAAGCAGCCTAACAGTTCTAATCATGCATTAAACCTTGCGAAAGCTTTATTGGAAGAACAACAATTTACTGTCGCTATTTGTGCGGATACTCCCGGTAGAATTGTTAATCGTTTAATTCGTCCTTATCTAAACTCCGTATTGCGCCGACTAGACGAAGGCTTAGCAAGTGCAAGTGATATGGACTTAACTTTAAAGTTAGGGTTAGGTTACCCAGAAGGTCCTCTTAGCTTACTTTCCAGATCTGGGTTAGCTCATCATGCACAAGTTTCTCAATCATTATTTGAGGCTCTTGGTAAAGCAGAGTTTGCTCCAGCTCGTCGAGCATTAATTGCCCTTGAAAAGAAGCGCTTATGACTTCTCAGCCCCTTCCGCTTTCTGACATTCAGGTTTTAGACTTTAGTACTTTATTACCAGGTCCAGTTTGCTCTTTATTACTTGCCGAGGCGGGCGCTGAAGTTATAAAAGTAGAAAAACCTGTTGGTGGTGATGACATGCGCTCCTACTCCCCTAAGTCTGAAGTGGATAGTGGGAATTTTGTGATTCTTAATCGCGGGAAAAAGAGCTTAGCTCTAGATTTGAAGCAAAAAGAGTCTATTGATTTAATCTATGAACTTGTTAAAACTTGTGATGTAGTGATTGAACAATTTCGACCAGGTGTAATGGATCGATTGCAACTCGGCTTTGACTCTTTAAGGAAAATTAATCCGCGTTTGATCTATTGTTCGATTACTGGTTATGGCCAAACTGGCCCTATGGCTCATGTAGCAGCCCACGACTTGAACTATCTTGCTCAGGCTGGCTTATTGTCACTTGTTGGGGATAAATCACAATCTCCTAATTTGCCCCCAGCTCTTATTGCTGATATTGCAGGCGGTGCATATCCCGCCTTTATGAATATCTTATTAGCCTTACGTCAAAGAGACTTAACGAATGAGGCCATTCATTTAGATATTGCCATGAGTGAAAATCTTTTTACATTTATGTATTGGGGCATTTCTAATCGTGACCTCCTAAAAAAATCTCCCAACTTCTCTGATGATCTAGTAACTGGTGGGACTCCTCGATACCAAATTTATCCAACGAGTGACCAGCGTTTTATCGCGGCTGCCCCGCTCGAAGATAAATTTTGGATACTTTTTTGTGAGCTCATACAACTACCTACTGATCTAAGACTTAAAGATGCTCCAGCGGATGTCGTTACTAAAAAAATTGCAGAAATATTTTCATCTCAATCGGCATCTTATTGGTCCTCTCTTTTTGCTGGTAAGGATGTATGTTGTAACCTTGTACTTAATCTAGATGAAGCTATGACGAGTGATCATTTTATAAAGCGCTCCGTCTTTAATCACCTGGTACAAGACGGACATCTGCAAATGACCGCATTGCCTTTACCTATTGCGCCTCAACTTAGGAATCAGATACAAGTTGTCCCCTATCCTCGCTTAGGCTCAAGTAATAACGAGTTTATAAAATAAAAAGCACCGCATTGCGGTGCTTTTATTCGCTTCCTAAAATCAGTTAGTTTGTAGCCGGTTTTGCAAAGCCTTCAAACTTCACTTCGACACGGCGGTTAGGAGCTTCACAAACTGTGCGTGAAACTGGACGGCCATTGATTTTCATCCCATTACATGAAGCTGGACTAACGACATAATTCGTTGATCCATAACCTGCATGAGTCATCTTAGAAGCTGGTACTCCTTTAGCCGCCAAGTAATCGTTCACACTTTTCGCGCGGTTTTTAGACAAGGGTATGTTTAATGTGTCATTCCCTTGTGAGTCTGTAAATCCAGAGATTGCTAAGCTGGTCAAATCGTAGCTTGAGAGTTTTGAATATGCTGTATCTAAAATCTGTTTTCCCTTTGGAGAAATGACGGCCGAACCTAAAGCATACGACCCATCAGCGCCCAAAGTGAAAACACCTGAAACGGGCTGTCTTACTGGTACAACTGTTTGTTGAACAGGCGCAGGTTGAGCTGCTACTTTCGGAGCAGGGGCGGGCGCAAGAGCTCCATCACATTGAGCATTTGCTGTTGCAGGAGTCCAAAAGTTATCTCTCCAACAGAGCTCATCCGAGCCATTTTTCCAAACAGAGCCATTTGCTGCACCACTCCAGTTATCATTTGCTGGTTTTTTGTTTTGTTCATAGGCTATGGGAGCGGCTTGAGCTCCCATCATTAATGAGGCCAACGCAACCGCCGTGCCAAATTTGACAAAATTGTTCATGCAAATCCTCCTAAATTGAAAGTAATATACTTCGATAAGTACATGCGAAAAAATAACACACTAATTGTTACTCTTCCGTGTAGTGCGTCTAATAAACTGTTTTTATTGATAATTTTTTCTTTCGTGTTGTTTAATCTCGTTGTTTTTGAACCACTAGCAAGCGCTTTATCCCTTTATTTTTCATCGGAATCTGTATTTAAATAGCGAATCCCCTGAATATAGACTGGTTTTAATGTTGAAGTCATGCACCGTCATCAAAACAATAATAAAATAGGTTGTTAATTGACTAATTTTTGAGTATATGAATACAAATGACTTAAATGCCGCATCATCAATTGGGTTAAAACCAATTCCTGAAGGCTTGCCTATTCCTAACCGTAAAGTAATTCGTGGCTGGATCGAACCTTTTGCTGATAAGCAAACATTTAAAGCCATTCTTCTACTTGCATCTGATATTGTCATCTGGTTTGCCTTGATTGCTGGCGTCATTTTTATTGAGAATTTGTTCGTCAAAATTATTTTAGGAAATGTTGCAGGCTTTTGGATCGGGCGTTTGTTTATTTTGGGCCATGATGCATGCCATCAAAGTTATACCCCGCATCGGGAACTCAATAAAGTTTTAGGAAGGATTGCATTTTTTCCCTCCCTAACACCATTTAGTCTCTGGGAGATTGGTCACAACGTCGTTCACCACGGACAAACCAATTTAAAAGGGTTCGATTTTGTTTGGGCCCCCGCGAGTTTAAAAGAGTTTCAAGCTATGCCTATTTGGCGTCAAAATCTCGAGCGTATTTATCGAAGTGGTTGGGGCCCTGTTATTTATTACATGGTTGAAATTTGGTGGAATAAAATGTTCTTCCCAAGCCGTAAACACATGCCTTCGACAAGAAAAATCTTTAAACAAGATAGTCTTCTTTCTGCCGCCTTTGGTCTCATCTGGTTAAGCTCATTAACTTATTTCGCTATTATTACAAATCAATCAATTTTTACTATCATTTTCTGTGGTTTTGTTATCCCTTACCTGTTTTGGAATGGCATGATTGGATGGGTGGTCTATGTTCACCATACTCATCCAAGTGTATCTTGGTATGACAATAAATCTGAATGGCTTCGGGCTCAACCATTTGTCTCAACAACTGTCCATCTAACATTTAAACACCATTTTGGATCGTTATTACATCACATCATGGAGCATACTGCCCATCACGTTGATATGGGGGTTCCGCTCTATCAACTTTGCGATGCTCAGGATAAACTTGAAGAGCTACTCCCTGGAAGGATCATTAAACAGCCTTTTTCTTGGTCTTGGTATTTTGAAACAGCCAAACTATGTAAGTTATATGATTTTCAAAACAAATACTGGTTGGATTTTGATGGCAATAAGACGGCAGAATCCATAAAAGTTGTTCCATCTGAGTAAATTGGGCGCAGTATTGAATATGGGTTAAAATAATACTTTTGTTGCCTAGGCAGTAAATTATGACTACAACTACAACTACAAATTCTGAGACCACTAGCCAATCTCTCAAGTTCTGCTCATCCTGCAGTAGGGAGAAGCGTCTTGATGGTGGAACTTGGATTCCTACGAGCAATCGTAAACAACGCTGGATCTGTGCTAGCTGTTTGTATAACCGCACACATAGAACTGGTGCAATTAAAGCTTAACCTCTTCTTTTCGCCAGTATTATTCGACTAAATAAGGGTTGTAAAGCTTTTCATAGCCAAAAGTTGACGTTTCTCCATGACCCGGAACAAAAGTAATATCATCGCCCAGAGGTAATAGCTTTTCTTTAATAGATCGGATCAGATCTTGATGATTCCCCCGAGGAAAGTCCGTTCTCCCGATTGACCCCGCAAACAAAACATCTCCGACCACGGCTACACGGGACATTAAGTCGATAAATACAACATGACCTGGTGTATGGCCTGGGCAATGTACCACCTCTAAAACCTGATTACCAATTAGTATTTGGTCCCCATCATTTAACCATTTAGTTGGTATAAAACTGTGTCCCTGATGGGTAAACTCAAATCTTTTAGCTTGTTCTGGTAATAGCTCTATCCAAAAGGCATCCTCAGAATGAGGTCCATTTATTGGTACATTTAAGACGGTAGCTAACTCTTTGGCGGCGGAGCAATGGTCAACATGCCCGTGAGTTACTAAGACTTGTTCTACATCAACCTTTAATTCTTTAATGGCTGCGAAGATTTTTTCTAGATCACCGCCTGGGTCTACAACAGCCGCCTTTCGAGTTTGATCACAGACTAAAATCGTACAATTTTGCTCAAAAGCAGTTACTGGAAGAATGGCGACTTTTAATGACATTGAAATATCATATAGCAATTTGCTTTGAAATATTTTTCTTGTTTTTCTGTTTCAGTTAAACTTAATCGTATGAAATGAATTTGTTTCACAGCCAAAGGCGTATTGCCCAGAAACGCTATGGCAAAAGGACTATCAACATGAACCACCTGAATTGCGGCATGCATTTAACCACAATGTGGTTGCCATCCTATAGAGTTCAATCTCTGATGAGTCACGGAGGCGTGGCAAGCGTTTCTTAACCTTGAGTCTACCTCACATTATCGACCCCATGTTTGTGAGCAGCTTCACATGCGGCCTCAGGAATAAAGGCGCATTTAGCTGATTATGACCACATTCTTATTTTAATTTTAGGAACCCCTTATGTCTGTCCCGCAAAATCTTCATTACGCAACATCTCATGAATGGTGTATCTTAAATCAAGATGGTTCTTACTCCGTTGGTATTACACATCATGCCCAGGAAGCGCTTGGAGATATTGTGTTTATTGAGTTACCAAAAGTAGGACAAATCGTTCATGCTAAATTAAATTGTGCTGTTGTAGAGTCGGTTAAAGCAGCTAGCGATATTCACGCTCCCATCAGTGGTGAAATTATTGCCATTAATGACAGCCTAATTAAGGCTCCTGAAATAATTAATACTGATCCGTATGGCTCTTGGTTTTTTAAAATTCAACCCACAAATTCTAATGAATTAAATGATCTTCTAGACTCAAGCGCCTATGCGGCTTCCGTCGGTGAATAGGAGAGGTTGATAGTTCTTTGTTTTTACCGGCTTCGCCACTTCAAAATAAGAGGTCATTTAAAATGAGGTGGGGTCTCGATCTATATGAATTTTTATAGATCGTGATTTTTTCTTAAGCATTTCTATAAGGTCTAACGCTTTCTCTAAAATGCTTTGAAGCTCTGTCCTATCTTTTGATTCTATCAATATTTGATTTCGCTCCACTCCTGCATGCTTATGCAGCATTCTAGGTGTTGGATCGTAGATGGTTGTTTGAGATAAGTTTTGTTTTTCCATATATCGTTTTATTTCGTATAGAACCTCAAGATTCTTTTTCTCCGCCACTGACTCTACAATAATTAATGCCTGATAAGTATATGGAGGCAATTGATTTTCTTTTCTCTCATTAACAACATCTGTAATGAAGTCGTCATAACGATGTTCTGCCAGAGACTTAAATATCGGATGATCGACAAACTCTGTTTGTATGTAAATATTTGACTGATCTGTTTCACCGCTTCTCCCTCCTCGTCCAGCCACTTGGACGAGCTGTGAAAACATTTTCTCTATCGCACGAAAGTCTTGTGAATAAAGACTTTTATCCACATCTAATACGATGACTGTTTCAACATGCTGAAAATCATGTCCCTTAGTAATCATTTGAGTTCCAACAATAAGGCATGGCTTACCTTCGTGAATTTGAGTAAACACCTCATCTGCACTCCCTTTATTTTTTGTACTATCACTATCTATTCTTATAACTTCCATCTGCGCAAACTCATTTGATAAATGCTCTTCTATTTTTTGCGTTCCCATACCTACTGTCGCTAAATCTTGATTACCGCAACTAGGGCAACTTGCTGGTGGTGCGCTAATTAATCCGCAATGATGACATTGCAAACTAAAATCTTTACTGCCTATGGCTTTTTTATGAACAACCATCCATGCACTACATTTTTTACACTCGGATTTCCATTGACATGCCGCACAGTGCAATATGGGTGAATAACCTCTTCGGTTGATATAAATCAATACTTGTTTATTTTTTTCCCAAGTTTTCTGTATGACTTGTTTTATTTCATTTGTAATGCCATACATATCTAACGATTTATTTTTTCGAGCTTGATTTATATCTATTAAATGTAATTGAGATATCGTCGCCCCTTCTTTAGCTTTTTTATTAAGCTCTAAAAGCGTAATTTTTTTTTGGAGAACCTTTTGCCAGGTCTCACTTGAAGGCGTAGCTGATGTCAACAAAATCGGTATTTTTATATCTACCCCTCTCCAAATTGCTAAATCGCGGGCGTTGTATCTTAGACCATCCTGCTGTTTATATGACCCATCGTGTTCTTCATCGACGACAATTGCCTTTAGTTTTGGTATTGGGGCGAAGATACTTAATCTCGTACCTAATATGACTCGCGAAAACCCATTTTGAATTTTCCACCATGCAACGTTTCTTTCTATTTGGCTAATGTTGCTATGCAAAACACTTACCTCTTGATCAATAAATACCTGTTTTATAGTTTTTTCTAATTGTGGCGTTAAGTTAATTTCTGGAACGAGAATCAAACATTGATCATCGTTTTTGTCTAGTATTTCTTTCAACCACTTTAAGTACACGGCTGTTTTACCGCTGCCAGTAATTCCTTTAAGTAAGACCAACTCAAATGTATTTTTAGAAGATATTCTTATTAGTTGTTCGTAAGCTATTTGTTGCTCTTTATTTAATATCCACTCTTGTTGTTCTCGTTTTTGTAATGTTTTTTCCTGTTCTTTTTTTAACTTTCTATTGCGTTGCTTTTCTAGAGCATCCCATTTTTCTGTTTTTTTCCAGTCTGTCGGTATTGTGCTAAAGATGATCTCACCTAATGGCCTTAAATAATATTTTGAGGCAAACTGACAAAGCCGTAAAAGTGCATCATCAATTTTAATTAGCTGTGCAAGTGCAATAACCTTTTTAAGGCTTTTTTCTTGATCAATTGCACACGAATAGTCTCCAATTTCTTGTAAGACAATACCTGTAATTATTTTTTTTCCGAATTCGACTTTGACAATTTGACCTCTTTTAGGCGCTTGATTTAGTTCGTCCTCATCCCAAATATAGTCAAATAATTGAAATATTGGTATATCAACGGCTATTTTTACAATTTTTTTTGACATTGTTTTCTTGATAGAATATTTCTAGTATCTTCAATCTTGGGGGGCATGTCAAAACCTTCTTCATTCTTGTAGCCTGTGGATAACTCTGTGGATTGTTTGTGCATTTGAAGATCAAATTTGGGTAGTATTTATTTTTTACCTTAACTGAGCCTTCTTTAATTTTCAATATTTTTGTTTATAATCATAAAGTTAAGATTTTTATTTAGAAATTAAGTTTCAAGTCGGCGGCAAGGTCTTGTTCTTTGCTTTTAAATACACGTCTGTGAATAACTTTTTGATTTGCCTAGCTAAATTTGTCTAACTAGGATTGAAGACGATGACGAGTTGACTCAGCCCTTATTGCTGAAATTAAAATTTCAACGTTTTCTGGAGGTGTAAATTGTGAAATGCCATGCCCTAAATTAAAAATGTGGCCATCTAGAGGCGATAAGTCTTGTTTTATTTCTTTAGTAAGCGCTAACTCATTAAACAATTCTGCCACCTTTATTTTGATGATCGATTGATCTCCAAGTAATATTTGAGGATCTAGGTTTCCTTGAAGACAAATACTTTGGGAAGTAAGCTGCTCTCGTGCCTGAGATAACGACTGCGTCCAATCTAATCCTATAACATTGGCGCCTGATTTTGCCATTTCTTTTAACCAGGTTCCACCACCTTTGGAAAAAAGTAATATCGGAATATTTTGTTTTAAGTGCCGATCTTCATGAAGACGTCTAATAACTTCTTTCATGGGATCTAAAGAGTATTTTAAATAATCGGAATAGCTCAGCAATCCGCCCCATGTATCAAAAAGCATAACAGCTTGCGCACCAGCATCTATCTGTAGCTTTAAGTATTCTGTTACGGATTGAATATTAATACTTAAGATATGCTTCATCAAATCAGGTCGAGAATATAACAATGTCTTTGTTTGCTGAAATTCTTTTGACCCGCCACCTTCAATCATATAACAAGCAAGAGTCCACGGACTTCCGGAAAAACCAATTAAAGGCACTCTCTGTTTGCTATTTTGAACTAGGTCTTTGCGAATCTGCGCTACAGCATCAAAGACATATCGCAACTGATCCATATCAGCTACTCGTAAGTCTTGGATTCTTTTTTCTGTTTGTAAAGGAAACTCGAATCTAGGTCCCTCTCCTTGCTCAAAGCTTAAACCTAAACCCATCGCATCTGGAATGGTCAAAATATCTGAAAAAAGGATGGCCGCATCAAGATCATATCGATCCAAAGGCTGAAGGGTTACTTCCGAAGCATAAGATGGGTTTTTGGCTAACTCTAGAAAACTACCAGCCTTAACTCTAGTTTTCATGTATTCAGGAAGATACCTACCGGCTTGCCTCATCAGCCAAACAGGTGTTGAGTCAACGCTTTCGCAACGACAAGCCTTTATAAACCGGTCATTCATCAGCTCCAAAGGCATTGTTCCTGACATGAATGTCTAGTTGAGTTTATTTTTTTCTTCTAAAGCGGGCAATGGCAGCAAGTTGAGCGGCAGCAATTGCAAACTCTGACTGAGCATGTGCAAAATCAATATCCGAACTGCGAGTTGCCATTTCATCTTCAGCTCTACGTTTGGCATCCATCGCTTTTGCTTCATCCAAATCTGCGCCACGTATAGCCGTATCAGCTAATACAGTAATTGAATTCGGTTGAACCTCCAGAATTCCACCCGCCACAAATACGAACTCTTCGCCGCCATCGGCCATTTCGATTCTGACAGAGCCAGGGCGAATTCTCGTTATTAAAGGAGTATGGCCAGGCAAAATACCAAGCTCTCCAGACTCTCCAGGTAAAGCAACAAACTTTGCTTCACCCGAAAATATGGAGCTTTCAGCACTTACAACGTCAACATGTATGGTCGCCATAATGTATAAAAACCTTTATTAGATTAAAGCTTCTTCGCTTTTTCAATCGCTTCATCAATCGTACCAACCATGTAAAAAGCTTGCTCTGGCAAATGATCTAACTCTCCGGCCACAATCATCTTAAATCCACGGATTGTTTCTTTTAATGTAACGTACTTGCCAGGCGAGCCTGTAAATACCTCAGCAACGTGAAATGGTTGTGATAAAAAGCGCTGAATTTTACGAGCTCTATTAACCGATAACTTATCTTCAGGTGATAATTCATCCATGCCTAAAATGGCAATAATATCTCTTAATTCTTTATAACGTTGCAAGGTTACTTGAACGCCACGAGCTACTTCATAATGCTCTGAACCAACAACGAGTGGATCCAACTGACGACTTGTTGAATCAAGTGGATCAACCGCAGGATAAATACCTAAAGCCGCAATATCACGTGATAAAACAACTGTTGAGTCTAAGTGTTGGAAAGTCGTTGCCGGCGATGGGTCTGTTAAGTCATCGGCAGGAACATATACGGCTTGAATCGAAGTAATGGAGCCTGTTTTCGTAGAGGTAATACGCTCTTGCAAGCGGCCCATTTCATCAGCAAGTGTCGGTTGATATCCCACCGCTGAAGGCATACGACCAAGCAAAGCAGAAACCTCTGTTCCAGCGAGCGTATAACGATAAATATTATCGACGAAGAATAAAATGTCACGCCCTTCATCACGGAAGCGTTCGGCCATGGACAACCCTGTCAATGCAACACGCAAACGATTTCCTGGAGGCTCATTCATCTGTCCGAAGACCATGGCAACTTTATCAAGAACGTTAGAGTCTTTCATTTCATGATAGAAGTCATTTCCTTCACGAGTTCTTTCACCAACACCCGCAAACACAGAAAGTCCTGCATGCTGTTTAGCGATATTGTTAATTAGCTCCATCATGTTAACCGTCTTACCCACACCGGCGCCGCCAAATAAACCAACCTTACCGCCTTTTGCAAAAGGACAAACTAAGTCAATCACTTTAATACCGGTTTCAAGTAAATCAACAGAAGGTGATAACTCATCAAATTTAGGAGCAGGCTGATGAATTGCGCGACGCTCTTCCGTCGCAATGGGGCCAGCTTCATCAATCGGGCGACCTAGTACGTCCATAATTCGACCAAGCGTGGCAGGGCCAACCGGCACAGAAATTGGCGCTCCAGTGCCGCGAACACTCATGCCACGACGTAAGCCATCGCTTGACCCTAAAGCGATTGTTCTAACAACGCCATCGCCTAGTTGCTGTTGCACCTCAAAGGTTAAGCCCTTTTCAGCAAATGATGCCTCATTGCTATCTTCAAGCACTAACGCATCATAAACCTTAGGCATTCCGTCGCGCGGGAACTGAATATCAACAACAGCTCCAATACATTGAACGATATTTCCGTTACTCATCGCATTTCTCCAATCAAATCAATATTTACAATTCTTTAAATTAAACAGCGGCTGCGCCACCAACAATTTCTGATAACTCTTTAGTAATTGCTGCTTGACGTGTTTTGTTGTAATCAAGCTGTAACTCTGCAATCAAATTCTTCGCATTATCTGAGGCCGCTTTCATAGCAACCATTCGAGCAGATTGTTCAGACGCCATGTTCTCAGCAACCGCTTGATATATCACTGCTTCAATATATTTTTTTAACAAGTCATCTAGAACTGTTTGTGCATCTGGTTCATAAATATAGTCCCAGCCATATGCGGACTTTTCTTGAGCTGTTTGCTCAAGGCTCGCAGCCGGAAGTGGGAGAATTTTCTCAATGACGGGCTCTTGCTTCATCGTATTTATAAAGCGATTAAATGCGATATACACCTCATCTACCTCGCCTTTTTCAAACGCATCTAATTGAACTTTGATCGTTCCAATTAAATCCTCAAGAAGTGGCTTGTCACCTAAATGCGTGGCTTGTGAAATTAACTTTGCCTTTATACGATTTAAAAACTGAAACCCTTTTGATCCGATTGCCGTACAAAGGATATCTTTCTTATCAGCATGCCAAACTTTCATTGTATTTGTAAGCATCCGAAGAATGTTCGTATTTAATCCACCACATAAACCTTTATCTGTAGTAATTAAAATGACGCCTACATTTTTAACTTCTCGGGGCACTAAAAAAGCTGGTCGATATTCAGGGTTTGCTTGAGTCAGATTTGCAGCAACGTTTTTAATTTTTTGCGCAAAAGGTCTTGCAGCACGCATACGCTCCTGAGCACGACGCATCTTTGATGCGGCCACCATTTCCATCGCTTTTGTGATCTTGCGCGTATTTTGTACGCTCTTGATCTTACTTCGTATTTCTTTTGTTCCAGCCACGCGGCTCTCCTCGCTTCTTTATCTTAAAAAGAAGCTGAACGTTTAAAATCTTCAATCGCGGCTTTCAACGCGACTTCGTCTTCTTTGGATAACTCTTTAGTATCTTCAATACGGCCTATCAAGTCAGCATATGTTGCTTTTAAGTGCTCTTGCATACCTTTTTCAAACGGCAAAATATCTTTCACTTCGACATTATCTAAAAAGCCATTATTTGCAGCATACAAGGAGGCCGATAGCTGCCAAACTTGTTGTGGATTATATTGAGCCTGTTTGAGAAGCTCAGTTACGCGGCGACCACGATCCAATTGCTTACGTGTTGCATCATCAAGATCAGACGCAAATTGTGAGAATGCAGCTAACTCACGATATTGCGCTAAGTCAGTACGAATACCACCAGAAAGTTTTTTCACAATTTTGGTTTGAGCTGCACCACCTACGCGAGAAACAGAAATACCCGCATTAATCGCTGGACGAACTCCAGAATTAAACAAGTCTGTTTCAAGGAAAATTTGTCCGTCTGTAATAGAAATCACGTTTGTTGGCACGAATGCAGAGACATCGCCAGCTTGGGTTTCAATAATTGGTAATGCTGTTAATGAGCCCGTTTTACCCTTTACTTCACCTTTTGTAAAATGCTCTACGTACTCAGCATTTACGCGTGCAGCTCGCTCCAGTAATCTAGAGTGTAGATAAAAAACGTCGCCTGGGTAGGCTTCGCGACCTGGAGGTCTACGAAGTAATAAAGAAACTTGTCGATACGCAATCGCTTGCTTTGACAAATCATCATAAACGATCAACGCATCTTCGCCACGGTCACGGAAGTATTCACCCATCGTGCAGCCAGCAAAAGCAGAAAGATACTGCATCGCTGCAGAGTCAGATGCCGTCGCGGCTACAACGATCGTATAGCTCATGGCGCCCTGCTCTTCTAACTTACGAACAACGTTATTGACTGTAGACGCCTTCTGTCCAATCGCCACATAAACACAATAAACGCCCTTACCTTTTTGATTGATAATTGCATCTACAGCAACGGCCGTTTTACCAGTTTGTCGATCGCCAATAATTAACTCACGCTGACCACGACCGATTGGAACCATCGCATCGATTGACTTCAAACCGGTTTGAAGTGGCTGACTAACGGATTGGCGCGCAATAACTCCAGGAGCTACTTTTTCGATAATATCGGAGTTCTTTGCATTAATCGGACCCTTACCATCAATAGGCTGTCCAAGGGTATTAACAACTCTGCCTAATAGCTCTGGTCCAACAGGAACCTCTAAAATACGGCCCGTACACTTAACTGGATCGCCCTCAGAAATATGCTCATATGCGCCAAGAATCACGGCACCCACAGAATCTCTTTCTAAGTTAAGCGCTAATCCAAATGTGTTATTTGGGAACTCTAACATTTCGCCCTGCATAACGCCGGATAATCCGTGAACACGGCAAATGCCGTCAGATACAGATATCACAGTGCCTTGATTACGCATTTCAGCGTCAACACCGACGCTACTAATTCGGCTTTTGATCAACTCGCTGATCTCAGATGGGTTAAGTTGCATTTATAACTCCTAGGGTCTTTTTAATTTCGTTGTACTACTAACTGTTCATGATAGTAATGCTGCTTGCATTGCCTCTAATCTCGCTTTAACTGAAGTATCAAGCACTTCATCGCCGACCTGAACGCGAACGCCGCCGATTAATTCTGGATCCACAGTTATGGTTGGCTTTAAACTTCTGTTCCCAAATCTTTTAGCAATTGCCGCAACCAAACTACTTGCTTCGTCGACACTCATTGGAAATGCCGTTGTGATTTGGACTTCAGCAGATCCTTCGCGTGAATTCTTAATTTCGATAAATTGACTCGCTATTTCAGGCAATGCGGAAATTCGGTGATTCATCGTTAATAAGTTGATGAAGCTTTGAATCGAAGGAGATACCTCTGACTTTAAGCTTGCCAGCAATAGTTCAACTAATTGGCCATGCGAAACATTGGGGTTCGACGCCAAATTGGCGACATCAGGATTGTTGGCCATCTGTGCCAAAGTTTCTAACTGCTCAGCCCACTTACTTAAGTCTTGAGGCTTTGCTGTCCCAGCAAGAGCCTCCGCATATGGGCGAGCAATTGTTGCTAATTCAGCCATTTTATAGCTCAGCTTTCAATTGATCTAACAGTGACGCATGCGCAGCAGGATTAATTTCTTTTCGAAGAATCTGCTCTGCCCCCTTAACCGCTAGGGATGCTACTTGAGCACGTAGCTCGTCTCGCGCACGAATAATTTGCTGATCAGCATCTGCTTTAGCTTGAGCAATAATCCTCGCCGCCTCTGCTTGAGCATTCTGTTTAATTTCCTCAGCACTTAATTGCGCGCGCTTTTCAGCTTCCGCAATGCGTTGAGCCCCTTCATTTTTTGCCTCAGCCAAGGCTTGGTCAGCGCGCTTCGTGGCAAACTCAAGATCAGTTTTACCTTTTTCAGCAGCAGCTAAACCATCTGCAATTTTGGCGGCTCTTTCATCCAGTGCTTTAACAAGTGGAGGCCAAACAAACTTAGCTACCACCCACCATAGGATAAAAAAGACAACCATTTGCGCGAATAAGGTCGCGTTCAGATTCACGGCTTTTCCTTTCGGTTCAATTTGACAAAGCTACTCAACAACGTAGCTGGTCTTTAAATAATGATTAAGCTGTTAACTTAGATAACAAAGGATTTGCGAATGCAAACAACATCGCAATACCAACACCGATCAAAAACGCAGCGTCAATCAAACCTGCTAGTAAAAACATTTTTGTCTGTAGTGGCTCCATCAATTCAGGTTGACGTGCACAAGCCTCGATATATTTACCACCCATTAATCCAATACCCAAACATGCACCAATCGCGCCAAGGCCGATAATGATTCCAATACCTACCGCTGTTAAACCTTGAATATTTCCGATGAACTGATTTAGCATTGCTGACTCCTAGTTAAATAAAAAAATAAAAAATTAGTGATGACTATGTGCTTGGCCTATATAAACCAAAGTAAGCATCATAAAGATAAACGCCTGTAAAAGAATGACCAAGATATGAAATATTGCCCATGCCGCACCAGCGATTACATGACCGACGAACCCAAACATGCTTGGGTCAAGGTTAAATGTCCAAATACTTCCTAGAAGAGCAATTAACATAAATATTAATTCCCCTGCATACATATTTCCAAATAATCGCATACCCAAAGAGACGGTTTTAGCGATATATTCAATTAGGTTTAAAAATAAATTAAAAGGCGCCAGGTACCATTTAGCGCCAAAAGGCGCAGAAATTAATTCATGCGCAAAACCACCGACGCCTTTAATTTTTATGCTGTAATACAAAATAATTAGCAACACTGATAATGACATTCCCATCGTGCCGTTTAAATCCGTTGTCGGCACAATTTTATGGTGAGGAATATGAATGTGAAATAGTTCGAATACCCCATTTAAACCATTGACCCAGTCAATTGGAATTAAATCTAAAGTATTCATAAAGATAATCCAACAAAACACAAACAACGCTAAGGGAGCAATATAAGTTCTGTCTCCGTGAACAATATTTTTTGATTGTGTTTCAACCAGATCTACAACTATTTCGACTAACGCTTGAAATCTACCCGGTACTCCAGATGTTGCTCTGCGAGCAGCAAATAACAAAATTCCAACGGCGATGAGTCCCATAGCTAGAGACCAAAATATGGTATCAAGATTGATAACGCTAAAGTCAACGATATTTGTCTGAGCATGTCCTGATGAGTTCAGGTTTGTTAAGTGCTCGAGAATATATTCGGTAGGCTGAAGTGATTCTGTTAAGGTGGCTGCTGTAGACATCTATTTTTCCATTACCCTAAATTTATAACTTTTTAAACTTTATAAAACCTATCAACCAATATGACTGCAAAGTAATTATGTACATTCCTAAAAACCACAGCCAATTTAAGTTTTGATAAAAACGTATTGACAAGATAATTATAGTTAATGTCAGTGTAATTTTTATGACTTCTGCATACACGAGAGAACTAATAAATCTTTTTGCTAAACGACTATCTATCTTTTTAACAAGATTAACACGTATTATAAACGCAGATGTAGGTATTATCCCTAAAACCCCACCCAACATCACGGATACAACATCGGCTTTTGCCCCAAAAAACATACTCCAAACTATCGTGAATATTGTACCTGTAATTGTTAAAGCCGTCTGAAATTTCACAATATCCCATGGACTTGAGATGCTTGGAGACAATTCTTTTTCTGTAAAAAACTTTAAAGCCTCTTCGTGAGTTAATCTTTTCGGTTCAATAGTTTCTTGATCTTCAAAGTCATTCTTGTTGTACCCCATTTTTGAGTCACTCAATTAGTTCAATAATCCTAGTTTTACCAAAAAGGCATGGAGCTCATCTGATTGAGAAAATTTAATCTTAATTTCACCGCCTTTTAATCGTGCCTTGATCTCAACCTGTAAGCCCAAAAGATCAGACATTTGATTTTCTAAAATTTTCAAATCTGGGTCCAACTTTACTTTAGCTTTTATTTTGCCTGTCGTACCTTGATCATTTTTCTTGCCATTTGCTACGATGGCATTTGCTAATTTTTCTGTTTCTCGTACCGACAAACCTTGCGCTGCGACTCTTTGCGCTAAACCAATTTGCATGGCCATTGGTATCGGTAGTAACGCCCGAGCATGCCCCATATCAATGTCCCCATTCATTAATAATGTTTGTACCGACTTACTAAGTTGCGTAAGTCTTAACAAATTAGTAACCGCACTTCTCGACTTACCAACTACTTGTGCCGCCTGCTCATGAGTAAAGGCAAAATCGGTAATCAACCGGGCCAATCCTTCTGCCTCTTCTAAGGGGTTAAGGTCTTCACGTTGCATATTTTCGATCAATGCCATTGCTGCCGCAGTTTGATCGTCGACATCCTTAACTAAAACGGGAACAGCCTCTAATCCAGCAAGTCCTGCAGCACGGAAGCGTCTTTCACCAGCAATAATTTCATATTTTTGGGGCCCTATTGAACGGACCAATAGTGGCTGCATGATGCCCTGGGTGCGAATGCTTTGTGCCAACTCCTCTAACTCACTATCTCGCATTTTCATTCGCGGTTGATATTTACCTCGCTGCAATTGAGTAAGCTTTAACTCACGAATAGGGTTGTCTTTTTGATCTTGGCCACTCAAGTCGACTGAGTCACCAAGCAGAGCTTCAAGCCCTCTGCCAAGGCCTTTCTTTTTTATTATCATCTTTACAGTGTCTTTATTCTTTCAATCATTTCCGCTCCAAACTCTACATATGCTTTTGCCCCTCGTGACGATTTGTCATAGACTACGCCAGGAACTCCGTATGAAGGCGCCTCTGCCAATCGCACATTCCTAGGTATGATCGTTTTAAAAACTTTATCGCCAAAATGCTGGATAAGCTGCTCCGAAACTTGTTGCTGTAATGCCGTTCTAGGGTCAAACATGACGCGCAACAACCCAATGACCTTTAAATCGGGGTTAAGGTTAGCATGTACCTGCTTAATACTATTGACTAAATCCGAAAGCCCCTCTAAAGCAAAATACTCACATTGCATCGGGACAATCACCCCATTCGCGGCACACAAGCCATTTAATGTAAGCAAGGATAAAGCCGGGGGGCAGTCGATTAAAATAAAGTCATAATCACTTTCAACCAACCTCAAGGCCTTACTTAATATTGATTCCCGGTGCTCAAAATCAACCAACTCGATTTCAGCACCCGCCAAATTACGATTTGCGGGTATAACATCGTAACCACCTGATTCAGAAGTACATTTTGCATCATTTATACTGCAATGGCCAATTAAAACTTGATAAATAGAGTTGTTTAACTGGTGTTTATCCACGCCAGACCCCATTGTTGCATTTCCTTGTGGATCAAGATCCACGAGCAGTACCCGCTGTTCTAAAGCTGCCAACCCGGCGGCAAGATTAATCGCCGTTGTAGTTTTACCTACCCCACCTTTTTGGTTTGCAATACAAAAAATCTTTGCCATCTTCGTTCCTAAATTTGAATTAAGATTTTCTCATGGATTGTAGCGACAAAAGACATCGATAAGCGTCTAAATAAGGAATTTTTAGCTCCTCCGAATCAATTATCTGAAAGTTGCTTGGTAACCCCTCGATTTCCTGGTTTATTTTTTGAGACTTCATCGCAAACATTACGCCATTCGGCTTTAGTAGTGGCTCGGAGTATGTGGCGAAATTTTTGAGCTCTGTAAATGCTCTTGAGATTGTGGCATCCATAGAGTGCGGGGACTCCCTCGAAAAATGCTCGACCCGTTGATCGATCACATGAACATTCTTTAACTTTAAAACTCCTTTAATGTGGTGCAAAAAAGCTGTTTTCTTTTTTACAGCCTCTACCAGATAAAACTCAAAGTCTGGCATAAAAATAGCCAATAACATTCCCGGAAAGCCGCCACCTACTCCTAAGTCAGCGAGCTTTGCGTCTTCCGGTAAAAGCCCTTCATTCACTTTTTTAAACAAAGGGTTAACTACCGCTAAAGAGTCCATAACATGGGCGCTAAGATACTCAGGATAACTATGGATAGCGCTTAAATTATGAATAGCGTTCCATTTAAAAAACTCCGAACTGAAGTCCACCAGTTGACGAGTATTGCTCTGGGTATGATGAAGGCCTAGCTCTTTAAGCCCATCCAATAACTCGGCCTCAAAAAGCTTATTATCTATGATCATTGGTTGCTACTTTTTTTGCAGAGCTTTTTTTAAGATGGATCAGTAAAATAGAAATCGCTGCTGGCGTAACTCCAGAGATCCGAGAAGCTTGCCCTATCGTATTAGGTTTAATAGCAATTAGTTTTTGGCGAACCTCATTCGATAAACCGGACACCTCAGCATAATCTAATTGCTTTGGTAGCTCTAGCTCTTCATAATAAGAGTGACGCTCAATTTCTATTGCCTGACGATCAATGTAACCTTGATATTTAATTCCAATCTCAACCTGCTCATCAATCTGACCTTGCAGGGATGGCTCAAAGGCCTCCTCAAGATTTGCCCAACGACCACCAAGGGCCCTTGTTAAATCTTGATAACTGAGATGGGGCCTCTTTAACAGGTCACCTAAACTATATTCATGAGCTAGAACCTGTCCAAAAACTTCTAAACTCTCTACTTCAGTGATGTTTTTGGGGGAAATCCATGTACTTTTCAGGCGAGATGTTTCACGTGAAACAGCATCTTGCTTTTTGCAAAAGAACTCCCAGCGCTCATTATTTACTAACCCCAATCTACGCCCAAGCTCTGTAAGTCGAATATCAGCATTATCCTCCCGAAGACTAAGGCGATACTCTGCCCGACTTGTAAACATTCTATAAGGCTCTTGCACACCTTTCGTCGTAAGGTCATCCACCAAAACACCTAAATACGCTTCACTTCTGAGAGGTACCCAACCGTCTTTTTGTTGAACCTTTAAAGCTGCATTAATGCCAGCCAGCAGGCCTTGTGCCGCAGCCTCTTCATATCCAGTTGTACCATTGATTTGACCAGCAAAAAATAAGCCCTCTATTTGCTTTGACTCCAAACCTTGGGAAAGACCTCGAGGGTCAAAATAATCATACTCGATGGCATATCCAGGTCGTAAAATATGAGCATTTTCTAACCCAGGGATGCTATGTACAAGATTTATCTGTACATCAAAAGGTAAGCTTGTCGAAATCCCATTTGGATAAAACTCATTTGTGGAAAGACCTTCTGGCTCAAGGAATATTTGATGACTCGACTTAGAAGCGAAGCGGTGTATCTTATCTTCAATCGAAGGGCAATATCTTGGGCCTACCCCCTCAATAACCCCGGTATACATGGGAGATCTATCCAATCCACCGCGAATAATCTCATGGGTTTTTTCATTAGTATAAGTAATCCAACATGGCAATTGTCTAGGATGCTCTTCTGGCCTTCCTAAAAATGAAAAAATAGGCAATGGGTCTAAGTCGCCAGGCTGTTCCAGCATTTTAGAGAAATCTATTGTTCGACCATCAATTCTCGGCGGCGTGCCTGTTTTTAATCGCCCCTGTGGAAGAGCCAACTCCTTTAATCTTGAAGAAAGTCGAACCGCGGCAGGATCGCCCGCTCGCCCTCCTGCGTGATTTTCTAATCCAACGTGAATCTTTCCATCAAGAAAAGTGCCCGCCGTTAAAACCACCGTGGGTGCATAAAACTTTAGCCCTAATTGAGTCATCGCACCAATGACCTTTGAGCCTTTCACGATTAAGTCATCAACCGCAGACTGAAATAAAGTAAGGTGTTCTTGATTTTCAAGTAAAGCCCTCATCTCCGATTTATATAAGGCGCGGTCAGCTTGAGCCCTTGTTGCTCTAACCGCGGGGCCCTTGCTTGAGTTTAGGATGCGAAACTGAATACCGGCCTTATCAGTAATTTGAGCCATTGCCCCGCCCATGGCGTCAATCTCTTTAACAAGGTGACCTTTTCCAATTCCTCCGATAGAGGGATTGCAGCTCATCGTGCCTAATGTTTCTATATTATGGGTGAGCAAAAGAGTTTCGCAACCCATTCGGGAACTTGCCAAGGCGGCCTCACAGCCAGCATGCCCACCGCCAATGACAATTACGTCAAACTTCTTTTTAAATTCCATCATTTTTAAAGTATTTCATTTATTAGTCTGATGTTTCACGTGAAACAACAGCCCCTATTATCTTATGAAATCCCAAAGATGATAAGAGTCATTTGCGGTTTTTAACGTAAGGGCAAGAACAACGCCAATAAAAAACACGCGAACTAAGCGGCTTCCGCCCCTTAAAGCAACAACACTCCCTAGAACTCCTCCAACCACATTGAATGCCATCATCCATAAAGCCACATTCCAATGTATATATCCGGTTGGAATAAAAAGAGCTAATGCCGCCAAATTAGAAATACAGTTCACAATTTTTGTTGCTGCCGCTCCATGTAGAAAATCAAACCCCAAGAAACGAACAAAAAGAAACATTAAGAATGCCCCTGTTCCGGGCCCAAAAAAACCATCATAAAAGCCAATGCCCAAAGAACCAATAGCGACAATCGTTAAACTCTTACGATCCTGTGATTGATGCTGATGACTTAATCCGAAACTCTTATTTTTCAGAGTAAAAAATAAAAGGATTAATAAAATGAGGGGCAAAAGCTTTCTAATAAAATCGGGGGAGATTTGGGTCACAGTCCAAGCACCCAGAAATGATCCGCAAAGCGCAAAAGACCCTGCGTAATACATCAGCTTTTTAGGAAGGGTCACCTTTCGAATGTATTGAGTCGCCGCTACAAACGTTCCACCAACTGCAGACACCTTGTTAATTCCAAATAAGGTGGCAGGAATTTCTTTTGGAAACACAGAAAATAGCGCCGGTATTTGCAATAAGCCGCCACCACCGACAATCGCATCAACAAAGCCGGCGCCCAGTGCCGCCAGTGCCAACAATAGCCACGCTTGGCTAAAAATATCGTTATAATTCAATTAGTTAAGCTTGTTTTGTAGCTTGCTGAGAACTTCGCCAACAATTCCTTTTCTAAAGGCCATGACACAAACCACGAAAATAAATCCAGTGACAATGGTCACGGATTCGCCAAGACTCCTAAACCACTCAATACTCGTCATAGTAAATATCCACTGGCCAATTTCACCAACCTTATGTTCAAGCACCGTAATAACTAATGCGCCAATAATCGGCCCCATTAATGTACCCACTCCACCAACCAGCGTCATTAAAATAACTAGGCCAGACATTGACCAATGTGAGTCCGATAACGTTTCAAAACCCATAAATAGCGCTTGCAAACTACCCGCCAAACCAGCTAAGGCACCAGACAAAATAAAGGCAACTAATTTAAACCGATCAACCTCATAGCCTAGAGAAATAGCTCTAGGCTCATTTTCTTTAATCGCAAATAATATTTTCCCAAATGGAGAACTAATTACTCTAGAGATTAAAGCCGTGACGATTAAGAAGAAAAATAATACTAAATAATAAATAGTCATGTCACTTTGCAAATCTAGAACACCTAAAAATACTCCGCGAGGTATGCCCTGCATACCATCTTCCCCACCCGTAAATGGTGCCTGTAAAAAAACAAAATACAGCATTTGAGCTAAAGCCATCGTTATCATGGCGAAATAAATACCCTGCCGTCGAATCGCCAAAGCTCCCATGACATAACCTAATACAGTTGCAAAAAGGGTGCCGCCTAATAACCCAAGTTCTGGTGACAGCCCTAAATCTCTAATAAGGTAACCACAAACGTATCCAGCACCACCCAAAAAAGCAGCGTGGCCAAAAGATAACAAGCCGGTATAACCAAGTAATAAATTAAATGCTGAAGCAAAAAGCGCAAAGCATAAAACCTTCATTAGAAAAATCGGATAAATAAACCAAGGCGCGGCGAGTAAAAATCCAACGAAGATAATGAAAAGGGGTTTAGATATATTTGTTTTCATCACTTCTCTCTACCAAATAATCCTGCAGGTCGCACCAATAGAACAAGAGCCATCACTAAAAATACAACCGTACTAGACGCCTCAGGATAAACAACTTTGGTTATTGCCTCAATGACACCAAGCCCTAAGCCGGTCATAATAGAGCCCATAATAGAACCCATACCACCAATGACTACAATGGCAAAAATAGTAATTATGAGGTTAGAGCCCATCAATGGGGAAACCTGTATGATCGGCGCAGCAAGCACTCCTGAAAAGGCCGCCAATGCAACACCAAAACCATAAGTTAATGTCACCATCAGCGGAAAGTTAATACCAAAGGCTTGAATCAGCTTTGGGTTTTCGGTGCCAGCTCGCAAGTAAGCACCAAGCTTCGTTTTTTCTATTACATACCAAGTACCAAAACAAACAATTAAAGAAATCACAACAACCCATGCGCGGTAAATTGGTAAAAACATAAAACCAACATCAATAGCGCCAGCCAATGACTCTGGAACAGAGTATGCCATACCAGAAACCCCAAAGAAGGATCTAAAAAACCCCTCTAAAATAAGGGTAAGTCCAAAGGTGAGTAACAATCCATATAGATGGTCAAGTTGATACAAATGTTTTAAAAGAAATCGCTCAATAACAAAACCAATCACGGCGACAACAATTGGCGCAAGAATTAACATCGGCCAGTAACCAATTCCGAAAAAAGTTAGGCCCATCCACGTAAAAAGCGCTCCCATCATAAACATTGCCCCGTGGGCAAAATTAACGACATTTAATAAACCAAAAATAACGGCTAAGCCGAGACTTAAAACTGCATAAAAGCTTCCATTAACCAACCCCAAAAGGAGTTGGCTAAGGATTGCAGACAAAGGAATACTAAATATTTCCACTAGATATTCTTCTATTATTTAATGAAGGCGCACTTGGACTCAGCCAGAGTATTAAACGCTTGGTCACCCGCAAGTTTTTTAACAACACGATAGTAATCCCAAGGCTTCGTTACTTCCTCTGCTTTTTTCACTTCAAATAAATACATGTCATGAATCATGATGCCATCTTTACGAATATACCCACCCTTGGTAAATAGGTCATTGATTTTAATTTTTTGCATTTCAGCAAGAACCTTCTCAGGATTATCAGTCCCTGCAGCTTTAACTGCTTTTAAGTAGGTTAACATCGAAGAATAGTCGCCAGCATGAACCGACGTTGGCATCCGCTTCATCTTTTGAATAAACCGACCTGCAAATGTTCGGGTCTCATCATTTAAGTCCCAATACCACGCCTCTGTTGCTAGCAATCCAGCTGCATTTTTCACGCCAATACTATGCACGTCTGAGATAAACACCAATAAACCAGCAAGCTTCATGGTCTTATTAATACCAAATTCATTTGCTGCTTTGACGGAGTTAATCGTATCGCCACCAGCGTTAGCCATTGCTAAGACCTGTGCTTTAGAGCTTTGCGCTTGCAGTAAGAAAGAAGAGAAATCACTCGCATTTAGTGGGTGTTTTACAGAACCCAAAACTTTACCGCCAGCATCAACAACAACCTTAGTTGCATCTTTTTGTAATTGATCACCAAATGCATAATCCGCCGTAATAAAAAACCAGTTTTTATTACCTTTTTCTACCATCGCTTTACCCGTTACATTAGCAAGTGCAATCGTATCGTATGTGTAGTGAATCGTATAAGGGGAGCATTGTTCGTTGGTTAAGGCAGACGTACCCGCGCCATTATTGATATATATGCGCTTCTTTTCACTAGTAACTTTTGATGTGGCTAATGCGGTTCCCGAGTTTGTTCCACCAAAAATAACATTGACACCCTCTTGATCAATCCATTCGCGGGCTTTACTTGCCGCAATATCCGCTTTATTTTGATGGTCAGCATAAAGCACCTCGACCTTTCTGCCCAAAACAGAGCCCCCAAAATCCGCAATCGCCATTTCCATTGCCTCTTTACCACCAATACCATCGATATCGGAATATAAGCTAGAGCCATCCGTAATAAAGCCAATTTTAATTGGCTTGTTATCAGCCGCATTTGACGCAATAGCAAGCGAAGCTAATGCCAAGGTTAAAACTATTTTTTTCATTTTCATTCTGTTCCCCAAGATTAAAATTTCTTAAATTCCCAAATAACTATTTAATATAGCCGTCTTTTGAGAAAGCTCACTATTTAATACAACCTCAACAACTTGACCATGCTCAACAACATAATGTCTATCGGCAAGATTTGCAGCAAAATGAAAATTTTGCTCTACTAAAATAATGGTGTAACCCTTATCACGAAGATGCTTAACAACTTGACCTAATTTTTGAACAATCACTGGCGCCAAACCTTCTGTAATTTCGTCTAATAACAAAATATTTGCGCCAGTTCTTAAAATACGAGCCATGGCTAACATTTGTTGCTCACCGCCGCTCAATCGCGTGCCAGGACTGTTCTTTCTTTCATACAAATTAGGAAACATTTCGTAAATTTCTTCAACCGTAAAACCACCTTGACGAATAACAGGCGGAAGAAAAAGATTCTCCTCTGCCGTTAAGGTTGAAAAAATACCTCGCTCCTCAGGACAATAACCGATACCCATAGGAGCAATTTGGTGCGTCAACAAATTCGTCGTTTCAACACCATTAATTAGAATTGACCCAGTTCTTTTATCGGTTAATCCCAAAATGGCTCTCAAGGTTGTCGTTCTCCCCGCTCCATTTCTTCCAAGAAGCGTAACAACCTCGCCTTGATGAACCTCTAGATCAATGCCATGAAGGATATGCGACTCGCCATACCAAGCATGCAAATTTTTAATTTCTAATGCTACCGTCATAACGCGGCTCCAGCATGACCCATATACGCCTCTATAACTAGAGGATTCCTAGAAACTTCTGCGTATGTGCCTTCAGCTAAAACGGCTCCGCGTTGCAAAACAGAAATTTTATTGGCTATGGTTGAAACAACTTTCATATTATGTTCAACCATAAGCACCGTTCTTCCCTGAGCAACTTTTGCAATGAGCTGTGTAACTCTCTCAACATCCTCATGACCCATGCCTTGAGTAGGCTCATCGAGCAACATGAGTTCTGGGTCCATCGCCAAAGTAGTTGCTATTTCTAAAACACGCTTTCGCCCATAAGGAAGATTAACGGCCAATTGGTCAGAAAAACCATTTAAGCCAACAGTATCTAAGAGTTCGAGAGCTTTATCATTTAATCCATTTAAGGTGTTGGAGGACTTCCAAAAATGAAACTCTGTTTTTAACTGCTTCTGCAATGCTATTCGAACATTATCTAAAACGGTCATGTGTGGAAAGACAGCAGATATTTGAAAAGATCGAATAACGCCTAGTTGAGCTACTTGCGTTGGTGAATGTTGAGTAATCTCCTGACCCTTAAATAATATTTTTCCACTTGATGGGATCAGGAATTTAGTAAGCAAATTAAAACAAGTTGTTTTTCCAGCACCATTCGGGCCAATAAGCGCATGAATGCTGCCTTCACTAACCTGTAAATGAACATTATTGACCGCCACAAAACCTTTAAAAGACTTTGAAAGGCTTTGTGTTTCTAGAATAAAGGGCGCAGGAATGTTGATCATAAGGTTACTGAGAATATTATAAAAACAGAGTTTCGGAAAGTGTTTATTACTAGGGGTTTATACGAAGACTACTTTATCAACTCAGCAATTCTTTGAGCCATCATCATGGTCGGTGCTGCAGTATTGCCTGAAGTAATATTCGGCATTGCTGATGCATCCACAATCCGCAATCCCTGTATGCCCTTTACACATAAATTAGCATCTAACACCGACATTGTGTCTTTTGGGGAGCCCATCTTGCAGGTGCCAACCGGGTGAAAAATCGTTGTACCAATTTCTGCCGCCGCTTGAACAAGTTCCCCATCATTTTGTAAACTTGCTCCGGGCTTTAGCTCCACGGGTGAATATGTTTGAAGGGGGCTCTGCTCAACGATCTTTCTTGTCAACCGAATCGCCTCTATGGCTACTTGTTGATCTTCTTTACTAGATAGGTAGTTTGGCTGAATTTGGGGTTTGGCTAGGACATCACGACTCGTGATATGAACGCTCCCCCGTGATGTAGGTCTTAAGTTACATACGCTTGCCGTAAACGCATTAAATGCATGCAGGTCTTCACCAAAACGCTCTAAAGATAATGGTTGAACATGATACTGAAGATTGGGTCGTTTATGCTCGATAGAGCTATGCGTAAAAAGCCCCAATTGTGATGGGGCCATTGACATCGGCCCAGTTCTCTTGAGTAGGTACTCTAAAGCAATTAGACCTTTTCCATACCAAGTTTTAACTTTGGTATTTAAGGTTTCAATACCGTTCACTTTATAAATCATTCTTAATTGCAGATGATCTTGGAGGTTTTCACCAACGCCTGGCAAATTCTGTATCACCGGGATACCCAATTCTTGAAGATGGGGGCCTTGACCAACCCCGGATCTCTCCAATATTTGAACAGATCCAATGGCACCAGCGCTTAAAAGAACCTCTTTTTGTGAGGACGCATAATGAGTATGTCCACCACCAATAAAATGAACTCCTTTACATTGTTTTGTTTGCGGGTCAATATCCAAGGTATCTACGTATGCGCCTGTAATCATCGTTAAATTGGGTCTTTTAGCCGCTTGTTTTAAAAATGCTTTTGAGGTATTTAAACGCCAACCATCCTTTTGATTAACATCAAAATATCCAACTCCATGATTATTTCCACGGTTAAAGTCAGAAGACTCGGGAACACCAAATTGAACTGCAGCATCTTTAAATTTTTCTAGAATTTCCCAATTTAAACGTTGTTGGCTTACTTGCCACTCGCCTTGATCAGAGTGCCATTCATTACTTCCACCGTAATAATTTTCGAATTGTTTATAGCGCCTCAGCGAGGAGTCCCAATTCCAATCAGGTTCTTCAGTTAGCGCCGCCCACAAGTCATAATCTTGGGCTTGACCTCTCATATAAATCATTCCGTTGATAGAGGAACACCCCCCCAAAACTTTGCCCCGAGGATACAAAAGCGAACGACGATTCAAGCCTGCAACCGGCTCTGTTTTAAATTGCCAATCAGTTCTAGGGTTGTCAATACAATATAAATACCCAACCGGTATATGAATCCAAATGTAATCGTCTTTAGCGCCAGCCTCAAGAAGTAAAACCGTTGTATTGGGATTTTGCGTTAGCCGATTTGCCAGCAAACAACCGGCGCTTCCCGCTCCAACAATAATGTAATCGAAATTGCCATGATTCAAGGTATCCTCCTATCCGTCACTATTCTTATGAGCAACGTCTCTCAAGTGGGTTAAGTAACCACTCCAAGCATCGCGTGCTTTAGGGTCTAAATAATCAACTGCGACGCGTTGCGCGCCTTGAATAATTGATACTGCATAAGGCTTTGCTAAAGCGGATACTTCTGGGCAAAGCTCTAAAGCGTCACCAACCGATGGTGATTTCGAGCGCCAAAAATTAATTGCCGCTTCAAGTTCTGGTAGGCTAATGAATAACATACGTTCATTACTTACTTAACATTGTTCCACGACACTTCTTTTTGCCACAAAGGCAAAGGTAATCTTTTTTCATCGCTTTTGTTTTTTTCCCATCAACCTCAAGACTGTAATCATAAAATAATTCATCGCCTATGTTGATGTTTTTATCAGCAAATAGAAAAACCCTTAAATGGTCTTTATGGTCTTTTAACTCATTTGCAATACAGTTAGGCGCACAGGAGTGATTAATCCATCTTGAATCATTACCATTAACGTTGCCATCAATTACTTTGCCGTTCGTTAAAGAGAAATAAAACGTATGATTGGGTTGGTTAGGATCATGAGGATGCCTCGCTAATGCCTTTTTCCATGAAATTCTTTGACCCGCGTACTCTAAAATACAGTCACCCTTTTCAATATATTGATTTGCAAAAACACCTCTACCATGAATATTTGAGTCTTTAACGATGACAGCAGAATTTTTGAGTAATTTTGGTAACTTTTTAGACATCGATGTTTCTGGCAATCAAGGCGTTTGACTCAATAAAGGCTCGCCTTGGTTCAACATCATCACCCATTAATGTCATAAAAGTCTGATCTGCATAAATTGCATCTTCAATCTGAACCCTTAATAATGTGCGTGTATTGGTATCCATGGTCGTCTCCCAAAGTTGACTCGGGTTCATCTCACCAAGACCTTTATAGCGCTGTCTTGATACCGTTCTTTCTGCTTCTGAAATTAGCCAAGTAACAGCCTCTTGGAAATTGTTTACCGCAATTTCTTTACTCTTTTCTGACTCACCTCTTTTAACGGTTGAGCCTAATCCTATTTTTCCTGCCGCTGAGTTAGAAAATGCTTTAATTGATGCGTAATCTGTACCGTGAACAAAATCAGAATTAATAAAAGAAAGTTTTAAGTTCCCGTGAACGCGCCTTGAAACTAACAGGCGATATCTTTCAGTTCTTTCTTCTAATTGAGGAATTATTTCTAAACTTTGACTATGATCACCAAGACGTTTTTGTAAAGCGTCTTTTAAGGCTTGAGCTGATTGAGACGCCTGCTCTAATGAGTCGAGCAGAACATCAACACCCTCGCTAATGACGCGTAGAACATCTGCGTCCATTGTTCTTGATAGTCGATCTATCACGTTTTGAGTTAAATAATAAAGATTCGTTAATTCTTTCAAACTATCGCCATCAAAAGTGTCATTATTTGCATTGGATATTTGGGCGCCAGTTAAAGCGATTTCAATCAAGTACGTAGTTAATGCGGCATCATCTTTAATATATTGCTCAGCTTTTCCATGCTTTACTTTGTAAAGCGGTGGCTGAGCAATATAAATATGTCCGCGTTGAATAAGCTCAGGCATTTGACGGTAGAAAAAGGTTAACAACAGAGTTCTAATATGGCTTCCGTCAACGTCAGCATCGGTCATGATAATAATGCGGTGATAACGCAATTTTTCGATGTTATATTCCTCAACGCCAATACCCGTTCCTAACGCCGTAATGAGTGTCACCACTTCTTGACTGGCCAACATTTTGTCAAATCTTGCCTTTTCCACATTCAGAATTTTTCCCTTTAACGGTAAAATCGCTTGAAACTTTCGATCGCGGCCTTGTTTTGCAGAGCCCCCCGCAGAGTCGCCCTCAACAATAAAAAGTTCTGAGTTTGCCGGGTTCTTTTCCTGACAGTCAGCAAGCTTTCCTGGCAAACCCAGTCCATCCAAAACACCTTTACGGCGAGTCATATCTCGGGCCTTCCGTGCCGCCTCTCTTGCACGAGCTGCTTCAATAATTTTGGCACAAATCATTTTTGCATCGGTTGGATTTTCTTGTAAATATGCCGTCAATGTTGCCGAAACAACCTCTTCAATCGGGCCACGAACCTCGCTGGAAACCAACTTATCTTTAGTCTGACTGGAAAATTTAGGCTCAGGAACTTTCACAGACAAAATACAGGTGAGACCCTCACGCATATCATCGCCAGTTACTTCAACTTTCGCTTTTTTAGCAAGGTCGTTTTCATCAATGTACTTATTGATAACACGCGTCATTGCTGCTCTTAGACCCGTTAAATGGGTTCCGCCATCTCGCTGTGGAATATTATTCGTAAAACAAAGAACTTGCTCGTTATATCCATCATTCCATTGCATAGCAACTTCAGATGTGATCATGCCGCCAACTTCGGCCGCTTTTTCACCAATCGCATAAAAAATATTTGGGTGTAAGACCGATTTTGTCTTGTTGATATATTCAACAAACCCTTTTACACCACCAGAAAAAGCAAAATCATCTTCTTTTCCGCTTCGCTCATCAATGACTCTAATATGAACGCCATTGTTCAGAAAAGAAAGCTCGCGGATTCTTTTTACAAGTATTTCATAATGAAATTCTACTTTTCCAAAAATTTCTTCATCTGCACTGAAATGAACCTCGGTTCCTCTTTTATCCGTCGTACCGGTAACTGGTATGGGTGAAACAATTTGACCGTTCTCTTCAATGATGGTTCTATTTTGAACAACGCCTCTTGCAAACTCAAGGAAATGAGTTTTTCCATCACGTCGAACCGTTAAGCGCAACCATTTAGATAATCCATTTACACAGCTGACGCCTACTCCGTGTAAACCTCCAGAAACTTTATAACTATTTTGATCAAACTTTCCACCCGCATGTAATTCCGTCATCACAATTTCCGCTGCACTTCGCTTCGGATCATGCTTATCATCATATTTAATCCCTGTCGGAATGCCTCGCCCATTATCGATTACGGAAATTGAGTTATCGGTATGAATGGTAACCGCTATTTCAGAACAGTGGCCCGCCAAAGCTTCATCAATAGAGTTATCTAAAACCTCAAAAACTAAGTGGTGAAGCCCAGTACCATCAGAGGTGTCTCCGATATACATTCCTGGACGTTTTCTTACCGCTTCTAAGCCTTCTAAAATCTGAATCGAGGATGCGCCGTATAAGTCTGTTACTGATTGATTTTCTATTGTCATTGGTTCTTTTTTACTTAGATACGCATCGGCATTACGACATATTTAAAATTATCATTTTCTGGAATGGTAATTAATGCACTTGAATTTGAATCGCCTAAACTAATTTGAATCTCTTCATTTTTAACATTACCTAAAACATCTAATAAGTAAGTCACATTAAACCCTATATCGAGTTCATCTCCAGAGTACGTTGTTTCGATTTCCTCTTGAGCTTCTTCTTGTTCAGCATTGGTCGATTGAACTGTTAAAAGATTGTCTTTTAATGAACATCGAATTCCTTTAAATTTATCAGTTGTCAAGATTGCCGCACGCTGTAATGCGGATTGAAAACCTTCACGATTAACGATAACCATATTTTTATGGCCTTTGGGGATTACACGTTGATAGTCTGGAAACTTCCCTTCCACTAATTTTGAAAGTAGCTCTATAGTGCCAAAAGTAAATTTAATTTGTGTAGGGCTAATTTGAATTTCTAGAGCATCGTCTGTGTCATCTAGAAGATGTTGACACTCTAAAATAGTTTTTCTAGGGACAATTACTTCAATCTTTCCACTATCACCACTGATCGGACTATTTAAAATAATCTGCCCAAAAGCTAAGCGATGACCGTCGGTTGCAACTGCTACCAACTTAGATCCTTCTAAAACAAAAAGCATGCCATTTAAATAATAACGAATATCATGTTGAGCCATTGCAAAATAGACTTGGCTAATTAATTGCTTAAATTCCTTTTGCGTAATTTTTAATGCGCGAACATCTAACAAATTTTCTTGCATGATCGGAAACTCATTTGCTGCCAAAGTTTGTAATGAAAATCGACTTTTTCCACTTTGAACAACCATCCGGTTATCTTTGACATTTAAGCTAACTGGCCCTTCTGGCATTGCGCGCAAAATATCTAACAATTTTCTAGCGCCAACTGTCGTACTTAGATCTTCTTCACCAATACCAAAGTCTGTCGTTGTTGTAATTTGAATATCGATGTCTGTTGAAACAAATGAAATTTTTTCATTGGTCTTTTTTAATAATAAATTAGCAAGTATCGGTAAAGTATGACGACGTTCAACAATGCCACTAACAACTTGGAGCGGCTTTAAAAGAATGTCACGGGTTGTGCTGACCAATTGCATGTTGTTATTCCTAATAAATTTTTATTTAGCTTAGTAGTAATAATAAGGATCTATAAAGCTGTGGATAATTATAAATACTCTTATTAATCAATATTTTACAACAAATAAAACCTGTTAATAACTTCTGTATAACTTTGGGATAAGTTTTGGATAACTTACTCTAACATCTTATTTTGTATCAACCTGAAAAGTTATCTACAAATTTTAAACA
>CANJBQ010000032.1 GCA_947472645.1 Burkholderiaceae bacterium
CAATGGAGCTCGCTGATGAAGTGCAAAAAGCGCTGCGTAAAAAAACCTATGTCAACTTTTTAGAAAACATGTATGGCAATACCCCAACGAAATGGACCAATAATCTTAAAGGCGCCGATCGTCTGCGTGTCATTATTAACGCCTTTACAAGGATGCGGTTTTGTTCCGCTAAAGGCGAAATGGACTTTATCAGCAAAGAAGGTGTTGGGTCGGCCCCAAAGAATTTTTATCCTTGGTTCGATGTACCGAACCGAAAAACGGAAAAATATAAAGTGTTCTTTGGACACTGGTCAACCATGGGACTGGTCAAAAGAGAGAATGTGGTTGGACTTGATACGGGTTGCGTATGGGGCGGCAATCTCACGGCGATGTCAATCGGCCCAGCATCAAAAATGATTCAAGTTCCAGGCCTAGCTCGTCACGTCGGATTTTAAATCTTCGCAAAAGCGACCTTAGTCGCCGCGAGCATTTTTTCAATCACGACACTGTCATGCTGGATCGATAAGAAACCAGCTTCATACGCCGAAGGTGCAAGGTAAACACCCTCATCTAACATCGCATGAAAAAATCGTTTGAACTTCTCAATATCCGATTTAGTAATGTCATCTAAAGAATGTGGCTTGCTCTTGGCAAAATAAATACCAAACATCCCCCCAACATGATCACTCGCAAAATCATGGCCTGCCTCAATGGCCAGTTGTCCCATGCCAGTAAGTAAAGTTTGGATGTTATTCGATAACTTGTCGTAAAAGCCAGGAACACTGACTAGATTCAAGGTAGTAAGACCTGCGGCAACCGCTAAAGGATTACCCGACAAAGTACCTGCTTGATACACATTACCAATCGGCGCTAATTTTTGCATGATGTCTTTGCGACCACCAAAAGCAGCCATTGGCATACCGCCACCCATGACTTTACCTAAACACGTAAGGTCAGGTTTGATGCCATGCAAACTTTGTGCGCCACCGAGCGCGACTCTGAAGCCGGTCATCACTTCATCATAAATCAGCACTGATCCATATTGAGCCGTCAGATCGCGCATCGCTTTGATAAACTCAGGAGTCATTTGCACGAGATTCATATTGCCGGCAATAGGCTCAACAATGAGCGCCGCCACCTGAGGACCAAATTGTTTAAACGCTGCTTGCAACGCTTCTAAATCATTGAAGGGTAAAACCAGTGTATGTTTGACGAGATCTTGTGGCACGCCACTTGAAGACGGTGCATTGGTGGCAAGATCCATCGTTTGATCAGCAAATGTTAATAGTCCAGATCCTGCTTTTACTAAGAGGCTATCAGCATGTCCGTGGTAACAACCTTCGAATTTAATGATGAGGTCACGACCGGTAAAACCACGCGCTAAACGCAACGCACTCATGGTGGCCTCTGTGCCACTCGAAACGAGTCTAACCTGTTCAATACTGGGAACAAGCTGAGTGATTTTTTCTGCCATGAGGATTTCTGCTTCGGTAGGTGCTCCAAAGCTAAAACTATTTTCTGCGGCAAGCTGCACCGCTTTGACCACCTCAGGATGCGCATGACCAACAATCATGGGTCCCCATGAACCAATGCAATCAATATATTCCTTACCCTCTACATCCCAAAAATAAGCCCCTTTTGCTTTGGCGATAAACCGAGGAGTTCCTCCAACGGACCTAAAAGCTCTGACCGGTGAATTGACGCCACCTGGGGTAGTGATTTGGGCTCTGTCAAACAAAGATTGATTGGTGTTCATCATGCTTACTCTTTAAATCGCCATCATTTCAAAATCTTCTTTACGCGCCCCACATTCTGGGCAAGCCCAGTTCGGTGGTACATCAGCCCAAAGCGTTCCCGGTGCAATACCTTCATCTGGTAGTCCAGCTTCTTCTTCGTAGACCCAACCACAAATCAAGCACATATACGTCTTAAATTCCATGTTTTCTCTCTTTATTCATTAACTGTATTTGATATTGATATTGTATTATTCTTCTGGCACAGGGGTCTGATCAGTTGCTTTTACCTGTGGATTTTTTCGAATCTCAAACCGAAATAAACGACATTCAATTGCACCATTAAACAGTGGTGTGCGTTTGGTTTCTTTCATACGCAACTGTCCAGGCAGACCCATATCCGCTGTCAATACATCAACTTGCCAACCATCAAATTGATCTTTTAAATGCCTACCGTATTGCGCTAAAAACTCGACAAAGACGGGATCAGAAATGTTTTTTGGCAAAGGATCTCTGGCACCTCTCTGCTTCGGAGCATCGTCACCATCACCACGACCACCTTTAATATCAATCCGCTCACCATATGGGGGATTAAATAACAGGACCCCAGTTTTTTTCATCTCGCCAAACGGTGATTTGGCAACAAGCGCATCAATCTGCCGAACAATCGGTATGCCAGGTAAGCCAGCTTTTTGCCAATTACGCTTAGTAATACCAACCATTTGTTCATTAATATCGGATCCAGCAATCCGCAATACCTGTTGTGATTGTGCTTGCATTTGAAGCACAGCAAGTTGCTTGAGTATCTCCCAAGTTGAAAGGATGTTTTTTTCTTGGAAAGGCTTTAATCGATGAAAGCCAAATCCTTGAACCACGCTCACTAGATCGACTCTAGTAGGCTTATAGGATGGCTCGCGATATATGGGAGACTCTACCTTGATTGGATCGGGTAATGGCTTATTTTTAGGGGAGTTAATCGTCTGCCCTGAACCCACAGCAACCGGAGCTACCCACGCTGTATTCACTGACGGAGCAGATGTATTTACTGGAGCTTCTTTTGGAGATACTTTTGGAGATACTTTTGGAATTATTTTTGGTATGTCTTGTAATGTCTCTTTTGCAACATCTTGATGCGTATCGGTGAATAACAAAATACCAGCTCGTATTGCACCCGGAGGTATTCCTTTGGCAATTTGCCCCGCCTCAATCAAAAAGGTTCCGCTACCACACATAGGATCAAATAAAGGCATGTCCGCTTGCCATCCAGTCAGTGCCAAGATGCCAGCAGCAAGGTTTTCTTTGAGAGGTGCTGCGCCTTTTTCATCGCGCCAGCCCCTCTTAAATAAAGCCTCTCCAGAAGTATCTGCATAAATGGTGGCGTGCGTAGCATCTAAAAAAGCCATCACGCGAACCTCAGGTGTGGCGGTTTCAATACTCGGTCGCTTACCACTCATTTCACGAAAGCGATCACAGATGGCATCTTTAATCCGCAAGGTAATAAAGTTAATGCTATTAAGATTGGATTTTTGGGCAGTGACGTCGACTCTTAAGGTCTGTTCGGCGCTAAACCAATCTTCCCAAGTAATCTTTTTTGTACTGGCATAAATGTCTTCTTCTTTTTTGTAAGGACTATGCATCAATTGCAATAAAACACGACTGGCAATCCTTGAGTGAAGATTGATGGCCATGGCTAATTCAAGGCCGCCAGATATCTCTATTCCTCCAGTAGGCTTTGGCGGAGGTTCGCCTGCATAGGCGCTGGAAAAAGTTGCGCAAAGTTGTTGACTATCTTGCGCAGACATGCCAAGTCTTGCATGCAATTGACCATCCCTGCAAAGAGAGATGATCTGGGTAAGCTCTTGGTATAAAGGAGCCTCTAAACCCCTCGGACAAACTACAAAGAATTTCAAAAGGGTTTTAAAACGACTAAAAGTACGATCAAGGTTAATAAAAGCACTGGTACTTCGTTAAACCATCTAAACCAAATATGGGTTTTGGTATTCGTGCCTTTCACAAACTTTTTAATCATGGCGCCACACATGTGGTGATAACCAATCAATATCACAACGAGTAACAACTTGACATGCATCCATGCCGTTCCTGGGCTTTTACCAACCCCAAAATACAGCCAAAGGATGAACCCAAAGATCAAAGCACCAATCATCAAAATGTTCATAAAGCGATAGAGCTTTTGGCTCATCGCAATCAATCTTTCTTGAACGGCGGGATTGGTATCCATGGCTAAGTTCACAAAAATTCGTGGCAAGTAAAAAAGGCCCGCAAACCAGGATGTGATCAAAATGATATGAAGCACTTTGACGTATTGATAACTCAGCATTTCCATAAAAGACCTTAATTTTTTGTTGTTTTATGTTGATTTACGTACGAATGGATCCGTCACCCTTGACGATGTACTTTAAAGAGGTTAATCCCTCCAACCCCACTGGACCTCGTGCATGTAGTTTGTCATTAGAAATTCCAATCTCCGCACCGAGTCCAAACTCAAAACCATCAGCAAATCGTGTGCTGGCATTGTGCATGACGCTCGCACTATCGACCTCTCTCAGGAAGCGCGCCGCCTTAGAAAGATTTTCTGTCATGATGGCGTCGGTATGATGACTGCCATAGTGATTAATATGCTCAATCGCTTCATCCATCGACTCTACCGTTTTAATCGATAAAATCGGCGCTAAATATTCTGTGGTCCAGTCTTCTTCCAAAGCATCTTTCAGGGCACTCATGCCTGCAAATCCGCCTTGCGCAAGAATCGCTTTTGTTTTGCGGCAGACTCTGAGCTCTACACCTTTATCTTGATAAATCTTACACAGTGGCAGCAATAGTTGGATGGCTACTTTGGAATGCACTAAAAGAGTTTCCATCGCATTACATGGGGAGTAGCGCTGTGTTTTTGCATTGTCACAAACAGTAATCGATTTGGTGATGTCCGCTTCATCATCGACATAGGTATGACAAATTCCGTCAAGATGCTTAATCATCGGTACGCGACTTTCTGCCATCAGCCTTGCAATCAGACTTTTTCCGCCTCTTGGCACAATCACATCAATGTATTCGGTCATGGTGATCATCGCCCCAACCGCTGCACGGTCGATGGTTTCAATCACTTGAACACCATCTCTTGGAAGCCCTGCTTTTTCTAGGCTTGCCTGAATCATTTTCGCTAGTGCCGTATTTGAGTCAATGGCTTCAGATCCACCTCTTAAAATAGTGGCATTACCTGACTTAATACACAAAGCAGCAGCATCGATCGTGACATTAGGACGTGACTCGTAAATAATCCCAATCACACCAAGTGGCACGCGCATTTGGCTGACTTCGATACCAGTAGGTCTTTTGACCGATGGCGTGACTTGTCCAATCAGGTCTTGTAATGCCACAATTTGCTCAACACCCTGTGCCATGGTTTCAATGACTTTGTCAGAAAGTGCTAAACGATCAATAAAAGCAGCATCATGACCAGCTTCTTTTGCCCTTTGTAAATCTTTTGCATTGGCTTGCTTTAAGGTTTCTGTCTGACCACGAACCATCTGCGCCATATATAAAAGCGCTTGATTTTTTTGCGCTGTACTTGCCTTCGCCATAGCTCTTGATGCTATGCGCGCCCGCTTACCTATGGCTAACACCATTTCAGGGACAGAAGATGCTGAATTTTCAACGACGACGTCTGTTAGAGGCATGAGAAATTAAAACCTTTATTAGTAATAAACTCAATTTTCCACTATTTATAAGGAAATGACTATTTTTTGAAAATTATTCCCATTCATTTCATTTTATTAAAGACCGTTTGATTGACGACGCGAGAATTTGCCACATTTTGAAATCTCTAGCTCAAACGTATTCTCATCACTTAGCAATAATGGCTTGAGCGTTGGACGAGTCGTTGCTTCGAGTTTTTTAGTCACATCAATAGGAAACAAGACAATTGTCCGCGACTCCCAGCAGCTAAGAGCTGGATAGCCAACACCCAAGCAAAAGTTGAAGAACTCACGAATATGAGCGTTTATATTTCGTACAGTCCAAATATTGTTCATCTTTTTTCTTTTTGATATTGGCAGATGATTTTATCAAATATGTATCACATTATATACAAAAATTGATTAATTAGTATATAATGTGATACATGCCAAGTTCTAGCCAACCTATCTTTCCCCACGAAAAAAGGATTCTTTCCGATTTGGGGGAGCGTATTCGATTAGCTCGTTTGCGAAGAGGTATCTCCGCAAACACCCTTGCCGAAAGATCCTCTATTTCTAGGATGACACTTCACCGGGCTGAAAAGGGAGCTTCTAATATAACGATTGGGGTTTATATAAGAATCTTTGCTGCACTTCAATTAACAGATGACTTTAAACTTTTAGCAAAAGATGATGTTTTAGGTAGAAAACTCCAAGACTTAGAGTTAAGAAAAATAAGAGTGCCATAAGCCAAGAACAAATGGACCTTTGGATCAATAGGTCCATGTATTACATCGAACGGAAAGTGGTCAATCTCCAGATTTAGAAAATGTTTTAAGTTCTTCTCCATACTACGAACTGAATAAAGATGAAGCCTTTAAAATCTATCTGGAGATTCAATGCGTTGTGAATGATTGGGAGAAGACGGCCCGCTTTTATTTCAAACTAAAAAGTCCACCAATTCTTCTAAGGCCATCCCAAGGGTCTAGGGGCATATCCTTAGCCATCATTCCTTTTGACTGTTTATCCACCTTAGCAATCATCTCTAAAGCCCGATCTATGACCGGAATACTCATCCTCTGAACCACGCCAGGCAATAGCTGTTCTCTCTTGCCCCAGATACGTCGTGCTTTTAATAGGGATGGAACATGACCACCAAGAATCGCCTCTTCTTTGAGACTTTTAATGAGCCGAATTTCTTCAGATAAAGTCCATACCACCAACACTAAAGCCTCTCCCTCACCTTTGAGGCCATCTAACATTCGATTAATCCTCGCCATGTCTCCGGTGAGAAAGGCTTCACTCAAATGAAAGACATCATACCGAGCAACGTGCATCACCGCGTCTCGTATCTGCTCTTCAGTGATCTCACCCTGTGGATACAAAAGACCTAGCTTTTGTATTTCTTGATGGGCTGCAATGAGGTTACCTTCAAACTGATCGACCAAAAACTGAATTGTGCGTTGACCATCCTCACCACTTGGTAATTGTTGCTGTTGTCTTTTTAAACGATCTTTAATCCAAGCCGGCAAAGCACTTCGATCTAGCTCTTCAATACGAACAGCGAGTCCAACTTCATCGAGAGCCATAAACCAGGCTGATTTTTGCGTTTGACTGTCTAGTCTTGGTAAATAAATACTCGTGATACTATCTGGGTCAGAAGTACTGTTTTGAGCCAGTTGTTTTGCAAATTGTTTGAGGGCTTCGGCCCCCTCTCTGCCCGGCTTGCCGGTCGGCATGGTCAGTTCAATATGCTTTTTATCGCCAAATAATGACATGTTTTGATTGCTACTCAAGAGGCTTTCCCAATCAAACTGGGCATCTTGCATGAGCGTATCGCGTTCAGTAAACCCTTTTTCTTTCACCAACTTTCTGAGTTGGTCTTTAGCTTCCATGAGTAACAATGGCTCATCCGTGGACAAAATATACAGTTGAGAAAGTGCCCGTTGGCCCTGTTGGACCTGGTTCATGTGGGAGTGGAAAGCATCGATTTTGATCATGAGATCAAATTACTCAATGGTGGATTTTTTGTTGGCTAATGAGCTTAACCGACGAAAAATCTGTACGGTTATATCTTGACGCATATCATTGAACAAAAAAACCTCTAGATTTTCACCTGCGGAAGGAGAACCTATCGAGAAGTCCATATCCCTGGTCAAAAAGAGTTCTGATAGCCCAATCAGCTCATCACCCTCTTTATCTTTAACGGTTAATGCCACTTTGACAATCAAACGATAGCCGGAGACATTACCATTGGCATCATACGTTAAGATTTGCTTACCGGTAGTCTCGATAATGTTAAGAATTAATTCAGCTTTATCTGGAGTTAGTACGAGGGCAGTATTAGTAAGCCCCGTTTTTAACTGTCGTGACAAGTAAGCTTTTAAGTCGGCCGTCATAGATCCTGAAACATAAAGCGTCTTATACGGCAAAACCACAGGTCCACGTATCTGAAAACCGCACCCCGTCATCAGCATGAGGCAACCGATAATGATACTTCTGCGATAAAGAAGTTTGGACATGTCGTTAAATTACCATATTTACGAGTCGACCTGGCACAACAATGACTTTTTTTAGCTGAGCGCCTGCCAAACTTTTCTGAGCAACATCACTTTGTAAGGCAGCGGCTTCCACCTCTTCCTTCGAGGCATTTGCTGGCACTAAAAAGTCGCCTTTTAACTTACCATTGATTTGGAGCATCAGTTTGATCTCATCCTGAACAAGAGCTGCTTCATCGACCTGTGGCCAAGGAGCATCGATTAAAGCACCAAAGTCTTTGTCAAAATGCATGGATTCCCATAAATGCTGGGTGATGTGAGGAACCATAGGGTATAAAACACGCAACAAAATGCCTAAACTTTCACGAACCATCGGGGCTTGAATCGTTTTTGCTTGCTCTAAAGTATTGAGCATCTTCATGGCAGCAGATACGACGGTGTTGTATTGCATCCTTGCATAATCAAAATTCGCTTGTTTGAGAATTGTGTGTATCTCACGACGACACGCTTGACCCTCTTTCGATAAATCTTGAGTAGCCGTATTTTCTGGAGATTGCGCATGGGCAAAATTCCAAAGCCGTCGTAAAAATCTCGCGGCACCTTCAACACCCGACTCGGACCACTCCAACTGTTGCTCTGGCGGCGCTGCAAACATCGTAAATAGTCGAGAAGTATCTGCGCCATATAAATCAATTAATGTTTGGGGATCAATACCATTATTTTTACTTTTGGCCATTTTCTCAATACCGCCAATATGCACTAGTGAACCGTCTGTTTTAAGCGTTGCTCCTAAAGGCCTGCCTTTTTCATCAAAGCTGACGTCAACATCTGCGGGATTGATCCACTCACGCCGACCACCATCTAACTCTTTAAAGTAGGTCTCATTGAGTACCATACCCTGCGTTAAGAGATTTTTAAATGGCTCACTAAATTGAACCAGCCCTAAATCACGCATCACTTTGGTCCAAAAGCGAGCATAGAGTAAATGCAAAATCGCATGTTCAATACCACCGATGTATTGATCCATCGGCATCCACTGATCATTGCGCTCATCAACCATTTGCGTTGTATCCGGGCAGGTATAGCGCATGAAATACCATGATGAGTCGACAAAGGTATCCATCGTATCGGTCTCACGCCTTGCCGGCTTTGCACAACTTGGACATACGCAGTTGATAAAGTCAGCGCGTTTGTTCAGGGGATTACCAGATCCATCAGGCACACAATCTTCAGGAAGTACAACGGGTAAATCTTTTTCTGGAACAGGCACTTCACCACAGGCATCGCAATGAATAATCGGTATAGGCGTGCCCCAATAACGTTGTCTTGAGATGCCCCAATCACGTAAACGATAGGTGGTCTTTTTTTCTCCAACGCCAAGTTTCTGTAAATCATTCGCTACCGTATTTACCGCCTCACTCACCGTCAGGCCGTTGTAAAGTCCACTATTGACAACCGTTGTGTTGTCTTTATCGGCATACCAGGCCTGCCACTGTGATGTATCGAATGCTTGATCTTGTGAGGTGTCTTTTCTTTCGATGACCTGTGCAATCGGTAATTGATACTTGAGCGCAAAGGCAAAATCGCGCTCATCGTGCGCTGGCACGCCCATCACCGCTCCATCTCCGTAAATCATCAGTACATAATTACCCACCCAAAGCGGAATCTCTTTACCCGTTAGTGGATGTTTGACAGATAAGCCAAGCGGCATACCTTCTTTTTCTTGGGTGGCAAGATCAGCTTCTATCACACTCCCTTTTTTGCATTTTTCAATAAAGGCAGCTAGCGTAGGATTTAACAATGCCGCTTGAGTGGCGAGTGGGTGCTCAGGAGCAACCGCAGCAAAGGTAACGCCCATGATCGTATCGGCGCGCGTTGTAAAAACAAATAGTTTGCCGTCTTGTATTAAGGTTCCACTCGGATCCTTAATTTCGTGGGCAAATGAAAACCGAACACCAAAACTTTTACCAATCCAATTTTGTTGCATGATCTTGACACGCTCGGGCCATCCTAAGGGTTCTAAATCATTGAGCAACTCTTCCGCATAAGCGGTGATGTTCAGGTAGTAACCTGGAATCTCTCTCTTTTCGACTAAGGCACCGGAGCGCCAGCCTCGTCCATCAATGACTTGTTCATTCGCAAGAACCGTTTGATCCACAGGATCCCAATTAACAACCTGGGTTTTGCGATAAGCAATGCCCTTTTCACGCATCTTTAAAAATAGCCACTGATTCCAACGGTAATAATCGGGTGAGCACGTCGCAATTTCTCTCGACCAATCAATACTCAAACCCATAGCCTTCATTTGCTGTTTCATGTAAGCAATGTTGGAGTAAGTCCACTGCGCTGGAGGTACTTGGTTATTAATGGCGGCATTTTCAGCGGGCATACCAAAGGCGTCCCATCCCATTGGCATCAGAACGTTATAGCCTTGCATTCTGAGCTGCCTAGCCATCACATCATTAATGGTGTAATTACGAACGTGGCCCATGTGTAACTTGCCCGATGGATAAGGCAACATAGAGCACGCATAAAATTTGGGCTTTAATTGCCCAGCAGCATTCTTGGCGTTCTCAAGAACGCGATATACATCGAGCTTTTCCCATTCCTGCTGTACTTGAGATTCAATCAAGCGATGATCATAGACTTGCATCAGACTTCCATTATTTCTATCAATTGAGTGTAGTTGGGTCAGAGATCTTTGAGGCCAAGAACATCGTGCATGTCATAAAAACCATTCACTTTGTCACTTAAAAACCGCGCGGCTCTCATCGCCCCTTGTGCATAAGACATGCGACTAGCAGATTTATGGGTAATTTCAATCCGCTCACCGTCTCCCGCAAATAAAACAGTATGGTCGCCAACAATGTCTCCACCACGAATTGTAGAAAAACCAATCGTGCCTTCTTTACGCTCCCCAGTATGGCCTTCACGAGACATGACAGCCCAATCCTTGAGATTTTTATCTTGTGCTTTAGCCACAACTTCACCCATTTTTAAAGCGGTCCCTGACGGTGCGTCCACTTTATGCTTATGATGCGCCTCAATAATTTCAACGTCATAACCATCCTGCAAGATTTTTGCTGCTAGTTCAATTAGTTTGAGCGTAGCATTGACACCCACACTCATATTCGGAGCAAACACAATGGCAATCTTCTGACTAAACTGTCTTAACTCTTGCTGTTGCGCTTCACTAAATCCAGTGGTGCCAATAATCATATTAATGCCATGCTGTGCACAATATGTTGCGTGAGCGAGAGTGCCTTCGGGTCTTGTGAAATCAATTAAATATTTTGCCGTTGCAAGACCGATCGACAACTGATCAGAAATTTTAATACCAGTCTGAACTCCCCAAGATGCGCCTGGGTCCGTTCCAATAAAAGGGCTTCCTGCAAGATCTAGCGCTCCGGCTAACTCCGTGTCGTCTTGAGTAAGCACGGTTTCAATCAGCATCTTCCCCATGCGACCAGAAGCTCCTGCAATGGCAATTTGTAAAGGTTGAATCATCACAAGTCCTCGCCCTTATTCTCTATCTAATCTGGTTCCACCAGGAGGAATGCCTGGGCCGCTAGTGGGATTCGGGAATGCTGGAACAGGATTCACTGCAGGATTTTTATCTTGCGCTTTGAGGTTGACTTTATTATCGACTTTACGCTGGTTCTTTTTTATCGCATCGATTTCGTCAATAAATCCCTGTTCTGTCGGCACATTATCTGCGTCGATTTTAGCTAGATTTAATCCATCAAAGATCAAGGAAACTTTTCTTAAATCGACTTCTTGAGTTTCTCCATTACGGTAGGAAAAAACATAGTCCCAACGGTTGGCGTGAAACATATCAACCACTAAAGGCGTGCCTAAAATCTGCTTAACTTGATCTTTGTTCATACCTGGCCGAATAGAATCTAATTGTTCTTTGGAAATAAAATTACCCTGCATAATATCTGCACGGTAGGGGCTAAAAAGCCTAGAAATGATTGGCCTATCAATCTTGTCAGTAATCGGCTTGTTATCTAAGCTAGAACAACCGGCCATATAAATGGCGGCAAAGATCCATAATCCAAGGCAAAGATGCTTAAAAATCGAATGGTAGAAGTTTGATGGGTTGTGCATAGGAAATCGTATTATGATGTACATAGATTTTAACGCTTAACTGAACTTCACCCTATTTATTTGAGAATCTATCAATTAATAATTTATTTACAAGAACTCCAATCATTTTATGAGCAAATCTTCATCTAGCGATCTACGCAATATCGGCCTTAAGGTCACAGGTCCCCGTATCAAGATTTTGGAGTTTTTTCATCAAAACCCCGGAGCACACTATAGCGCCGATGATGTGTATATGACCTTATCCAAAGAAGGCTTAGATATTGGACTAGCAACGGTTTATCGAGTTTTAACGCAGTTTGAACAAGCTGGCATATTACTCAGGAATCACTTTGAATCCGGCAAAGCCGAAGGAAAAGCGATTTTTGAGCTCAATGAGGGGGTGCATCATGACCATTTAGTCTGTCTAGATTGTGGTCATGTGGAAGAGTTTGTGGACGCGGCTATAGAAAGCCGCCAACGCGAAATTGCCACAAAACTCGGATTTAAACTTCAAGACCATGCCCTCGCCATGTATGGTACTTGCGCTAAAAAGAACTGCAAGTTCAAAACCTAAGCCTTTTAGAGCGCCTTGATGACTGATTACCCGTCAACCCCCTTCAAAACCTAACAACCCCCTTAAAGGTCGTGGCGAATTAATACCTTGTTGGGATTAAAGAGGTTGTCTGGATCCAAGGCTCGCTTGATGTTTTGCATGACGTGATAGGCCACATCGCCACGATGCTGCTTTAAATGCTCTCTTTTTAATTGCCCAATCCCATGCTCTGCTGAAATGGAGCCTGCAAATTGAGTGATTTGCTGATACACCATCGACACAATCTTACTTTCGTGATCGGCCATATAACCAGGATCGGCATCTTTTGGGGCACACAGGTTGTAATGCAAGTTACCATCGCCTAAGTGTCCAAAGTTAATGATCCGTATTCCCGGAAAAGCTTGACGTAGCATCTGATCTGTTTCAGCGATAAAACCCGAAAGATTGGACAAGGGAAATGCAATATCAAACTTCAGATTTTCTGGTTCCTTCGCCTGAGCCATGGTGATATGTTCTCGAATTTGCCAAAACGCTTTGACTTGCGACAGGTTATTGGCAAGCACCGCATCTCCTAAAAATGCGTGTTGCATCGCTTCTTCTAAGAGGCCTTCAAGCATCGAGCTGGCGGTTGGCAACTTCTCTTCCTGATATTCAAATAACTCTATCAAAATCGTAAAAGGAGCTTGATGAATAATCGGTGTGTCGAATTGTGGAAAGTGCTGGATGGTGAGATCAATCGATTCTTGAGTCATCATTTCAAAGGCTGTCAATTCTGCACTAGCCCGTTTTTGTAAAAAATGTAATAACCCCATCATCATTGGAAAATCTGCGACAGCTACCAAGGCAGCGCTGTGATTGATCGGGGCTGGATATAACTTCATCACCGCGGCCGTAATAATCCCTAAGGTACCTTCTGATCCAATATACAGATTGCGCAAATCATAACCCGTATTGTCTTTTCGAAGACCTCTTAATCCGTGTAAGATTTCCCCTTGTGGTGTAACGACCTCAAGTCCCAAACATAAATCTCGTGCATTACCAAACCGAAGGACATTAGTTCCACCAGCATTTGTTGCGAGATTGCCTCCAATGGTGCAGCTGCCCTGTGCCGCTAAACTGAGCGGGAAAAATGCATCATGTTTTTTGACCTCTTCTTGCACAACTTGCAAAATACATCCAGCTTCTACCGTGATCGTTTGATTTTGCAAATCAAGATGTCTTATCGCGTTCATGCGTTTGAGGCTAACAACAATTTGTGACCCACTCGCTTCAGGCGTAGCACTTCCCGTTAAGCTGGTGTTGCCCCCTTGAGGAACAATCGCTACTTGATATTGTTGACAAATCTTCACGATGGCAACGATCTGAGCGGTATCTTTTGGCAATACAACAGCAAGAGCAATGCCGGTATAAAGACCCCGCCAATCAGTCAGATAAGGCACCTTATCTTGATCGTCGCGCAGAATATATTGACTTCCAAGAGCAGCGTCAAGCTCTTTTAGGAAGTCGTCAACATGCATAATTTATGTTGCGCTCATGAGCGCTTTGGCAGCGTTTACCATCTGAACGCTATATGCCCACTCATTGTCATACCAGGACAATACCTTGACCAACTTTCCATCTTTAGATACCCGAGTTTGCGTGCTATCGAAAATACTCGGTATCGGGTTGTGGTTAAAGTCAACCGAAACGAGCGGTAAAGTATTAAAAGCTAAAACACCTTTTAACTCACCTTCGCTGGCAGTCTTGAGAATGAGATTCACCTCTTCAGCGGTGGTCGCACGTGAAGGCGTAAAAGTCAAATCAACTACTGAAACATTAATGGTCGGTACTCTGATCGCAAATCCGTCTAATTTACCGACCAACTGTGGTAATACAAGGCCGATGGCCTTCGCAGCTCCGGTTTTAGTCGGGATCAAACTCATCGTGGCAGAGCGCGCGCGACGCAGATCTTTATGATATACATCCGTTAAAACCTGATCATTGGTGTAAGAGTGAATGGTGGTCATTAATCCCGCTTCAATGCCCAGATTTTCTAAAAGTGGTTTTACTAAAGGCGCTAAGCAATTGGTTGTACAACTTGCATTGGATACGACTTGATCCGTACCCTTGAGAACGTGATGATTGACGCCATAAACAATGGTGGCATCGACATCGTCAGCACCTGGCGCAGAAATCAATACTTTTTTAGCGCCTTGCGCAATATGCACCATAGCCTTCTCTTTGGAAGTAAATGCCCCAGAACACTCTAAAACGACATCAACTTGATGCTCTCCCCAAGGTGTCTCCAATGGATTACGCGTGGAATACATCCGGATACGATCACTATTAATGAGTAAATAATCACCATCGACACTGACTTGAGCATTAAATCTGCCATGCGCTGAATCATATTGCGTGAGGTGAGCATTGATCTCAATTCCGCCGAGACCGTTAATGGCAACTACCTGAATATCTTGACGCTGCTCCTCATAGATTGCTCGCAATATCATGCGTCCAATACGACCATACCCATTAATTGCAACTCGAATCGCCATTTTTTCTTCCTTTATTTCTTAGATTCTTTTTGCTATTTTATTGCCCAAGGATGCCTAAAGCAGTTTTTTCAATATTTTCAGCCGTCAAACCAAAATGTTGATAAAGAACACCCGCTGGCGCAGACTCTCCAAACGTATCAATACCGTGAACAGCTGTGCAACCATATTTCCACCAAAAGTCAGTCACTCCAGCCTCAATGGCGATGCGCGGAACCCCGGCTGGTAATACGGAATTTTTATAGCTGATACTTTGCTGATCAAAGGTTGTCGTTGATGGTATGGAAACTACCCGAGCGCCAATGCCCTTCTGGGATAGGTTTTTTGCAACTATCATCGCAAGTCCAACTTCTGAACCTGTGGCCATCAATACTATCTTGGGCTTTGGTGCGTCATGAATCACATAGGCGCCTTTGGCAATATTTTCAATTTGTTGACTATCTTTTTCAAGATATGAACAATTTTGGCGACTAAATATCAGACAACTTGGCCCATGACGACGTTCAATCGCATGTGCCCATGCCACCGCGGATTCGGTCGTATCTGCGGGACGCCAAACGTCCATATTCGGGATTAAACGCAAACTCGCCACCTGCTCAACAGCTTGATGAGTTGGGCCATCTTCACCCAGACCAATAGAGTCATGGGTAAAGACAAAAATACTTCGAATCTTCATGAGCGCTGCCATTCTTAAAGCGTTTCGACTATAGTCAGAAAACGTTAAAAAGGTTCCTCCAAATGGAATATAACCACCATGCAAGGTAATGCCATTCATGATGGCGCTCATACCGAATTCACGTACCCCGTAATTAATATGGTTACCCCACTGATTTTTACGCAGTGGTAAACAAGTACTCCAATTCGTGAGATTGGAGCCCGTTAAATCTGCTGAGCCACCCATGAATTCCGGTAATGCTTTAGCAAATCCTTCAATGGCATTTTGACTCGCCTTACGCGTTGCAATGGTCTCAGCTTTATCTGTAGTTGTCTTCACCAATTCTTTGATCACTTGCTCAAAGTTCGTGGGTAAATCTCCGGACATCCTGCGCAGATATTCTTTCGCTAGATCCGGAAAGGCGGTTTGATAGGCCTTAAACTCGAGTGCCCAAATCTGCTCTGTAGCAGAACCCATCTCTTTGGCATCCCACAAATCATAAACGTCTTGTGGAATGGTAAATGGCGGGTGATTCCAGCCTAATGCATCCCTCGTTGCAGCAATTTCATTAGCACCTAACGGTGATCCGTGAACCTTATCGCTATCCGCCATATTGGGCGAGCCTTGACCAATTTTGGTCTTGCAAGCAATTAAGGTAGGCTTCCCATTATTCATAGATTTTGCATAAGAGATCGCTTTCGAAACCTCTACCGCATCGTGTCCATTGACATCACGGATGACATTCCAACCATAGGCCTCAAAACGCTTTGGCGTGTCATCGTTAAACCATGACACGACCCGACCATCAATCGAAATTCCGTTATCGTCCCACAATGCAATAAGTTTGTTAAGGCCTAAGGTGCCCGCCAAAGAACAAGCTTCATGACTAATGCCTTCCATCAAACAACCATCGCCTAAAAACACATAGGTGAAGTGGTTCACGATGGCGTGATCTGGACGATTAAATTCCTCAGCCAACAATCTCTCTGCTAAAGCCATACCAACTGCGTTGGTAATTCCCTGTCCAAGAGGACCTGTCGTTGTTTCAACCCCTGGCGTGACTCGGTATTCTGGATGACCAGCCGTTTTACTATGCAATTGACGGAAATTTGCAATCTCTGACATCGGCAGGTCATATCCTGTCAAATGCAACAATGAATACAACAGCATTGAACCATGGCCATTGGACAATACAAAACGATCCCGATCTGCCCACAACGGGTTCTTTGGATTATGTTTTAAATGATCCGCCCACAGAGCAACGGCGATGTCAGCCATGCCCATGGGCATGCCTGGATGGCCAGAATTGGCCTTTTGGACAGCATCCATGGATAAAACACGAATGGCACTGGCCATCAAAGTTTGATTTTCAGGGGTAAATTGGGTGGGCATAAATAGTCTTTAAAAGAAATACAGGACGAAAAAGTAAATCTATTTTAACATTCGAGGTATGTCACACTTTTATCTGCCAGTTCAATGGAATGAAAATCCAATCATCGCTCCTGATGCACTCAGACACCATCTGCGCGTCCGAAGAATTCGAGCCGATCAATCTTTTCAGGTATTTAATGGTCAAGGCATGATTGCCGATGCGCAGATGATTCATGAACCCTCCGATAAGCAGACCTTACTAACACTGTCCAATATTCGCCGTGATATTTCTTGTGAATCCCCTTACGATCTGATTCTGATTCAAGGTCTAGCAGCTAACGAAAAAATGGATTGGATTATCGAAAAATCGGTTGAGCTGGGAGTCAAAAAAATCATTCCACTGCAAATGGATAGAAGTATCGTTCGCCTAGATGATAAAAAAGCGGAAAAAAAACTCTCTCACTGGGAACAAATCATTATTTCTAGCTGTGAACAATGCGGTCGTTCCGTAGTTCCAACCATCGAAGCATCACAAACTTTAAAAAGTTTCTTGTCACAATGGGATAGTTCTTCTAACGATTTGCTGAAAATATATTTATCTCCTATTGCAGATTTAAAGCTCATCAGTATTTTAAAAAGAGCGCCTGGGCAAGGACTGATATTGATGATTGGACCAGAGGGGGGATTTAGTCCTGAAGAAGATAACTTGATTGCTGAAAAAGGTTTTATTGGGGCATCCATCGGTCAGCGCATTCTACGAACAGAAACGGCTGGCACCGTTGCGATGTCAGCCGTACACGCCCTATGGGGGCAACTCTAAAAGAAACTAATTAGTTCGCGAAAGAGTAAAACACGCGATAAGGTACGCGTCTTTCTGCCCAATATTCAACCGCATCTCTAAAGACATCGAGTAAAGTTTCACGCGCATCTTTATCAAATTTGAGCGTACTTGGTAAACCTTCTAATACAACTACAAATCCAGGTTGTGGTCCGGACTTATCAATTAACGTGGTCAATGCATCTAAAAGCGGGTCATAGTTTTTAGCTTGCTGCTTTGTAAAATGATAGGCTTTAGCAATAGAATCTAAAACTTCACTTTTTGTATAGGCTTGCGCAGAATTTGCATAAACAAAATGCTGACCTAATTCGCTAGCAGCTTCCATGAGCTCTTCTGTACGAAATGCACGAATCGATTGGACAATATTTGTTCTTACACTTCTCAGCATCGCAGCAGGTCCACCATCACGAACGGCTAATGCAGCTCTCCAAGATGGTGCAGGTTTTTTTGGAGGAATTGCACTTAAATCGCGCAAAAAATTTCCTGATGGATATAAGTTGTAATACGATGACGATGAAGAGCTTGGCATATTCATACCTTCATAATGACCGGAATGGTTTTGGGTTGAGTCATGGCTGTGATCAACAATCTGATCTTCTTCCCAGCCTGCGATTGAAGCGGTTTCTGGAATGTTCGTAATCATAGTATGTAAAGATTACACTTTTCTGTTTAATTTGGCAAGTACTCTTGTGCAAATATTTCCATAAGCTATTGATTTATATATAATTTAAATTTAATGCTTCTGGGCAGGTGAAATCCTGCTTATACACCAAAAAATAAAGAATGTTTTAAATTCAATCACTTAGTGAATGTGTACTTACTTCATTAATGATTGGTTGATCAATAATTTGAAGGTGTTTTGGAATTCAATGCTTTTGATGGGGTAAACGCCCTAAATTTGAATTAAGGACTTTGAATGAATATTGGCTTGGGCCAGCTTCTGACTACCCATTAAATCGAGGATTTCTAGCAAAACTAAAGTACCAGCAACCTGAGCCCCTGCTTTTTTCACCAAATTGGCTCCAGCTATCAAGGTCCCCCCAGTGGCTAAAACGTCATCAATTAACAAAACTTTGGCATTTTTCGGCAAAATGGCTTGTTGAATCTCTAGTGTGTCCCTACCATACTCCAGACCATAACTTTCTGAGTGGACTTGATTGGGTAACTTGTTCGGCTTTCGCGCCAACACCAATCCTTTTTGCGATACGTGAGCAAGGGCGGTCGCAAAAATAAACCCTCTTGACTCAATGCCTAAGACAAAATCAAATTCGCAAAAATCACTAAGCGCATACAATTTATCAATGGCATATGAAAATGCTTTCTGGTCTGCTAGTAAAGGAGAAATATCCTTAAACATAATTCCAGGCTTTGGGAAATCAGGTACGCTAGGTAAATAATCTAATAAATTCATAAATAATGAAAAGTTCTTTAGTGTTAATTGTGGCGTTAGAAGATGAGCTCGATCAAGAGTTAATATCTTCGCACATTTCCATCATCTATTCGGGAATCGGTAAAGTGAACGCCGCCATTGCGACATTTAAGGCCATCATGCAATACCAACCATCCTTGATTATGAACTTCGGTACTGTTGGAAAAATTAACCCTGCTCTCTCAGGTCTCATCCAAATCAGATCCGTTATTCAGCGAGACATGATTGCTGAACCTTTAGCGCCAAGAGGAACTGTTCCGTTCTCAAATAAACCCAACCAATTAGTATCGATCTCAGGCAATCATGTTTGTGGAACTGGGGATAGCTTTGTCACGCAGCAAGATGCCTGGTTACTACAAAATAATATCGATGTCGTAGATATGGAGTTATTTGCAATAGCTTCAGTAGCTCATGAGCATCAGATTGACTGGGTTTCTTACAAATATATTTCCGATGAAGCCAATGAATCTTCAGGGCAAGAATGGTCTCAACAAGTTCATCAGGGGCAAGAGCTATTTATCAAAAAGCTACAAAGCCATCTGTTTGATATTTAAAGAGCGTGTATTTGTTGACTTATACGGGTAAAAAAAAGATCTTTGAAGTCTTTATGCTCATGTAAAAGAGATTTTTTTGCATGATTTTTCATTTAAATTTCATGTAAGTTTAATTAAATCAAACTTCAACTTGAATTGTTTCCAGGAATTGGGCGCAGTTATTGCATGAACTTATTGCTCGGGCCGATGCGTTTGCACTCCCATTACCGCTAAAGTTGCTAAATTAACAATTCTTCTCACTGTTGCTGACGCGGTCAAAATATGAACTGATTTAGCCGCACCAAGCAAAATGGGACCAATGGCTATACCACCACCTGCAGATTGTTTGAGCAAGTTATACGAAATATTTGCGGCATCTAAGTTCGGCATGACTAGTAAATTAGCTTCACTTCGCAAAGTGGAGTCTTTAATAAATCCCATCCGAATTGAATCACTCAGTGCACTATCGCCATGCATTTCACCATCGACCTCAAGCTCCGGTGATTTCTCTCTCAAAATGGCTAAGACATCTCTCATCTTTTTCGCCGAGGGCATATTGGAAGAGCCAAAATTGGAGTGCGAAAGTAACGCTGCCTTCGGAGTGATATTAAAAGATCTCATCTCCTTAGCCGCAAGCATCGTTATCTCAGCAAGTTCTTCTGCAGTTGGATCATAATTGATGTGCGTATCCACCAAAAATAATTGACGATCTGGCAGCACTAAAGCATTCATCGCTGCGTATACACTAGCACCTTCCTCGTGACCAATCACCGTATCAATGTAGTGCAGATGAGCTGAAAAATTGCCCACAATGCCGCAAATCATTCCATCAGCCTGGTTTTTACTCACCATCAGGGTAGCAATTAATGTGGTGCGTCTTCTGACTTCGAGTTTGGCATATTGTTGAGTCACGCCTTTACGTTTTGTTGACTGATAAAACGCTTCCCAATAATCATTAAAGCGTTCATCATGCTCAGGATCGGTTATGGTGTAATCTACGTTTCTTTCTAAACGTAGCCCAAGTCTTTCAATCCGACGCTCAATCACAGAAGGGCGTCCAATTAAAATAGGCATCAAGATACCTTCATCCACCAGTACTTGAACTGCGCGTAAAATTCGCTCGTCTTCCCCTTCAGAAAATACAATCCGTTTTTGCCCATTCGGTATCTTTTTCGCCGCAGAAAAGAGCGGTTTCATAATAGTGCCAGAGTGATAAACAAATTGCTGAAGCTGATCTTGATAGGCTGAAAAATCAGCAATAGGTCGCGTCGCAACCCCGGAGTCCATCGCCGCTTTTGCCACTGCTGGGGCAATGATCGAAATCAAGCGCGGGTCAAAAGGTTTGGGGATCAAATATTCCGGCCCAAATGATAAATTACTCGTGCCATAGGCTGACGCAACAATATCGCTTTGTTCTGCACGTGCAAGCTCAGCCAAGGCATTCACAGCGGCAATTTCCATCTCTCGTGTAATTGTTGTAGCACCAACATCGAGTGCCCCCCTGAAAACAAATGGAAAACATAAAACATTATTCACTTGGTTGGGATAATCCGTTCTGCCTGTTGCTATGATGGCATCAGGCCTGGCTTCCATCACTTCTGCAGGGTGAATTTCAGGCGTAGGGTTGGCCAACACAAATACGAGTGGGTTAGGTGCCATTTTTTTGATCATCTCTTGGCTGACTACTCCACCAGCAGATAATCCTAATAAAATATCAGCATCAGCCATGACGTCAATTAACTTGCGAGCATCCGTCTCCTTGGCAAAAACATCTTTATCCGGATCCATCAATTCTTTACGACCTATATAAACAACTCCAGCCAAATCGGTTACCCAAATATTTTCAACCCGCATCCCTAAATCAACCAGTAATTTGAGACAAGCTAAAGCGGCAGCACCTGCACCTGATACAACCAACTTCACATCTTGAATATTTTTATTCACAATCTTAAGACCATTGGTAATCGCCGCACCAACCACAATGGCAGTACCGTGTTGATCATCATGAAAGACCGGAATCTTTAAACGCTCACGTAATTTACGTTCAACGTAAAAACAATCTGGAGCTTTAATATCTTCTAAGTTAATTCCACCAAAAGTGGGCTCTAAAGCAGCAATCGCTTCGACTAATTTATCAGGATCATTTTGATTGAGTTCAATGTCAAAAACATCGATACCGGCAAACTTTTTAAATAATACGGCTTTGCCTTCCATGACAGGTTTGCTGGCTAAAGGCCCAATATTGCCGAGTCCTAGTACAGCCGTTCCATTCGTAATCACGCCGACCAAGTTGCCTCGAGCCGTATATTTAAATGCATTAGCCGGATCAGCCACAATTTCTAAGCACGCAGAAGCAACTCCAGGAGTATAGGCAAGCGCTAAATCACGTTGATTGGTTAACTGCTTCGTGGGTGCAATGGATATTTTTCCAGGGGTCGGAAACTGATGATACTCAAGTGCAGCTAGACGTAAGTTGGCAGCCTGATCATTTTGTGCTTTACTATTCTCTTTACTCATATTTTTCCTGTAAGACGTAAACTGATTGTTTGATTACTTTACGCTATTTATTTTGACAACGGCTAGAAACTATGACGACTTTTAAAGATGCTGATGCATTCGGTGAGTTCGATGTCATTCGTCGTTTCTTCCATCGTCAACATTTTACTCCCTCTGATTTAAACTTAGCTCCAGCACATGCCCAAGATGTTCTCTTGGGCATCGGGGATGATTGTGCATTACTATCCCCACCTCCTTCGGGCGAAGTGTTCGCGATTACTAGTGATATGTTGATAGAAGGTCGTCATTTTTTAAAAGATGTGAGCCCAACACTCCTCGGTCATAAATGTTTGGCCGTTAATTTGTCTGACTTAGCCGCCATGGGGGCCAAACCTGTTGCCTATAACTTAAGTATTGCTTTACCTGAGATTCATCCAACATGGTTGGAGCAGTTTTCTAATGGCTTACATGCCATCGCAGATCATTACCATTGTCAATTACTGGGTGGTGATACAACGGCTGGGCCCTTGAGTATTTCTATAACAGCCATCGGACATGTTCTCCCTCAACAGGCCCTATCGAGAAATCGGGCTCAAGTGGGTGACGATATTTGGTTATCGGGTGATGTAGGTGATGCGCGCCTTGTTTTAGGTTTTCGGCGAGGTGAATGGCAGTTAGATATCCCTTGGCAAGAAAAAAGTGCTCGGATGGATGCCCCTATACCACGTATTGAATTAGGCCTCGGATTACGTGGTCTTGCGCATGCGGCTATCGATGTTTCAGATGGCCTTTTAGGGGATTTAAAACATATTCTCGAGGCTTCCAAAGTGGGAGCTAAGGTATGGGCTGATGATGTACCCTGCTCAGATCTTCTGAAAAATGTCTCTACCGAACTTCGTCGACTTTGCACTTTGCGTGGTGGTGATGACTATGAGTTATGTTTTACTGCCCCTCAAAAAAATAGAGCCTTAATCAAAACTCTTTCGGAGAATTTACACTTACCTCTAACACGTATCGGCGAGATTGTTGCACACTCCGAACACTCCCCCATCATTGAACTATGGGATCATGATCACAACCAATTACCAGAAGAAATTACACAGCATTATTTAAAGTCTTTCGATCATTTTCAATCCCTATGACACACCTAGAATTAACCACCCGTATCTCCATGAAATGGCTACTATCACGCCCATGGCGTATGCTAGCTTTTGGTTTTGGTAGCGGTCTTAGTCGCATCGCTCCAGGAACAGTTGGAACACTCTGGGCATGGGCAGTGGCTTTAGTGGCTCAACTTTTTTTGCCCAACTGGTCGCATTTAAATGTGATTCTTATACTCTGTGTTGGTTTTTTGTTAGGTATATGGTCTTGTGGCAAAACTGGCGCAGATCTTGGCGTCTTTGATCATTCCGGTATGGTGTGGGATGAAATCATTGCTTTTTGGCTCATCTTATTTTTTATTTTTCCCGCGAATTGGAAGGTGCAATTAATGGCATTTATTCTTTTTCGTTTTTTTGATATTGCCAAACCAGGTCCGATTCGTCTCATTGATACCTATTTTAAAAATTGGGTACCGGGAAGAATTTTAGGGCAATGGCCAAATACCGTGAGGGGTTTTGGAGTCATGATTGATGATCTCCTCGCTGCTCTTTTTACATTATTAGTACTTTCTATTTTTGCTAAATTCGGATTTTATTGATGTCCCAAACCTCTGTTCATGATCTTGTATCTCAATTAGCCAAGTGTTTGCTTGAGCATCATTTAACGATCAGCACCGCTGAATCTTGCACCGGCGGCATGGTGGCTGCCGCTCTTACTGAACTACCCGGATCGAGTGCTTGGTTTGAAAGGGGTTTTGTGACATATAGCAATGCCGCAAAACTTCAAAACTTAGGGGTTCCCATGGATTTGATACAAACGCATGGGGCAGTTAGTCTTGAAGTAGCAAAAGAAATGGCGATTGGAACAGCAACCGCGAGTGGCTCAGATGTTGCCTTAGCCATTACCGGAGTAGCGGGCCCTACTGGGGGAAGTATTGAAAAACCAGTTGGTTTTGTTTGCTTTGGCTGGTCTATCAAAAAAGATGGTCGCATTGAGTCTGACAGCGAAGGCATTTTTTTATTAAGTCCTCAAGAATTGGTGACTGAAACCACACGCTCAAAAGTGCGAGACTTGGCCCTGCATTACTCTCTAAAGGGTATGGTTGAGCGCTTACTAAAGACTTTTTAAACAGGATCGACCGCCCGAATACTGTCGCGCGTAGCTATCGCTACTTTTCTGGCGGCTTTTGCAAAATCTTGATCTCTGCCGGCATACAGAATGGCTCTTGAAGAATTTATTAATAGATTAGTTTTTTTACCCGCCTGAACCGTCGCTACGGTATCTCCCCCTTGGGCACCAATGCCAGGTATTAATAAGGGCATGTCACCAACGATTTCTCGTACTTTAGCAATCTCGGCAGGGTATGTGGCGCCAACAACAAGCCCAACCTGGCCATTTTTATTCCATTCATGCGCCGCTAAATACGCCACTTTTTCATATAATTTTTGTGGAGGTGAACTATCTCCCACATTTAAAAACTGTAAGTCTGAACCCCCAGGATTGGAGGTTCTGCATAAAATAAAGATGCCCCGGTCAGGGTACTCTAAATAGGGCTCTAATGAGTCAAAGCCCATATAAGGGTTGACGGTCACTGCGTCTGCCCCGTAGCGTTCAAAGGCTTCCCTAGCATAATGCGAGGCTGTTGAACCGATATCACCTCGTTTTGCATCCAAAATCACGGGTATCTCAGGATAGTTTTGATGAATATAGTCGATTAACTGCTCCAGTTGATCCTCAGCACGCTCAGAAGCAAAATAGGCAATCTGTGGTTTAAATGCACAAACCAGATCAGCTGTCGCATCTACAATCTCGCGACAAAACGAATAGATAGCCCCACCATTGCCTGGAAGCGCTAACGGAAGCTTTGTCACGTCAGGATCTAAACCAACGCATAACATCGTGTCATGCTCCTGAACACGCTTTAAGTACTTCCGCATAAAGTGATTAACATCACTTTTTGCGGGGGGATTTGCTGGGATGGTCATAAAATCGTTCCTAATTCTTTCTATTAATATAAACTCTCTATTGATTCTAGTTAAGAAGTATTTTTTGGGCCCCCAAGATGATTAATTTATTTACCCTTCAAAACGGCCGTTTAGCTCAAGAACAAGTAGAAGATCGTAATGAACTTCTCAAATACCATGATCCCATTTGGATTGACGCCATTGAGCCTGATGACGAGGAATTAAGCTGGATTAAAGAAGCTTTTGGGGTAACTTTGCCTGAATTAGAAGAATTGGGCGATTTAGAGGCCTCCGCAAGATATTTCGAAGGGGAAGACGGCTATTTACATATTCGTACGGACTTTTTACTCGACGAAGACGAAATATCACAAAACGTCAGAGTAGCCTTTATTTTGACAAACAATACGCTTTTCTCGATCCACGATCAAGATCTCCCTGTTTTCCGACTTGTCCGCATGCGTGCTCGACTTCGTCCCGGATCGGTGAACGATGCAAAAGATGTTTTATTAGATCTTTACTCCACCGACGCAGAATACTCGGCTGACTCTTTAGAAGAAGTGTATGAGAACCTTGAAGAAGCCGGAAAAGTCGTACTCTCCGATACCGTAACTGACCAAATCGCCGCTACCGTTTTAGAAACAATCGCTAAAGAGGAAGACGTCAACGGTCGTATTCGAAGAAACGTCATGGACACACGTCGTGCCCTCTCTTATTTAATGCGTAGCAAATTACTCTCGGATTTACAACAAGAAGAAGCACGCTTGATTTTGCGAGATATCGACTCTTTAGAAAACCACACCGCATTTTTGTTCGATAAGATTAACTTCTTAATGGATGCTACCGTTGGTTTTATTAATATTAACCAAAATAAAATCATTAAAATCTTCGCCGTTGTTTCAGTTGGATTAATGCCTCCAACCCTACTTGCCAGTATTTGGGGAATGAATTTTGATTTTATGCCTGAACTAAAACTGACCATCGGCTATCCAATCGCACTGATATTAATGATCGTCTCAACCATTGCGCCACTTTGGTATTTCAAGCGCAAAGGTTGGATGGATTAATTGCTGAATAAGGTTAATTAAGCTTTCATCGATTTCAGTCTTTGGTCCAAGGAATTTTTGTGTGAAAACGACATCTTTAAATCATAAAAAATTAAGGATTACGTATTCACTTTCTGACTGAGGCTCGCTAATACGATTTTTGTATTTAATTCAAAACGGCTATTACCACCTCGCCAAACTTCAAATGCAACTGCTGCTTGCTCAACAAGCATTCCTAAACCATCCTTGACGTTGAGTCCTTGTTCTTGCATCTGCTGCATAAATACCGTCGTTTTTCCATACACCATATCGTAAGCAAGTGCCTGTGCTGGGATATTGGTTAAACTCTTGACCTGAGAATCTGTCAAAGGTGAGACTTGATCTAAACCTGTCGATGTACCATTGATGATGATGTCAAATGGCTCTTTTTCTTGCTCTAAATGATGCAATGAAATAGCTCTTAAGCTGGTATTCACTTGCTTTGCTTGGGCTTTAAAACGCTCCACAATTTTCTGCGCTTTTTCAAGCGTACGATTAGCAATCACTATCGAATGTGGTTGCTCATTCAAAAAAGGCAATACCACTCCCTGCACAGCACCACCGGCACCAATGAGTAATATATTTTTCTTGTTGATGATGAATTGGCTATTTTTTATATCTCTTACCAATCCAAGTCCGTCAGAATTATCGCCAACATACTGACCATTTTCTTGCCAAAGAATATTGATTACTCCCGCGGCCTTAGCACGATCAGTTAATCGAGCACATACATTAAATGCTCTTAACTTAAACGGAACAGTGATATTCAGTCCCTTACCGCCGCGACTAAAAAAGGTATCGACCGTTTTTTCAAATTGCTCAACGTCGGAAAATAATTTTCCATACAAGATATTTTGATGCGCTTGCTGAGCAAATTGATGATGAATCAACGGCGACAAACTATGAGCGACAGGATTGCCAATCACCCCATAAACATCCTTATCAGGATATTGCTGGGGGTCTAACTGGGTGTTGTTCTGTGTCATTTTGCAGGGCTCATTCTTAATTCTAATTGAGTTGAGTCAGAACCTTTCACAAATGAAAATGTGGCAATCCAATCAATCACATCCAATTGTGATCTTAAATTCGGTGGAAATTTTTCAAACGGTGCACAGGCCTGCAATATCGCTAAGGTTTGACGGTCTAACTCACGATTCCCAGAAGAGCGTTCAATGGTGGGCTTTGACACTAAGTTACCTTCTCGGTCAATGCTGGCCATCATAATAAGGCTGCCGTAAAGAGGTACTCCATTTTGTCTTGGAAAATACGTTGTGCCGTAAGCTTCCACCTTATTTCGCATACCGTTATAGTACTCAGCGTAGATCACCGATTTTGCGCTAGTCGATGTAAATGTCGCCTTCCGGGGGCGCTCACTTTCCATCTTCATGCGTTTAGCAAGCTCTGCCTCTAATGGATCAACATACTCTTTTTCGACTTGCGTCTTCCCGAGAGTTGTTTTATTAGGGCGGCTACCATCTTCACGCAAAGAACTTAATAGACGATTTTGTGCCTCTTGTAATTGATTGAGTTTTTCAGTTAATCCAGGAACCATTGGCGATATGGTGGTTGCCCTTTCTGGACTGACTTCTTGTCCACCTCCATTTAAATCATGTTGGGCTAATCGTTTGGGCGCAACTGGGCTGACCTGACTCTGACTATTGACGAGAACCACGGCAAGTGGCGCTTTAAGGTGTTTATCTTGCGGCGCATTTTCAGGCTTTTTAATGACGAAGACAATCAGATGAAACATAACGGAAACAAAGCCGGCAATCACTATCGATTGTTTCCACCAAGATGATGGAAGAGTAGCTTCTAATGGATGTCTGAAGTTAATTGCTATTGGCTTCATGATTAATAACCACAGGATCATCAAGGGCTATTTCAATTACTGGTTCGATGATGTCTTCAACTTCATCAAACTCTTGATGCTGCTCAAGCAGTTCTACGACTCTTACTGAGGCAGTTAGCATCAGTAAATCAATACTGATGATTTCAACCTTGACGCGAGATCCTCTGGCAGTTTGCATTAACTCAGGGACAAATAATCTCAGTGGTATGAGCTCAACACGAACCATGCCCTCTTTCATGACTCTGACAACACCAGTCCAAGGCAAATCACGTGCAGCAATCCACCGTAAACACCAATATTTTTCTGCAATCTGTTGATAGGCATTGTAGGCGTTATAGGTAGTATCAAATTCCGCACATAAAGACATGATCTTGGTATCTTTTGCTGCGAAGGGCGCTGCCAATTTGGCCATTACCCCTTGTTGAATGAACGCAATTAATTGCCATTGATTGACCAAATCAGCATATCGACGTAGCGGTGAAGTACACCATGCATAGTTTTCGACACCAAGTCCTTCATGACGGCATGGGGTAGTTTGCATCCTCGTTCGTTGCGCACCCCACCCTTGCTGCGCACGATAAATGGCTGGCAATTCATGATCGGCCAGTAAAGAGCCCCAAGTCTGATTACAAAAAATCATCCATTCAGAAACAATCGAATCAATCACAGACCCTCTTTGTCGAGAAGTAATGAGGGGTTGCCAAGATTGATCATCAATATCTTTTTGTAACAGACGATCGGCTGAAAGTGTCTGACCTAACTCATTGATGATGGCAAAATGAAAATCTCTAGGCAAGGCATCTGCATCTGGAGGCCCGAGTTTTTCTTCTCGTTGACCTTGCGCAATGCGTGCTTTTTGGCGTAGTCCATGCAAATATTGCGTTGCCTTCCATAAAACAGATAACTCCTGTCGATGCAAAATATCTCCTCGAGTCATATCGTCTATCGTGCCCTCATTGACTAAATGTTCAATCTGATCTAACCGAACATTCGTGTCCATCCATACTTTTTCAATGGCTGATCTTGGTGGAACCGATTGGTCTAATTCTCCATTATGGAGAAGAGTGATATACAAAGAAATCGCAGGCCTGGCCTGTCCCGCATTGAGTGAAAAAATATCAATGACCGGTGCAGGTAACATCGTAATTTTCCCACCGGGAAAATAAACGGTTGACATTCGTTCTTGGGCGAGAAGATCTAATGGATCACCAGGGACGATTGCTAATGCGGGCGCTGCAATATGCACCCCAACTTGATATCCACCGCCAGGTAATTCCGTGACCGAAAAAGCATCGTCGATTTCTGTGGTGGTGGCGTCATCAATAGAAAACGCCTTAACATTAGACAACGGTAGATTCTTGGAAATATCTTCCCATACAGATTCAAGAATTATGGCTTGAGGATGAAAGCCAGTTCCTTTAGAGAAAAATTCTTTTAAAAATTTTCCTTGATGAATTTCTAAAGGGGAAGTAATAGCCCCCAATTGAAGCAGAAGTTGTGGTTGAGTGATGCTGAGCTGCTGACTGACCGAAAATATAGCTTTATAAGCAATGCCATTTTTATCTGGGCTCCACAATAATTGTTGGGCATTAGAGCCAATCTCTTGCGGTAACTGTCCGGCCAACATCAGAGATTCCCACTCTTTTTGTAATACAGCTTCTTGACGTTTACGCTCTACAGAAGCTAATGCTGCTTTTAACTGATCCTCTGGCGCTCTTAAAAACTGCCCTCGCCCTTTTCGGCGAAAATAAATAGGAGCGCTTTGCAGTGCGATTGCCAATGCAATGATTTGAAATGGTTGAACTTGCTCACCAAAATAGTCTTTGGCGACTTGTTCAAATTTAAATTCTTCATTGGGTGAACACTCCCATAAAAAATCCATATCAATCTCTGGCGCTAATTCCTGTGACTGAACAATGGTTTTTTCTAAGTCGCCGCTAGACCAGGAATACCAGATATCTTTAGCTTTTAATTTGATCCGCTTCCCAAACTGCGTTTGTGCTGGGTAATAATCAGCTCCTGAGGCGACTTGACCCATCGCAGAAGCACCTTTGATTTCACTGCCCTCTTCATAAATAAAATGCATGTCTACGCTAAGGCCTTTAATATTTTTTGATGCACGCCCCCAAAACCACCATTACTCATCACTAAGATGTGGTCGCCTGGTTTTGCTTGAATTTTTATCTTTTCCACTAAAAGTTCTAAATCATCAAACGTTTGAGCCTGAGTCCCGAGCGATGCTAAAGATTCCTGCAAGTCCCACCCTAATGCTGACTTGCCCTCTTTAGCGCCATATCCAAATACCAAATCAGCTTGCTCTAAGCTGGATGGAAGTTGCTGTTTCATTACCCCTAGCTTCATCGTATTTGATCGAGGCTCTAATACTGCCAGTAATCGTTTTCCACCAATCCGTCGTCGTAAACCATCTATGGTGGTGGCTATCGCTGTTGGATGGTGCGCGAAATCATCATAGACGCAAATGTCATTCACTTTACCAATCAGCTCTAATCGTCTTTTTACGTTTTTAAAAGTACGTAATGCTTCAGCACTGTCTTCTGGGGTTATACCAATATGTTCTGCGGCAGCAATCGCCGCTAAAGCATTCATTTGATTATGACGGCCCGCAACATGCGCGTCCTCATTCCAAATCACTGTAGCAACCGGATTGCCTTTTTTTAGGACAATAAAACCATCTTTGTCTAAAGCCTCATAGGCCCAAGTACTATCCTTATGCCCATTTCCAAAATACTCTACGGGTGTCCAAGCCCCCTTAGCTATCACTTCCCTAAGACTGGGCTCTTCACCGTTCACAATGAGGCGTCCTTGTTGTGGAACCGTTCTTACCAAATGGTGAAACTGTGTTTGAATCGCAGCTAAATCCGGAAAAATATCGGCGTGATCAAACTCTAAGTTATTCAAAATACAAGTGCTGGACCGGTAATGAACAAACTTGCTACGTTTATCAAAAAATGCCGTATCGTACTCATCCGCCTCAATCACAAAAATAGGTTTTATTTCTTTTTTCTTGGGTCCAATTCTGGCAGATACTTCAAAGTTATTTGGCACTCCGCCGACAAGGTAACTAGGAGAGTAATCATTAGCCTCTAAGATCCATGTCAACATCGCCGTCGTAGTGGTTTTACCGTGAGTTCCGGCAATCGACATCACATGATGGCTAGATAAGACTTCTTCCCCTAACCACTGCGGACCTGAAACGTAGGGTAGTCCAGCGTTTAAAATAGCCTCCATGAGTGGGTTGCCTCTTGAAACAACATTACCTATGACAAAGAGGTCTGGTTTGAGGGACAATTGGTCTTCTGCAAAACCTTCTATTAAGGAAATGCCTTGAGCTTCAAGCTGAGTACTCATCGGAGGATAAACGTTAGCGTCACATCCAGTGACCTGATGTCCAGCTTGTCGAGCAATAGCGGCAATTCCACCCATGAAGGTGCCACAAATGCCAAGAATATGTATATGCATAACGTAATTTTAACGAAGGAAACAGAATGACTGAAGATTTAAATAGAAAAGAAGCTCTTAAAAAACAATTCCCCTTACTTCTGATGTTAGGAATTATTGGATTGGTGAGTCTCTTAATTGGTCTTGGCGCTTCTTATCTTCGTCAACAAGAATCATCTGCAGCACTTCCAGAAGGCATCTATCAATCATTCTTAGAAAGCCCCTGGAATGATGCCCAATCTCAACCTATTGATACTTCAGTTTGGAAAAATAAAATTTTAGTGATCAATTTTTGGGCGTCTTGGTGCCCACCCTGCGTAGAAGAAATGCCACTTCTTGCCAAACTGAGCTCAGAGTCTGACAACTCAAAAGTGCAGTTTATTGGCATTGGCATTGACTCACCATCGAATATTCGTGAGTTTTTGACGAAAACAAATGTGCCTTATCAAATTATTGTGGGCGGATTAGAGGGTAGTAATTGGGGGAAAAAACTGGGTAACGAACAAGGCGCATTACCCTATACGATCATCATTAGCCCCAATGGTAATAAAGTTTTTTCAAAATTAGGAAAAATAACCGAAGATGACGTAAATAAGTCAATTTTAAAGGTTATTAAATGAATTTAATAGGGTTTTAGACTTGATTTACCCCTATATTTTTTCAATTATTAGATTTTTCTACTGATTCAAGTTATTTTAGCTAAATTCATCAGTTATACTGAACACCTTCAAATGACTCTTTTCAAGGAAATCACCGAAGATGAGCGCAGATAAACACACAATCGCTTCAGTACTTGTTTTACAGGGCCCTAATTTGAATTTGCTAGGAACCCGTGAACCTGATATTTATGGCCATGAAACACTGGATGACATCCACACAAAGCTCTTGGCTCAAGCCACAAAAGCTCATGTCAGCCTCAGCACCTTTCAAAGCAACCATGAAGGTGAGATTATTGATCGTATTCAAGCCGCAAAAAAAGAAGGTGTCACCTTCATCATCGTTAATCCTGGTGGTTACTCACATACTAGTGTAGCAATGCGGGATGCTCTCGTGGGTGTCAGTATTCCTTTTATCGAAGTTCACTTATCCAATATTCACCAAAGAGAATCATTTCGACATCACTCTTACTTTTCTGATGTCGCAGTTGGTGTGATTTGTGGTCTTGGCTCGATTGGTTATGAGCTGGCTCTGCAAGCCATCATCGCCCAATCACATTAATCAATTAATTCAATCATCACTGCATGATCAAAAGGATAGCTTATGGACTTGAGAAAACTTAAAACGCTGATCGACCTTGTCGCCGAATCGGGAATTTCTGAACTAGAAATGTCAGAAGGTGAAGAAAAGGTGCGGATTGTGAATCATCGTGCCCCATCTACAGGTGTCCATCACGTTCATATTCCAGCAACCCACGCCCCAAATCCGCCGATCGATATGGAAAGTAACATATCTACGAATGTTGCAATCCCTGCACCAGCATCATCAGAGGCTCCAGTTGGAAATATCATGAAGTCTCCCATGGTAGGTACTTTTTATCGCGCCTCCAATCCAGAGGCACCTGATTTTGTCAAAGTAGGAGATATTGTCAAAATGGGACAAACTCTGTGCATTATCGAAGCTATGAAGTTATTAAATGAAATTGAATCCGAATTCGATGGCGTCATCAAACAAATCTTAGTTGATAACGGCCAAGGTGTTGAATTTGACCAGCCTTTGTTTGTGATCGCTTAAGGGGGTTTTATGTTTGATAAAATCCTGATCGCCAATCGTGGCGAAATTGCTCTTCGCATTCAGCGCGCTTGTCGTGAATTAGGTATTAAGAATGTGGTTGTGTATTCCACCATCGATAAAGACGCAAAATATGTGAAGTTGGCAGATGAGGCCGTATGCATCGGCCCACCCGCCTCCGCTCAAAGTTATCTCAATATGCCGGCCATCATCTCTGCTGCAGAGGTGACCGATTCTCAAGCGATTCATCCTGGTTATGGTTTCTTATCAGAAAATGCGGACTTTGCTGACCGTGTGGAAAAATCAGGTTTTGTTTTTATTGGCCCAACTGCAGAATCCATCCGATTAATGGGTGATAAGGTTTCAGCAAAGCAAGCCATGATTGCCGCAGGAGTTCCCTGCGTGCCCGGTTCAGATGGTGCGCTACCCGATAATCCAAAAGAAATTTTGGCAATTGGTAAGAAAGTAGGTTATCCCGTTATCATTAAAGCTTCTGGTGGAGGTGGTGGACGTGGCATGCGCGTCGTCCATTCGGAAGCGCATTTACTCAATGCGGTCAGCATGACGCGGGAAGAAGCTGGGCGAGCTTTTGGAAATCCTGAAGTGTATATGGAAAAATTTCTCACAAACCCTCGTCATATTGAAATTCAAATTCTCGCAGACACCTTCAAAAATGCTGTTTGGCTTGGTGAGCGCGATTGCTCTATGCAACGCCGACATCAAAAAGTGATTGAAGAAGCGCCAGCACCGGGTATCGATCGCCGATTAATCGCGAAGATCGGTGAGCGCTGCGCACTAGCCTGCCGAAAAATTGGCTATCGAGGCGCAGGTACTTTTGAATTCCTATTTGAAAATAATGAATTTTTCTTCATCGAGATGAATACTCGCGTTCAAGTCGAACATCCGGTGACTGAATTAATCACTGGCATTGATATTGTCCAAGAACAAATCAAAATTGCGGCAGGTGAAAAACTGGTCTTTCGGCAGCGTGATATTGAATTTAGAGGTCACGCTATCGAGTGTCGGATTAATGCTGAAGACCCTTTTAAATTTACCCCTAGCCCCGGTAAGATTCTGTCTTGGCATACCCCTGGAGGTCCTGGTATTCGGGTTGATTCGCATGTTTATGCAGGTTATACAGTGCCCGCGAATTACGATTCCATGATCGGTAAATTAATTTCTTATGGCAAGACACGAGACCAAGCGATCCGCAGAATGCGTATTGCTCTTTCTGAAATGGTGGTCGATGGCGTAAAAACGAATATCCCACTACACCGCGAAATGATGGTTGATCCAAAGTTCAATATTGGGGGCACCAGCATTCATTATCTTGAGCACCGATTAGAGGAACAAGCTGAGTCTCGCAATATCAAAAAGATTGGCGCATAACCCAATGAGCTACCGTGAATTAAAGTTTTCAGTAGATGCTCATACGGCTGAAGAGCTGGGCGATGCATTAATGGAACTAGGCGCTTTGTCGATTAGTGTCGAAGACGCTCAAGCGGACACTCCTGACGAATCGCCACTTTACGGTGAGCCAGGAATGACTCCGAGCGTTGAGGCTTGGAATGAATCCATCGTGCAAGCATTATTTGATAACACCCTATGGGATAAGTATCCACAACATACCGAGGCCATTCTGGCAGAATTAATACAAGCAGGATTAGCGGTAGATACTTACACTGAAAGTATTCTTGAGGATCAAAACTGGGTTGAACTTACACAATCACAATTTGAACCCATACCGATTTCAGAACGTATGTGGGTTGTCCCATCATGGCACGAACAACCAGACAACCTTCCAGATGGCTCCATATGCCTCGCTGTTGATCCTGGGCTTGCATTTGGCACAGGCAGTCACCCAACAACAAAACTCTGCCTACAGTGGCTAGAAAAGCTTTCTGATGGAAATCAACTTCGTGACTCTTCCGTTTTAGATTATGGATGTGGCTCTGGCATTTTAGCGATCGCTGCAAAAAAACTGGGGGCCACTCATGTTGTTGGTATTGATATCGATCCGCAAGCAGTTTTAGCCGGTCATCAAAACGCTCTTCAAAATGAAGTTGATATCGCATTCACACTTCCTGACCACTCTCACGACCATCAAACGTTTAGTATTGTCGTTGCCAATATTTTGGCAAACCCTCTACAAGTTTTAGCGCCGGCCATCTGTGGATTTTTACAAGAGGGCTCTCGTTTAGCGTTATCAGGCATCTTGGAACGCCAAGCGCAAGATGTTATAGCTACTTATGCACCTTGGATAAAGTTAACTATCTCTGACCAATCTGAGGGATGGGTTCTATTGGCCGGACAACGTTAAAGCCTCTTATGCTTTTACGTGTCTACAAAATCGTGATGTTGTTTGTGCTTTTTGCACTGGCAGTAGGCCAAGCTCTATTTTTATTTCAAGCATGGACGAAAGTTCCTCGGCAAGATCTCTCCTATTGGAATATTGAATACGCGAATCTAAATCTTAATGAAGATGCGGTCAACACTCTGCACCTTCAGTTAAGAGTCGATGCTCCTGGAGTTTTGAAAAATATCAAACCACCTCATATTGAATTACTGTTATCCAATTTAGGTGGCGATACGGTAGCATTCCATGATTTCTCACCCAGCGAATGGATACCAGATACCCTTCCAAGAAAGAATCAATGGCTCACTCAAGGTGTGGCAACACAAACCGAAATGACCGTGTCTATTCCCATCGAAGTTCCGAAAGAAGCTAGTGGATTTCAAGTCCACATGCTTTATCACTAAAATAATGTTTAATCACTCAATATTTAAAGGAAATTATGGCTAGTCTGATCTGTGGTTCTATCGCTTTTGACACAATTATGTCTTTCGAAGGGCGGTTTCAAGAACAAATTCTTCCTGACCAGCTTCATATTCTGAATGTCGCTTTTTTAGTTCCCCACATGCGTCGTGAGTTTGGTGGGTGCGCCGGCAACATTGCCTATAACCTAAAACTTTTGCAAGGTGAGCCAATCATCATGGCAACTGTCGGTGGAGATGCCGGTACTTATTTTGACCAATTTAGTAAATACGATATCAAAACTGAATTTATTCGAGAAGTCCCTGAAGCATTTACGGCACAAGCGATGATCACCACCGATCGTGACAATAATCAAATTACCGCCTTCCATCCCGGCGCTATGGACGAATCGTACTTAAATAATGTGGCTACCGCTGTACTTTCTTTAAAAACTTCATCAAACCCGATTGAGTTGGGAATCTTGGCGCCCGATGGGCGTGCTGGAATGATTTTGCATGCGAAACAATTTGTAGAGTCTAAAGTTCCATTTATCTTCGATCCAGGTCAGGGACTTCCCATGTTCAATGGGGATGAATTAAAAACTTTTATTGATCAAGCAACTTACATTGCTGTAAACGACTACGAAGGTGAAATGCTTGCTCAAAGAACTGGCATGCCTCATTCAGAGATTGCAAAACAGGTAAAAGCATTAGTTGTGACCAAAGGTGCGCAGGGGGCAGAAATTTATACCGAAGGTCAAATGATTCAAATACCGGCTGTATTTGTCGAGAAACCAGTTGATCCAACAGGTTGCGGTGATGCCTTTAGAGCAGGTTTGCTTTATGGTATCGAACATGGTCTTGATTGGGAAACAACTGGCAAACTGGGTTCACTCATGGGTGCAATCAAAATTGCCTTTCAAGGGCCTCAAAACCATACTCCTTCCATTGAGATACTGCATGAACTCTTTATCAAGGCCTTTCATCACGATTTTTCATAAGAAAACCCACCAAGGTTTTCACCGAGGTGGGCTAGATACTACTGAGGCTAATACAGCTGTTGCCTTTCGGAAACCGTCTAAATTAGGGACGGCTACCGGTAGGAAAAGGCCATGCAGCAGTCGGATTCAAAGCAGTTTTTGTTGATGCACTTGTTTCTACTGGCTTTTTAACTGCTGGCTTTGCAGCGGCCTTTTTAGCTGGCGCCTTAACTACTTTTTTTTTTGCAGCAGGCTTCTTAGCAGCGGCTTTTTTAGCAGCAGGCTTCTTAGCAGCGGCTTTTTTAGCAGCAGGCTTCTTAGCAGCAGCTTTTTTAGCAGCAGGCTTCTTAGCAGCAGCTTTTTTAGCAGCAGGCTTCTTAG
>CANJBQ010000033.1 GCA_947472645.1 Burkholderiaceae bacterium
ATTTGGATTCGAATTTTCCCGGATAAGCCAATTTCTACGAAGCCGGCTGAAGTTCGTATGGGTAATGGTAAAGGTAATCCGGAGTATTACGTGGCTGAAATACAGCCAGGTAAAGTTTTGTATGAGATGGATGGGGTTGATGAAACCTTGGCTCGTGAAGCGTTTCGTTTAGCTTCAGCCAAGTTGCCGATTCAAACTGCATTTGTTGTACGTCAAATTGGCTCTTAAGCTGGAGAAAAGACATGGAAATGAAAGAACTATTGGCTAAAGATGTGATTGGCCTCAACAATGAGCTTACAGAGTTATTGAAAGCCCAATTTAAGTTGCGTATGCAAAAAGGTACGCAACAGCTCCAAGATACAAGTCAGCTTGGTAAAACCAAGAAAGAGATTGCTCGCGTAAAAACAGCATTGACATTGAAGGCAGCCGGAAAATGAATAAAAGCACAACTTCCTTAAAAAGAACTTTAGTTGGCCGCGTGGTCAGCGACAAAATGCAAAAAACAGTGACAGTTTTAGTTGAGCGCAAAGTAAAACACGCTTTATATGGTAAATATTTCGGTGTTTCTAAAAAATACCATGCGCACGATGAGACAGATCAACTCAAAATTGGCGATACCGTTGAGATTTCTGAATCACGCCCAATGTCGAGAACGAAGTCATGGGTTGTCACTCGTATCGTAGAAGAGTCAAAAGGCATTTAACAACACTTGCACAAATTGTGCAAGTTTGATATAGTAGTAGGCTTCGCATTAATGTTGAATTAATTGCGAAATGAGTTTTAAAGCTGAGTTTTAAAAAGCGTTGATTAATCCGGGTGGCGGTTGTTTCGAATACTTCAAAACAATCAAAGCCCTTAACGGAACCAAGACTGATTGCCTATGGCATTTAAGTTGGGGATAAAAAATGATTCAAACTGAAAGCAGACTACAGGTTGCTGATAATACTGGCGCCAGCGAAGTAATGTGTATTAAGGTCTTGGGTGGTTCCAAGCGCCGTTACGCAAGCATTGGCGACATTATTAAGGTAACTGTCAAAGCCGCAGCTCCAAGAGGCCGCGTTAAAAAAGGCGATATTTACAACGCTGTTGTTGTGCGTACCGCAAAGGGTGTTCGTCGCTCCGACGGATCGTTAATTAAATTTGATGCTAATGCGGCAGTTTTGCTTAATGCAAAACTCGAGCCAATTGGAACACGTATCTTTGGCCCAGTCACGCGTGAATTGCGTACTGAGCGTTTTATGAAGATTGTATCCCTAGCCCCTGAAGTGATTTAAGGACAGGTTATGAAAAAAATTCGTACAGGCGACCAAGTGATTGTGACTACTGGTCGCGACAAAGGTAAACAAGGTATTGTTACGGCGATCCTAGAACAAAAAGTTTTGGTTGAGGGCGTTAATCAATACAAAAAAAATGTGAAACCAAATCCAGCTGCTGGCGTTACTGGCGGTGTGGTTGATAAAACAATGCCTATTCAGATGTCGAATGTGGCTCTCATTGACGCAAACGGTAAGCCATCACGCGTAGGGATCAAGGAAGTGGACGGTAAAAAAGTTCGTTTCTTGAAAACGACTGGCGCAACTGTGGCAGCTTAAGGGGAAAAAAATGACAACAAGATTTCAAGAGCATTACGCAAAAAAAGTTGTTGGAGAACTTACTGAAAAGTTTGGCTATAAGTCGATCATGGAAGTTCCGCGAATTACAAAAATCACCTTGAACATGGGTTTGGGTGAGGCTGTTGCGGATAAAAAAGTCATTGAACATGCAGTAAGTGATCTTACGAAAGTAGCCGGTCAAAAGCCTGTTGTAACTAAGGCAAGAAAGGCGATTGCAGGATTTAAAATCCGCCAAGGTTATCCAATTGGTGCAATGGTTACACTGCGCGGTCAAAGAATGTATGAATTCTTGGATCGTTTTATTACGGTTGCATTACCGCGTGTAAGAGACTTCCGTGGCGTTTCAGGAAAAGCATTTGACGGCCGTGGAAATTACAACATTGGCGTTAAAGAGCAGATCATTTTCCCTGAAATCGAATACGACAAGATTGATGCTTTACGTGGTCTTAATATCAGCATTACTACAACCGCTAAAACAGATAGTGAAGCAAAAGCTTTGTTAGCGGCCTTTAAATTTCCATTCCGTAACTAAGAGGTTAACGTGGCTAAACTTTCATTAATCGAACGTGAAAAAAAGCGTACTAAAACAGTTGCTAAATTTGCTACTAAACGTGCCGAATTAAAAGCAATTATTGATGACACCTCTAAGTCTGAGGAAGAGCGCTATGATGCGCGTTTGAAATTACAAGCATTACCGCGTAATGCAAGCCCCATTCGCCAACGTAATCGTTGTGCTTTGACTGGCCGTCCACGTGGCACATTCCGTAAATTCGGTTTGGGTCGCGCCAAGATCCGTGAAATCGCCTTCAGAGGTGAGATTCCGGGTGTTACTAAAGCCAGCTGGTAATCAGTGAGAGATTAGGAGAAATTATGAGCTTTACCGATCCAATCGCAGACATGTTAACCCGGATTCGCAACGCGCAAGCGGTGCAAAAGCCTGGAGTGACAATGCCTTCGTCCAAACTTAAAGTTGCTATTGCTAACGTTTTAAAAGACGAAGGTTATATCGACAGCTTCGAGATTGCTGGCGAAACTGCAAAACCAGTATTAAATATAACCCTTAAATACTATGCTGGACGTCCTGTGATAGAGCGTATTGAACGCGTATCAAAGCCTGGCTTACGTATTTATAAAGGCCGCCATGAGATACCACAAGTACTAAATGGGCTTGGCGTGGCTATTATTTCAACCCCACAAGGTTTGATGACTGATCGTAAAGCTCGCGCTAATGGCGTTGGTGGCGAAGTCCTCTGCTACGTGGCCTAAGGAGAACGAATATGTCACGTGTTGGTAAATCACCTATTCCTGTTCCAAAAGGCGCAGAAATTCAAATCGCGGGTGCATTGATTACGGTTAAGGGTCCATTAGGAACTTTAACGCATAACTTACACCCTTTGGTTTCTTTAAAGCAAGACCAAGATGTATTACAAGTTACATGTAATGACGAGTCTCGTGAGTCCAATGCATTGTCGGGAACTACGCGTGCGCTAGTGAACAACATGGTAACTGGAGTTACAAAAGGTTTCGAGCGTAAATTGAATTTGGTTGGCGTTGGATATCGTGCTCAATCACAAGGCACCTCTTTGAAATTGCAACTTGGTTATTCACATGACGTGATTTACCAATTGCCAGTTGGAGTTAAAGCAGAGACACCGACTCAAACTGAAATCATTATTAAGGGTGCCAACAAACAACAAGTTGGTCAAGTAGCCGCTGAAGTTCGTTCATATAGAACCCCAGAGCCATATAAGGGCAAGGGTGTTCGTTATAGCGATGAAGTGGTTCTCATTAAAGAAACGAAGAAGAAGTAATCGAGGCCGAATATGATCAACAAAAAAGAATCCCGCATCCGTCGCTCACGTCAGACACGTATCAAGATTGCAGAGCTGAGTGTTCCACGTGTAGCTATTATGCGCACAAATATGCATATTTCTGCACAACTTTACAGTCCTTGTGGCACGAAAGTGCTGGCAGCTGCATCAACGATGGAAAAAGAATTACGTACAACTTTCGCTAACGGTGGAAACAGTACTGCGGCTAAAGAAATTGGTAAATTAATTGCGCAGCGCGCTTTAGAGGCGGGTGTTACTGAAGTCGCTTTTGATCGTTCTGGTTTTCGTTATCACGGACGTGTTAAAGCATTAGCTGAAGCCGCGCGTGAAGCTGGCCTGAAGTTCTAAGAGCAGATAAAGAAAAGGTTAAGGAAAAAACATGGCAAAAATGCAAGCAAAGATGGCATCAGAAGAACGTGATGATGGTTTACGTGAAAAAATGATTGCTGTTAATCGCGTAACTAAAGTAGTTAAGGGTGGTCGAATTTTAGGCTTCGCTGCTTTAACTGTTGTTGGTGATGGCGATGGCCGTATTGGAATGGGTAAAGGGAAATCAAAAGAGGTTCCTGTCGCCGTTCAAAAAGCCATGGATGAAGCGCGTCGCAAAATGATTAAAGTTCCTTTACGTCAAGGCACATTGCAACACTCTGTTATTGGAGAGCATGGCGCATCTCGCGTACTGATGTCTCCTGCTAAAGAAGGTACTGGTGTAATTGCTGGTGGCCCAATGCGCGCAATCTTTGATGTGATGGGAGTAACTAACGTTGTGGCCAAATCGATTGGATCGACCAACCCTTACAACATGGTTAGAGCAACTATCAATGGTTTAAGCAAGATGAGTACGCCTGCTGAGATTGCAGCAAAGCGTGGTAAATCAGTTGAAGATATCTTAGGTTAATTGAATCGAGAAAAAAATGACTGAAAAGAAAATAGTAAAAATTAAATTAGTACGCAGCTTGATTGGCACTCGTGAAAGTCATCGTGCTACTGTGCGTGGTTTAGGTTTGGGTCGATTAAATTCAACTTCAGAATTAGTAGATACCCCGGCTGTGCGCGGCATGATGAATAAAGTGTCATATCTTATTAAAGAATTGAACTAAGCGACTATTCGATAGAGGAAATAATGGAACTAAATAACTTAAAACCAGCCGCAGGGGCCAAGCACGCTAAACGTCGTGTTGGCCGTGGCATTGGCTCTGGGCTTGGAAAAACAGCAGGCCGTGGTCATAAGGGACAAAAATCACGTTCAGGCGGATTTCATAAGGTCGGATTTGAAGGCGGACAGATGCCTTTATACCGTCGCCTGCCTAAGCGTGGTTTTATTTCATTAACGCGTCGTCACGTTGGAGAGGTTACTCTTGCAGATTTAGAGCGCCTTAACGTTTCGGAAATTGATTTAGTCGTGTTAAAGCAAAATGGTTTAGCGAATGAACAGATCAAGTCTGTCAAAGTGATTAAGACAGGTGAATTAACAAAAGCAGTTACTTTAAAAGGTTTAACTGCAACTGCTGGTGCAAAAGCTGCAATTGAAGCTGCTGGCGGAAAAATGGTAGAGGAAGTATAAGGTAATGGCAACAACCTCTGCAACCGCTTCTAGCCTGGCAAAGTCAGGAAACAAATATGGGGATTTAAAAAATCGCCTAGTGTTTCTTGTCTTGGCGTTAGTGGTATACAGAATTGGTGCACATATTCCAGTACCTGGAATTGACCCAAATCAGTTAGCTAGTTTATTTAATGATGCTAAAGGTGGCATATTAGATATGTTTAATTTGTTTTCTGGTGGAGCTTTATCACGCTTTACTATTTTTGCCTTAGGTATCATGCCATATATATCGGCATCTATTATTATGCAACTGTTAACGATTGTGTTGCCTAGCCTTGAAGCAATTAAAAAAGAAGGTAGATCTGGGCAGAGAAAAATCACTCAGTTCACACGTTATGGAACGGTTGTGCTAGCTACTTTTCAGGCTTTTGGAATAGCAATTGCATTGCAGTCACAAAAAGGACTGGTGACAGATCCAGGAGCGATATTCCAATTAACAACAGTAGTGACATTAGTCACTGGAACTATGTTTTTAATGTGGCTTGGTGAGCAAGTAACAGAGCGTGGTTTAGGTAATGGTATTTCTATCATTATTTTTGCAGGTATTGCATCAGGGTTACCCAATGCGCTGGGCGGATTATTAGAGTTAGTTAGAACTGGATCGATGAGTATTATTTCCTCGATCTTGGTGGTTTTAGTGGTTATTGCAGTTACTTACTTTGTTGTTTTCGTTGAACGTGGACAGCGTCGAATTTTAGTGAATTATGCAAAGCGTCAAGTTGGTAATAAAGTTTATGGCGGCCAATCTTCACATTTACCCTTGAAGTTAAATATGGCCGGTGTTATTCCTCCAATTTTTGCTTCATCAATTATTCTCTTTCCAGCGACAATTGCTCAGTGGTTTACTGCCGGCGAGAACACCAATATCTTCTCTAAATTCGTTAAGGATTTATCTGTTACTTTACAGCCCGGACAACCTGTTTACATCATTTTTTATGCAAGTGCGATCATCTTCTTTTGTTTTTTCTATACAGCATTAGTCTTTAATAGTCGTGAAACTGCCGATAATCTAAAGAAAAGTGGTGCATTTGTACCTGGTATTCGACCCGGTGATCAAACAGCGAGATACGTTGATAAGATCTTGGCTCGACTCACTTTAGCTGGTGCGGCTTATATTACGATTGTTTGTTTATTGCCAGAATTTTTAGTATTGAATTGGAATGTTCCGTTTTACTTTGGCGGTACATCCTTGTTAATTATTGTTGTTGTTACGATGGATTTTATGGCTCAAGTTCAGTCATACCTCATGCAACACCAGTATGAGTCTTTAATGAAAAAAGCAAATTTTAAAATGGGCCCAAACATTTAATATGGCAAAAGATGATGTCATACAAATGGCTGGCGAGATTGTAGAGAATTTACCAAATGCAATGTTTCGTGTGAAGTTAGAAAACGGGCATGTGGTATTGGGGCATATTTCTGGAAAGATGCGGATGCACTATATCCGTATTCTGCCTGGTGATAAGGTAACGGTGGAGATGACTCCATACGACCTAACGCGTGCGCGAATTATTTTTCGTGCCAAGTAGTACGAATTTTTAAAGAGGTGAGTCATGAAAGTATTGGCATCTGTTAAATGTATCTGCCGTAACTGCAAGATCATTAAACGTAAAGGCGTATTGCGTGTGATTTGTTCATCAGATCCACGCCATAAGCAGCGTCAAGGTTAAGTAGATTAATTTAGAGGAATTTATATGGCACGTATTGCAGGGGTAAACATCCCCAACCATAAACACACCGTAATCGGGTTAACTTCGATTTTCGGCATTGGTATCACACGCGCAAGAAAAATTTGCGAGGTATCAGGTGTTGCTGAATCCAAGAAAGTCAAGGATTTGACGGACGCTGATTTGGAAAAAATTCGTGAGCAAGTAGGTTTATTTGCCACAGAGGGAGATCTTCGTCGTGAAGTAACGATGAATATCAAGCGCCTCATGGATTTGGGTTGTTATCGTGGCGTACGCCATCGTAAAGGCCTCCCAGTTCGTGGTCAGCGCACTAAGACAAATGCACGTACACGCAAAGGTCCGCGTAAAGCTGGCGTTGCTTTGAAGAAATAATAGGAAAGCGAAACTGATATGGCAAAACCACAACAAGCGAATGCAACGCGGGTTCGCAAAAAGGTTAAAAAGAATATTGCTGACGGCATTGCACACGTGCACGCTTCTTTTAACAATACGATCATTACGATTACTGATCGTCAAGGTAATGCGCTTTCATGGGCAACATCTGGCGGCCAGGGATTTAAAGGCTCCAGAAAATCTACTCCATTTGCTGCGCAGGTTGCAGCAGAGGTTGCAGGTAAGGCGGCCATTGAGTGTGGTATCAAGAATTTAGAAGTACAAATCAAGGGTCCTGGACCTGGCCGCGAGTCTGCAGTAAGAGCCCTCAATAGCCTTGGTATCAAGATTACTGAGATTCAGGATGTGACACCCGTTCCACATAATGGCTGTCGACCTCCTAAGCGTCGTCGCATTTAATTTATTAAAGGCGATTTTTTAAATTAAGCCCACCGTTCAAATTATGTTATTTGAACTCACCCACTGCGAAAGCGGCGGCAAAGAAAGGAAATACACGTGGCACGTTATATAGGCCCTAAGGCTAAATTATCACGTCGGGAAGGTACCGACTTATTTTTAAAGAGCGCTCGTCGTCCACTTGCAGACAAATGCAAATTAGACAGCAAGCCAGGACAACACGGTCGTACTTCTGGAGCTAGAACTTCAGATTATGGTAACCAGTTGCGTGAAAAACAAAAAGTAAAAAGAATGTACGGCATTCTTGAGCGTCAATTTAGACGTTACTTTGCTGAAGCTGATCGTAGAAAAGGCAATACAGGTGAAACTTTATTGGCTTTATTAGAATCTCGTTTAGATAACGTTGTTTATCGTATGGGTTTTGGTTCGACCAGGTCTGAAGCAAGACAGCTTGTATCTCATAAGGCAATTTTGGTGAATGGTGATGTAGTTAATATCCCATCCATGCAAGTGAAACCTGGAGATATTGTTGCGATTCATGAAAAAGCAAAGAAACAAGTTCGTGTTCAAGAAGCACTCACATTGGCTCAACAAATCGGACCAGCAAGCTGGGTAGCGGTTGATACAACGAAACTCGAAGGTACATTTAAAAAAGTTCCTGATCGTGATGAGCTGAGTAGTGAAATCAATGAAAGCTTGATTGTCGAACTTTATTCGCGTTAATTGAGGCATCCCTAAGGAAAACAAACTATATGCAAACAACACTGCTAAAGCCCAAAATCATTTCTGTAGAAGTAATTGGTCCTAATCAGGCTAAAGTCGTAATGGAGCCATTCGAGCGCGGCTATGGCCACACACTTGGCAATGCATTACGCCGCGTACTTTTATCGTCAATGAATGGTTATGCACCTACTGAAGTTAGTATTGGTGGAGTAGTCCACGAGTATTCAACATTAGATGGCGTACAAGAAGACGTAGTAAATTTATTATTGAACTTAAAAGGCATCGTCTTTAAGTTAGAGTCACGTGACGAAGTCACTGTGATGTTACGTAAAGAAGGCCCTTGTGTCGTTACTGCCGCTGATATTGATTTGCCACATGATGTCGAATTAATTAATCCTGAGCATATTATTGCTAATTTATCCGCTGGTGGAAAATTAGATATGCAAATCAAGATTGAAAAAGGTCGTGGTTATGTCCCTGGTAATATGCGCCATTATTCTGAAGAAAATACAAAGCTCATTGGCCGCATCGTATTAGATGCTTCTTTTAGTCCTATTAAACGTGTTAGTTATGCGGTAGAGTCTGCTCGTGTTGAGCAACGTACTGACTTAGACCGTTTAGTGATGACAATTGAGACGAATGGTGTTATTTCTCCGGAAGAAGCGATTCGTCAGTCTGCAGGTATCTTAGTTGATCAGCTAGTAGTATTTGCAGCACTTGAGAATAACCAAGTAATGGGCGATGTTCAGGCTAACCGTTCACCAATGGTTGACCCAATGTTGTTGCGTCCAGTCGATGATTTAGAGTTAACCGTGCGCTCAGCGAATTGCTTGAAAGCTGAAAACATTTACTACATTGGCGATTTAATTCAGCGATCTGAGAATGAGTTGTTAAAGACTCCAAACTTAGGACGTAAATCACTCAATGAAATTAAAGATGTGTTGGCTGCTCGTGGCCTAACTTTAGGAATGAAGTTAGAAAGCTGGCCTCCAACTGGTCTTGAGAAATAATAGAAAGGAAGTATCATGCGTCACGGAAACGGACTGCGTAAACTTAATCGCACATCATCACATCGTTTAGCGATGTTGCGCAATATGTCAAACTCTCTCTTGCAGCATGAGTTGATTAAGACAACTTTGCCTAAAGCTAAAGAATTGCGTCGTGTAGTAGAGCCTCTTATTACTTTAGGTAAAAAAGATAATTTAGCGAATCGTCGCTTGGCGTTTAATCGCCTTCGTGATCGTGACATGGTCACTAAACTCTTTACAGAGCTTGGCCCACGTTATGCGGCTCGTCCGGGTGGTTATACACGTATCCTGAAATTTGGATTTCGTGTTGGCGATAATGCACCGATGGCGTTGGTTGAGCTTGTTGATCGCCCTGAAATAGAAGATCAAGACGCTGTTGATGCTGAGTAATTTTGCATTCGACTCGAAAAAGCCAGGTTCTCCTGGCTTTTTTATTGTGCAGCCGTCATTAAACTCTGTAACAATAGAGTCTTAAAGGGTACTCACGTAATGCGCACTCATGAACCTATCATCGTAATGGTAAGTTTTCCGGATCGGGAATTGGCCATACAAATTACCCACCAACTGCTAGAGAATAAGTTGGTTGCCTGTGTCCAACTATCGACGATTGAAAGCCATTACAAGTGGAATGGCACATTAGAAAGTACTAACGAATATATGGCTAGCTTTAAAACCGTTCAAGCGTTATGGGAAAAAATAGAGCAAACTATTTTGCTTGCGCATCCATATGAAGTGCCCGAAATTTTAGCCATTCCGATCAAAGAAATCAGCCCAGCTTATTTCCGTTGGATGCTCGATGAGCTAAGTTTATCCGGTCAACAAATCCATGTTTAGAACAGTCATCAAAAATATGTTGATGATCCTTATTGGGATCATCACGGTTTCTAATGTTGGTTTAGCCAAAGAGTTTTTAAAGCCAGAGGAAGCCTTTTTAATCTCAGCGGAGTTAACGAGTCAAGAGTTAAAAGTGAACTTTAGCGCAAAACCTGGCTATTATATGTATCAAGAATCGATGGTTGTTCAAATGGCTGAACAGAGTAAGGAAAAAGTACTACAAGCGATAAATACACCTAGGGCTCATGAAAAATTTGATGAGAATTTTCAGAAAGTCGTCCGTACTTATACGGGTGAGGTCACGTATACCTATGCGTTAAAAGATCTCCCGAAATCAATACCACTCCATTTAGCTATTCAAGTTCAAGGTTGTGCCGAAAAAGGCATTTGTTATCCACCGATGACAAGGTATGTTCAGCTTACGCAATACGACTTGAAAACTATTTCTACGGCGTCAATTGAGGAATCAACATCTGATTATGGAGCCAATATAGATCATTGGTGGACGACCAAGGATGATTTAAATACCCTTAATAGAATCTTACAAAAAACATCCATTCCGATATTGCTGTTGATCTTTTTCTTGCTCGGGATAGGACTTGCATTTACGCCTTGCATGTTACCAATGCTACCTATTTTGTCGAGTGTTGTATTTGGGACTTCCAAACATAAAACACGATCTAAAGCCAGAACCAGTTTATTAGGGTTAGCTTATGTTCTAGGAATGTCCGTCGCTTTTAGTATCGCTGGAATGCTAACGGCAGCATTTGGGGCGGGAGTTTCTGCCTACTTACAAAATCCATTGGTGATCATTTTATTTGGACTATTGATGATGGTACTCGCTGGAAGTTTGTTAGGATTTTATGAGTTACAACTACCTCAGGCATGGCAAGATCAGGTGCAGTCTTGGATAGGCCGCCAACGCGGGGGCAGCCTCATCGGTGTGTTTGTGCTTGGGGCATTATCAAGTTTAATCGCTAGTCCTTGTGTTACAGCGCCACTAGCTGGTGTTTTGACTTTTATTGCTCAAAGCGGGCAAGTAATATTAGGGGGACTAATTTTATGGGTGATGGCCTTAGGAATGGGCTTGCCCCTCATGTTGTTTGCGATTGGCGCAAAAAGAATTGTGCCTAAGGCGGGTTTTTGGATGGTGCGCGTACAACGATTTTTAGGCATTGTATTAATAGGTTTTGCGATATGGATGATTTACCCTGCACTGACAGGGTTTTTTGGTGGAAAAGAACAGCAAAGTGTGAAGCAAATTGGTGGTTTAGACTATCAAGTGATACGCACGCAAAAAGATCTTCATTTGGTTTTACAAAAAGCAACTGAACAACATCAGGCGATTTTTATAACGTATTACGCAGATTGGTGTGTCAGTTGCAAAGAAATTGATAACACCACATTAAGTGATAAAGTAGTTCAAGAGCAACTCAAAAAATATACGTTAATTGAAGTCGACGTCACCAAGGTTGGTGATGATCAAAGAGATTTGTTGAAACAGTTTCAGTTATTTGGACCGCCAGCATTTATTTTTGTGGGGGCTGACGGGAATGAAAAAGAAAACTTACGTGTGGTTGGAATTATTTCAGCAGAAAAACTGCAAGAAAAATTACGTTTATTTTCCTTGCAGTAGTCTTGCTGCGTCGAGGGCAAAATAGGTAAGCACTCCATCTGCACCCGCACGACGAAACGCATATAGGGACTCAATCATTACACCATCATGGTCTAGCCAGCCTTTTTCGGCTGCAGCTTTTAACATCGCATACTCGCCACTGACTTGATAAGCAAAGGTTGGGTATCCAAAAGTATCTTTAATCCGTCGTACGATATCTAAATAGGGCATCCCGGGCTTAATCATCACCATGTCCGCACCCTCAGAAATATCTAATGCAACTTCTCGGATAGCTTCATCCGAATTACAGTAATCCATTTGGTAAGTTTTTTTATTACTCTTGCCTAGGTTTTTTGCTGAGCCCACAGCATCTCTAAACGGCCCATAAAAAGAGGATGCATATTTTGCTGAATATGCCATGATTTGGGTATGGATATGTCCCGCGCTCTCAAGAGCGTCCCTAATCTCAATAATACGACCATCCATCATATCTGAGGGCGCAACGATATCGACTCCAGCCGCTGCCTGCATTAGGGCTTGCTGGACTAAAATCTCGATAGTCTCTTCATTCAGAACATAACCATCCTGATCTAAAACACCATCTTGGCCATGGCTTGTATAGGGATCAAGGGCAACGTCCGTCATGATTCCTAATTCAGGGAAACGATCCTTCAACGCTTTAACAACGTTCGGAATCAAGCCATTCGGATTAAATGCTTCTGCACCATCAGGAGTTTTTAATGATGGCTCGATAACAGGAAATAAAGCCAGAACAGGAACACCTAAATCAACGCACTCTTGCGCGGTATTTAAAAGTAGATCAAGCGAAAGTCTTGCAACTCCGGGCATTGATGGAACAGCTTCACGAAGATTTTTACCTTCATGCACAAAGACAGGATAAATTAAGTTCCTTGGTGAAAGATCGGTTTCTTTGATGAGCGATCTAGACCATTCATGTAAGCGTCCTCGTCGTGGACGATGAAGTGGATACTGTAAAGAGGTAGAACAAGATTGATTTGACATAAAGACCCTCAGCTAATTAACCATTTACAAACAAGCTCGTCGGCCTGTTCTAAACCAAGCCGTTTTGTACTCGAAAATAATTGCGCAGATAACTCCCCAAAAGACGCATTATTAACATTTAAAGATTTTAATTCATCTTTTACCGCTTTCATCACCAAAGATTTTTCTGATAAATTTAATTTGTCACATTTGGTAATTAGAAGGTGAACAGGTTTACCGGTAGGGCAAAACCATGCCAACATATTTCGATCCAGATCTGTCAATCCTCGCCGGGAGTCAACAATGAGAACCATGCCCCTTAACTGAGAGCGTTCCTGAAGATATTTACTGAGAAGAGTCTCCCAGTGAGCCTGAACTTTTCGGTCTACTTTGGCATACCCATAGCCCGGTAAATCGACCAAATGACCTAGGATTTCTTCTTTATCTGGAATGCAGAAAAAGTTGATATGTTGGGTTCTACCAGGCGTTTTACTAGCAAAAGCAAGGCGTTTTTGCGAGCAAAGGACATTAATGGCTGACGATTTACCTGCGTTTGATCGACCTGCAAAGGCGATTTCAGGAAGACTTTCCTTCGGCAAATCAGCCAAATGATTGACGGTTACAAAGAATTTAGCTTGTTGAAGCTTTGACATAAATGCTCGAAAAATGAAGCTATTGTAAAATTACATCTAATAAATTGGAAACACTTATAAACACCATTATGCTCTTATCAATTATGCTAAAAAATATTTCAAAATCTGTTCAAACTTTTTGCCTATTGACCCTATTGGTTATGGCACCTACAGCATTTGCCAATGAGGGGCCTGCGAAAGCTGCAAAGCCAGATCTTGCAGCTGGAGAGTCGCTTTATAACAATGGCGACTCTGCAAGAGGGGTAATGGCTTGTGTAAGTTGTCATGGCGCCAATGGTAATAGCGGATCTGGAACATGGCCAAAATTAGCTGCTCAAAACGCGAATTATATTTATACGCAATTGGCCTATTTTAAATCTGGTGAGCGCGCTAATGGCGTCATGATGGGGATGTCCATGCTTCTATCGGACGCCGACATGAAAAACATAGGCGCTTATTTAGAGAAGCAAAAACAAAAGGGTGGAACTGCTCGCAATAAAGATTCTATTGAACTCGGCAAAAGTATTTACCGTGGCGGCATTGCTTCAAAGAACGTTCCTGCCTGTGCCTCATGTCATGGCCCAACTGGAGCAGGTATTCCAGTTCAGTACCCTAGAATTGGTGGACAGTGGGCAGAATATACCAACACACAACTCATGAACTTTAGAGCAGGCGATCGTAAAAATAGTCAGATGAATACTATTGCTGCTAAATTGAACGATAAAGAAATGCAGGCTGTTGCAGACTATATTGCGGGCATTAATTAAGCAAATGTTTGAAAATAGGGGCCATATAGGCCCCTATTTTTTTAGTCAAGAAGATCTGGTAGGCGTCTTTCCAGAGCAAATAATTGTTGAGGCGTTTCGCGTTCACGAATTAAAAACGTTTGATGTCCTTTAACCATGATTTCAGGAACCTTAGGCCGTGTATTGTAATGTGACGACATCGCCGACCCATATGCACCGGCCGACAGGATTAATAGCAAGTCACCCGACTCAATAGCCAACTCTCGATTTTTTCCAAGCCAATCACCAGTTTCACAGACGGGACCTACTACATCATAGTTTTGTAATGGAAGCGGCTTGTAGATGACTGGAACAATAGCGTGGAAAGCTTCATACATTGCTGGCCGCATGAGATCGTTCATGGCGGCATTGACAATACAAAAGTTCTTTGAGGGTGTTGGTTTGAGATATTCAACCTCAGTCATTAAAACACCGGCGTTACCGACAAGGGAGCGACCAGGCTCAAAAATAACGTCCAAATAACCAAATCCTTTAACTTCAATATGGTTCAGTAAGGTATTGGCAAACTCAGTAATGTCTGGAGTGGACTCACCTTCATAGTCAATACCAAGGCCGCCACCAAGATCTAGATGCTCAATATGAATATTGCGTTTAGCGAGTTCTGCGATTAGAAGCAAAATCCGATCTAAAGCATCTAAGAAAGGTTGTATATCTAATATTTGAGATCCGATATGACAATCGATACCGATGATTTTGCAATGCGACATATTTTTTGCGGCTTCATAGGTCGATAAAACAGCCTCATAAGCAACGCCAAATTTATTATCTTTTAAGCCCGTTGAAATATATGGGTGAGTTTTAGCATCGACATCTGGATTAACGCGTAGTGAAATAGGCGCAATACGATTGAGTTGTTGTGCAACTAAATTGATACGATCGAGTTCCGGAATGGACTCTACATTGAAACATTTCACACCAACTTCAAGAGCCTGGGTGATTTCAGCAATAGATTTACCAACTCCAGAAAAAACGCAAAGATGTGGATTAGCTCCAGCAGCAATGACGCGCTCTAACTCGCCACCACTTACTAGATCAAAGCCAGCCCCTAATTTGGCAAAAATATCCAGGATTGCTATATTGCTATTGGATTTCATGGCAAAGTGTACCCGTGCACGCCGAGACCCGTTTGGTCTCAGACAGGCTTTTTCATAAGCCATAAATGCTTTTGTTAAAGCATCATGACTATAAACATAGCAAGGGGTGCCAAACTGTTTTGCGATGCTTGACAAGCTCACATCCTCAACAAACCACTCGTTGTTTTTGACGGAGAACCCAAGAAGATGTGGTAAAAGACTCATCGATATTTAAGGCTTGTTGAGGTTGTTATCGGAAGATGGATTCTGAATTGGATATTGAATTCCAACCGGTTCAGGTTGTGTTGGTTTTGCTGGCTGCGGAGGGATTGGAGGTAAATACAAAGCACCTCTGACCCCACAGCCAGTAAGGGATAATAAAAGAATTCCTAGCGCTGCCAGAAGAAAACTAAAATGGAATTTTGCAATTCGTTTCATGATTCTTGTATTATGAAGCCAAATGCATTTACTAACCCAAAAATGATAGAACCATGATGCCATCGGAAATAGAAAAGATTACTGACTCAGAATTTAAAAACATGGCTGGCCAAGCCCTCGACTCGATTGAGGGGGAGTTAGAGCACTTATTTGAAACAAGTGACTTTGACGTTGATTTAGAAAGACAAGCCAGTGTTTTAAATATCGCATTTCCGAATAAAACAGTGATTGTGATTAACTTACAAACACCACTTCACGAGTTATGGGTTGCAGCAAAAGAGGGTGGATTTCATTTCAAATGGTCAGGAACTAAAAGTCAACCGTTATGGATAGATACCAAAACAGGCGAAGAATTCTTTAAAGCAGTATCTCGCTATATATCAAATCAGGGCGGGATTGAGTTCCTACTTCATACTTAATTCTGAAGGCGAATAAACTCGCTACGAGCAAATCGGTCGGTCATTCCCGCAATGTAATGAGCTATACGTCGATGGAGATTTTGGCTATCTTGCTGACGAAAATGCGCAGGTATTTCATGAGGGCGCTTTAAAAAATACCCAAATAAAAATTCAATTTGTGCTGCAGCCTCCTGAGTCTCTTTGAGGACCCGTTGATGACGATATAAATTATTAAATAAAAAGCTTTTTAACTCTAAGACTTGTTCACGGATGGGTTCAGAGAAAGCAATTAACAGAGGGGAATTTCTGACATCGATGATGGATTGAGGCTCATATTCCAGGATTAATTGTTTAGAGTGGTTGACAAGATCATCGACGAGCAAATGAATCATATGTCGAATTACCTCATGACGTAAACGACGGCCTTCTAAATTTGGATACATTTGTAACACGAATTGTCGTCGTGAGCTCCATAATTCTGAGGCGTTTAGGGCATCCATTTCTAGCAATCCAGATCTTAATCCATCATCAATATCATGGTTGCTGTACGCTACTTCATCGGCAATATTTGCCAATTGCGCCTCCAGACTTGGCTGTAATTGATTCTCAAATCGTTGAGCAAGTAGGCCAAGCCAATCCTGGTGAATTCGAATATTTTTACGAGAAATATGTTTCAGGATTCCTTCTCGAGTCTCAAACGATAAATTGAGACCATTAAAAGTGGGATAACGTTCTTCTAACTCATCAACAACCCAAAGGCTCTGAAGATTATGTTCAAACCCATCAAAATCTTTCATGCAGTCATTCAGAGCGTCTTGTCCAGCGTGACCGAACGGAGTATGGCCAAGATCATGCGCTAAGGCAATTGCTTCAACAAGGTCCTCATTCAGTTGTAAGCGCCTCGCGATGGCACGGCCGATTTGAGCCACTTCAAGACTATGCGTTAAGCGAGTTCTGAAGTCATCACCCTCATGATTCAGAAATACCTGAGTTTTATATTCCAAACGTCGAAAGGCCGCGCAATGCAAAATCCGATCACGATCTCGCTGAAATGGATTTCGTCCCGACTGCGAGGGTTCTTGAGGCTCTGGGTAAACTCGCCCTAACGAAGACTCGGGATGAACGCTGTAGGCAGCGAGTTCACGATTCATGCAGCGTCAAAGCTTCTCAATACATCATGGATGACATGATCCGGAACTTGTTGAACACTCGCTTGCCCAAGAGACTTTAAAACAATATATTTGATGGTACCTAATTCAGCTTTTTTATCATGTGACATTAAATCCATATACTTACTTACGGGCCAAGGTGGTGGTGTTATTGCCAGATGTAAAGAGCTAATGATTTGGGTAAGACGAGCGACATCCTTCGATGAAATATAACCAAGTTGTTCAGAAAGTCTTGAAGCGATGACCATGCCACACCCTACGGCTTCACCATGAAGCCAATTACCATAGCCCATTCCAGCCTCGATAGCATGTCCAAAGGTATGGCCAAAATTGAGATGAGCTCGAATACCGGTTTCTTTTTCATCGGCGGCGACAACCGCGGATTTGATTTCGCATGACCGAAGCACTGCGTGCTCCATGGCAGAAATGTCACAAGCATTGAGTTCTTGGATATGTGCTTCTATCCAATTTAAAAACTCAGCGTCTGCAATTGCCCCATGTTTGACGACCTCAGCAAGCCCAGCCGCTAATTCTTTAGGGGGTAGAGTTTTTAGAGTTAATAAATCAGTGATGACGGCAACCGGTTGATGAAATGCCCCAATCATGTTTTTACCCAAAGGGTGATTGATACCCGTTTTTCCACCGACGGATGAATCTACTTGAGATAAAAGGGTTGTTGGTATTTGTACAAATGAAATACCACGCATAAAAGATGCTGCTGCAAAACCGGCCATATCTCCAATCACCCCGCCCCCGAGAGCAAAAATAGTACTTTTACGGTCAGCTCCAGCTTTGAGAAGACCATCAAAAATGAGTTGCAGAGTTTCCCAATTTTTAAAAGTCTCACCATCGGGCAATATGATTCGAATCACCTTTTGGCCAGCCTTTATAAGAGATGACTCAACTTGATGGGCATACAAAGATTCGATAGTGGGATTTGTAATGATAAAACTTAAATTTCCCTTAACGTGCTTACCCAACAAGTTGGAATCTTGAAGAAGGTTTTCTCCAATATAGATAGGGTAAGACCTATCCACTAAATTAACTTGCAGATTTTTCATCATTGAGTTCCAGTTGCATGACCAGCTTATTAGTTAATTGATTGACATTGGGCTTGCCTGTTTCAATCGTATGGTGTGCGATAGCCGCATAAAGCGGATCACGTATTTCAAAAAGCTCTCTAAATCTACTTTGTGGATCTGCCGTTTGAAGTAAAGGCCGGCCTTTATCATTTCGGGTTCTGATCCAAAGCTCATGTGGATTTGCGCGCAAATAAATCACATACCCATTGTTATGAAGGTATTCACGGTTTTCAGGAAGTAGGACACTGCCACCGCCGGTTGCAAGGACGATATTTTCCAAAGCTGTTAAGTCCTTAATGACAACAGATTCTCTTTTGCGAAAGCCTTCTTCGCCCTCCATTTCAAATATGGTCGGTATCTTGACGCCACAACGCTTTTCAATTTCGTGGTCGCTGTCAATAAAGGTTTTACCAAGCCGTTTGGCGAGCACTCTGCCAACTGTAGATTTTCCAGCGCCCATTAGACCGACTAAGAAGATATTTTTGGGAATCGAACTCATTCCTCAATTTTACGCAGTGTTGGAGCGGATGCAATATTTCTGATGATTTTGTTTAGTTCAGACCTGCCGCATCAATCAATGTTGGGGTGAGAAAGATTAATAATTCAGTTTTATCGTTCATCGTCTCTTTATGTTGAAAAAGACGACCCAATATTGGAATGTCGCCTAAGAAAGGAACTTTAAACACCTCTTCTTTATCAGAATCAATATAAATACCTCCTATCATGACCGCTCCACCATCTTCAACCATAACTTTTGAGCGAATATGTCGGGTATGGATGGAGGGACCCTAACCATAAATTTTACCCAATGAGTCCTTATATATTTCAATATCTAACAAGATGTGATCTGGCAGGATTTCTGGTATGACCTCAAGCCTTAAATTAGCTTTACGAAAATGTACTTTGGCCCCATCTTTAGAGCTGATAACATAAGGTATATCAGTACCTTGCTCAATCAATGCGGCGACTTGATTGGTGGTCACTATTTTAGGATTTGAAACAATTTTTCCAACGCCGGTTGCTTCAATGGCGTTTAACTCGGCTTGAATGATTTGAGTAGCGTGTTTAGAAATCATTGTGACATTACTGATGGATGGGTACAGCTTATTTAAAGTACCTGCTTTTAAATCAGAACTTAGTTGCGAGCGAACGCCATTCATTAAGGCATTTTTTGCGGTATTATTTTGAAGCCCAAGTTTAAATCCAAGCTGTTGAGAGAACCGATGATCAACTTCAACAATGTTGGCTTCAATAAAAACCTGTTGTGGATTAATGTCTGTAGGAGTCATCTTATCCCAAAGTGCTTGAGGACTATTTTTAATCACATGGATTGGCGCCACCCAAATCATATTTCCATTTTGAATGAAGTGAAGACCTTGACTACGAAGAACCATCTCAAAGGCTTGTTTCCAGGTAACATCCTGAGCGATTAAGTCCGTAGTCCCTTCTAAGCTTTTATAACCAATGAAATGAACGCCTCCAGTATGGGCTAATACTTCAAAGAGGTCTTTTAAATCAATTTTTTCATAGGAAAAACTCACTTTATTATCGGGTAATTGTTCATGAGGCCATGCGACATTTACAGCAAATAGCAGTAACAATAAAATGATTTTCATTCCTCTGGCTCCATTTTGGTAATAGTGTAAGTTTTATCTCCAGCGCCGATGAGAACGATGTGTTCTTGGGTAATTTCCTTAACGCGCCAATGGATATTAATCTTTTCATTCTTCGATAAAAAGCGATTTCCAAGTATGGATTTTGTGTGGGCAAAGATTTGTTGATTGGATTCATAGTGGCCAATATATTTCATACTTTGTAGATGTGAGGCAATGTCGTCATCTCCCCAAAAATTTTCAAAGGCTTCTTCCTCCTCATCGGCTAAGACTTGTTGAAGTTGGTCTGCCATATCTAAGAGCGTTTGGCCCATATCAGAGACGCGCTTCTCACTTTCTTCAACTCCTTGGAAAAGACTATCGAACTGAGAGTCCATGCGTTGAATATCACTTTTTAAAGTAAGGTAAACGAATAAAATAGTCAGCGCGTTTGAGAAAATGAACACTATTTTTAAAATGGTCTTTAGATCAAGATATAACCCTAAATAGTGTTTAAATCCTGATTTTGATTGCTGATATGGCAATGAAGGCGAAGTCATGACTTCGCCAGTCTCAGGGTCGATAGATGGCTGTGAGGGAAATGTAAATGGGTTCATTCAGCCATTGTTCATGAAAGGGCGTCCTCAAGAAAGGTAGTAGGGGTGTTATGTTTACGTATTTCGTTGTAAGAAATTATCTAAAAGACGATTCTCTTCCTTATAATCGAAGGATGAGTAATTCAACTCGCCCAAAAGCTTTTCAACTTGTTCATCTGAGGACCCTAAGGCTTGCCTTCAAGAAGGGAACTGTGTGCTAAAAAAGTTTTTTATATATCTACTATTGTTTGGGGTTGCTGGTGCCGCAAGCTTAGCGATGTTAATCACTTACTCGGTAATACTCGCAAGACCGAATCTACCCTCGTTAGAGGTTATTACGGACTATCGACCCAAAGTCCCCCTTAGAATTTTTACGGCAGACAATGAAATGATTGGTGAGTTTGGTGAAGAGCGGCGCAATGTCACGCCGATTCAAGACTTTCCAAAGAGTTTAAAAAATGCAGTAATCGCGATTGAGGACGATCGTTTTTATGAACACCCTGGGGTTGATATACAGGGTATTGTCAGGGCGGCTTTAGTAAATTTAAGTGGCAAGTATTCGCAGGGTGCTTCAACAATTACTATGCAGGTTGCAAGAAACTTTTTCTTGACGAATGAAAAAACACTGAATCGTAAGTTATATGAGATTCTTCTGGCGCTAAAAATTGAAAACAACCTTTCTAAAGATAAGATTTTAGAGTTGTATATGAATCAAATTTATCTTGGACAGCGCTCATATGGATTTGCTAGTGCTGCAAGGATTTATTTTGCGAAGGATGTAAAAGATTTATCCATTGCGGAATCAGCCATGTTAGCCGGCTTACCTAAAGCCCCTTCCGCCTATAATCCCGTTGTTAATTTTCGCCGCGCCAAGATTCGTCAAGAATACATATTGCAACGCTTGCGAGATCTTAAATATATAACGAGCGAAGAGTATGCCACTGCTATGTTAGAAGAGCTTGCGGTCAAAGGGCTTGGAAGAGAGTTTAATGTTCACGCTGATTATGCCGCAGAATATGCGCGTACGTTACTAGTTTCTATGTATGGCGAAAATGTTTACATACAAGGCTTAAAGGTTTATACAACCATTAAAAAGACTAATCAGGAAGCTGCCTATAGCACTTTAAGAAAAGGCATCATTGATTACGATATGAAACACGGATATCGTGGTCCTGAAGGCTTTGTAGAATTACCAAAAAGTCCACTGGATGGTAAAGAGGCTAAACGGGCTTTAGATGAAGCATTAATTGATCACTCTTCAAGTGATGAGATACTCTCTGGGGTGGTTTTGAAGGCAAGCCTGCAAGAGGTTAAGGTGTTTATTTCTTCGGGAGATACCATTACTATTAAGCCAGATGGCTTAAGACTTGGACGTGAAGGATTAGTTGCTAATGCGCAACCAAAGATTCAAATTAAACCAGGGTCTATTATTCGTGTTTCACAAACTGCTGACGTTTGGCAAATTACACAAATTCCTGAAGTTCAAGGGGCTTTAGTTTCAGTGGATCCTCAGACAGGGGCCATCAACGCCATGATGGGTGGCTTTGACTTTAAACTTACTCAATTTAATCATGTCATGCAGGCGGAGCGACAACCAGGCTCATCCTTTAAGCCATTTATTTATGCAGCTGGTTTAGAAAAAGGCATTATGCCAAGAACCATTGTCAATGATGCCCCGCTGTCTATTGGAGGTTCTGAAACGGGCGGTAAGGCTTGGGAGCCCAAAAACTATGACGGTAGAACTGATGGTCTGATGACGGTAAGATCTGCTTTAGCGAGATCTAAGAACCTCGTGTCTGTAAGAATTATGCGGTCCATTGGGACACAGTATGCTCAGCAATATATTCAGAGGTTTGGTTTTGAGCCTGAAAAGAATCCCCCGTATTTAACATTAGCCCTTGGCGCTGGATCAACTACCCCGATACAAATGGCGATGGCTTATAGTATTTTTGCGAATGGTGGTTACGATGTACAGCCCTTTTTAATCAGTAAGATTGTTGATGGCAAGGGCAAAATAATTTTTGAAGCCACACCGAATAGCGTTGGTGATGAAGCCCGGCGTGTACTTGATCCAAAAACCAATTTTGTCATGGATAGCTTAATGCAAGAAGTTACTCGTTCTGGAACGGCGGCATCTGCCAGAGTTCGCCTTGGTAGAACGGATATTGCGGGCAAGACTGGAACTACCAATGATGCACATGATGCATGGTTTGCAGGTTACCACCCCAACCTCTGTGCGGTTGTCTGGATGGGCTTTGATCGGCCAAAGAGTTTAGGTGGCAATGAAACCGGGGGTGGTTTATCTTTACCGATATGGATTAACTATATGTCAAAAGCTCTCCAAGGAGTTCCAGACTCTCCTCGTTTTCCGCCTGCAGGAGTAGTGAGCGAAGATGGCGATTGGACGATTCCTGAGTTTACGAGTCACGCTTCTTTTGCCTCTCTCTTGGAATGATCCATGGTAAGGCAAGCTCGTCAAATTCATTCTGGTCAGACTTACTTTGTCGTTCTCCGCGGCTTACCGACACTGACCATCTTTGATCGCGATGACTTTAAACTTGCTTTTTTAGCTTGGCTCAGGGATGCGAGTAAGCACTACAAATTGGTACTACATGCTTATGTCATATTACCGAATCAGACGCAATTGCTAGTTACTCCAAGCGAGTTCGATTCGTTAGCCCGGACAATGCAGTCTTTATGTAGAAGGTATACACAGTTATTTAATCAAGCGCACTTAAGAAAGTCGAGTATTTGGGCTGGCAGATATTACTCCCATTTAATTGAACAAGACAGTGATGCGCTTGTCTTTCATAAAAAAATTGAACAAAGCCCACTCCTAGAGCACATTGTGACTCGTTTGGAGGATTATCCTTGGTCAAGTTATAAGATGCATATTGGGTTAGAGCCCAATTATGGGCTTCAAAATTTAGCCGCCTTTTGGAGTTTAGGAAATACGCCATTTGAGCGCCAACAAAAATGGGAGCGCTTAGTTCATGAGCGTTGATTTCAAATAAAGTCAGACACATCATCAAGTTATGACTCTGTCCCCGCTTGTTAGGGGTTGATTATGCCCCATTTTAGGGAAAGGGGACAGAGTGGTTATGGTAACAATTGATGTCGTGTCATAATTCCCCTATAGTTATTTAGTTATTAGGGTTATTCCTATATGGAATAAAGCTACTCTTCTTTTTTTAGGACTACTCAATGTTAAACCCATCTAATTTGCGCCCAGAAGCGCAAGGTCTCTATGACCCTAAAAATGAACATGATGCTTGTGGTGTAGGCTTTGTCGCCCACATTAAAGGGCGTAGAGAGCACTCCATTGTTGAGCAAGGATTAAAGATTCTAGAAAATCTTGACCACCGTGGGGCGGTTGGAGCAGACGCTTTAATGGGTGATGGCGCAGGGATTTTAATTCAAATACCGGATATTTTTTATCGCGAAGAAATGGCTAAGCATGGGTTTCAATTACCTCCTGAGGGAGAGTATGGGGTTGGAATGGTTTTTTTACCCAAGGAGAGTGCTTCCAGATTAGCTTGTGAACAAGAGTTAGAAAGAACAGTGCGCACAGAAGGGCAAGTGTTTTTAGGATGGCGTGATGTACCTGTAGATAGCAAAATGCCGATGTCACCCAATGTTCGAAAATCTGAACCAGTCATCCGCCAAATTTTTATTGGTAGAGGACGAGATATTATGACAACAGACGCCTTAGAGCGTAAGTTATATGTCATTAGAAAATCAGCAAGTCATGCAATACAAAATCTTCAGCTACAGCATGGTAAAGAGTATTTTGTTACCTCAATGTCAGCGAAGACAATTGTCTACAAGGGATTATTGTTAGCCAATCAAGTTGGTGCTTACTATACTGATTTACAAAACCCTAAAGTTGTTTCTGCATTAGCGCTCGTTCATCAACGTTTTTCAACAAACACATTCCCCGCGTGGGAGCTGGCACATCCGTATCGGATGATTGCGCATAATGGCGAGATCAATACCGTTAAAGGAAATGTCAACTGGATTAATGCAAGAACTGGCGGTATTAAATCCCCGGTGTTAGGTGATGACTTAGAAAAATTATGGCCATTAATCTATCCAGGTCAATCAGATACTGCAAGTTTTGATAACTGTTTAGAGTTACTTGTGATGGCAGGATATCCCTTAGCGCATGCCATGATGATGATGATTCCTGAAGCTTGGGAACAGCATACGATGATGGATGAAAACCGCAGGGCGTTTTATGAATACCATGCGGCAATGATGGAGCCCTGGGATGGCCCCGCGGCAATAGCATTTACGGATGGACGCCAAATTGGAGCGACCCTAGATCGCAATGGTTTGCGGCCAGCAAGATACTACATCACAGATGATGACTTGGTGGTGATGGCATCTGAGGCTGGAGTACTCAATTTTCCAGAAAACAAAATTGTAAAAAAATGGCGATTACAGCCCGGAAAAATGTTTCTCATCGATATGGAACAAGGGCGCATCATTGATGATGAAGAATTAAAAGAGTCACTAGCAAAAGCCAAGCCATACAAGAGTTGGATAGAGGCCGTACGGATTAAATTAGACGTCATCGAAGTTAAAGAAATGGACGTTAAAGAAGATCAGAAACATATACGACCAGCCGCAAAATTACTGGATCGCCAACAAGCATTTGGGTATAGCCAAGAAGACTTAAAGTTTTTAATGGCGCCGATGGCTCAAACCGGAGAAGAGGCTGTAGGGTCGATGGGTAACGATAGCCCACTGGCGGTGCTGTCTAATAAAAATAAAGTTTTATATAACTATTTCAAACAACTGTTTGCGCAAGTAACCAATCCTCCCATCGATTCGATTCGCGAAAACATGGTGATGTCGTTGGTATCCTTTATTGGACCTAAGCCCAATTTATTAGATACTAACAATATAAATCCACCAATGAGATTAGAAGTCAGTCAACCGATTTTAGACTTCGATGATATTTCAAAAATTCGTCACATAGAGCACTACACTGGCGGAAAATTTAGAACGCATGAACTGGACATTTGTTATCCAGCCGCTTGGGGTAAAGAAGGTATTGAAGCACGTTTGGCATCGCTTTGTGCAGAGGCCGTAGACGCTGTGAAGTTAGGCTTTAACATTTTAATTGTGAGTGATCGTCAGGTCTCACAAGAATACGTAGCAATACCAGCTCTTCTCGCCACTTCAACAATACATCACCATTTGGTTAAAAAAGGCCTAAGAACAAGTACAGGACTTGTCGTAGAGACAGGCTCTGCTAGAGAAACGCATCATTTTGCTTTATTAGCGGGATATGGTGCTGAGGCTGTTCATCCGTACCTTGCCATGGAAACCCTAGCAACATTAGCGTCAGGGTTATCTGGTGATTTATCCGCAGACAAGGCGATTAAGAATTTTGTGAAGGCAGTCGGCAAAGGGCTACAAAAAGTGATGTCCAAAATGGGCATTTCGACTTATATGTCCTATACAGGGTCACAAATTTTTGAGGCGATTGGTTTGTCTGAAGAGTTAATCAACAAATATTTCCAAGGTACAGCTTCTAATATTGGTGGAATTGGCATATTTGAGCTTGCAGAAGAGTCATTAAGAATGCACCAACAGGCATTTAGTGACGACCCTGTTTTACAAAATATGTTGGATGCTGGTGGTGAATATGCTTATCGGATTCGTGGTGAAGACCATATGTGGACGCCTGAGTCTATTGCAAAATTACAGCACTCAACAAAAGTTGGGCCAGAAAAAGGTGGTTATCAAACCTTTAAAGAGTATGCGAATCTGATCAATGATCAGAGTAAGCGTCATATGACCTTGCGTGGATTATTTGAATTTAAGTTAGATCAAAGTAAAGCCATCGATGTCTCTGAAGTAGAGTCGGCAAAAGAAATTGTTAAAAGATTTGCAACCGGAGCCATGTCTCTTGGATCAATCTCTACAGAAGCACATGCAACTTTAGCTGTGGCGATGAACCGCATTGGAGGCAAGTCAAATACAGGTGAGGGTGGAGAAGATCATAATCGCTATCGTAACGAACTCAAAGGTATACCTATCGCCGCACATGAAACGCTAGCAACTCAGTTAGGTAAAGATGTGATTGAGGCCGATATTCCATTACAAGCAGGCGATTCATTACGTTCAAAGATTAAGCAAGTAGCCTCTGGTCGATTTGGAGTTACTGCAGAATATTTAACTTCAGCAGATCAGATACAAATCAAAATGGCGCAAGGTGCAAAACCTGGTGAGGGCGGTCAATTACCAGGTGGTAAAGTTTCAGATTACATCGGTAAGTTACGTTACTCGGTACCGGGTGTTGGTTTGATTTCACCCCCACCTCATCACGACATTTACTCGATTGAGGACTTGGCGCAATTGATTCATGATTTGAAAAATGTGAATCCTAAGGCCGATATTTCTGTCAAATTGGTTTCAGAAGTTGGAGTTGGTACGGTTGCTGCTGGGGTCGCAAAAGCGAAAGCAGACCATGTCGTTATTTCAGGTCATGACGGTGGAACAGGCGCTTCTCCTTTGTCTTCTATTAAGCATGCCGGCTCACCATGGGAGTTAGGTCTAGCAGAAACGCAGCAGACTTTAGTCCTCAATGGTTTGCGTGGTCGTATCCGCGTTCAAGCTGATGGTCAGATGAAAACTGGCCGTGATGTCGTAATTGGAGCCTTGCTTGGCGCGGATGAATTTGGCTTTGCCACAGCACCCTTGGTTGTTGAGGGATGCATCATGATGCGTAAATGTCACCTCAATACTTGTCCCGTAGGTGTAGCAACTCAAGATCCCGTATTGCGGGCGAAATTTTCAGGTAAGCCAGAGTATGTGGTGAACTTCTTCTTTTATATTGCAGAAGAAGTTCGTGAAATTATGGCGCAATTAGGAATTAGAACTTTTGACGAATTAGTCGGCCGTGTTGATTTATTAGATACCAAAAAAGGGATTGAACACTGGAAAGCAAAAGGATTGGATTTTAAGAAGATTTTTGCACAACCATCTCATGAAATCAGTAATGAACGTCGCCAAATGTCTATACAAGATCATAACTTGGGCAATGCTTTAGATCATGAGTTAATTACTAAGTCGCAAAACGCTTTGCAAAAGGGTGAGAAAGTGTCATTCATACATCCTGTCAGAAACGTTAATCGCACTGTAGGTGCCATGTTGTCTGGAGAAGTCGCCATGCGTTATGGACATGAAGGTTTGGCCGACGATACGATTCACGTTCAGTTTAATGGCACTGCCGGGCAAAGTTTTGCAGCATTTTTAGCGCATGGTGTGACATTTGATTTAGTTGGAGACGCGAATGACTACGTCGGCAAAGGTTTGTCGGGTGGGCGCGTCATCGTTAGAACACCAAATGAGTTTAAAGAGAACTCTGCTGAAAACATCATTATCGGAAATACAGTGCTGTATGGGGCTATTGGTGGGGAAGCTTTCTTTAATGGCGTTGCTGGAGAAAGGTTTGCTGTCAGAAATTCAGGAGCCATCGCTGTTGTTGAAGGTACTGGAGATCATGGTGCTGAATATATGACTGGCGGCACGGTTGTTGTACTTGGTAAAACAGGGCGTAATTTTGCAGCAGGAATGAGCGGTGGCATTGCCTACGTTTATGATGTGGATGGCTTGTTTGCAAAACGTTGTAATACAACAATGGCGATCCTAGAGCCCGTTTTATCTTCTCAAGAACAAAAGGCAAAAATACCTCAAGAGCATTGGCACGCACCGATTGATGTTAAAGATGGTGGACAACGACTCACAGATGAAGTGATTTTGAAAGACCTTGTTGAGCGGCACTTTAAATATACGGGGTCTGAACAATCCAGAGATATCTTGCGGGATTGGGATGTCGCACGTCAAAAATTTATTAAGGTATTTCCAACCGAGTACAAACGTGCTTTAGGCGAACTGTGGGCGAAGTCTCAGGGAGCTGCTGGAAAAAAAGTGACCACTGTATAAAAGTAAAGAAAGATTAGAGAATATTTTATGGGAAAAATTACTGGATTTTTAGACTATGAGCGCTTATCAGAACATTATGAAGCGCCTTTGCAACGAGTAAAGCATTACAAAGAGTTTGTGGCATCTCTAACCGATGATGAAGCAAAAGTGCAAAGTGCCCGCTGTATGGATTGTGGGATTCCATTTTGTAATAATGGTTGCCCAGTGAATAATATTATTCCGGATTTTAATAATCTGGTTTATGACAAAGATTGGCAAAAAGCGATTGAAGTATTGCACTCGACAAATAACTTCCCAGAATTTACCGGCAGAATTTGTCCGGCGCCATGTGAGGCTGCGTGTACGTTGGGCATTAATAATTTACCGGTTGGAATTAAATCAATTGAACATGCCATTATTGACCGCGCATGGGAAAACGATTGGGTAAAACCACAAATACCAACACATAAAACCGGCAAAAAAGTTGCGGTTGTGGGGTCTGGACCAGCGGGCCTTGCTGCGGCTCAACAACTTGCTAGAGTTGGTCATGATGTTACTGTTTTTGAAAAAAATGACCGTATTGGAGGACTTCTCCGTTATGGCATACCTGACTTTAAGATGGAAAAGTGGCTTATCGATCGTCGGATGGAGCAGATGCAGGAAGAAGGAGTTGTGTTTCAAACGGGTACCTTTGTGGGTAAAGAGCAACTTGACCCAATGATTAAAGATTTCTCGCAAAAACGGGTTGATCCTGATCAGCTATTAAAAGACTTTGATGCTGTGATTATTAGCGGTGGAGCGGAGCAACCAAGAGACTTACCAATTCCAGGAAGAGACCTTGAGGGTGTTCACTTTGCGCTAGATTTTCTGATTCCTCAGAACCAAGAAGTTGCTGGCGATGAGAAAAATAAAATACACGCAGCTGGTAAAAATGTCATAGTGATTGGTGGTGGAGATACTGGTTCTGATTGTGTTGGTACATCCAATCGTCATGGCGCTAAATCCGTCAGTCAGTTTGAACTATTGCCGCAACCTCCCGAAGAAGAAAACAAGCCATTGGTTTGGCCCTATTGGCCTACCAAGTTAAGAACGTCATCTTCCCATGAAGAAGGTTGTGCTAGGGACTGGTCAGTCGCCACCAAAAGATTTGAAGGTAAAAACGGAAAATTAGAAAAACTCATTGGTGTTCGACTGGAATGGAAAGACGGCAAAATGACTGAAATGCCCAACTCGGAATTTGAAATGAAGGCCGAATTAGTATTCTTGGCGATGGGATTTGTTTCACCTGCACAACAAATTTTGAGTGGCTTTGGTATTGAAAAAGACCAACGAGGTAATGCTAAAGCAAGCACGGAAGGTGATCAGGCCTATAAAACAAATCATCCTAAAGTTTTTGCAGCGGGCGATATGCGTCGGGGACAATCACTCGTGGTTTGGGCGATTCGTGAGGGACGTCAATGCGCGAGATCGGTTGATGAATATTTAATGGGAAGCAGTTTATTGCCCCGCTAGGCAAAAGGTTAGTTATCGAACCATCTATTCTTTTTAAAAACATATAGATATTCTGCTTCTTTTTTAGCCTGTAGTTAGTTTTTTCGAGTTAGTATATAAAAAATAAAACCCAAAAATTGGAGACAGATATGCCTAGAAAATTTGTAGATATTTCTATTTTTTTAGAAAATGATGTGCTAAGTGATCCACCGGCATTTAAACCAAAGATTGAATACTTTACCCATCAAGACACGGTGGAGCGCATCGCTGATTTTTTCCCGGGATTACAAAAAAATGATTTACCAGATGGCGAAGGTTGGGCAGTTGAGGTTGCCACCATATCGACACATAATGGCACACATTTAGATGCTCCCTACCATTTTCATAGCACGATGGATAAAGCGCTTGGAGAGCAAAAGCAATCAAAGACGATTGATGAAATTCCCCTAGATTGGTGTTTTCAACCAGGCGTCAAACTCGACTTTCGTCACTTTGCGGACGGCTATGTAGTTCAGGCGTCAGATGTTGAGGCTGAGTTAAAGAGAATCAATCACGAATTAAAACCTTTAGAGATTGTTGTTGTTAATACCCGTGCAGGATCAAGATATGGACATGACGATTATGTTAGTTCTGGGTGCGGAATGGGTTATGAAGCCACCATGTATCTCTTAGAGCGCGGCATTCGACTCACTGGGATTGATGGATGGAGTTGGGATGCGCCATTTGTTCATACTCAGAAAAAATTTGGCGAAAGTCATGACGCAAGTTTAATTTGGGAGGGGCATAAAGCTGGCAGAGATATAGGATATTGTCATCTTGAAAAGCTCCATAATTTAGAAGCCTTACCCGCAGATGGCTTTTACATTAGTTGTTTTCCCCATAAAATCCGTGGGGCATCGGCTGGTTGGACGCGTGCTGTGGCTATTTTTGATGATGCATTAATGGCGAGTCACACTTAAAACCTCATTTATTTGTATTTCCGTGTATTTGCATGATAATTAGAGCATGCAAACTTCCGCCAGTAATGACATTGCGGTATTAGAGAATGTCACTTTTTCATATGCCCATCAGGAAAGAAATATTCTTGAAGGATTGAACCTGCGTTTTCGACGTGGCAAATTAACGGCAGTGATGGGCGGTTCTGGCTGTGGTAAAACGACCGTTTTGCGATTGTTAGGCGGTCAAGTTGTAGCCAATTCGGGCAAGGTCATTTTTGATGGCGACGAGATTGGTCAATTAGATCATGCCGGATTAATTCGTGTACGACGCAAAATGGGAATGTTGTTTCAGTTTGGCGCCTTGTTTACTGATATGAGTGTTTTTGATAATGTAGCTTTTCCACTCAGAGAACACACTACGCTAGATGAAGCAATGATTACGGATCTCGTGATGTTAAAACTCAATGCAGTTGGTTTGCGTAATGCAAGAGATTTAATGCCCTCGCAAATTTCAGGTGGCATGGCTAGACGAGTTGCATTTGCGAGAGCTGTGGCTCTTGATCCGCCACTGATTATGTATGATGAGCCTTTCGCAGGGCTAGACCCAATTGCTCTGGGCGTTACAGCACGGTTAATCAAAGACATGAATGTTGCCTTAGGTGCGACAGGTATTTTAGTCACGCATGATGTACCTGAAACGTTTGAGATTGCGGATTATGTATATTTTATTGCGAGTGGTAAGGTTGCCGCTGAAGGGACTCCTGAAGATTTAAAAAACTCCACAGATGCTTTTGTTAGACAGTTTATTGACGCTCAACCTGATGGGCCCGTACCCTTTCATTATCCGGGTAAATCGTTGATTGAAGATTTTGGATTCAGTGGGCCTAGCAATGATTAATATGATGACGCAGCGTATTTCGAGACTTGGCAAGTTTGTCATCACCAATTTAGTCGGTATTGGTCATGCGACCCGCATGTTTGGATCGATTATTCGTCGGTCGACGGGACTATTAAAACGCTTTCGACTCGTCAGCGATCAAGTATTTTTCCTAGGTAACTACTCGTTCGTCATTATTGCCGTGTCGGGTTTATTTGTGGGTTTTGTATTGGGCTTACAAGGCTATTACACACTCAACCGCTATGGGTCTGAACAAGCGCTGGGACTGCTGGTCGCCTTATCGCTTACGAGAGAGTTAGGGCCTGTTGTTACTGCCTTATTATTTGCTGGACGCGCGGGAACCTCACTTACCGCTGAAATTGGTCTTATGAAGGCGGGAGAGCAGCTCTCCGCTATGGAGATGATGGCCGTTGATCCGATTGCCCGGGTGATAGCTCCCCGGTTTTGGGCGGGTGTTATTGCCATGCCCATTTTGGCGGCAATTTTTAGTGCCGTCGGTATTATTGGCGGTTACATGGTTGGTGTTCCACTCATAGGCATTGATTCGGGCGCTTTTTGGTCACAAATGCAAGGCGGCGTTGATGTCTTAAATGATGTTGGTAATGGGGTGGTTAAAAGTATTGTTTTTGGGATTGCTGTGACTTTTATTGCGGTATATCAAGGATATGAGAGTAAAGCCACACCGGAGGGCGTATCTCTAGCAACCACGAGAACTGTTGTCATCTCATCTTTAGCGGTTCTGGCTTTAGACTTTTTATTAACAGCTGTCATGTTTTCAACATAAGATAGTCTTCATCAAAGTGATCAATATATGAAAAAAAATTCTTTAGATTTTTGGGTGGGTTTATTCGTTGTTACCGGATTTGTGGCACTTTTATTTCTTGCCTTGAAGGCCGGCAATATGAGCTCGTTTAGCTTTGCTAAAAATTACAGTGTTTCTGCAAAATTTGATAATATTGGTGGCCTAAAACCAAGAGCTCCTGTGAAAAGTGCCGGAGTGGTTGTGGGAAGAGTCGCCAATATTGAATTTGATGACAAAACCTATCAAGCAACTGTGACGCTCAACTTGGAAGAAAGTTACCATTTTCCAAAAGACTCCTCAGCCAAAATTTTGACGTCGGGATTATTGGGTGAGCAGTATATCGGTATTGAAGCGGGTGGTGACGAGCAACTATTGGTGCAAGGAAGCAAAATTACGCAAACCCAATCTGCTATTGTTTTAGAGAGTTTAATTAGTCAATTTTTATATAACAAAGCAGCAGATGCTGGTAAAGAAACAGAAAAATAATGCGGAGTGACTTAATTCCATGGAAAAAATATTCTCGATGGATAATGTTGTGCGTAGTGACATGTCTTTTTGTTGGTTGTGCCTCAATACCTGAAGGGCAACAAGCATCTAAAAAAGATCCTTGGGAAAAGGTTAATCGTAGTGTCTTTTCTTTCAATGAAGGACTTGATAAATACCTTTTAATACCAATTACAAAGACCTATGAATTCATCTTGCCAGAATTTGTTCGTAACCGGTTTTCAAATATTTTTTCTAATATTGGCGATATTTACAACTCAGTTCATCAATTACTTCAAGGTAAACCAAAGGTTGCGATTGAAGACTTTTCGCGCTTTATTGTAAATACTACCTTTGGTATTGGGGGTATTTTTGATGTCGCGTCGGGAGCTGGATTAGAAAAGCACCAAGAAGATTTTGGACAAACGTTCGCCGTTTGGGGGGCAAGTGATGGGCCATATATGGTCCTGCCGCTTCTTGGTCCCAGTAATGTGCGTGATACTTTTGGTTGGGTATTTGACCTTGAGACGGATATTTTATTAAGTTATGTTTCTGATATTCCTACCAGAAACACGATTACTGGGGTGCGTGTCATCGATCAGCGCTCGAAATACCTTAGTGCAAGTAACCTTTTAGAGACTGCGGCATTTGATAAATACTCATTTGTTAGAGATGCCTATATTCAACGTCGAAGAGATCGTATCTATGATGGAAATCCTCCGATGATTGAAGAGGAAGAAGACCTACCCCCTGCAGTACTCGAAAAAGAGGAAAACCGCATCCGTTAAGCTACATCATCTAAAAAGATCTAAAATAGGAGGTCTTATAAAAGGATTAGTAATGAATAGTTTGGTTGATACAAAGCAGGCGTTGATAATTCGTATTCGTTATTTGATACTTGCTATGATGCTCGCGGCAAGTTTGATAGTTAGTCACACCTCCTTTGCGCAGGCAATTGACGCCACTCCGGATGGTTTAGTAAAGACCATGGTGAGTGATGTGATGAATGCCATCAAAGGCGATAAAGAAATTCAGTCTGGCAATATCTCAAAAGTCATCGATTTAGTCGAAACGAAAATTGTTCCCTATACAGATTTTCGTAAAACAACGCAGCTTGCGGTGGGGAAAAATTGGAGTCGCGCCACCCCTGAGCAACAAAATAAAATTACGGTTGAATTTAAAACACTTTTGATGAGAACCTATGCTGGAGCACTGACACAAGTTCGAGATCAAACGGTTACTTATAG
>CANJBQ010000034.1 GCA_947472645.1 Burkholderiaceae bacterium
ATCTCAGAAAATGGTTAAGTGGTATTGGTGTCAAGACCGCCTATATTGAACCAGGTAGTCCTTGGGAAAATGGCTTTTGTGAAAGCTTTAACGGAACCTTCAGAGATAACCTACTTGATGGTGAACTCTTTTATAGCCTGAAAGAAGCAAGAGTTGTCGTTGGCGAGTGGGTCAAGCATTACAACCATGTCAGGCCTCATAGCTCTCTAGGTTATCGACCACCAGCACCACAAACCCAAGTACCAAAGCTCATCCACCATCAACCTATAATGATCCAATGATAAGATATGAATACTCTCTTTAATCGTGGTACTAAATTAACATCAGTTCACTGTTGTATCTTCGAATGGTAATGATTTGCGAGCCATCTCTTGAAGTTTGATGGTGTATGAGGAAGGATATTTGCCTTTGGGGTCAAAGTGCTTACCATTCATTGCGCCTGGATCGGCAACAATTGCTCCTCCTCCGGCAGCATAAGCTGATGCGATAGAAATGCAGAGCGCCCAAACACCTAACAATTTTAATTTTTTCACTTGATTACCTTAGTCGTTTTCTTTTAAATTAATTGAAATTTTTTAAATAATGAAATCAATTTGAGCATTTAAATGGACTCAGTAATATCCTTCGAACGTAGGATAATCTATCGTTTATTTATTGGTTAACTATCTAAACGACTCAATACATATTTGATGATGATTATTAGAACTTGTTGCGTTCACAATACATGGCAGATAGTCATAAATTCGCTGAAAATCTGTTAAAGTTCAAATAAAAATTTGATTGACTGAACCACGCAGATCCATTTCAAAATCAAGGCCGGCAACCGGCGGCCTAGAAAAGTGCCAATTGATGCCGCAAAGCGAGTACCCTTGCTTAACAAACACCTCCTCTAATAAACCTCCAATGTTATGAACTGAGTATGCTTGCGCAGTAGTCACATCATTCCAGGTAAAACCAAGACTTTTTAAGCGTTGAGTCATTTCATTGGCAACAAATTCCATTTTTATTTTCAAGCCTGTACTAGAAGTATCACCGTACGCAACAATTCTTTCACGATACGGCTCAGGGCCCGATCTAGCATCTCCACCCCCAGATAAAACAAAATTCCTAGGAGAGTCCAAACTCGTAGGAATGGTATAGGTAAAAGCATACATGCCAACTTCAGTTGGCCCAAAATATTCAGGGCAAACATTGGTTCGGGCGACCGGGTTCATAAATGAAAGTCCCGGTGACTCCGCTTGATAAATCCCCCATTGCCCAAGAGTATCAACATACTTTCTATTAAAGGCAATGAATCCTTGATCATCAAACTGCTTGGGAGACCTTAGTTCGCAATGCGCAAATGCTGTTAATGGTCGACCTATTTTTTTCAAATGCTGCTCAATACGAGTGAATGCTTCTTGAATCGGTAGTATTGCCCCAAACCTAGCCCGTACCAATTGAAATCCAGGCTCAGCAGCAATGCCAGCCGAATATTGAAATACACTTGGTAGGTAACGATATCCGCCTTCTTTAAATACCTTGATGGAATACATATGTCGTCCTCTTATCCTATTAGTCCGGCTGCATATTTGCCGACTTCACAATACGCTCATATTTGAGGATTTCAGATTGAATATGCTCCTGGAACTTAGCAGAGCTACCTCCAATAATTTCAATTCCCCTATCTCCAAGATTTTTTTTCACAGCGGGATCTTGCAAAGCTCTATTAATGGCTTGATTCATCTTATCCACAGCATCCTTAGTCATACTGCTTGGGGCAACAATACCGTACCAAGAGTCTGTTTCAAATGTCGGAAATCCTTGCTCTGCAATCGTCGGAATTTCAGGAGCAAGGGGCGCTCTTGTTAAATAGGTAGTGCCAATCGCCTTAATTTTTCCAGATTTAATATAGGGTAAAAAATCAGGTAAATTTCCAAACATTAAATCTACATTACCCGCAATCAGGTCAGTTAATGCAGGACCTTGCCCACGATACGGTATATGCACAATATAAAGCCCTGCCATCGATTTCAACATCTCACCTGCAAAGTGAGCGGTTGTACCATTACCAAATGAGGCATAAGAAAGTTTTCCTGGATTTTTCTTGGCGTAATCAATCAGCTCTTTCAAATTATTTACGGGTAGGCTTGGGTTCACCGCTAAAACATTGGCAGTGCGTGCCATCAAAACAACTGGCTGAAGATCTTTAATCGTGTTGTAAGGTAAAGTTTTAATGAGCGATTGATTCACTGTAAAACTATTAGCCACGCCTCCAACAGTCAGGTTATCGGTTGCTTTCGCTGTTGCATCAACCCCAATAACTGTGCCTGCACCTGGCTTGTTATCAACAATCACCGGTGAGCCAAAAAATTTCGATATTTCTGGAGTGACCGTACGAACTACCGAATCTAATGTACTAGCCCCACCAGGGAAAGGCACAATCACCCTAACGTTCTGACCGTTTGGCCAATTAGTTTGGGCTATTGACCAAAAAGGAATTGCACAAAATAAAACGACAATACTACGAACTAAAATGGCTCTCATAATCGTTGGCATAAGAAGTCCTATTCAATAACATTGCGTAAGTTAAATTAGATAAAAATATCAATAAATAATGCGTTGCATTTTTAAACATGACCATATTTTTTTAAAGCATCTGCAAGACTTAAGCCACTAGAAATATCAATACGAATATTCTTTTCAATCACTGTTAATCGCTCTGATTCAATCAAAACAGACTCAACATGCTCCACGGGGATCACAATCGCACCATCATCATCACACAAAATAAAGTCCCCAGGTCTAATGATGACATTTCCACCATCATGTCCATGCATATATACAGGCACTTGATGAGCAGTTACTTTCCAGCGTCCAATCGATTGAACTGGAGTTCGGTAACAAGCAAAAACAGGAAATTGATGCTCACCAATCCATCGGACATCTCGTATACCGCCATCCAGTAAAGCTCCTACCGATCCCCGTTCCTTCATGCCAAGTGCAATTAATTCACCAAAATAACAAATCCCTTTTCCGCCTCCACTCCACACACTAATCTCCCCGGAAGAGATGCCTTGGCAAGCCACCATCTTGTCAGCATCACCACCCTGTGGGTAAGGTGTCATTTGCCCACGAATCGTATAAGCCCAGCCCGCCATTCTTTTCGTCGTATCGGGATAGGGTGCAAATTGAGATGAAAGCCCTTGTTGAAGAAGATTCATATTATCAAGAACGTCCGCAACGTTGGAAGTATCAACCTCTAAGTAACGAAGGCGTATCTCCTCTTTTTTAGCTGTCGTAAAAGTCACTATTTTTCCTTTATTTTTATGTACCAACTTGGAATGTCGCCAACATCTTACGTAACATAGCGACCACACTTTGCGCAACGATACGTCCCGTTTTTGGATTTTCTGAGGGAATATTTTCCATTTTCATAGAAAATTTTGCAGAATCTGACTCAACCGTAATCGTATGTGTATTTCTCACAACAGTAGGATCTGCCCAAATTTCTAAAAGGGTTTTTTCAGGACCAACGCCGGCCAACGCCAGCGCTACCACCACATTCAGGTTTGCGGGAAAGCCTTTGGCGGCCTCTCGCGCATTGCCTGAAAACACTTTTAATGGCTCAGTAAGTCCATCAACAGAAATATTATTTTCAATTAAATAAGGAGCGCCCTTCAATCCTAAAGGCGGCTTATTCGTCACCATTTTGACTGAAAATATTTCTCCTTCAGCCGCAGCAATCATTGCATCTATACCAATTAGTGCACCTGTTGGCACCATGATAGTGCCGCCAGTGGATTTTGCTAACTCAATTAATTGAGGTTTAAATAGAATGGCGCCAACGGATAAGACAATGGCTTTTTTCTTAGCGCGCAAAAAAGGTGTGATGATATCCCCAAGTAATTCTGCTGGGGCGCACTCAACAACGATATCGGCTTCTTGCTCTAACTCTGAAATTGTTAGTACCTTAACTGGATGAGCCAGAGTTTTTACAAAGTCTTTTGCCTTGTCTTGATTTTTTGCCGACACGGCTGTCAACACCACACCTGGAACCACGCCATCCGTTAAACGAATAGCTAATGATTTTCCAATCGCCCCTAATCCAGCAATTGCTACACGAAGAGGTTTAGTTGTAGATTCCATCAATACTCTCTAATTTAGTTTTTGTGCTTTATTTATCTTCTTTACTTAGAATACATAATAACTAAAAAAAATGCATATCGAAGCAGAATTGCTCTACGGTACATATTGGCTAGGAAACTCTTTTTGTAAGGCTTTGAGCTTTGGTAGGTCGTTATAAATGATATAAGGCTGATTCACTCGTATTTTATTTGCCCCAAAGTGACTCATTTCACTCTAAATTCTTGATTATCAGAATTTATGATGGTCATAGAACTAAATATCTTGAGGACTGCTAGACTGTTAAATATAAAGCCTAAGCTTTTGAAGCTAATGTCCTATTAATCCAACCTATCTTATACATAAAATCAGGAAATCAGTAATGAATAACCAAATTCTTAAAGGTAAAAACACCCCTACTCCAATGGCCCATTATTGCCAAGGCGTCCTCCATCGCAATACCATTTATGCTGCTGGACAAATAGCATCTGATTATCAAACTGGGGTTCCATCTGAGGCCAAACAATCCTCAGCTTTCCCCTTTTATGGATCTGATATTCAAAAGCAAGCTAGATATGTCCTGCAAAATATCAAGTCCGTTTTTGAAAGTGCGGGGAGTGACTTTAGCGATGTAGTGAAGGCGCAAGTATTTTTAACGGATTTAAATGATTTCTATTACTTTGATCAAATTTGGAAAGAATTTTTTCCATCACCACCCCCAAGAACTACCGTTGAAGTGGGTGGCTTATTAGTACCCGGCTGTAAAGTAGAGATTGATCTCTGGGGCGTCCAATCCAAAGTACCTCGCCAAGTCATTATCGGAAAAAAAACGCCTACTCCAATGGCGCATTATTCACAAGGTGTTCTGATTGAAAATGTTCTATATGCAGCAGGACAAATCGCCTCAGACTATCAAACAGGAGTCGCTCCTGAAGCAAAGCAAGACCCTGCTTTTCCCTACTATGGATCGAATATTCAAAAACAAACTAGATATATTCTGAATAATATTCAAAGCGTCTTTGATGCTGCTGGCTGCGACTTTAAAGATGTTGTTAAAGCCCAAGTCTTTTTGACGGACCTGAATGATTTCTATTATTTTGATCTAGTTTGGAAAGAGTACTTTCAACATCTTGTGCCAAGGACTGTGGTTGAAGTTCAAAAATTATTAGTGCCAGGATGTCGTATTGAAATAGATTTATGGGGTGTTTTACCGAATACTCCAAAAAAAGAAATTACTCTTCAAACTAATAATGGGCAACAATCCTTTTGTAATGGGGTCATTGTTAATGACACCCTTTATGCTAGTGGACAAATTGCCTCTGATCATCAAACGCCTTTAATTCAAGTCGCGCATCAGGATCCGGCTTTCCCTTACTACGGATCAGAAATTCAAAAACAAACGCATTTTGTGATGACGCATTTGCAAAAACTGTATCAACAAGGTGGCTTTGATTTAGCGGACACTGTAAAAGCTCAAGTGTTTTTGGCAGATCTTAATGAATTTTATTACTTTGATCAAATTTGGAAAGAGTATTTCCCCTCACCACCCCCTAGAACAACTCTAGAAGTTGGCAAGTTCTTGGTCCCTGGCTGTAAAGTTCAGGTCGATTTAACGGCGGCAAAAACTTAATCAATCTCATATAGAGCGTTACGACTTGTAACAATCTAAAGAAAAACCCTCACCATGACAGATGAGGGTTTTCTTTTGAAGCCTTTAGGGACTGGAAGCTACCTACTTATGCTCCACGATTTAATGGGCAATAGAATTATTGATTAAAGAATTTCTTTTGATCAATGCCAAAAATATCGGCTAACCAATCAATCATAATTTCCTGACCTAAGGTTGGGTTGTCATGCTGACAATGCTCAGCTCCAGTCTCTTCTGCAGACGTCAGGCGAAGTGTCACATTAACGCCTTTTGACTTTGCGTAATCATGCACTAATTGAACAGTCTCTACGCCTAAGACATCATGCCCACCATGCAACACTAAATAAGGACACTGCATATGATCTAAAACACCTTCAAGCTTAAATTTGCTAGCTTTCTTGACCGCCTCTACCATGCTGTTAGCACCAATCACCCATTTCATATGTCCAGCAAGGGCATGATTTTCTCCACGATCAGCAAAACGTTTTTCAATATCCCAAATGGCTCCATGAGAGATACAAGCCGCTAAACGATGTTCCATGGATCCGGCTCTAGCTGCATAATATCCACCCATACTCGATCCACTCACAGCAATTCTTTTTGGATCAATATCAGATCGTTGCTCTAACCAATCAATACAACGACCGACGGGAACTTCATAATCATAGCGAGAGACAATGCCCTGACGCCGCAAAGCCCCACCTTGTCCTGGTCCATCGACTAATAAAACTGAAATGCCTCGCTGAACTGCACCCCTACCTGTCATAAACCACAACTCATCTTTGAAAGAATCTAAACCACCAAATGAAATTAACACTGGCTGACGATCTCCACCCACAGGTGACTTAATAAAATAGGCTGGCAATGTTTTTCCATCCTCATACGGAATCTCAACGACTTCACCAGGAAGATACTTCAGCCACTTATGAGATGCGCTCTCACACTTCGTAAAAGTAGGTAGTCTTCTTGGATCATCCGCATCAAGCCAAAATTCTGCAGACCTGTAATATTCGGTGGCTCTTAACCAACAATTCATCGCTGTCTGAATGTGCCCATTTTTTTCTGCAAGATCACCCTTAGCATCATTCCGATCAGCAACAACCATCCACTCCTTATGCCAACTTTCCAAATCTCCAGGAATCATCCGATCTGCCGCTTGAAAACATTCACTTACAGCACCACCACCTTCCTGAGTTTCTCCTAATGTCCTCCTAAATTGATATGACATAAAAAAATGATCCGGCCAGTGATGCCAGCCAAAGGGTTCATATCGGCCTGGAGTGCCATTATTCATAAATTAGTACCTTTTTATTGTGATTTGAAATATATATCGCTTACTAATTTACCAAACTTTACATAATTTTTCTGAATGAAGTCATAAGTATGTTTTATAGACAAGGGTTTTCCTCTTGACATGCGGTGATCTTATTGGTTAGAGTGACTTTTTGACTAACTCTGAAAAGTGAAAGCCCAAATGAGCTATACCACAATCAACGTACCTGAAGGTTCTAAAGTTCCTGCTCCGCCACCAAAAACTTGGTCAAATATAAAGATTCATAAAAATGGCCACTTTTATGTCGCTGGTATGGTTGCAGATGGTCCAAGTACTTACGAACAAGCTAGGCAAATTTTTACGGATATTCAAGATCTGATTAAAGCCGCCGGTGGAGTTATGAACGATGTCATGTCAATGCAAATCTTCCTGATCGATTTAGACGAAAATCATGAGATATGGCGTGCGCGGCAAGATTTTTTTTCTGGTGACTTTCCCTGCTCTACCCTCATACAGGTATCAAGAGTTGGTAATCCAAAAGCCCAACCACCAATGCGCGTTGAAATTAATTGCTGTGGATATTTAGGTGGCTGTAATACTAACTAATATATTTTTTTTAATAAGGTAAATGATGAAAAACTTCAGCAAGAAAATTCTTGGTATCTTTTTGGTACTTACTAGTAGCTTGGCAGTAGCGCAGTTTCCCAGCAAACCCATCAAAATAGTTGTTCCATATCAGGCGGGTAACTCACTTGAGCCGATCGTACGAGCTCTTGCAGATGAAATGACGCAGACTTTAAAGCAGCCCGTTTTAATCGAATACAAACCAGGCGCTAGCACGACGATTGGTGCTGCTTATACGGCTTCATCACCACCAGATGGTCACACACTTTTCGTGAATGCAGCCAGCTTTCTGATTTCAGCTCAGCTAATGGCTAAATTACCTTATGACCCTAAAACTGCCTTTGTGCCGATTTCGGGCTTAACCGAGATGCCACATGTACTGATTGCACCCACTAGCGCTCCCTATAAAAATGCTAAAGATTTCTTAGCTTATGCTAAGTCCAATGGCGATAAGATATCCTATGGATCTTTTGGTAATGCAAGTTCTGGGCATTTGGGATTTGAACGCATCAAGAAGCAATTTGGCTTTAATGCAACCCACATTCCTTATAAAGGTAATGAAGGTTTGCAAGATATTCTTGCTGGTCGACTTGACTGCATGCTGAATGATCTTCCCATCGTTGTACCTTTTGTGAAGGAAGGAAAGATACAGGCCTTAGCTATCGCTTCAGAAAAAAGAGATCCAAGCTTGCCAGATGTGCCAACTTTTGAAGAAGCTACTGGTACCCCGTTCCTTTCTAAGTCATGGTTTGGTATTTTGGTTAGATCGGATACGCCTCTTAGTATTCGTAATACTTTGAATGCCTCTATTACCAGCGCACTCAAAAAACCTGAAATCTACAAAAAACTTCTCGATCTTGGGCTAAAACCAACGCCCTCTACTCCTGAGGCTTTTTCCGAATTCATGGCACAAGAAAGTAAAAAATTCGCTGAAGCAATTGCCTTTGCTAATGTCCGAATGGATTGAGTTTTTAAACACAAAAATCTTTGGGGCAATGACTAATACACCTCGTTGCCCCAAACTTTTTTTGATGATTTTCATGGTATCAGACCAAACTAAATTCTAGATATTCTTAATGCCAATCACTAATGATGTCTCATTTAAAAAAACTCTCTGATGAACATCAGCTAATTTCTAAAACAAACTTAGAGCATTATGATCAAAATGCCCTTTCATACTATGAAGGCACAAAACATCATGATGTTAGTCAAAATATCAATGCCTTATTAAGAGCTATTCAGTCAGCCCCACCTTTTCATATTCTCGATTTCGGTTGCGGGCCAGGGCGAGATTTAATCAGTTTTAAAAATCTTGGTCATATTGCCATTGGCTTAGAGGGAAGCTCTCAGGCTGCTCAATTAGCTCGCACGAACAGTGGATGTGACATATGGGTACAAGATTTTCTCAATTTAGATCTGCCAGAAAATTATTTTGATGGCATCTTTGCCAATGCTTCGCTATTCCATATTCCGAAACAATTATTGCCTAATGTACTTAATGATTTATGGTCAACTTTAAAACCTAATGGCATTTTTTTTAGTTCCAACCCGCGTGGAAATAATGAGGAAGGGTGGCAAGGTACCCGCTTTGGTTCATACCACGACCTCAAGGCTTGGCAGACTTTTATGGCAGATGCGAATTTCATAGAAATTGAACATTACTATAGACCCAGTGGTCTTCCAATCGAACAACAGCCATGGCTGGCAAGCGTTTGGAAAAAAGTCTAATGTGGATTACACAAAACTTAACTCATTATTGTTATGAATTAATGTAATTTTTGGTTGCAAGCTGTTTAAAGCCGTTGCATGCAAATAACAAGTTCTTGCAGACATATTTAAAAGCTTCTCAAACATATCCTCGGATAAAGAACCATTTAAAAATAAATGGGTTTCAATGGATTCAGCGTCACCGACATGAAAATGATTGTCTGCTCCTTCGCTAATAGAGAATGGGGTGAATTGAACTAATCTGACCCCATCAACATTTAATTTCATATTTTCTATATATCGAGCAATCTGCGTAATAAAACAAAAGGCTATTCCGGAAGAGAGCAGTCCAAGGCCTGATGGAGCTTTACTAGTACCACCCTCATCGGAGATAAATAAAAAATGACTCATCCCCGGTAAAGCAAGCCAAGATTCAATTTCAGTAATTCCTGGTTCTTCTAAAAAATGACCCTGACCTTTAATATTTCGAATAATCTTAGATGAACTCCCTGGAGGTGCGATAGAAATATCTCCCTCCTCTCTTGATCTGAGTTTTTGAATAATATTTCTTTCAGACTCTTTACCAACGATAGGTCGTAATGGTTCTTGATAGCGTAAGAAAGGATCCATGGGAATATCTACCATGGGGTCAATTAACTCACTCAACACCTTTCTTTTGCCATTAATGGTTAAGGAGAAGGTGCTTTTTAATTCGCTTTTTAAAAAAGCCATTGCAGGAGAAGTATTTATTGCACGATGAATTAAATGGATGATTTGTTCATCAGAAAATTGACTCTTGAGTCGAATCTCAACTTGGGTAGGGTTGGCAACTCCTTTTCCGCTACCATCAACAAACGATCCAAGCAACCAATATTCATTATCTAATTTTAGATTCACATCCATCAGGGGAATATTCAAAAAGTTCGAATAATATCGAATACGGTTCAGTAAATCGCCTTGTAAGCCAGCATTGAAGTAACCAAAAGGGAATGGAGCTAAATCAGTTCCCTTTAAATGTAAGCCCTCATCAGAAGTCAATCGCCACGCAGCACCACCTCCCTCAGTCAGTACCACTTCTCTTTGATGGCCCATCAAATGACAAGCCTCAACTTTAATCGTCTGCCTACCGGTCATATTGAGGGTCAGGGATGAAGGTGTACTTCCATCTACAACCTTAAATCCAAGTGGATAACCGTAGGTGTCGATTGAGTAATTCATTAATCGACTACCACCTTTGCTTTATCAATAATTTCTTTCCACATAGGAACTTCTCGCTGTATTCGACTACGCATTATCTCTGGACCACCTGCTACGACTCGAAAACCAAACTTTTTCAAACGTTCACTAACGTCAGCTGTTTGTAAAATGAGATTAATTTCTTTCGATAGTCTTTCAACAATGGCGGGTGGAGTTCCTGCAGGTGCAAGAATCGCCACGAAAGTTTCTGCTTCAGTATTTGGGTAGCCTAACTCCGTTAAAGTCGGTACATTAGGCATCTCTGAGGCACGTTCATGGCCTGTTTGAGCTAATGGGATGAGTGCGCCAGATTTAATGTGCGGCATCAATCCTAAGATATTGATTGACCCTATTTGGGTTGACCCACCTAGAACTGCTTGTATTGCTGGGCCGCCGCCTGGGTAGGGGATCGGGGTAAGATTAATTTTCGCTTTAGATTTAAATAGCTCCATTCCTAAATGTGGTGATACCCCAACTCCCGCATGCGCATAATTCAAAACATCGGGCTGATTCTTCGCAACCATGATCATGTCACTCAAAGAGTTAATACCCGAATTTGCCTTCGTCAGAATAATATTCGGTGATGCGCCGCAATCTGATATCGGAGAAAAATCTTTCACTGGATCAAAACCTGCATTTTTATAAAGGCTTGGATTAATGACTAAAACACTGGTTGTTATCAATAATGTATAGCCGTCTGCCTTAGCCCTTGCAACATAATTGATCCCAATATTTCCTCCAGCTCCAGGTTTATTTTCAATGATGACTGTCTGCCCCAAGGCATCGGAAAGTGGGCGAACGATAACTCTGGCTAAAACATCCGAAGCTCCCCCAGGCTGAAATGGGGATACTAGGGAAATAGGCTTCTCAGGATAGGCGGCAAAGGCCCCATTAGTGCCTAAAAAAGATAGGCCACATAAAAGGACCTTAGAGTAATAAGCTATTTTTTTCAAAAAATCTCCTGTAATTTTTTATATAAAAGACGGATTGTAGAATTCATTATTTATCATACTGTGTAAGCTCTATCTTCAACTTTTTTAATTCTCATCTCTCGCCTAGTCTAATTTACCGATTCGCTTAACAACTTCATTCATCTTCACAATATCCTTGTCCCAAAAAGCTTGAAATTCTGGCTCATCTAAATAAGCGATTGGACTACCAGCATTATTGAGAATTGTTTTGACATTAGTATCATTAACTGCCGTACGCAATGCATCACGATAACTCTGAACAATCGGCTCTGGAGTTGCCTTAGGCAAAAACAAACCAGTCCATTGGTTATATTCAACGGCCATACCTAACTCCTTAAAAGATGGCACATCGGGTAAAGCGGCTAATCTTCCCTCACCTGAATGCGCTAATGCCCTTAACTTACCACCCTTAATATGCTGAACTACCGTTGAAGGCCCGCTAGCAGTTGTCTCAACCTCGCCAGCTAGTACCGCTAATACTGCAGGCCCCGCCCCAGTATAGGGAATATGAACCATAAATATTTTTTGATCCGCCTTTAACATTTCCATCGGTAGTTGCATCGTTCCGTAATTACCAGATGAACTGTAATTAAATTTACCCGGTTTCTTACGAGCATCCGCAACGAATTCTTGAATCGTTTTCCACGGCGCATCCGCACGAACTACCATAACAACAGGGTCAGATGTGATACGGCCAACCGGTCTTAGTTGAGACGTTGTGTAAGAAGGTGATTTACCAGCAATTTTATCCGTCTCCGGAATGGTTGATACTGACGACATGGCAAAAAGTACGTTATAGCCATCCGGCATAGCCCTAGCTACATAAGCATTACCAATGGCGCCACCTGCTCCCGGACGACTCTCCATCACAATGGGTTTTTCTAGGACCTTATTCATCCCCTCCACGACCGGTCTTCCCACTACTGTTGCCACTCCACCTGGCGGGAATGGAATCGTCATCGAGATGGGTTTAACTGGCCATGACTCATTAGCAAAAATGGTGGCGCATAGGCCTAAAGAACAAATAATAAAGACTAGCTGAATTGATTTTTTAAGCGCATGAGTTTTATTTAACATTATTTCTCCTTAAGATAATAATTTTTATCAGTCTCAGAAATTCGATAGTAGAACTTTCATGAATAGGATTGTTATTGATCTCATAACCTCATCAATAATTAGCGCAATAAACAATCAACTAAACTAATGCCAATGTAGCACCACTATTAAAGCAAATATTTTATTTAATCACATTAATCAAGCGCATAAAATTCAACTAAATAAGTAAATTCTTGTCGATTTTTACGACTCGTCTTACATCTTAGGTATTAGATATCAAACTAACAACACCTACGACTTCAACTTCAATGGAAAACCCATAGTGAAGTTCAGGTACTGGTACGACAGCACGGGCAGGCAATGACTGACCCGCCCACTCCCTATATATCTGATTAAAGGAGGGCCAGTTGCCGATACTTGTGATGTACACGCGTACTTGCACTAACTGCGCAATGCTACTGCCGGCCGCCTCAAGTGCTATCTGCACGTTTAACAAAGTTTGCCTGACCTGTTCCTCGAAGCTAACCTGATTAAGAAGTTCACCTGACGCAGTGATGGGTAGTTGGCCACTAACAAATACTAAGCCATTAGCGATGACGGCATGACTGTAGTGCCCACCTGGCGGCGCCATGTTACTAGGATTAATTTTCTGTATCCCTTGACGAATATTACTGGTCATTGTTTAGTCCTTATTATTGAGCTCTAAAACGGTCATTATCGATGTATAGAAAAATGTGTCGCAAGAGATAAGGTTGTAACATTTTTAAAAAAATAAGGTCAAGCTTTAAAAAAATTGGCGGGGGCTAGAAACTGGTTAGTAACACGAGCCACAATTGGTTTTTCGGCTTCACTCTTAGTCCGGACTGCTACCCACTCAGCATCAGCTTGCAATGCATTCCACTTTAACTCTCGATCTGCCATATCTTTCCACTTAAGCATATAAGTTAACTCATGGTTATTACCCCCCACCAAAGTAACCCAAAACCCAATTGGTTCTATCCCATGTTTTTTGAAAAATTCAAGTGTATGATTCTCAAATCTCTCTTGTAAAGCGCTTAATCGACCAGGTGCACATTCATATACACGCATTTCTATCATCATCTTTTTCTCCTGATTATTTTTAATAAAATTAGTATTCCTATACATTTACGTTAGCACAAATCGGGAAATAAATACTTTTTTACTCAAAAAAGATCAGTGAAGGATTCCCATGACTATCCTAAAAAATAATTGCCCAATAACTTAATACTCATTGAAAGGATAAAGTCATTCTTCGTTAGTTAGGGGATTGAAGCCAGGACCAAAGGATTCTGTTAGACTCTTATCTATTCAGTGACTTGTACGCCTTTCCAAAAAGCGACATATCCAGCAATATTATTTGCGGCTGATTTGGGTTCGGGATAGTACCAAGCAGCATCTTTATTAGATTGGCTACTGACCTCTACGTCGTAATAACTAGCAGTACCTTTCCAGGAGCAAACAGTGTTTTTTTCTGACTTCTTAAAAAACTGCATATTTAAGCTTGTGGGTGGAAAATAATGATTTCCCTCTATCACAACGGTTTCACTAGAATTGGCTAAAACTTCATTATTCCAAATTGCTTTCATATCATCTCCTTGTAAGTATTTACTATTCAGCATAAAGCAAATCTCATCTTTATGTTGAATTAAAAACTAACGATCTTCATACGACTATTCCCATAAAAAATTCATGCAAATACCCATCACCCTAGAAGATAATGCAATTACCCATCATGACTTTATTCCTGAAATTGAAGCTGGCTTATTAGCGCAGTCCGCCTCTATTTCTCCAAAGTTTTTATATGATCCCTTAGGTTCACATCTCTTTACTGCAATTACTTTACTACCTGAATACTATTTAACAAATATTGAAAAAAATATTTTTACTCAATACCAAGAGCAAATTTCTAACGCAGTAGGAATTGGCGGTACGCTCATTGATTTGGGCGCTGGAAATTGTCAGAAAGCAGAATCTTTTTTTAACTCTATCAAGCCCTCGTCCTATCTTGCTATCGATTTTTCTGTTGAATATCTTCAAGACGCATTAAAAAAGCTGGCTGGAAAATATCCGCACATTCATATGCAATGCATTGGCATGGATTTTTCTAAGCAACTCATGATTCCCAGCTCTATAACTTCGAAAAGAACCTTTTTTTATCCCGGCTCTAGTATTGGCAACTTCCTTAGTCTCGAGGCACTTCAGCTTCTGAGTCAAATCAAGAGCCAGGCGAATGACGGTGGATTATTAATTGGTGTTGATTTGATGAAGGAGGACTCTGTTCTAATGGCCGCGTACGATGACCCTCTCAAAGTCACCGCTGCTTTTAATCTCAATATCCTACGATCAATTAACTCGCAACTGGGCTCTAATTTCAGGGTTGATCAATTCCACCATAAAGTCATAATTAATCATACAGAAAATAGGGTTGAGCTTTATCTAGAAGCCCTAGAGGACTTAACTGTTTCATGGCCGGGAAATTCTAGGGCATTCAAAATGGGTGAACTGATTCACACTGAAAATTCTCACAAGTACACTATGGAGTCTATTAAACAATTATTGAAAAGTGCGGGTTTTGAAACGACACAAATCTGGACAGATCCAAAACATTATTTCGCCGTCATCTATGCTCAATAAGATCTCATATCGATTACTCTCAGCGGATGAGTTATTAGAACAGTTTCATCGTTCCAGAAAATACTCAACTGATCTCATCTCCAATTTGAGTGCGGAAGACTGCCAAGCCCAATCGATGGATGATGCAAGTCCAGCTAAATGGCATTTAGCACACGTCACTTGGTTCTATGAGGTCATGGTACTTAAGCCATTTGAAGATAACTTCACCTATTGGAATCCTGAGTTTGCTGTTTTATTTAATAGCTATTACAACGGCCTAGGAGATAAGCACCCACGCAGTAAACGGGGTTTATTAACACGCCCTTCTCTAACAGAAGTACTTCAATGGCGGAGTAATATTGAAAACCGGATTACCAAACTCTTAAAAGTAAAATCTTCTGCGGAACTACTTTGGTTAATACAGCTTGGAATCAACCATGAGCAACAACACCAAGAGTTACTGTTAACAGATATTCATCATCTTTTCTCGTACAACTCACTTTTCCCAAGTTATTCTTCTGCTAATAGCCCTTCACCAACAATAAAGAAACCATTTCAATGGCTGAATGGCATCAGTGGCATGATGGAAATTGGCTATGAGGGGAAGGGGTTTTATTTTGATAATGAGGCACCCAAACATTCTGCTCTTAATCAGACTCACTCGATAAGCAATCGACTAGTAAGCAATTCAGAGTGGCTTCAATTTATTGAGGATGGTGGTTACCAAAATTTCAAGTGGTGGCTGGATGCTGGATGGGCATGGCTTCAAGTAGAAAAGATTTCTGCACCACTATATTGGAGCAAAGACGACCAAAGCGAGCTTTGTCGCTTTTCGCTCAATGGTAATTTTCCTCTTCCTATGCATGAGGCAGTATCCAATATCAGCTATTTTGAAGCAGATGCCTTTGCGCGCTGGGCTAGTCAAAACCTTACAGATTTTGCTGGAGCTCGCCTACCAACTGAATTTGAATGGGAAGCTTTTGCTCAATCGAATTCTAAATCCAGCAATGATCTATTTGGCAAGGTCTGGCAATGGACAAGTAGTAACTACACCCCTTATCCAGGCTATCAGCCATGGAGTGGCATTGCTGGAGAGTACAACGGTAAATTTATGGTTAATCAGATGGTACTCAGAGGAAGCTCTGCATACACACCTGAAGGACATTCCCGAATAACCTACCGTAATTTTTTCCCAACCCATGCACGTTGGCAAATGACAGGGTTAAGACTCGCTAAAGATGGTATTTGATGTTGATGCTCTCATCAATAGAATCATAGTTATAGTTTCTACCAAGATTGACAGCATTGAGAATAATCGGCTAGGTAGGTGGTATAGCTACCGGACATCTTAGGCAATAATCATTTATCTGCCAAATTATTAATGTCATTTTAATTTCATTGCTTACCGCAAATGACTGCGAATAGAGCTTTCAATACCGTTAATCAATTCGGTCAAACGGCGCTTCACTGTAATAATGTATTTAAATATACGCATATAAAGCTCAAGTCAACATATTTTGGTAGTAAACTTTTATGTAACAACAAAAGTAAAGATATTTTAATTCCGTATTACTTATATGAATTTTAACGTTGCATTATTCAGAAATATTCTTTGTTGAATGACCGCAATTAAAGTTTAAAAGGTAACTCATGCCCCAAAGATATACTTTTTTGATGAGATTTGTGCATTGGCTTACAGTAGTACTCATCTCTTTATTGCTGATATTAGGTTTTTGGATGACTAACCGTTCAGCAGCCAACCTATGGAATGAACTTACCAATACATTGTATGCATGGCATAAGATGATTGGCTTACTTGTTTTGTTGACTACAGGCCTGCGTATCTTTATCAAATTACGCTCGAAAAATCCGCTTTACCCCATCAACTTATCGCGTGGACAAATTCAACTGGCGAGGTCAGTACAAATTACTTTATATTTTCTTTTAGTGCTCATCCCATTATTTGGCTGGGCTGGAGTTACCGCATTTCCGGCACTAATCACTATCGGTGGTTACCATCTGCCTAGAATGCCAGGCATCCCAGAAGATCAAACTTTAGCAAAACAACTTTTTGAGATTCACGGCTACCTGGTATACGTACTTATTGCGATCACACTTGGACATATTGCAGCTGGACTAACTCATTTGTGGGTCAAAAAAGATGTTGTATTTTCTCGAATCTGGTTTGGTCGCTAGGCTGATTAATAAAACTCTCAAAGCTTCATTTATTTGTCGCAATTTAAAACAGATGACCACTTTTTGTAGCTTTAACGCGCAAATAATCGTCATTATGCTCGTTTGAAGGAAAAATATGCGGCACCCTTTCGACTACTTCAATATCGTACTTTCCTAAAGCTGCTGTCTTAGTAGGATTATTAGTCAATAACTTAATTCGACTTACGCCCAACATACGAAGCATCTGTGCTGCAGGTAAATAATTGCGCTCATCAGAGTCAAAGCCAAGTTGCAAATTAGCCTCTACAGTATCAAAACCAAGGTCTTGTAATTGGTATGCACGCAACTTATTAACTAGTCCAATACCACGCCCTTCTTGCGCAAGGTATAACAAAATTCCACTACCTGTTGATGCCATTTCACTAATAGCGCCACGTAATTGACTGCCACAATCACATCGTAATGAGCCTAATAAATCTCCTGTAAAGCACTCGGAGTGAAGTCTTACTAAAACAGGTTCGACAGGGTTAATATCACCGATAATAATTGCTAAGTGCTCAATACCACCATCGCGCGGACGAAAGGCTAAAACTTTAGCGTTTTCAGCATTCTCAAGGGGTACACGTGCCTCACTCACTTTCGTCAGTGAGTGGGCTGCAATCGTCATATATGATTGAATTGAACTCACCTGTACTGCTAAAGTTTCTGTATCACCTGCGCTCTCTACGATAATTGCAGCAGGCAAAAGGCGGGACAATTTTGATAAAGTAACGCAGGCCTCTGCTACCGCATGAGCATCATTAATCTCTACACCTTCAATGCTAGGTCGTGTCATGAAAGCCGCGAGGGGATTGGCTAAATACTCAATTAAATCCACAGACAAACCACTTCGGTGAGATATTAAACTAATGGGACGATCAGATTTATCGATGCCCAGAGCATTCACTCTAGTGCCGGTTAGGACTAACCTAGGCATAACATGACTGAATTGGGTCAATTTCTTGAGGCAATCTGAAGTTAAAACATCGGCCGCCATCATCAAAAAACTCGAATCTTCGTCGTATACACGAACGAAAGCACCTCGGCGTAATTCCGCAATGGCTCGGTCAACTTCTATCAATGGATCAGGTAATGCCTTCATTTATTAACAATCTAGTATTGAGTCATATTTAAAAATAAGAATTATTTAGCATTGTGGTCAAATAACCGACTATTTTATCTAAAATCCCCACTGCATACGCATTATCACACCTTATGGTAAATTATTCAGTGACTTGTTCTTTCCTAAACCATTAATAAAATATTTCAATTGTGATTTCAGACAAGCCTCAGTTTGCTGCTCCCGCCAAAAAAATATCGCCCCAAATAAATGGGGAATGGGATCAATTTTTAGTTAATTTTTTTAGTAATAAACCACTTAGTCATTCTACTTTTCAGACTATTTTTGAGCCCTTACGCCAACCAACAATTGATGATATGGTCGTGGTGGGCCAAATTGGGCAAACTATGGATGGTCGAATTGCCACGATAACCGGCCAATCGAAATACGTCAATGGCCCAAAAGGCATAACTCACCTACATCAATTACGGGCCTTAGTTGATGCTGTTGTTATTGGTGTTGGAACGGCAATTGCAGATGATCCTTTGTTAACGGTTCGGCATGTTAATGGAAAAAATCCCGCTCGCGTTGTTATTGACCCACGAGCTCGACTTTCAATGCAGCACTTTGTTTGGAAAGACGATGGTGTAAAAAAAATTTGGATTGTTGCTGAAGGTTTTAGAGTAAGCCCGCCGCCCCAAGTTGAATTAGTCATATTACCCGCCATTAATGGCATCGTTGATCCAGCCCTAATATTAAAAAGCTTGTACACATTCGGACTAAAGCGTATTTTGATTGAGGGTGGCGCTGAAACTGTCTCACGTTTTATAGCAGCTAAATGCCTTGATCGTCTGCATCTAATTGTTGCTCCAATCATTATGGGATCAGGTCGACTTAGCTTTAATCTACCACCCATTGAACATATGGATCAAGCTTTGCGTCTTCAAATTCAAACCCATTTACTTGGCAATGATGTTGTTTTTGATTGCGATTTAAGTTCTCAAAGAGTCACACTTAAGAAAAAGTCAGACGCGCTATTACAGCGGTGAACTGCTGTACTGCATAGTCCCAAGTAGGTTGTTGGCTTGCTGCTTGAAGCGCACCTCGTGACAACCGAGCTCGATATGGCGGATCTTGAATTAATGTTTTCAGGGCAGCTGTCAAAGCAGGAATATCAGCAGGCGGGACCAGCAAACCAGCATCCTTCGGCACTGTATTCGGAATTGCGCCACCTGTGGTTGCAATAATTGGTAATCCATAGGCCATTGCTTCGGCATACACCATGCCATAACCCTCAAAGAGCGAAGCTAATACAAACACATCCGAGTGGGTATACAAATTCTCTAGCTCTTTATTACTCACTGCTCCAAGCACTTGTACTCGACTCTCTAAATGGAAGTACTTGATATCTGTCATCAAAAGTTCATATGATGCGAGATGACGTGAGTTATCGCCAGCAATGGTCAAATTCCACTGCAAATCAACCAAGGGTTCAAGGGCGGCGATCAAATAATGAAATCCTTTACGCGGAATAATCGATCCTACCGCAAGTAAATTTACTCGGTCTGTAGGTTCTGCATATCCTTGCGGTCTAGGTTCCAAATGAGGAATCCGATCTGTACCTGGCAAAATCACGACGATGATTTCTGGGCGAATGTCAAAGTGCTGAATTAAGTCTCTTGCAGTTGTGGGACTATTCGCGATAATCTGAACGACCTGCTGCAATGCCAACATCTCGCTTTGCATCAGTGATTTTATTTCTTGATCGCTTAAACCAAACTCAAAAGCCAACGGGTGGTGGATTAAAGCGATTAAGGGATGTCGCTTTGCAAGCTCAATAGCAAGATTAGGAAGGGCTCCTAAAGCTAAACCATCAATTACCATCAGTACCCCTTTGGTGAGGTTCAACAACACACTTCTGGCGTACTCTTCTTGAATAAGGTTTGGGAAAGGATAACCTTCCCCGAGGCTAATGATCTGGACATGCCATCCAAGACGTTCAAGTCCCTCAATAATCCGCCGGTCATAGGCATAGCCGCCCGTAGGAGTATTTAAATCTCCCGGATAAACAAAAATCAACTGCTGCATTGAACTATCACAAGCTCTCAATGAATCTTGGCTTCATACCAAGCACGGGCAATATGGGATTCAGAAATCGTTACTCGAATTGCATGTATCTCAGAACCATGACGACCTAAGGCATCAGCACGAGCGGCAGCAGCCAATTGATCAAAGATATACTTAGTTAAAAATTCCGTTGTGGTGTTAACATTTTTAAATTCAGGAATATCGTCAAGATTACAATAATTAATCGGCTTCAGTGTTGCCTTTAAAACATCAAGGGCAAGACCGATATCAATCACAATACCATTCATATCAAGCTCTTTTGCAATAAAAGCCGCGTCAACGATAAAAGTTGCTCCGTGCAAAGCTTGGGCTGGCCCAAACACCGCCCCACGAAATGAATGAGCAATCATAACGTGATCGCGTACTTCAACTGTAAACATGGTAACTCCTTAAGGATAACAAATCAAACAACATAACGTACCACTTCGTGCGCTAAGAAGATCGGGTAGTCGCTCTGGCAAATCTACAAAATTAACTGCAGGATCGAGTAGTACATCTAAGGCTGAATCAGTCAGTAACTTGATGGCAGTCTGTAATCTTCGACGATGACTCCAGCGCGGGCGATGTGAAGTAGAGATATGGCCAACCTGACTAGACTGTAAACGAATTTGACGACTATGAAATGCGCCCCCAAGTGGTGCCGCAATGGGGCTATCTCCATACCAACTTAGTTCTAAAACAGTTGCCTCATTACCGGCAACTGTCATTGCAGTAGCTAATCCAGAAACACTCGCACTGCAATGAAAAACCGTATCACAGTTAGTTGGTGCCGCCTCGGGCAAAGAAAAAGCGATGCCCAATCGTTTTGCGATAGATTCACGCTCAGGATTAATATCAACCAAAGTCACTTCAGCGCCTGGCAAGTGCCCACATAAATAAGCTACCAAGCAACCAATAACGCCGCCGCCAATCACTGTAATTCGGTCTCCAGGGCCGGGTGCCGCATCCCAAACCGCATTAAGTGCTGTTTCCATATTGGCAGCTAACACCGCACGTTCTGCACTTACTTCATCTGGCAACAAAACCACACTTTGAATATCCGCTTGGTAGACTGTTTGATGAGCCTGAAGTGCAAAAACGCGTTTGCCAATCCAATCAGAAGGCCCATCTTCGACAATACCCACGACGGAATAACCGTACTTCACTGGAAATGGAAAGCTGCCTTCCATCCATGGGAGTGCCATCCGGGTAAATTCAGACTCTGGCACGAGCCCTTGATAGATTAAAGATTCAGTACCTCGGCTCAGCGCACCAAAAAGAGCGCGAACTTGAACAAATTGACTTGGTAATGGCGCAAGGCTTTGATAACGAATTTCAGCCTGTTTTGGCGCCACATACCAAAGCGACTGACTCTGAATTGTATTCGGTAGATTGACTACATTGTGGGACACTAATAAATCCTAGGTGTTAAGAAAAAAACTGAGAGCTAACCTATACTATTCAAGCATTTTAAATATTATAAGTGAACTAAAGCGAATAATTTGAATCCTCCCCTAAATATAGTCGCCAACAAAGCCATCACATTACGTCGTGTGATTTTTTTTGTGCTATCGATAGTAACTGCTTTCTTGATATTGTATTTGGTTCATGAAACTCTAGCATCCAGTACGCCACTCATCATGCGCGTCATACTCCTCGCACTCTTCACAATGATCTTACCTTGGATGGTAGTTGGTTTTTGGAATGCCATTATCGGGCTCTTGCTTTGCCAATTTTTTAAAAATCCTAATACAGTTATTCTTCCAGAAAGTATGCATGTGGAAGACACTTTGCCATTAACACACTCCACCGCTATTTTGCTCTGTATTCGAAATGAGTCACTAATAAGATTGCGCCGCAATATAGAGACTATGCTGGATGGTCTAGTAAAGAATCAGCTTGGTCAGTTTTTTCATCTATTTATCTTGAGTGATAGCAATGACGAAAATATTGCTCATCAAGAGCGAATCTGCTTTGAAGCAATGCAGACAAACTACGATCAGAAAGTTCAAATCACCTATCGTTGCCGTAAAGAAAACGTGGGCTACAAAGCAGGTAATATTGCTGATTTTTGCCAGCGTTGGGGTAAGGAATATGACTTTGCCATCGTTCTTGATGCTGATAGCTTTATGGCTAGTAGCGCTATCACGCGACTTGTCCGAATGATGCAAGCCAATCCTCGTTTAGGCATTCTTCAGGGCTTAGTAGTTGGTCTACCTTCTAGTAGTGCATTTACGAGACTATTTCAATATGGTATGCGACTTGGTATGCGCTCCTACACAATAGGATCTGCTTGGTGGCAAGCAGATTGCGGCCCCTACTGGGGTCATAATGCTTTGATTCGACTCGCCCCATTTATAGCGTTCTGCGATTTACCTACTCTAAAAAGTCGATCTGGTGAGCTAAAACCGATATTAAGTCATGACTTGATTGAAGCTATTCTGATGCGCCGTGCTGGCTATGAAGTCAGAATTTACCCACAGGAGGATGCGAGCTGGGAAGAAAATCCACCCACTCTGACTGAATACATACGTCGCGATCTACGCTGGTGTGAAGGAAATTTACAGTATTTAAATTTACTCAACTTAACAAATCTGCAACCGGTTAGTCGCATTCAGCTAATACTTGCAATTGCCATGTTTTTAGGAGCCCCTGCCTGGATTGCCTTAATTATTATTGGCACAATTGCCATTAGTATGAGTACTTCACCAGCTACTCTAGTAGATTTAGATGATCTTTCAAACTTACTTTTGATGACATTGGTCATGTGGTACCTGCCCAAAATGACTGGCGCACTCGATGTACTACTAAATACTTCCAAAAGTAATAGCTTTGGAGGGCGCTTACGTTTTGGCCTCAGTTTATTGCTTGAGATCGTATTTTCGTTATTAATGACGCCTATTGCATGGCTTAATCATTCGATATATATATTAGGTCTTATATTCGGGAAAAAAGGAGGCTGGTCTGCCCAGACGCGCGATGACCACTCTATTTCGATTTCCCAAGCCTTTCATCAATTCTGGCCACATACTACCCTTGGTTTTGCCCTCTCTATTTCCTTATATTTTTCGCATCCACAAGCCCTTTTCTATGGCTTACTTTTTTTCGGAGGGCTTCTATTTGCAGTTCCACTAGCGGTTTTTACATCTCAGCCTTGGCTTGGACAATCTATGATTCGCCATCGACTTTTATCACTACCTGAAGAAATCGAACCACCTACTGAGTTATTAGCTTTACAACTGAGCGCTATTGAAATTAATTCACAAACCACACACAATACTTAATGGATTTTTTTCACATCTACTATCGCGCCATTCAATTAATGGGCTCCGACCTGCGTCTTGGATGGTCATTAGTCTTTGCAAATGTAGCTCTAGCATGCGCACTATTTGCAGAACCTATTTTATTTGGCCGAGTAATTGATGTCCTTTCTCACTTATCTAGCAATCTTGAATCAGCAACTTGGGATACGGTTTTACCCCTGCTAGCTATATGGATTGGTTTTGGTCTTTTTACGATTTTTTGTTCCACGACTATTGCGTTGTTTTCAGACCGGCTCGCGCACCGCAGGAGGCTTTCCATCCTGGGAACATACTTTGAGCATGTGCTTCACTTACCCCTGGCGCAACAGACAAGAACACATTCTGGACGACTCATGAAAATAATGACTCAAGGCACTGATACCCTCTGGTGGCTTTGGCTCAGTTTTTTTCGAGAGCATCTTGTTGCAATTGTTTCACTTATTATTTTGGTGCCAGTAGCACTCTTTATTAATTGGCGACTAGCGCTTGTTCTCAACATACTTTGTATCATCTTTGGATTTTTAACCCATTTTATTCTGCGTAAAACTCAAGCTCTTCAACAGCAAATAGAAAGTGACCATTCTGATTTAGCGGAACTCACTTCAGATACCCTTAGTAATATTGCCTTAGTTCAAAGTTTTACGCGCATACAAGTTGAATTGAAGTCACTACATCAAATTAGTCAGCGAGTGTTAGGCGCGCAATTTCCAGTACTTTACTGGTGGGCGGTAGTAACAGTTCTCACACGCTCTGCGACTACCGTAAGCATATTGAGCATTATTATTCTTGGGGTTTGGCTCTTCACACAATCACTCATCACCATCGGTGAAATCGTTACCTTTGTTGCCTTTGCAAGCATCATCATTAGTCGTCTTGAGCAGATTGTTACTTTTGCAAATAAGCTAGCAACGGAAGCGCCACGATTAAGAGAGTTTTTTGACGTACTCGATACCGCGCCAGAAATTAAAGATAGTGAAGATGCCATCGACCCCGGTAGATCTGAGGGCTTAATTGAATTTCATCAAGTTTGTTTTTCTTATCATCCGCAACAAAAAGCGGTTGATCATTTGAGCTTTGTAATTAAGCCTGGACAAACACTTGCGCTCGTGGGTGCTTCTGGAGCCGGAAAATCAACTGCACTAAGCTTACTTTATCGAGCTTTTGATCCACAATCTGGTTTCATCGCCATTGATGGGATGGACATTCGAAAATTTAAACTTACCGCTCTTAGACGAAATATTGGTGTTGTCTTTCAAGAGCCTCTCTTATTTAATCGCTCGATTGCAGATAATCTACGAATTGGTTCATCAGGTGCAAGTGACAACGAACTTCGTGATTCTTGCGCTCGCGCCCAAGCTCTCAATTTTATAGAGCAGCAGCCCGATGGCTTTAATACTGTTATCGGCGAACGTGGGAGAACTCTTTCTGGGGGCGAGCGCCAACGCTTATCCATCGCTCGAGTACTTCTAAAAGATGCTCCAATCTTAATTTTGGATGAGGCCACCAGCGCTTTAGACACCCCTACTGAAGCAAGTCTTCTCAATGCATTACAAGAAGTAACGCAATCCCGAAGTACTCTTGTGATAGCCCATCGATTGAGTACCATTCGGCAAGCAGATCATATTTTAGTAATGGATTTAGGAAGAGTCATTGAATCTGGAAGTTTTGATACTCTATATAAGCAGGGTGGCCGATTTACTGAAATAATGAAACAACAGTATGGCCTATCGACTTAATCGCACTATTTAATTAATCACATACACAGCAAATGGATCAGAAATGAGTGGGTTTTCAGCGGAATGGCTAAGTTTACGTGAACCTATTGATCATCGTTCGCGTAATCAAGCCCTACAAACCAAAGTGCTTCATTATCTGGCGCAAGTCAACACTGTTGATCCTAGGTCAGTCCATATAACGGATTTAGGCTCCGGTACCGGATCTAATCTTCGTGCATTAGCACCCCACTTGAGTTCGCTACAGTACTGGACCCTAGTAGATTATGACCAAACACTTTTACATGTTGCACGGTCTACACTTCTTGCTTGGGCAGATAGCGAAATAGATATGCCAGCAATTGAATCTTTAGATGCTCACTCAATGTCAGTCAAACCATTATCAATACTCAAACAAAATAAAACAATCATAGTGAAATTTAAACGTATTGATTTACTGAATGACTACCCAACTATTTTAAATGAACCGACTGATCTGATTACTGCTGCTGCTTTTTTTGATTTGGTAGCTGAGCCCTGGCTGATCAAATTTTGCGCCTTTTTAACCAAACCCCTCTATACGGTATTGACCTATGATGGCATTGAAAAGTGGAGTCCTCCTGAAATAATTGATGCTGAAATTTTAAAAGAGTTTCATCAACATCAACGCACTGATAAAGGCTTTGGTGGCGCGTTAGGGCCGGCGGCGGCTAAATGTCTACAATCCCTTTTACATGATCAACACTTCACTACAATATGCGCTCCAAGTCCTTGGATTTTAGATCACCAAGACCGTACTTTAATTCAACAGTTAACGATGGGAACTGCACAGGCAATTCGAGAAATGCATGCCATACCGCTAGCTAAAGTCAATCAGTGGGAACAAAGTAGAATGCAAGCAAGTCGCTGCGAAATTGGCCACATCGATATATTTGCCCATAACATTTAAATCTTTAGATGAATCAAAGTTCCTTATTTGTGACCGACCTTGTTCAATGCAGGCTTAACCTATTACCCAAAGATGGCTCTGTTATCTACCATCTAGAATTTATGATCTTATGTTGATCGCTCAAAATCCTTTTAAATGTAATGAAAATTTAACTTGATGACTTTAAGGGGGCACTACCAGCCAGAGCTTCCAGGGTCCCCTTTAAATGGGCCAACAAGTTCTGGCGTAATCCAGCCGCCATAAAATCCGCCGGGCTGGGGTGTTACTGGCTGACCCCCAACCGTACATTGTAGTGACGTTGCGTAGAGCGCTATGCAATCTTTTAATAACTCAGCGCCAGACAATGGGCTCGGATAACTCCAGGCGACCTTTACTAAAGAATGAGGACCATCCACTAAAGACCAGTATTTAGCTGGTCCTTTCCATTCACAAACGGAACCTCCTCCCGCCGCCTGGAATAGATTCTGATCGACATCTGCCCAGGGTAGATAAAAGGTGGGTGGGTGCGCAGTCTCAAGTACCATAATCGTACGGTCTGTTCGAGCAACTTCCACATTACCCCAGCGAACTATCACCTCGCGCTGATCTAGGACTAGCTGGGGCGGACGCGGAAAATCCCATACAGAAACTTGGCCAGGTCTAGGTAATTGCGCAAAATCTGGCCTACTTGAACCGCGCCACTGCCAAGCATCACGTGCGGTTAGTTGCCATGAAGGAATCTCGCTCATACGTATATTTTATAAGAGGTGTTCATTGAAAAACTTTATTATTTTAAAACCCGTTTGGATAAGCTTACCAAACAATATTTATATGTTGACTTTGTTAAGAGTATCCTATTTTGCGGGATGATGAATGTATAACCAGCGCCTCAAAATGTCTAATACTGTTATTTTTATCCCGGATATAGGTAAGATTTGCCACCTTTTTTTACAAGGTGGAGTCCGCTCTTTGAGCTTTAGAAAATGAAAAAATATTTTAGTTTTATCAACGCTATTGAATTTTAAAATTGTTCCGCAATTGTTACTTCAGATATTCTAAAATTGAAATAGCACTTTATTCAAAGCACTTTTGTTGTCTGATTTAAAGAAACGCTACATTCATAATCCAGTTAATATACTAGCATTGAGTATCAGTTTCACGAAAAGGTAAAAAATGGCCAATGCTAATGAATACACCCCACCAAAAATCTGGACATGGGAAAAACCTAACGGTGGAAAATTTGCAGGTATTAATCAACCGACAGCGGGATCGCGACAAGAAAAAGAATTGCCCATTGGCCGCCATCCACTGCAGTTATATTCCTTGGGTACGCCAAACGGTGTAAAAGTCACAATAATGCTTGAAGAGCTACTCGCCTTAGGGCACTCTGGGGCTGAGTATGATGCTTGGTTAATTACAATTGTTGATGGCGATCAATTTGGATCAGATTTCGTTAAAATAAATCCAAATTCGAAAATTCCTGCCTTGCTTGATCGCAGTATGCCAACACCTATTCGTGTTTTCGAATCAGCATCCATTTTGCTTTATCTAGCAGAAAAATTTGATGCTTTCCTACCGAAAGACTTATCTACTCGAACGGAAATGATGAATTGGCTTTTTTGGCAGATGGGGAGCGCACCATACATAGGGGGTGGATTCGGTCATTTTTATGCTTATGCCCCTTACAAAATGGAATATCCAATCGACCGTTTTACGATGGAAGTAAAACGTCAACTTGATGTACTTGACCAACGTCTGGAAGCAAATGAATATCTTGCTGGATCAGAATACACAATCGCAGATATGGCGGCTTTTCCTTGGTATGGAGCTCTCGTTAAAGGATGGTTGTATGGTGCAGCAGAATTTCTTGGCGCTCATGAGTATTTGAATGTCCAACGATGGGTAGATACCATTTTGGAAAGGCCTGCAGTCAAACGAGGTCGTATGGTTAATCGTACTTCAGGCGAACCATACGAGCAACTACGTGAACGTCACGATGCAAGCGATTTTGATAAAAAATCATTTTAAATAAAGAACACCCGCCATTTCTAATGAGGATTTGTATCACCTGAGACATACTTTACACTTTATACCGGACACACACTTTACAGTTTTTAGTCCAATACACTTCATGGTTAAGTCCATTATGAGAGCAGATATCCAAAGAAAACCATTAGGATTTCAAGAGCTTACAGCCTCTCATTATCGGCGTGTAGTGTTTTGTGTAGTGAAATAACTAACCCACTCAGTAGTATTGAAAACCAAAGAATTTTTGGGTCAACCATCTAGCACTTCGTTACTCCAAAGTGATTTTTTATCAATCAGATACGGCTGGGTGTTACAACTTGTAACGCTTGCATTAAATTTCTCCTTAAAATACCAATCCACAAACTTGCATAGCGTATAGTTTCAGTATACAATAAATCATGATTAAAACATTTCGCCATAAGGGCTTACAACTCTTTTTTGAAACCGGTAAAAAGTCAGGAATCCAAGCCGCTCATGCGAATAAGCTGGGTAGGCAGTTAGCTAGATTACATGTTTCAAAAAAATGGGAAGATATGAATATACCTGGTTGGGGATTGCATCCTTTAAAAGATAAGCTAAAGGATCACTATTCAATTTCGGTAAATGGAAATTGGCGAATGACGTTTAAATTTGAAGGAGAAGATATAGTACTTGTTGATTATCAAGATTATCACTAAAAGAATAGGAGTAATGATGACTAAAATGTATAACCCACCCCACCCAGGCCTTACTCTGAAAGAAGATATTCTTCCAGCGTTAGAACTAACCGTAACAGAAGCTTCAGAACAGCTTGGTGTAACACGTGCTGCTTTCTCTAGAGTGATCAATGGTAAAGCTGGAATTTCTCCAGAAATGGCTCTTCGTATTGAGGCTTGGTTAGGTGAGAAAAATGGAGGTAGTGCAAGTGTTTGGCTAGCTTTACAGGCAGCCTATGACTTATGGCAAGTTCGTAAAGCAGGACTACCCAAAGTCACACATGCATTGATTCCAGTCTTAGCCTAATCAGAGACACTTTTCAATGTTTTATTTACACTGCTCAAAACAATTATTAGATCGAGTCTCTTCAGGCGTCAACGAACCCGCTGGAAAGGGAGACAATATTTTGGGTAATTGGTATGCTAAGGCAATATTTTCAAAACCACAGGTAGCCTTATTTGTAAATGAAAGAACCCTGCTACCAGTGTTGATGCCTCTAGCCCCAGCATCGAACTTAGTAGAGCGATTCCCACAATACCTATTTAAGATCTTGCTATCTCAAGGTGTAAGCGAATCTTTTATGCAACAGGAATTAAATCATCTTGAGAAGGTGATAAATAGCAAATGTCAATAAATCTAAGTCCTTGCCCAACATGCAATAACCCTGCCGCTTATAGCCCCAAAAGGGGTAGATACTATTGCGCGGAGTGTGAGATTACATTTGATCCGCCACCTCAAAAAATTGAATCACAAACTATTTTCTTAAGCTATGCTCATAAAAGTTTAAAGTCTGACGACTATGATATTTCTGAAGATTTAGTATGGCTCATTAAAAAAGAATTAGAAAATGATGGGCATGTTGTTTGGATTGACCATGAAGGTATTCGAGGCGGTACAGAATGGCGAGAAAGAATTACTGATGCGATTACTAGTCATAAACATTTTTTAGCCTTTTTGTCGAAAAGATCAGTTCGCCATGAACCGAATGTTTGTTTAAATGAAGTGGCTATCGCCATTAAACATAATAGAATCATCCAAACGATACTGACTGAAACTGAAAATCAAGTATCCGCACCCTTAACACTCAGTAGTATCCAATGGCATCAATTTCAAGACTGGCAGGCTATCCAAAGTGGACAAAAGACGGGGCCTAAGGGTGAGGACTGGAATACTTGGTTTGGTAACCTCATGTCTGAGATTCGTCAGAATTTAGCAGATATTACCCATCAAAAAGCCGCTGGAGAATTAGCTGAACTTAAAGAGATTCTTAAACCCACCTCTTTTGAGGCAGCCATTATTAACAGTGTAGAAGGTTTTTTTGGACGTGAATGGCTCTTTAATGCTATCCATAATTGGTTATCAACAGATAACCGTCTATTTTGGTTAAAGGGTTCGCCTGGTATTGGTAAGAGCTCTTTTGCGGCCAAGTTAGTTCATCTTGGAAACTCTTCTATCGTAGGCTTTTTTAAGTGCGACTTCCAAGGACTAAAGTCTGCTGAAGAGTCTGCCAATGAATGTATTCGTACTTTGGCCTACCAACTTGCAAGTAGATTACCTGACTACCGAATTAAATTACTTCGAGGCCAACAAGTAGATCAAGAAACTGTCCAAAATAAGACTGCCGATGATCTTTTTACTTACCTTATTACTGAACCACTAAATCGTTCTGACAAAATTGCCGAATCTCAACGCTTAGCGCTTGTAATAGATGCGCTCGATGAAGCAGGCAGACTTGTGAATGGCAAGATGGTGAATCCTTTAGCCGACCTACTCTACAAACATGTTGATCAACTACCAACTTGGCTAGGAATCATTCTGACATCAAGGCCTGAAGCCTATCTTCAACAACAATTAGCGGCTAAGTTCTCGCCAATGATTATGGAGGGCGGAACAAAAGATAACATTCAAGATATTCAAAACTACTTAGAAATGAAATTAGACCCCTCTATTACCGGTCAACAAAGAATCAATGCGATTCAAACAATAATTCATAAAAGTGGTGGCTCTTTCCTATATGTCAAAAGAGTGGAGTTACATTATGACGTGAATCACTTGGATAGCCTACCTGTTGGTCTTGATGATCTATTTTATAAAGACTTTGAGCGCTACTTCCCTGATGGAAAACAATACGAGGAAAAAACTGAGCAATTCTTGAGGCTCCTTGTTGCAAGTCCCGGTCCACTACCTAAAGAATTAGCGCAAGAATTATTAGAATGGCAAGCTAGAGATATCACCCTATTTGTTACTCAGCCAATGGCAAGTCTTTTGACTGAAACTAAAGAAGGTTTACAATTTTTTCACAAGTCAATTACTGACTGGTTACAAGATGGTACTAGAAGTGGAATTTATCAAGTTAATGACAATGGCGCAAAAAAATTAGGCGACTTCCTTTGGAGAGAGTTTAAGACAAGTCAGTTCAACAAAGATAAAGGGCAAGATAGCCGTTGGGAACAGTTTATATTGAATTGGCTAACAGAGTTACTTCCAAAAACTGAGATTTGGGGAAGTGAAACTTCTTTGTATGAATATGCAGAGTATTTAAATTATCATCAAAAATATCATTTTGAATTAATCTTGCAAAAGCGACTACTTCATTTGAATGAAAGTCAGTTTGGACAACATTCCCAAGAATATGCTCGATGCCTTTTCCAAATTGGGAAAATTTTAGACTATACAGGTCAATACCAAGCAGCAATTGATCATCTCAACTTATCATTGAGTATCACTGAAAAAATCGTAGGACGTATCCACCTCGAATCTGCCAGCATAATCAATCTCCTCGCAGAAATTTGGTTTACCTTAGCAGATTACCTCCAAGCTGAAAAACTTTATAGAGAGGCATTGTCGATTCGCGAAAAATTACTGGGAAATCGTCACCCAGATACTGCACAGTCAATGGCATATCTCGCTGGACTTCTTCAATCCACTTCTAAGTATGAACAAGCGCAAAGCTTATATAGCGCAGCTCTTGATGTTATGAAAGAACATTATGGAAATAATCACCCTGAAACGATGACCTACACCACCTATCTTGCTGGTATATTTGAAGAAAAAGGCGACTATCAAGAATCAGAGCGCTTATTTAAGCATGTATTAGATCTCAACCGAACATTACTTAACGATTCTGATCCTGATTTGTCACTTTCAATCGGTTACGTAGGTTGGACTCTAGCCTCTAAAGGTGATTTCGACTCAGCAGAAATTTTCTATAACGAAGCTTTGGAGATTCAAAAGATTGTTTTAGGGCCAGAACATCCATACACTGCTCGGACATTGACTTATCTTGGTGATATTAAACTTAGCCAAGGTAACCCAATCAGCGCAGACCATTTGTACCAACAGTCGCTTTCTATCAGGAAAAGTATTTTTGGTGACGATCATCCTGATACCTCGCGAACTCTGATGAGTGTTGCTTGGTTAGCGGAGTTAAATGGTCAAACTGAAATCGCTGGACAAATGTACCAACATGCTCTGAATGTTTTTATAAATACTTGCGGATCGGATTATCCAGATACAGGTAATGCTCGTAATCATTTGGGATCATGGTATCTGCGTCATAAAGAATGAACTGATGTTAATTTAGTACCACGGTTAAAGAGAGTGTTCATATCTTATCATTGGATCATGATGGGTTGATTGTGGATGATTTTCGGCACTTGGGTTTGTGGTGC
>CANJBQ010000035.1 GCA_947472645.1 Burkholderiaceae bacterium
AATTTGACCGCGTTTTACCTGTTCGATTGAAAGATCGGGCAGACCTAAGATAGAATCTAAATGGGACATTGGTATTACCTATATTAAAAAAGTTCGTCGAAAAAACTAGTTTAATAAATACCTTTGTCCCCCGTTTATGATGTAGAGCCAAGCCTTTAAGCATGGAGCGAACTAACTTAGTGGCTAAAAATTGAAATGCGTCATTTTATGTGGAAAATGCCGCAAGGAAAAACAGAAAAAATCAGTGTTTGCAAATTCTAGCCATCGAAACTCAAACACCTACAACTGTATAGAAATTTCTTTTCCGATCGTTGACGGATCGTCATTAGATGCATAACGCTTGACAACTTTTCCATCTTTGCTAATAAAGAATTTAGTGAAGTTCCATTTGATAGATTCTGTTCCTAAAATGCCTGGGCACTCTTTTTTCAAAAATGTATACAAAGGGTGTGTATTTGCACCGTTCACATCAATTTTTGCGAGCATAGGAAATGTAATCTTGTAATTAGTTTCACAAAACGCCTGAATATCTTCATGAGAGCCGGGTTCTTGAGAACCAAATTGATTACAAGGAAATCCTAAAATCTCTAGACCTTTAGATTGATATTGTTCGTATAAAGATTGAAGACCCTTGTATTGACTTGTGAAACCACATTTACTGGCCACATTAACAATCAATAAACTCTTACCCTGAAAGTCTTGTAAGTTGATTTGGTTATTGTGAATATCTAGAATGGGAATATTTGGCAGCATTTTTATTTCCTTGGTGAATTTTAAATATCGTAACTAATATTATCTTCGAGGAATTGATCATTGTTTTGTAAAGCTTGATCAACTAACTTTTTGGTAAGGCTAGGTGCAAATAGTTCAATGAATGTATATGTAAAAGACCTTAAATAGGCATCTTTTTTAACGGCAATCCGAGTTGTATTGTTTCCAAACAAATGACCAGCTGGCAGCATTTCTAAAGCAGTGTCTCTTGCTGCATCAAATGCTACACCGGCTACTATACCAACACCTAAACCTGTTTCGACATACGTTTTGATGACATCAGCATCAATGGCTTCCAAGACGACGTCAGGGATGAGGTTCTTTTTAGCGAAAGCCTCATCAATTTTTTTACGACCGGCAAAAGCAATATCGTAAGTAATGATGGGATATTGAACGAGCTCCTCAAGAGAGAGTGGTTTTTTATCGAGTAAAGGGTGGCCATGAGGAACTACAACAGAGTGTTGCCACTGATAACCTGGAAGAGAGACAATGTTATGTATATCGGACAAGCCCTCAGTAGCGATAGCGATGTCTGCCTGATTACTGAGGAGTAATTCAGCGAGATGGGTAGGACTTCCCTGTTGAATACTAACGCGCACTTTAGGAAAGCGCTTGGTGAATTCTGAAATCACCTGAGGGAGGGCGTACCTTGCTTGAGTATGCGTGGTCGCAATTACGAAGTTGCCTTGATCTGTAGAAGCATATTCAGAACCTATTTTTTTGAGATTTTCAACCTCATTAAGAATTCTTTCTACGCACTGAAGGACTTTTTTGCCTGGGTCGGTCAAATCTCGGATTCTTTTACCGTGTCTTCTAAAGATATCCACCCCAAGTTCATCCTCTAACTCCAAAATGGCCTTAGAAACCCCTGGTTGCGAAGTAAAAAGAGATTTTGCAGCGTCTGTCAGATTAAATTTTTGGCGGACCGCCTCTCTCACAAAGCGAAATTGGTGAAGATTCATGATATTTACCCTCTTTATATCTAAAACAATATATTAAAACGATTTTATATTATTTGTAAGTCTTATGATTCTGGCCGCACGGTTTAACAGGATGCGGGCAGTAAAAAGCTCCGACCATATTGATGGTTGGAACTGTCTTTTCAAGGGCGATATCTAAAAATCAGTTAGAGAATCGATTGTGCAGTGAACTCGATGATCGATAGTAAAACATCATCGCTCTCTCCGACGGCAGAAGAGGTGCTTAGTTGTACTTTAGGGTAAAGACGGCGACATTCTTCTAAGATGACTGGGAAGTCTTTACGTAAGTGACCACCTTGGCCAAAAAAAACGGGAATAATCTGTATTTCTAGGAGGCCTTGTTCTTGAAGAGATCCAATGCATTCCGGCAGTGTTGGTGACATCATTTCTAAAAAGGCAAGTGAAGCTATTGTATTTGGATACTTCGCTTCCCAAAGTTTGATCAGGCGATCGAATGGTTCTTTCCAGCGGGCGTCACGTGCCCCATGACCAAAGAAAATAACAGTTTTCATTTTTTTGACACCCAAGCAAGGGCAAATAGGCCAAATGTCAAATAGACACATAGCGGCAAAATTGCCGTAAATAAAGGTGGCCAAGCAATTAAAAGCCCGATATGTGAAAAGAGCGTATTAAAGAGAATAAAGCTAATGCCTAAAATAATTCCGCCAAAAACCTTCAGGCTAATTCCGCCAGATCGCGCATTTAGATAGCCAAAGGGAAGGGCTAAACAAAGCATCACAAAAATAGTAAATGGATAAACAATTTTTTTCCAAAGCGCTAATTGATAGTTTTGGCTATCCTGTAGATTCTCTTGTAGATGATTAATAAAACGAAATAAGCTCATTATTGACATTCTTTCAGGACTGATTAAAAGAATATTCAAAATTTCTGGAGTGACTTGTGATTTAAGTCGTTGCTCTAAAAAGCGTGTAGAAACAGCACGATATTTAGTATCTAGGGGATCATCTTTACGATCTTCAATGACACGTGTTTCGGTAATGTTTTTAAGGTTCCAAAATCCGCGCTCATCGTAGCTGCCTGATTCAGCTTCTCGAATAACGAGGAGGTAACGGTTTTCATCGAATTCGTACATCCGGATGCCTTTAATTTCACCTCGGTTTTGGATGTTCCCTACGTTTACGAAGCGGATCTCAGATTTTTTAACGTTTGGATCATCCGCGCTTTGTAACTTATCTTTAATCCAGGTTCCGGTCTTGAAGTTTTTCCCTAAGGCTTCACCTAAGGCTTTAGATCGCATTTCTTCAGCAACATTGTCGCAATATGGGCCGACCCATTCGCTGAGAACTAGCGTAGCTAAAAGGATGGGTATACCAACCTTGAATAAGGTCCATAATCCTTTGGGAATATCAAGACCTGCCATGCGCAAAATGGTAAATTCAGATTGACTAGCTAGTTGGGCAAAAACATAGATAGCACCTATCAAGCCAGCCATGGGTATCAGCTCGACCAAGCGCGCCGGAGACTTTAAAAGAATATGGATAAAAGCGAGATAGTTTGTGTATTGACCTCGTAGATTATTGACCTCATTTAAATAATCAAAAAAGATAAATAAAGAAATCAGGGCAAATAAAATAAAAAAGAAATTCAAATAGATTTGGCGGGCCAAATATTTTTCATAAATTTTAGGAAATAAGGAGAACATGATTAGAGTTTGGATCCACCAGGAATTTGTCGTTTCCACCAAGCGATGGCTGGATTAATTCGGTGTTGTACCAAAAAGAATGCCACTAGAATGGCAATGACATGCATAGGCCAGAAGCTACTCATAAAGTCTCTTTTAGAGTCAGACACTAAAGTCTGTGAGATATTGAGAACATTACTATAGATCAGATAGGTAAAGACCGCATAAATGAGAGCGATGTAGTTGCCGCGACGCGGATTCACATAAGCGAGTGGTACGGCAATGACGATCAGACCAAAAGCCATGAGAGGTAATCCAAGTCTCCAAAGTACTTCTCCTAGAGCAATTGCATCGGGACTCTCTAATAAAGACAATGTGGTTGATTCTTTAGGGCTAAAGGTAATTGGTTTGGGTGGTTTTTTTTCTATATCGACGGTATACCCTTCAAATTCAAGTATTTTGAAGTCACCTTTAGCGGGTTGTCCTTCGTAACGTCTACCATTTTCGATTTTAATTTGTTTGACACCGTTATCTAAGAAATTAATTTTCCCTGATTCTGCCATTGCAACGGTCAGTCGTTCATTTTTGTAGTCAGAAATAAAGAGATTTTGAATCTTATTCGTTATTGGGTCGATGTTTTCAATAAAGAAAACTCTGTTGGAGTTCAAAGATTCGAAAAATTGACCTGGAACTAGCATCGCGGTCTCATCCCGACCTTTAAATTTTTGTGTAATTTCTGTCGTTTTTGAGTTTGTCCAAGGCCAAACAAAAATCGCCATCACCGCAATTACAGTGATCCAGGGAGTCGCAAAACGCAATACAGGACCGTACAGCATACGCAGATTAAGGCCGCTGGCATACCAGACGACCATTTCTGAATCTTTATGCCACCGAATTAACACCATCATGGTCGCCACAAACAAAGAGACAGATAAGATGATGGCTACGTAACCAATGACAGCTAGCATAATGAGAATAAGTACATCTTTGGGGTTAATGGTGCCTGCCGCAGCAAAACCTAAGATTCGGATCACTAGTGTTGTCATCATGATAGTGATCAAGACAAGGAAAACTGCACCAGTTGTGTAGGATAATTCTCGTCTTAAGGATTGCTCAAAAATCATGTTTTTGTTTTAGATGGATAATGTAGTTTTCAACAACACTTGACGGCAGATGAAGATGCAAACTAAATTTATCACGAAAGTCTTTCCAGAGGGGCAAAACCGTTTAACAGCACAGTTACTGTTATCCGTTGATTGCGTTATTTTACCTCTTACTCAGATTTCAAGCGACAGTAAAACAGGCTTGCCAAAGCAATACGAGAAACTAGATCATTTACTAGAGGGTGCCATTGGCTCTGCGATTTTAGGTAAAGACTTTACCGGAAAAGTCGGTGAGACTTATTTGATGAATCACCAAAAGTCTTGGAAACTCAAAGGAATTCATGTTAAACGTATTTTATTGGTGGGTTTAGGTGACCATATAAAAGTATCTGAGGGTACCTCAGAAAACAAATTATTAAGTGAGTATTCGAAGGCGGTTAGGGCTGCTTTGCGAGTTATCTTGGGGACTACCGCGGGTTCTGTTTTATGGTTGCTTGAGCAAGATTTAGATCTCAAGAAAGAGCATCTTTACAGCTCAGTTATTCGTCAAACGATTCAACTCGTAGAAGAGGCTACTTATCGATTTGGACTACGCTTTAAACAATTTAAAACAAAACCTACTGAATTGCCATTGACATTGAAGTCGGTTGCGTTTGCCACCACGCAGAAAATGGAAAAACAGCTTAAAGAGATTGTTCAAGTTGGAACTGCGGTTGCCAATGGGATGAGTTTATCCAAAGATATGGGTAATTTGCCACCGAATATCTGTACACCAAGTTACTTAGCCAAAACAGCTCAAAATATTGGCAAAGAGTATGCGCTCAGGGTACAGGTATTAGAGCGTAAAGAGATGGAACAGTTGGGTATGGGAGCATTTTTGTCGGTCACTCAAGGTTCTGAGGCTCCACCTAAACTCATCATCATGCACCATCGAGGTGGCCCAGCAAAAGAGGCGCCGATTGTGATTGTTGGAAAGGGTATTACCTTTGATACGGGTGGCATTTCTCTGAAGCCTGGAGAAGGTATGGATGAGATGAAATATGACATGTGTGGCGCGGCATCTGTGTTGGGGACGATGCAAGCGATTGCACAAATGAAACTCAAAAAAAATGTGATTGGCGTCATTCCAACTTGTGAAAACATGCCCTCTGGTAAAGCAACTCGACCTGGCGATATTGTTGTGACCATGTCGGGTCAGACAGTGGAGATTCTCAATACAGATGCTGAAGGCCGTTTGATTTTATGTGATGCTTTAACTTATGTTGAGCGTTTTCAACCAAGAGCAGTGATTGATATTGCGACCCTGACTGGTGCCTGTGTGATTGCCTTGGGTCATGTGCATACTGGGTTGTTTAGTAAAAACGAGCAATTGGTGAAAGACTTACAAAGTGCGGGTCAAGCAAGCTTAGACACTGTTTGGCATATGCCAATGGATGATGCTTATCAGGATCAGTTAAAGTCGAATTTTGCTGATTTTGCCAATATTGGTGGAAGACCTGCCGGCAGTGTTACAGCAGCATGTTATTTGTCACGATTTACTCAGGCCTATGATTGGGCGCACTTAGATATCGCTGGCACTGCTTGGAAGAGTGGCGCAGCTAAGGGGGCAACAGGGCGGCCTGTGCCATTGCTGACTGAATATTTAATGAAGGGATAGATCAAAAGTGGCAAGGGTTGATTTCCATAGTCAAGTTGGTGACAAATTAACGTATACCTGCCGCTTAGCCCGAAAAATATTTTCTATTTCCGAAGGAAAAGATCCGATAAAAAATATCGTGATTGTTGGGCCGTTAGAAGCATTGAAAAGTTTAGATCAAATGCTCTGGACGTTTAGTCCTGAAGAGTTTTTGCCACATTGTTTTTTAGACAATGAGGCAGCAGCTTATACCCCCATTGTTTTGAGTGAAAATTTTGATGCACAAGCATTTGCGCAGATTCCTCATCAAGATGTTTTTATACACCTTGGGCAAGTATTTTTAAACGATATAGAAAAGATTACAGAGCGCTTTGATAGAGTTATTGAAGTTGTATCTACAGAAGAGCAGGATTTACTGGCTGGACGCGAAAGATATAAGCAATATAGAACTATGGGCCTTGAGCTCTTTAATCATGATCAAAAAGGTGCATCATGATTCATTCGCAATTTAATCCAATTGCCTTCCAGATAGGACCTATTGCAGTTCATTGGTATGGTTTGATGTATCTACTAGGATTTATGCAGTATTTGCTACTGGGTCGATTACGGGTTGTGCAACCACAAATGAAAAGTCAAGGATTCGTCAAAGAAGATCTTGATGATTTACTGTTTTACGCAGTGCTTGGGGTCATTTGTGGGGGCAGGTTAGGTTATTGTCTTTTTTATCTACCATTTCATTACTTAGCAAACCCTCTTGATATTTTTAAAGTTTGGCAGGGCGGCATGTCTTTTCATGGGGGTTTTTTAGGCGTCATTGCGGCTATTGCCTGGTTTAGTCAAAAAAGAAAAATCGCTTTTTTCCATATAGCCGATATGATTGCGCCATTAGTGCCTTTTGGGTTAGCTTTTGGAAGAATGGGAAATTTTATTAATGGTGAACTTTGGGGTCGACCAACGGATGTGGCATGGGGAATGGTTTTTCCACAAGCAGGCGATGAACTCAGTCGACACCCTTCGCAGTTATATGAGTTCGTTGGAGAGGGCATTACTCTGGGTATCTTGTTATGGTTATATGCTCGTCATCCAAGAAGAGCTGCGCAGACCTCGGGCGCATTTACGGCCGGTTATGGCGTGGTTCGATTTTTAGCAGAATTTACAAGAGAGCCTGATCGATTTCTGGGCACTTTATCACTAGGATTGTCGATGGGGCAATGGCTCTCTATTCCGATGATCATGTTTGGGGCTTATTTGATGTTTCGTCCCCAGAAAATTTCCACAAGTTCCTGATTTGATTTAATATATTTCTTAGATAATCGATTTATATTAAAAACATATTTATTTCCTTTGAAAGCTGAGCATGACCATTTTGCAAAAAATCTCGCAAGTGAGATCTCTTTCCCGCGCCATTAATGCGGCAAAAAAAATTCTGACTGAGCGAGGTGAGGCTAATTCTACAAGTATGGCAAATGATATTTTTAGTCAGTACCGTTTACTGGATGAAGATCAAAAGTCTAGTTTTTATCATGCGCTTGCGACAAAGTTCAATCCAGATCCGCAAGCTGTCTTGCGAGTAGCTCAAGATTACGCCAAAGATCCTTCAGGGAAAAATCTGATTAAGTTAACAACAGTCTCTGAGTCACCTCGGCAAGAATTGCTCAGAAGAATCAATCGTGTTGATGGAGGTACTAAAGAAATTGTAGCTATGCGTCGGCATTTGATCAAAGTACTCGATAAGCAGCCGGAACTCAAGCCACTTGACTTTGATTTACACCATTTATTTGTTTCTTGGTTTAATCCAGGTTTTTTAAAAATGCACCGTGTGGATTGGAGATCGCCTGCGCATATTTTAGAAAAAATTATTCAACATGAGGCTGTTCATGAAATTGATGGTTGGGATGATTTAAGAAGAAGACTACAGCCTGATCGTCGCTGCTTTGCATTTTTTCATCCACAATTACCAGATGAGCCATTGATTTTTGTGGAGGTTGCATTAGTACCTGAAATCTCCGCAGCAGTTGGTCCCTTAGTAAACAAAAGATCTGAGACGGTTGATTCGTCGCAGTTTAAGGCCGCTATTTTTTATTCCATCAGCAATTGCGAGCCGGGCTTAAAGGGAGTTTCTCTAGGTAACTTTTTAATTAAACGAGTGGCTACTTATTTAAAAGCGGAGTTTCCTAGTTTAAAAACGTTTGTGACACTATCCCCAATTCCTGGATTCATGCATTGGGTTATTTCGGGCGCTCCGTTGGGTGAACCTTTATTAGATACAAATACTTTAAATAAAGTAAGCGCCTACTTAGATAAAATGAATCTAAAGAAACAATCTTGGCCTGAAAGACTGTCATCAGGATGGCATCCTGACATAGCATCTGAAGAAGAGAAAAGTGCTTTATCGGGACTATGTGCCATTTATCTAGCTAAATTTTCTGTGAGGAAGGGTGGCAATCCTGTCGCAAAGTTTCATTTGGGCAATGGCGCTCAGTTATACCGTATTAATTGGGCGGCAGATTTATCCAAAAAAGGATTAAGGCAATCCGCTGGATTGATGGTGAACTATCTCTATGATCTGGACAAAATAGAGGATAATCATGAACGTTTTATCAATGGTGAGGTTATCTACTCACGATTAGTCTCTAAGATGCTTTAAAAATTACATTAAATAGGAAATTATGTCAGGTCCTTTATCTCATATTAAGGTACTCGATTTATCGAGAGTATTAGCTGGTCCTTGGGCTGCGCAAAATTTAGCTGATTTAGGCGCCCAGGTAATTAAGGTCGAGCGCCCGATTAAAGGAGATGACTCAAGAGCATTTGCACCTCCTTTTTTAAATGATCAGGATGGCAATGTCACTAAAGAGTCTGCTTACTATTGTGCGGCTAACCGTGGCAAAAAGTCGATCACCATCAACATTTCTAGTGCAGAAGGTCAAGATTTAGTTCGTGAACTCGCAAAAGATGTCGATGTCATTGTTGAAAACTATAAAGTAGGTGATTTGGCACGTTATGGTTTGGGTTACGAGGATATCAAACGGATTAATCCTGGCATCATTTATTGTTCTGTGACAGGGTTCGGTCAAACAGGCCCCTTTAAAGAGCGTCCTGGTTATGACTTTATGGCCCAAGGCATGGGTGGACTAATGAGTATTACTGGGGAGCGAATCGACTTGCCTGGTGGTGGCCCGCAACGGGTTGGCGTTCCTATTATTGATATGACGACAGGTATGTATGCCACGGTTGCTATTTGTGCCGCTATAGCGCATCGTGCAGTCTCTGGACAGGGACAATGGATTGATGTAGCGTTATTAGATTCTTGTGTAGCATTGCTATCGAATCAAGCGATGAACTATTTTTCAACAGGAAAGTCTCCTGAGGCCTTAGGCAACGCTCACCCTAATATTGTCCCTTATCAATCTTTCAAAACTGCGGATGGAGCCATTATTTTGGCTTGCGGTAATGACAATTTATTTAATAAGTTTTGTGAAGTTGCTCAGTGTCAGGCTTTAGCGAAAGATCCCAAGTTTTCGACGAATGGTGAGCGGGTGAATAACCGCGCTGAAATTACACTACTTTTAGGTGATATTTTTATTCAAAAGACGACGAAAGAGTGGGTTCAATTACTCGATGATGCTGGTGTTGCTAATGGTCCGATTAATTCGATTGCTGAAGTATTTGAAGAGCCACAGGTGCAGGCACGTGGTATGCAAATTGAGTTACCGCATGCTGCTGCAGGTAAGGTGACTTTAGTCGGCAGTCCGATGAAGTTTTCTGCGACACCGATTACGTATGAAGTTCCACCACCGGCTCTTGGTCAGCATACGCAAGAGATATTGGAAAAGGTCCTTCACAAGACAGAAGAGCAAATTGCCAAGTTACACTCTTCTGGGACCGTTTAGATAAGACCAAAGACATTTTTTGCCAGCATATAACTAGCAATAAAGATCAGTACAATAGCAAATAATTTGCGCAGTTGAGTAGTATTGAGTTGGTGTGCGATACGTACCCCGATAGGGGCCGTCATCATGCTCATGATAGCGATACACAGTAATGCTGGTAAATAGATATACCCCAGTGTGTGATTGGGTAGGTTTTCTAAATCCCAGCCGCCAATGATATATCCAATAGCGCTTGCTGCTGCAATTGGAAAACCAAGCGCAGAAGAAGTTGCTAAAGCATTATGAATGGGGACATTGCACCAGGACATAAATGGTACTGAAATAAATGCGCCCCCAGCTCCCACTAGACTGGATACTGATCCAATTAAGCTACCGGTACTAAAAAGACCTACCTTGCCTGGAAGGGTTCGCGAAGGTTTTGGCTTTTTATTCACGAGCATTTGGTAGGCAGAAAAATACTGAAAACTGGCGAAGAAGATCGTTAGCCACGGCCCTTTAAGAATGGCGAAAATTTTTCCACCACCAATGATGCCCCCAAAAATAATGCCAGGGGCTAAGGCGATCACAATATCCCAGCGAATAGCCTTCTTTTTATTTTGGGCGCGAACTGAAGAGATTGATGTAAATAAGATGGTGGTCATTGATGTTGCAATGGCCATATGTAAAATGTGTTCTTGGGGGAAATTAAAGGTATTAAAGAGAATGGTCAGAAATGGCACCATAATCATTCCACCACCAATGCCTAGAAGTCCTGCAACGATACCAGTTACCGAGCCTAGGCACAGCAATAAAATAATTTGTAGAGTAGTCAGACAACATCTTTCATAAAAGGGTCCCCGCCTTGGCCGCTAGGTCGTCATCCTGAACCCAGAGAGTTCAAGGCGGCGCGACAGCATAGCTTTGGGCACGTCAGTATTTCCAGGGAGAATATGACCTAAGCCATACTCTGTAAAAACAAGGCGCGCTCGCCCACTATGCATATTGAGCGCCATATGCGTTAGCATCGGTTCAAGGAACTATTGACCTTGGCGAACCAGGCAGGGATAGACAGTCTAACGCAGAATCGATTTGTTGTTCGATTGCGTCTAATTTTTTTGTTAATTCAGTAACAACAGCGGAAGAAACCCCAGGCTCTTGACTGACGCTCACTTGTTCTTTTAAGTCTTGAATTTGAGCTGCAAAACTCACGGCGGTCATTAAAGCAGCACGTTCAATACTCTTGTTTGGACCTGAAGTGATTTGTGCAATTTGATCATTAACTGCACGAGCGGCAATTTTGAGTTTATCTTCATTTTCAAATGAAGTCATGAAGGCCATTTTTTGACCAGCGAGTTCAACGTCAACACGAACAGATTTTGGTTCACTCATGGGTTGTCTCAGAGGAGTTATCTAACAAGGTTAATTGACGGGTATCAGCAGTTTGTGGGAGTTTATTCAGGATCTTCCGAATACGACCTTGGGCATCGGAGATTTTGTTTTCCATAAAATACTTTTGCTGGACCAAGGTTTTGATTTCTTGCTGAAGTATCTCTAGTTTTGAAGAAAGCACATCCATTCGCTCGATTAAAGTGGGCGGTTGTAAATTTTCAAAATTGTGATTATTTTCATCCATCTACATATTGTATATAATTTAGAGCGTGAGGTGCTCACGATTTGATTCTAAAGTCGTAGTTAAACGGGAATCAGGAATTTTTGCTTGTAAAAGTAAGGACTGCCTGAGCTGCCCCCGCAACGGTAAGCATTCTGTCAAGAAACTTTGACGACTCAACCATTTTGCCACTGGCTGCTTTAGCTGGGAAGGCGGTTTGAGTGAATGTGAGCCCGGATACCGGCCACACAAGCGTTACATTGTTACGGGGTAAGTGACAGAGTAATTAAGTTCGAGTACCTGTCGGGGAACGGGTCTGTGGACGTATTCGTTTTGGAAAAGTCATGAAACCATTCAAGAAATTGCCTCATCAGCATCAAATGATTCAACACGCCTGTGCATTACTACTTGGAACCACTTTATTTAGTCAAATTGCATTAGCGCAGTCTAATTTAGAAAAAATCGTTGTCTCTGGGTCTAGATTTGAAGAAAATATTGACCGTGTTCCAGCCAATATTCAGGTCATTACAAAAGAACAAATCCAACAATCAACATCAACCAATCTTGCTGAGGTTTTACAGCAGATTGGTAACGTTCAAATGGTCAATCAATCTGGAAGCTTATTAGGAATTGGCTCACAGGGGGCATCTCCTGATTTAGGGGGGTATGGAGCTACAGCATCTAGTAATACGGTTGTATTACTAGATGGTATACGAATGAACCCCATTGATCAGCAGTCTGCACCTTTGAATACCATACCATTGGCAGCAATTGAAAGAATTGAGATTGTTAATGGTGGGGCTAGTGTGCAATTTGGTAATAATGCAACTGGCGGTGTAATAAACATTATTACAAAAGGTGGTTCGCTGCAATCGAGTTCTGTAGGGCTTAATTATGGTAGTTACGGCACTATTATTGGCGATGTTTCTTTACGAATAAAAGAAAATAACACTACGCTAATGATCTCTGCCAACTCTTCCAAAACGAATGGTTGGCGCGAAAATTCTGATGCATTATCTGAATCTTTTTTAGGGCGCATTACACAAAATTTAGGCGGTGTTGATCAAATATTTATCGACGCCTCAGCAAATCATTCACAGGGTAAGGTGCCCCAAATCATTGAGGCAGAAGTTGGAAAGTCGGATGTCTATTTTATAAAGCCAGTAAATATTGGTAACAACTATATACAAGATGGAAGTAGTCTGCGTGCTGGGATTGTTAAAGGCATTTCTCAAAATACTTTGTTTGAAATGGAAGCATCTTATGGTAGTAATTCATCAATCAGTAAAATCCAAGGAACTTTAGCGTTATTCGATAAGAGCAGTCTTAATTTAACTCCAAGAGTAAAATTTAATTGGGGTAAATGGGGCTCTTCCATTATTGGCTATGATTACAATATTTCTGATGGTTCAAATACACAAAACTACCAACAGCCTAATCCTGCTACTCACGTCAATTTAAATAACCAATCGATATATTTTATGAATCGTTTGCCTGTTTCAGATCAGGTTGAGTTAATTGGAGGTATTCGGCGTCAAAAACAGGATATTACACTGGTGTCGTTTGGAGGGAATTTTGATAAGAATAATGCTCAAATAGCAGATGGAACATATCAAACCAGCTTTGCAGCTAACGCCTATGATTTAGGTATTAACTATATGTATTCATCAGGTCAGCGTCTATATACAAAATACAATCAGTCGTATCGATTTGCAAATGCTGATGAATACTTTGGATTTAACCCAGCTACACAACAAAATTTTTCTACAGGCGCAGTCCTTCGACCGCAAATTAATAAGACAATTGAAATTGGTGGAGATTTTACTGATGGGCAATCTAAATTAAATATAGGTATTTTTCAAACAGACTCACATGATGAAATTCGATTATTGAATAACTCAGATACGCAAACTCAAAACAATATTAATGACGCAGACATTCGTAGGACTGGTGCCAATCTTAATGGAACAACGAAAGCTTCCTCAAATTTAAATTTGGGTGCTGGACTGAGATATCAAAGGGCTTTATATACGTCCGGGATAAACACGGGATACCTTGTATCTTTAGTTCCGCAGTATTTATTTAATTTAAATGCTCGTTATCAAGCAACTAGTCAAGTAGCTGTTGGTGGAGTATTGAATTACGTTGCTTCACAATACTATGATGGAGATTTACAAAATGGATTTAACCAGATGCCATCTTACGTTTTCGGTGATGTGTCTGCGGAATATCGGGTAAAGGGCTGGGAAGCAAGATTTACTATTAAAAATGTTAGTAACGCTAACTATGCAGTTTATGGTTCAAATAATACCTACTCTGGAAATAGCGCCTACAATTTTTTACCAGCCCCACCTAGGACCTTTTGGGTCAGCCTAAAATATAACTTCGATCTATAAAGTGTCTAATAAAAAATAAACCGCCTAGGCGGTTTATTTTTAGCTTGTCGATTTAATAATGTGGCCTATAGCCGTATTGCTGGGGCACAACTACAGGTTGTCGAAATCCATAGTGCCGCCCATAATAGTGTCTAGGATGATCATAATCTCTTCGTAGAGGCACGTAGTAATATCTGGGAGTAGACAGGTAAAAAGGTGGTGGAATAACATGATCAATATAACCGCGCTCACGATATCCACCATGATGCCTCCACCCATCATCGCGGCCCCATGCAAAGCTCATGGAAATCGTGGTGAGGGCAACTAAAGTTATAACACTGAAAATCAACTTTTTCATGGAACCTCCTATTTGTAATGTGCTTCCATGTCTTTATAACGCGTGAGCTATATACTAGAGTTGACACTTTAAGAGAATATATTTATTTCAAGATTGAATTCAAATTTCGAGATTGTCGATCAACCTAGTTTTACCCAGTTTGGCAGCAGCTAGAATCACTAGCGGCTCTTGTTTATTGAACTGCTCCTGACTAGGAACTAAGAGGTTTTGTTGTAATCGCACCGATAAATAATCTGGTTGCCAACCTCTCGATAATAATTTTTGATGAGCGGCGCGCTCAATCTCTTGAATCATTGAGTGTGTCATTGAGGAAGCGCTGGTTACTGATTGTTTGATTTCATTGAGAACTTTAAAGAGCTCCGGCGCTTCTAATCGTTCATCTCCAGTGAGGTAGCCATTGCGAGAAGACAAGGCTAGGCCATCGTCTGCGCGAATCGTTTCAGCACCGATAATTTCTACAGGCATGGCAAATTGCTGAACCATACGGCGCACAATCATCAGTTGTTGGTAATCTTTTTTTCCGAAGACGGAAGCATTGGGTTGAACACAAGAAAAGAGTTTTAAAACGACCGTACAGACACCTTTAAAAAAGCCTGGCCTAAATTCACCTTCCAAGATGTCACCTAAGTCATGTGGTGGATCGACCCGGTAGTCTTGTGGCTCGGGGTAAAGCTCCTTCTCCGTTGGTGCAAAGAGAATATAAACACCTTCTTTTTCTAATTTCTCGGCATCTTGTTCAAACGTTCTGGGATATTTGTCAAAGTCTTCACTCGGTCCAAACTGCAAGCGATTCACAAAAATACTAGCTACAACAGGATCGCCATAGGTTCTAGCGATTCTCATCAGAGAGAGGTGTCCCTCATGGAGGTTCCCCATCGTGGGCACAAAGGCAGCGCGATTTTGCCCACGTAAATGATTACGTAGGTCATTAATATTGGAGATGATTTTCATGCTTGTGGCGTAAAAGACAAACGCACATAAATCGGTGCGTATGCTTCAGCCTGAGTAATTTCTACTAAGGCTTCACGAGACAATTCAAGCAGGGCAACAAAGTTCACGACTAACATCGGTACGCCTTGACCAGACTCAATAGCATCCTGAAAAAGCTCACTGAATTCGACAAATTTTGTCGTTTGCAGGCGACGTAAAATTCGAGTCATATAGTCACGAACTGAAAGAGTTTCGCGAGTGATTGTATGGTGCTGGGTGAGTCGTGCTCTTTCTACGAGATCCCGCCAAGCCATTTGTAAATCCACCAAGTCGACGTGAGGTGGCATTACCACTACTGAGCGGTCCACATGACCTTGCGCCCTAAAGAAGTCCCTACCCATTTGAGGGATACGATCAAGTTCTTGCGCTGCTAATTTCATTTTTTCGTATTCCAGCAAACGACGGACCAGTTCAGCGCGAGGATCATCGACTTCCTCATCACTATCAGCTTTTTTCATGGGCAGTAACATCCGAGATTTGATTTCAATCAACATTGCTGCCATCAGCAAATATTCAGCAGCTAACTCTAAATTATGGTGCCGAATTTGTTCAACATAGCTCAAGTATTGAAGAGTGACTTGCGCCATCGGAATATCGAGCACATTAAAATTCTGCTTACGGATTAAATACAGTAAAAGATCTAAAGGACCTTCAAAGGCCTCTAAAAATACCTCAAGCGCATCTGGGGGTATGTAAAGGTCTGTAGGTAACTGAAATAATGGTTCACCATACAACTTAGCGAACGATTCTGACATGCCATCCATGAGGGATGGCGTAGAGTCAGTCATTAGAGTAGACGTAAGGTTTTTGTCGAATTCTTGCAAGTTGATTTCGCTTTTGTTCATCAAGAGTAACTGGCTTTTTATCCCATAAAAGTGCGCGACCTTCTAGTTGCCCTTTTTCAATTTCAGGGTTTTTACTTTTGAGATCATTCAAAAACAAAGTAATTGTAGATTGATAGTGCGCCATAGTGAGTTTCTTCTATAAAGGTTGAATCAGGTATTTCGCTTCTATTTTATGCATTTCTCATGAATTTTAATCATTTTAACTTGCCGCTGGAACCGTCAACTTATTTGCTTCAATGAGAGTATCAATCATTTTTGGATCTACCCGACTCATTAAATGTTGATAGGGTTGAATGATATTTTTCACAGTGAGGCTATTTTCAACGCTAGACCAAGTCAGAGTGGGGATGTTGAGGAAAACTTCGACGTTTTTAGCCAGTTCTGGCAAAACGGGCTTTAAGTAGATCGTTAAGATTCTAAAAGCTTCTAGCGTAACGCTACAGACTGACTGAAGCTGTTTAGCAACCGATGGATTAGGATCAGTATTGAGGTTTTTAGCGATTTCCCAAGGCTTATTAGCGTCGACATAGATATTGACTTGATCAGCGAGTTCCATAATCAGTCGTTGTGCTTTTCCAAACTCACGTTGTTCGTACAATGAAGCAACTTCGGGGCTGGCAGCTTTTAAGGCGTCAATTAAGTCGTTTTTTAGGGCCTCTGGGGCGATGATCCCAGCAAATTTTTTCACTAAAAATCCAGAGCTACGGCTTGCAATATTGATATATTTGCCTAAAAGGTCACTATTGACGCGGGCGGTAAAGTCTTGGAGATTTAAATCTAAATCCTCTAAAGAAGCATTGAGTTTGGCTGCAAAATAATAGCGAAGCCATTCCGGGTTCAGGCCAGAGGTGATAAAGCTACCCGCAGTAATAAAGGTGCCCCGTGATTTACTCATTTTTTCACCATCTACCGTTAAAAAGCCATGAGCAAAGACGTTGGTTGGTGTGCGATAGTTCGAGAACTCTAGGGTGGCTGGCCAAAACAGGGTATGGAAATACAGGATGTCTTTACCAATAAAGTGATACATCTCAGTCGTGGTATTAGGCTCTACCCACTCATCAAAATCGAGGTTTAATCGTTGGCAAAGACTTTTAAAGCTGGCAAAGTAGCCAATGGGAGCGTCTAGCCAAACATAAAAGTACTTTCCTGGGGCGTCAGGGATCTCGAAGCCAAAATAGGGTTCATCTCGCGAAATATCCCAATTACTCAGTTTGCTTTGTCCTGGTTCACCAACCCACTCCTTCATTTTGTTGCGTGCTTCTGGCTGAAGGGGCGTTTTTACCTGGGTCCAGTTTCTTAAAAATTCCTCACAGCGGGGGTCAGATAGTTTAAAAAAGTAGTGTTCTGAGACCTTTTTGATGGGGGTTGCACCACTAACAACAGAGTACGGATTTAAAAGGTCAGTAGGGGAATAGGTTGAGCCACATTTTTCACAAGAATCCCCATATTGGTCTTTGGCGTGACATTTTGGACATTCTCCCTTGATAAACCTGTCTGGTAAGAACATTTCTTTGACGGGGTCATAGGCCTGCTCGATAGATTTTTTCTCAATTAAGCCTGCTTTTTTTAATCGTAAATAGATTTCTTGTGATAACTCTTTGTTTTCAGGGGAGTTCGTTGATCCAAAATGATCAAAGGAGACGAAAAAATCATCAAAATCTTTTTTGTGCTCAAACCATACCTGTTTGATTAAGGCTTGAGGGGTGATGTTTTCTGCTTGTGCTCGTAGCATAATAGGTGTTCCATGCGTATCATCAGCACAAACGTAATAAATTTCATGCCCCATCATGCGTTGGAAGCGAACCCAAATATCGGTTTGGATATACTCCACTAAGTGGCCAATATGGATTTGTCCGTTGGCATAGGGTAGGGCAGAAGTAACTAAAATTCTTTTATGATCTAATTTCATACCTCAATTTTAGTATCCCATTAAAGTTATGGGTAATTTAGTCAAATTTGAGTCAATTTAAGGAGAAGATTTTGGAACTTACCAAAGAAGCAGTAATGGGTGTTTTAGCAGGGGTCATTGACCCAAATACTGAAAGTGATTTGGTTAGTTCAAAAGTCATTAAAAATTTAAAGGTGGATACCGATGAAGTCATTTTTGATGTTGTTCTGAATTACCCATCAAAAAGTCAGTTTGATGCTATTCGTAAAGCTTGCATTCAAGCTGTGCGCCAATTAGATGGCGTTAAAAATGTTAGCGTTAATGTCACGATGGAGATCGTGGCTCATGCTGTGCAACGTGGTGTCAAATTAATGCCAGAGGTAAAAAATATTATTGCCATTGCTAGCGGTAAAGGTGGCGTTGGTAAATCGACGACAGCCGTTAATTTGGCGTTAGCCTTATCCGCTGAAGGCGCTAAGGTAGGTATTTTAGATGCAGATATTTATGGACCTAGCATGCCGATGATGCTAGGTATTTCTGGGCGGCCAGATTCGTATGCAGAAAATTCGATTGAGCCAATGGCAGGTCATGGGTTACAGGTGAGTTCGATTGGCTTTTTAATTGAAGAGGATAGCCCAATGGTTTGGCGTGGACCGATGGTCACTTCAGCCCTAGAGCAGCTACTCCGACAAACCAATTGGCAACAATTAGATTATTTAATTGTTGATATGCCTCCAGGAACTGGAGATATTCAATTAACCCTTTCACAAAAGGTTCCAGTCACTGGTGCCGTGATTGTCACAACCCCTCAAGATATTGCACTTTTAGATGCCCGTAAGGGATTAAAAATGTTTGAAAAAGTCGGGATACCAATTTTAGGGATTGTGGAAAACATGAGTACCTATATTTGCCCAAGCTGTGGTCACACGGAACATATTTTTGGTTCAGGTGGTGGCGAAAAAATGTGTAAGGACTATCAAGTACCTTTCTTGGGAAGTTTGCCGCTGAACTTATCAATACGTGAACAGTCGGATGCGGGAAGACCGCCTGTCGTTGCAGAGCCAGATAGTGCGATTAGCGCAAGTTATAAGGCGATAGCACGTAAGGTCGCTATTCAAATTGCCAACATGTCAAAAGATATGAGCAGTAAATTTCCTAGTATTGTGGTTCAGAACACTTAATGGGAATTGCATTAACCGTATCCATGCGTTATGAAAAAATAGATAATCCATGGATATCGCATCGATGGGCCTTAGATGAGGTCATGGTGGATATTGGACAGTTTAATCATTTATTGGATCAACCAGTATTTCTTCTCGATCAAATTCAAGGATGTCAAATTGAAAGTGAAGAGCTAGATCAGAGGTGGTTATTTAAAGGGTTTTCTTTAAATTTATTTGCAGATGAATCCGAAGGGTATTTTTTGAACATCACGAGTGAGAAACCGTGTTGGTTTGTGATGTGGCGTTTAGAGGAAACCGATTTATTCCTTGATGGACAGATTGCAGTTCCTCACCGTGTCATGCTCAGTTATAACGAAGCTGCTAGATTACTGGATGGGGGTGAGCAGGTGGATCAATATCCAATTGATCCATTAATTTTCGCTTCAGTGAAGCAGTTTGTGGATGAAAATTATCGACCTGAAGTCAAAAAAAGACATCGCCCAGAATCATTTAAAGGAGCCGCTCGAGGTGTTCAGAAGACTGGTGAGGTTAAGTCATGAGTAACTTTTTTCAGCGCTGGTCCAAGCTCAAACAAAGTGAAACAGTTGCGAAGGAGGAGGTAACTGAGTCCCCTGTTGATCTTCAGATAGACCAAACTTCAATAGCCCCAACTGACAATCATTTATCAGAATCAAGTGTGGAGGTTGATCAGGGTCCGACGATGGCGGATGTGGAAAATCTGACGAAAGATTCAGATTTTTCAGGATTTACTGCCACGGGGGCGAATGATGAAGTTCATCATGCGGCGATGAAGAAGCTATTTTCAGACCCTCATTACAATGTGATGGATGGTTTAGATATTTATATTGGTGATTATTCAAAAGAAGACCCATTACCACCTGGAATGTTAGAGAAAATGGTTCAATCTTCGATGTTAGGTTTATTTAATAAATTGGAAGAAGTTCCTGCCACAAATACTTTACTCGCAGAGGACATACAAACTCTACTGCCACAGCAGAATTTACCAATATCCAATCAATTGACCCACCAGGATCTATCAGAAGTCTCAGAAAAAGATGTAGAGGAAAAGAAAAATGTCTAAGACGTTGGTTTGCAACTGCAATTACACGATGCCACTCGAAGAGAGTTTTTTTAAAAAACATATATCAGGGCACTCCAAGATTTATGACGGTTTATGTCGTAAAGAAATTGGTCAATTTATTCAGGTGATGGATAGTGATGAAGAAATTATTGTGGCTTGCACTCAAGAAAAAGAGTTATTTCATGCTTTATCTACTCAAGTTGAAAAGCCTCTTATCGCACCAATTCGATTTATTAATATTCGCGAGATGGGTGGGTGGGGTAAAGATGCAAAAGCTGCCCAACCAAAAATAGCGAGTTTATTAGCCCTAGCCAATTTGCCAGACCCGGACCCATTGCCGACCGTTAGTTATGACAGTACACAAGCGCGCTTGTTAATTATTGGGCCTGGATCCGAAGTATTTCAGTATGCCCAGCAGTTATATCAAGACGTGTCAGTGACTGCCATGGTGAGCGACTCAACACCATTACCTCTGCGTAAAAATTTCGTAGTGATGAATGGTGCAATCGAGCAACTTACAGGATATCTTGGGCAGTGGCAAGCTCAGTGGCGTGCATCTAATCCGATCCAGCTCGATTTATGTACTCAATGTGGTTCATGTATTGAAGCTTGCCCTGAACAGGCGATTGATCTGAGTTTTCAAATTGATATGACGAGGTGTGACTCTAACCAATCTTGTGTCAAAGCTTGTGGGGCGATAGGCGCGATTCAGTTCCATGAGCAGTTCCCTCTTATGGATGGCGAGTTTGATTTTGTGTTGGACCTCAACAAGCAGCCGTATTTAGATATTCCAGAACCTCCTAAAGGTTATTTTGCGCCGGGTAGTGATGACAGAAAACGCGCCTTAATGGTTCAGCAAATATTAAATTCGATTGGAGAGTTTGAGAAACCGCGATTTTTCGCATACCAAGAAAAATTGTGCGCCCATGGCCGTAATGGACAAGTAGGATGTAATGCTTGTATCGAAATTTGTTCTACAAAAGCGATTTCCTCTGTATTTGAGGGCGGTAAAGGCAGAGTCAGTGTTAATCCACATTTGTGCATGGGGTGCGGTGGCTGTGCGACAGCTTGCCCATCTGGGGCGATGACGTATGTTAATCCTAACGTCCCTTATTTATCCACTAAAGTCAAAACTATTGTCGATACCTTTGCTAAGACCACCAATGAAAAGCTCTCCCCGACAATTATTTTGCATTCTGGGGGTGAGGGAGGAAATGCATGGCTTGAGGCTGTCGGACGATTAGCTAGGTTATTACCCAAACAATACGCAGGTATCCCCGCACATGCTGTCCCAATGGCTGTCCATCACATCGCTTCCACAGGGCTTGATTTATGGTTAGGTATGTTGACGCATGGAGTTTCAGAAATCGTTTTAATGGCCACTGGGGAAGAGTCCCCACAATACGTCGAGATGCTAAAGGGGCAAATCAAAATCGCTTCTGAGATATTGGTGGGATTGGGCTTTACCGCCAGAATCCGTTTAATTGAGATGGGACATCTTCAAGACATTGACAATGCCACAAACATACAGTTTTTAGATCAAGCTTTACAAGATTTAGCGCCACAACCTCCATTGACTCCCATTGCCAGCTTTAGTTATGCAAAGGAAAAGCGCCAAACGCTAGAAATGGCGATAGAACACCTTATGTTACACGCACCATTACCCCTTGAAGAAGCTCAATCGATCCCCTTAAGTAAAGGGGCCTTGATTGGCGGGATCGATGTGAATACTGAATCATGTACGCTATGTATGTCTTGTGTCAGCGCTTGTCCGGAAGGCGCATTACTGGATCATCTTGAGTATCCGCAACTAGATTTACTCGAAAAAAATTGTGTGCAATGTGGCTTGTGTTCAGCAACCTGCCCTGAAAGCGCGATTACTTTACAGCCTCGTTTGTCGACGATTAGTCAGCGCAAAACTAGAAATACATTAAATGAGGCTAAGCCATTTCATTGCATTAAATGCGCTAAGCCATTTGCTACGGATAAGATGATGCAAACGATGCTCTTGAAAATTGGGTCGCATCCAGCTTTCGCTGGAGCTGCGCAAAATCGTCTCAAAATGTGCAGTGATTGTAGAGTCATTGATATGATGCAACAGCAAGATATCTAAGGAATAACGATGAGTGATAAAGAAAATACTTCGCTTGAGTTAGACACCAACTTATCTGCGGAAGACTTGGCTCGGGCTGACTTATATGGTTTATTAGCTTTGTTGTTTTATGCACCGCCGCCAACCGAATTATTAGAAAAAATTGCTCAATTTGGCCAAGATATGGAGCCAAGCCTTGAGTCTACCTCGATCTTGCAAGGTCCCTGGAATGATTTAGTAGCGCTTGCTAAAGCTTCTAACGCGCAGGAATGGGCGGAGGAGTATGACTCTTCATTTATTGGGGTTGGTAAACAAGAAATTTTTCTTTATGGATCTTTCTATTTGACGGGTTTTTTAAATGAAAAGCCTCTTGCTGCATTGCGTCATGATTTAGAGAAGATTGGTCTTGAAGGCTCTAGTGATATTACGGAGACGGAAGACCATATTGCTTGTCTGTGCGAAGTGATGCGTTATCTCATTGCCGGTGAAGATTTGAGTATTTGTAATTTAACTCAACAAAAACAGTTCTTTAATCAACATGTGCGTATTTGGGTAGAGGATTTGTTTGATGTTTTGGAGGCCTATCCTAACCTTAAGTATTACAAGGTTGTAGGCAACCTAACGAGGACTTTTTTTGACATTGAAGGTCAAGCGTTCGACATGATATAGGGAATGTACGTACTAAAAAATTTACGCATCTCTTAAAAATAAGCAATAATATCGTAACATTACCTTATGGTTATATATTTGATTATTTAAGTCATGAATTCAATTAGTTAAAGGGGTTTTTAAGATGCCAAATAAAACAGTCAAACAATTAAATAGAAGACATTTTTTTGCAGGTGCAGCGGCAATTGCTGGAACTGCAGTCGTCTTATCTAAAACCCCTACAGGTCAGAAAATTGTCGCAGAAGTTAACGAGGTTTTGATGCCTGAGAAAAAAGGCTATCAACTCACCGAGCATGTTCAGAAATACTATAAAACAACATTAGTTTAAGTCTTCCCTAATAGGAAAAAGCATATGAATCTCACGCGTAAATCAAGTACACGTCAAATCTCTTCAGCACACCTGATTGGTAACTTATCTAGAGGTTTAGAGTCAGTTATCCCAACGATGGATCGCCGATCATTTTTAAAGCGATCTGGATTAGGAGTAGGTATTGGAATTGCTGGATCACAATTAACCTTAGTGAAAAAAGCTAAAGCAATGGGTTCGAAACCTAATGCTGGTGGCGAAAAAGGTATTGTTGTTAAGCGTACGATATGCAGTCATTGCTCTGTAGGATGCGCGGTTGATGCTGTTGTTGAGAATGGTGTTTGGACGAGACAAGAGGCTGTATTTGATTCTCCAATTAACCTAGGTGCCCATTGTGCCAAAGGTGCTGCTCTGCGTGAGCACGGACATGGCGAACATCGATTGAAGTATCCAATGAAGTTAGTGGATGGAAAATACAAACGTATTTCTTGGGATACGGCTCTTGAAGAAATTACTGCAAAGATGAAGCAGCTCAAAACTGATAATGGTCCTGATTCTTTATTCTTCATTGGGTCTTCAAAACACAGTAATGAACAAGCGTATTTAATGCGTAAGTTTGTTTCGTTCTTTGGTACGAATAATACTGACCACCAAGCGCGTATTTGCCATTCCACAACTGTTGCTGGAGTCGCTAATACTTGGGGCTATGGCGCGATGACCAATAGTTACAACGATATGCAAAACTCTAAAGCTGCTTTGTATATAGGCTCAAATGCGGCTGAGGCTCATCCAGTCTCTATGTTGCATTTATTGCATGCTAAAGAAAGTGGATGTAAGGTCATTGTGGTTGATCCAAGATTCACTAGAACCGCGGCAAAAGCTGATCAGTATGTTCGGATTCGCTCAGGATCGGATATTGCTTTCTTGTATGGAGTTTTGTATCACATCTTCAAAAATGGTTGGGAAGATAAGGATTATCTAAAAGACCGTGTTTACGGCATGGATAAAATCAAAAAAGAAGCCTTAGAGAAGTGGGACCCTAAAGCTGTCGAGGAAGTTTGTGGAGTACCTGAAGCTCAGGTCTATCAAGTTGCAGAGACGATGGCAAAAAATCGCCCTTCAACTCTGGTTTGGTGTATGGGTCAAACTCAGCATACAACAGGTAATGCGATGGTTCGTATGTCCTGCATAGTTCAACTAGCCTTAGGTAACGTTGGTAAAACAGGTGGCGGAACAAATATTTTTCGTGGTCACGATAATGTTCAAGGGGCTACAGACGTCGGCCCAAATCCTGATTCATTACCGGGTTATTATGGTTTGGCGGCAGGCTCTTGGAAACATTTTGCCAAGGTTTGGGACGTTGATTACGAGTGGATCAAAGCTCAATACTCTCCGGGCATGATGGAAAAGTCAGGGACAACAGTATCTCGTTGGGTAGATGCAGTTCTTGAAAAAAATGAGCTCATTGATCAACCGAGCAATGTCAAAGGCCTTTTCTTTTGGGGGCATGCTCCGAACTCTCAGACCCGCGGTCTTGATATGAAGAAGGCGCTTGACGCTCTCGAGTTACTGGTTGTTGTAGATCCTTACCCAAGTGCCACTGCAGCAATGGCAGCAATGCAGTCAAAAGACTCAACACCAGGCGCTAACCGTGCGGTTTATCTTTTACCAGCTTCGACACAGTTTGAAACGAGTGGTTCTTGTACAGCTTCAAACCGCTCTTTACAGTGGCGTGAAAAAGTCATTAATCCTTTATTTGAATCAGTCCCTGACCATGTGCTCATGCATGCCTTTGCAGATCGGCTTGGATTTGGTAAAGAATTATCAAAAAATTACAAAATGTTGGATGTTAAATATGCAGGTAAAGACTGGAAAGAGCCGCAAGTAGAATCCATCCTTACTGAAATCAATCGTTCCTGCTGGACCATTGGTTATACAGGTCAGACCCCGGAGCGCTTAAAGGCGCATATGCGTAATATGCATCTCTTTGATCCGAAGACGTTGAAGTCCAAGGGTGGAAAAGATCCTGAAACTGGCTACGATACGACAGGAGATTACTTTGGCTTACCTTGGCCTTGCTGGGGAACTGCAGAGCTTAAGCATCCGGGCACACCGAACTTATATGACAACAGTAAAACTGTGATGAATGGCGGTGGTAATTTCCGTGCTAACTTCGGCGTAGAAAAAGATGGCGTCAATTTACTGGCAGAGGATGGCTCACACTCTAAGGATGCAGATATCAAAACTGGTTACCCTGAGTTTGACCATATTCTGCTCAAAAAATTAGGCTGGTGGGCTGATTTAACTGAGGCTGAGCAAAAGGCTGCAGAAGGAAAGAATTGGAAGACTGACTTATCAGGTGGTATTCAGCGCGTCGTGATTAAGGTGCATAATTGCCATCCATTTGGAAATGCAAAAGCTAGGGCCGTGGTTTGGAATTTCCCAGATCCAGTACCAAAACATCGTGAGCCTTTATTTGGAACGCGCCCAGACTTAACGGAGAAATATCCTGCGCAAGCTGATAAAAAGGCCTTTTGGCGCTTACCAACGCTTTATAAAACGCTCCAAGACAAAAATATTGCTGATAAGGTTTACGAAAAATTTCCAATTATCCTTACCTCAGGACGTCTAGTAGAGTATGAAGGTGGTGGTGAGGAGACCCGATCAAATCCTTGGCTTGCTGAGTTACAACAAGAGAACTTTGTTGAGATCAATCCTGTTGCTGCTGCTAAAAGAGGTATTAAGAACAATGATTTTGTATGGATTAAGAGTCCAACAGGCGCGCAGATTAAAGTACGCGCAATGCTCACTAATCGAGTTGATGCAGAGCATGCCTTTATACCTTTCCATTTTTCAGGTTGGTGGCAAGGTAAGGACATTATTGATGCTTATCCTGAAGGCGCAGCACCAGTTGTGCGAGGTGAGGCTGTTAATACAGTGACGACTTATGGATATGACAGTGTGACAATGATGCAAGAAAGTAAGACGACCGTCTGTCAGATCGAGAAATTTGCCTAACTACAAATAAAGATTAAAGGAAAACATCATGGCAAGAATGAAATTTATTTGTGACACTGAGCGTTGTATCGAATGCAATGGATGTGTCACTGCTTGTAAAAACGAACACGAAGTTCCTTGGGGTGTAAACCGTCGAAGGGTGGTTACGGTTAACGATGGTGAAATTGGTGCTGAAAAATCTATTTCAGTTGCTTGCATGCACTGCTCTGATGCTCCTTGTATGGCAGTTTGTCCGGTTGATTGCTTCTTTAAAACCGACGAAGGTGTAGTTCTTCATAATAAAGATACGTGTATCGGTTGTGGTTATTGTTCCTATGCTTGCCCATTTGGTGCACCACAGTTTCCCAGCCAAGGTACCTTTGGTATGCGGGGCAAGATGGATAAATGTACATTTTGTGCTGGAGGTCCTGAAGAACATGGATCACAGGCTGAGTTTGAAAAATATGGGCGTAATCGCTTAGCTGAAGGTAAATTACCTGCTTGCGCTGAGATGTGTTCGACTAAGGCATTGATGGCCGGTGATGGAGACGTTATTTCTGATATTTTCCGAAATCGTGTCACGCATCGTCAAAGTAATGGCAAGGTTGCTGGTGGAGATGTATTTGGATGGGGCACAGCCTACGGCATTCCTAAAAAGGATGCGGCACCTTCTGCAACTGGAGGTAAGTCATGAGATTGATTTCAGGTCTAGTTATCATGCTAATCCTTAGTGCGTGTTCTGAAAGCCCACAAATCCTTGGCTCCAAAAAAGTCACAGAGCCGGCTTATATGGGGGCAAAAAATTCTTTTGTAGAAAAGGGTTGGACGCCAGGCGATAAGACTAGCTGGGAGGCACAATTAAAGGTACGTGCACAGGGGCAAAACGAGTATTCGAGAGTTGAGTAAGAAAAACTAAAGGAAATTGGTATGAAGCATATCCAAGTTTTACTAGTAGGTTGCCTAATGAGTTTTGGGCTGGTCATGACAAGCCTTGCTCATGCTCAGGCTCCGGCTCCTCAGGTAGAGTCAGCCAATATTATGGATATTCAAGCTGGTTCCGATGTGACGGCTCAACGCGAGAGCTCCAAAAATCAGCCGGGGAACAACGCCCCATTTTGGAGAGCGGTCAATTCTGATGAAGCGCATTACGTAAGTATTCCTGATAAAGAAGCAGGCGTATTAATTCAAAAATCTGGACAACAATGGCGGTTACTTCGTAATGGAGTTATTACTGTTTTTGGGGGTTGGATGATTGTGTTAGCCATCGTTGGTATTTTTACCTTTTATTTTTTCAAGGGGCCAATCAAGTTAGACCAACCATTAACTGGTAAAAAATATGAACGTTTTACAGCTTTAGAGCGTTTAGTGCATTGGACCATGGCATATAGTTTCGTAGCGCTTGCGATTACCGGACTATTTATCATCTTTGGTAAACATATTGTGATGCCAATTATTGGACATACGCTTCATGGCATTATCTTGTACTTGTTTAAAAATATTCATAACCTAACCGGGCCAGTATTTACGGTAAGTGTCATTGTGTTTTTTGTCATGATGGTAAAAGATAACCTTCCTGTAAAAAATGATTTGGCATGGATTAAGGCTGGAGGTGGTGCATTTGGACACGTCGATGCCGGTCGTTTTAATGCGGGTGAAAAATTATGGTTCTGGTTTGGTATGACACTTCTTGGGTTGATTGTTGCTAGCTCAGGTTGGGTTCTCGATATGATTGTGCCAGGCATGTCCTATTGGCGTGGAAATATGCAAATTGCTAATATCATTCATGTGGTTACCGCCATTTTGATCATGATTTTTGCCATGGGGCATATCTATATTGGCACCATCGGTACCGAAGGTGCTTTAGATGGGATGAAAACCGGCTATACAGACGAATCCTGGGCTAAACAGCATCATGCTCTTTGGGTTGCCGATATCGATTCTGGAAAGCTACCAGCTTCAAGAGAGCCTGAAAATAGCCCTGTTAGTAACCTTGCCAAGAAAATAGTGAGAACCACAACATGAAAAAATTAACATCTTTCGCCTGTACCACCATCACTCTTATGAGTTTTTCGTGTCTAGTAAATGCAAAGTTGCCAGACCCTTCACCTGAAGCAAAAGAAGCTGCAAAACTGACGGCCGCAAAAACAGCATATGGTGATAAAGTTTCGGCTTATAAACTCTGTCAAGTTCAAAATAATGTAGCAAGGTCCTATGCAGTGAAGGCTAAAGTAGTAGATACTCCACCATGCGTCGATCCCGGAGAATTTAAGCCGCCAGAAGCGACACCGCCTGCAGCAACTGTTGCTACCCAGCAGCAAGTTCCCACCCCTAAAAAATAATTACTTTATTTGACAATTCCCTTTAACAGTATTTGTTAAAGGGTTTCTTGTATCATTCAGGCATGAATACTTACCGACCAGCGTTATCCAATAATGCGCTTCCATTAACTCATGCTATTGACGTGATTGATGAAAAAGGACGAGTTCAGCAGATAGAAATCCCAGGTGAGCGACCTTTAACGATTTATCTTGATAAAAAAGAGTTGGTGACCTTAATGACTTTGGGCGGAGCTCCTGAGGCACTTACGCTAGGATATATTCGCAACCAGCGATTGGTTAATGATTTAAGTGAAATTGAGAGTATTCAGGTGGATTGGGAGACTGATTCGGTTGCAGTTAAGACCAGTATACCTTTTGAGGTAATTACAGAAAAGACTGCAAAGAAAACAGTTACCTCAGGGTGTGGTCAAGGGACGATGTTTGGTGACTTGATGACAGAATTTGATTCGTTAGTTCTACCTTTGGGCTCTAATCTGCGGCAAGAGCATATTTATCAGTTGATTGAAAAAATTCGAACCAATCCATCTATTTACAAAAAAGCTGGGTCTGTGCATGCGTGTGCCGTTTTTAAAAATCTACTGTCTGGACCGGAGCTGGTTTATTTTATTGAAGACGTTGGACGTCATAATGCGGTTGACGCTATTTCTGGATTAATGTGGCTCGATGGCCTTAGTGGTGGCGATTTGATTTTTTACACGACTGGGCGACTCACTTCAGAAATGGTGATTAAAGGTGGTCAAATGGGCATTCCATTTTTACTGACAAGGTCTGGAGTAACGCAAATGGGCTTGTCTTTAGCTCAGCAAATTCAAATGACCATCTTAGCCAGGTGTTCTGGAGATCACTTTCTCATTTATGAGGGCGCCGAACGCATTCTTTTGAATGCTTCTCAGGGTTTGCAAGTATGATATTGTTTTCCAAATTTAACTTTAAAGAAATCAAGCTATGGCAATAAAATCAGATCGTTGGATTCGGCAGATGGCCCAGGAAACTGGCATGATTGAGCCCTTTGAGCCTGGACAAATTAGGGTCAATGAACAGGGACAAAAGATTGTTAGTTACGGCACATCCAGTTATGGATATGACATCCGTTGCGCTCCTGAATTTAAAATATTTACAAATATCAACAGTACGATTGTTGACCCAAAGAATTTCGATGAAAAATCGTTTGTAGATTTTCATGGGGATGTTTGTATTATTCCTCCAAATTCTTTTGCCTTGGCAAGAACGGTAGAGTTTTTTAGAATTCCTCGGAATGTACTCACAATTTGTGTTGGAAAAAGTACTTATGCACGTTGTGGAATTATTGTGAATGTCACGCCCTTTGAGCCTGAGTGGGAGGGGTATGTCACTTTAGAGTTTTCGAATACGACACCACTACCTGCAAAAATTTATGCTGGAGAAGGATGTGCCCAGGTACTGTTTTTTGAAAGTGATGAGGTGTGTGAAACATCTTATAAAGACCGTGGTGGAAAGTACCAAGGTCAAGTTGGTGTGACGCTACCTAAAGCTTAATACACGATTTACTTGAAAGAATATGGTTGGTCATAACCCATCATTAATATAGTAATTGGCATTGATCTTGCGCAATCAGTAAGTATTCAAGTTGTACCTGGCAGCACTAGCAAAGAGGGGCTTAAGAAGAGCCTCATCTTTCTAATAACGACATAGGATGAATGATGAAACTAAAATTTCCCATCGTAATTATTGATGAAGATTTCCGTTCCGAGAATATTTCGGGATCGGGTATCCGTGATTTAGCTGAGGCGATTGAATCTGAAGGAATGGAAATTTTGGGCCTTACAAGTTATGGTGATTTGACATCATTTGCACAACAAGCTGCACGCGCTTCCTGCTTTATTTTGTCGATTGACGATGAAGAGTTTGTGGAGCCAGACCCAGAAGGTATATCACAAGTCATTGAGTCTATTCGTATGTTTGTTCGAGCCGTGCGTAAACGGAATGAAGATATTCCGATTTTCCTATACGGAGAAACGAAAACTTCCCGCCATATTCCGAATGATATTTTGCGCGAACTGCATGGCTTTATTCATATGAATGAAGATACGCCTGAGTTTGTAGCACGCCATATTATTCGTGAAGCCAAAGTGTATTTAGATGCCTTACCCCCACCATTTTTCAAGTCCTTAATCCACTATGCGATGGAAGGTTCTTATTCTTGGCATTGCCCTGGCCACTCTGGTGGCGTGGCTTTTTTGAAAAGCCCTGTCGGTCAAATATTTCATCAATTCTTTGGTGAAAACATGCTTCGTGCCGACGTTTGTAATGCCGTAGAGGAACTTGGTCAGCTACTAGACCATACCGGTCCGGTAGCCGCTAGTGAACGCAATGCTGCACGTATTTTTGGCGTTGACCATCTCTACTTTGTGACGAATGGAACTTCAACTTCTAACAAGATAGTTTGGCACTCTACGGTTGCCCCTGGCGACGTCGTAATTGTTGATCGTAATTGCCATAAATCCGTATTGCACTCCATCATGATGATGGGAGCGATACCCGTATTTTTGATGCCAACACGTAATAATTTTGGCATTATTGGACCGATACCTAAAGAGGAGTTCGAATGGGCGAATATTCAGAAGAAGATTGATAATAATCCATTTATTAAGGATAAAAAGGTGATGCCTCGTGTCTTGACCATCACTCAGAGTACGTATGATGGAATTGTTTACAACGTTGAAATGATCAAAGAAATGTTAGATGGTCGTGTCGATTCTTTGCATTTTGATGAGGCATGGCTTCCACATGCTACCTTTCATGATTTTTATAAGAATATGCACGCAGTAGGGCGAGATCGTGCTCGTCCTAAAAAGAGCTTAGTATTTGCCACTCAGTCAACGCATAAGTTATTGGCTGGTTTATCACAAGCCTCACAAATTTTGGTGCAAGATTCTGAGGAAAGAAAATTAGATCC
>CANJBQ010000036.1 GCA_947472645.1 Burkholderiaceae bacterium
GAAGTAATACAGTATGAGATTGAAATACTTCATAATGAAGTCTATAAAAAATTAATATTGGGGCAAATTGTGATGAAAAGATTTCTTTTACTCAAGCTAGTCGTTTTATCATTGGGTATGTTTGGTATTCAAAGTACATGGGGGCAGGATGCTGATTTTCCCAATCGTCCGATTAAATTAATTGTCCCCATCGCGCCGGGAGGGGGCACTGATATTATTGGCCGTAAGGTAGCGCAAAAATTGAGTGATATATTGCCTCAAGCAACTTTTGTGGAGAATAAAGCTGGAGCTGGATCTCTCATAGGAACTGAATTTGTTGCTAAAGCGCCGGCTGATGGATATACCTTACTCGTCGGGGGGTTATTCAATATGGTGATGAATAAAGCGCTGATTAAAAATCTCCCCTATGACCCTTCTAAAGATTTCATCCCTTTGGGATATATTTCTTCATATGCTTTTGTATTGACGAGTAGAGCTGATTTGCCAGTTAATAATTTAGCAGACATGGTGAAATTAATGAAAGAGAAGCCCGGCCAATATTCTTTTGGATCTGCTGGAATTGGAACTCTTCAACATGTATGGGGCACTATTTTGCTCAATAGCTTAGGCCTAGATTTAATTCACGTCCCTTTTAAAGGCGCGCCACAGGCTTATCAAGAAATGATGGCGGGTCGTCTCGATTTGATCTTTGATAATATTTCAGCATGTAAGGGATATATTCAAGCGGGTAAATTAAAAGGTATTGCACTGTCTAGCGAAAAAAAATCATCTGTATTTCCTCAATTACCCACCATCAATGAAACTGGCTTAACTAAATTTACTGGAGAAAGTTGGTTTGGTATATTTGCACCAGCTGGCACTCCTCCAGCCGTGGTTTCTAAACTGCGCCAAGCATTACTTCAAGTCAACAAGGATCCAGAGTTTGTGACTTTAGTTGAAAAAGATGGTGGGCGAGTATTAAATATTCAAGCAGCAGATCAACAGGCTTTTTTATTGGATGAGATTAACCGTTGGGTCCCATTAGTTGCCAAAAACCAAGTCAAAGTAGATTAGAGGAAGAGTATGACTTCATTTGCAAAACTGAGAAAAAATCTCAAAGACCGATTGAATCAACCTGGACTTATTGTCGCTCCTGGTGTAAACGAAATGGTTTCATTACGTTTGGCTGATACTTTTGGCTTTGATGCTCTTTATATGACCGGTTATGGAACGGTTGCTTCCTTACTAGGTTTACCAGATGCTGGTCTTGCTAGCTTTACACAGATGGTAGATCGAGTAGGCCAAATGGCCCAAATGGCTAAGACGCCTTTGATTGCTGATGGCGATACCGGTTATGGAGGCCTTTTGAATATTCGTCATACCATCCGGGGGTATGAGCAAGCCGGAGCTGCAGCGATTCAACTCGAAGATCAAGAGTTTCCCAAGAAGTGCGGCCATACACCCAGTCGAAGAGTGATATCAACGCAAGATATGGTTCGTAAAATTCAGGTGGCAAGAGATAGCCGAATTGAAGAAAACTTTTTAATCATTGCCAGAACTGACGCAAGAACAAGTCTTGGACTTGATGAGGCCTTGCGACGGGGTGAAGCTTATGCCAAGGCGGGGGCAGATCTTTTATTTATTGAGTCTCCTGAATCGATTGAAGAAATGAAACTGATTGGTAGTCATTTTGATTTACCGGTCCTAGCGAATATGGTTGATATGGGGAAGACCCCAGTATTACCAAAGGCACAGCTAGAGGCCTTAGGTTATAAAGTAGCTATTTTCCCTGTGACCGCTTTACTGGCTAGTGTTAAAGCTATGCATGCGGTTTACACTACTTTTGCTGAAAAAGGATCCTCCAATGAGATTTCTCAGCAGCTTTACGAGTTTTCGGAATTGTCGAAGCTGATGGGTTTTGAGGATGTTTGGGAATTTGAAAAGAAATACGTCGAAGTTTAATCAGGGAGCAATCATGAAGCTGAATCAACGCATCACTCAATTCATCATGTTGGCATTCGGTTTTTTTATGATGGTAATTCAAACTTGTCATGCACAGACATATCCTAATAAACCTATTCGTTTAATCATTCCATTTGTACCCGCTGGTATTACGGATACGAGTGGTCGATATATCGCTGAGCAGCTGACTCAGAAACTGGGTCAATCTGTCGTTGTAGAGAATCATCCTGGAGCGTCTGGAAACATTGGTACCTCATTGGTGGCGCAGGCAGAACCGGATGGGTACACCTTGTTGCTTGCTTTTGATGGAACGATGGTCATTAACCCCAATGTTTTTTCAAAAGTAGGTTTTGATACTCTTAAAGATTTTGCCCCGGTTGGAAAAATTGGTGATGCCATTTTGATATTGGTAGCGAACAATAATTTTCCAGGTAAAACCTTAAGCGAAGTCATCGCCATCTCTAAAAAAGAACCTAATGGTTTATCTTATGGAACTTCAGGAACGGGTGGGACACCCCATATTGCTGGAGAATTACTCAAGCAACGTACTGGAGCCAATTTAACCCATATCCCCTATAAAGGGGGTGGTCAAGCAATCATAGATGTTTTAGGTGGCACTATACCCTTGGTTTATACGGCAGTTGCGGGGGCTAACCAATATGTTAGTTCGGGTAAATTAATCGCTATTGCTGTATCGAGCGCTAAGCGCGCCCCATCGATGCCGAATGTCCCTACATTTATGGAAAGTGGTATGGATAATTTTGAAGTTAGTTCATGGGTAGGGATATTAGCGCCAGCTAAAACCCCCAAATCGATTATTGATAAACTCAATAAATCTTTAAATGAGATTTTAGCTACACATGAGGCAAAAGAGCGTTTAAATAATATGGGTGTTCTTGCCACACCAGACTCCCCAGAACAGTTTGGAAATCAATTAAAAATAGATTTGGCGAGATACAAAGGTATTGTGAAAACAGCGAATATAAAAGCAGATTAAATTGTTGAATTCAAGTAAAAACGCTTTGTCAACTTTATAAGAATAATAACGTTAATAGTAAATATTCAGACAAAAAACATTTGGGTTATAAATGAATATGGCTCTAGAGCTTATCACCAGTTAGGAGATTGGATGATGGATCAACGATTTTTAAAAATCATTGCTATTGCACTATTAATTTTTTCAGGAGTCAGCTCAGTAACCGTAGCTCATGCTGAGCGTTTTCGGCATGGTGGTTGGGGTTGGCGTTTTGGTACTGGTTTTGTTGGTGGAGTAGTCATCGGTTCTCATTTTGCGAGACCTTATTACAATCAACCATATCCGCCATATGCTCCCTATCCTCCCATGGTTATATATCAGCAGCCTCAGATTATTCAGTCACCACCTGTTTATGATCAAGTTCAACCACCAGTTGGATCACTTCAGGCTTCTCCCCCAATGATGCAAAGCCAATCTATTTGGTATTTGTGTGAGTCAGCTAATAATTTTTATCCGAATGTACTCAGTTGTCCAGAGCCTTGGAAGCTGATTGATACTAATCCATCTTCCGCATACTCGGCACCACCATCCCCTCTAGACAAAATGTTTCAGTGACGAACCTGTTTTATAGGTTGATGGCTTTAGAATTTATTAAATCTAGAATCATTATAGTTTTATGAGAAAAATTTCAGTTACTCATTTCAAATAGTTCATATATAGTTCCCTCATATCACTAAATGTGTCAATGAAATGAAACTATCCGTACGCTCAGAAAATACCAATCAAACAATCAATGGTGTCTTATTAACAGGCCTTGGCCTGATATTGGTATTAATATTCATATGTTTTTTTTCTATCTATCAGGCAAGAGTAAAACAAATACAGTTATGGGAAAAGCAACTAGAAAATATTTCTCTTACATTATCACTTCAAACTAGCCAATCTCTTGACACCGCAAAAATTGTTTTAGATACGGTGATGGATAATATTCAACAATTAGATATTAAAAATGAAGCTGAATTTAGAGATAAATTAGCCACTCAAAATGTTTTTAATATGTTGAATGACCGTAAGATGGGGATTTCACATATTGATGTAGTATCTATTGTTGCGAATAATGGCGACAACATCAACTTTACAAGGTCTTTCCCTGTGAAGGGAATCAACCTATCTGAAAGAGATTATTTTCAAGCGCATCTAAAAGACCCTAATTTAGGTATATTCCTCGGAGTACCAGTACGTAATAAGGGAAATGGCAAAGAAACGTTTTATATTACAAAGAGTATTCGTAACCATCAGGGAAACTTTTTGGGAATGGTAATTGTTGGAATGTCCGTTGATTACCTAACCGATTTCTATGAAATTATAGCGAATAACTTAGGAAAAAATATCACTGTCAATCTACAAAGAGATGATTTTACAGTTTTTGCGAGATATCCAAAATTGGATAATATGATTGGAAAAGTAAACGTCAATAGCTCTATCTATGAGGTGGTTAATAATCAAAAGAAATCAAATGGTATTGTTACTCTTAATACGACGAGAATGTCCACTGACACTGTTGAGGCTAGAATGGCATACGTAAGAAAAGTGGAGAAATACCAGTTCTATACTTCGATAATTGTGCCTTTAGAGGAAGTATTAGCCCCTTGGTATCATGCTACAAAATTAATTTTAGCAATCGGTTTATCTGCTCTTGTGGTTATATTAATTGGTATGCGATACCTTATTCGATCCCTTAAGATTCGGGAAAGTGGTTTTCAGGAGATGCGAGATTTATCGAGTAATTTAGATTCTGCAAACAAAGCTAAAGCCAAGTTCATTGCGACGATGAGTCATGAAATTCGGACTCCATTAAATGGTATTTTAGGTATGTCACAATTATTATTAGATAAAAAGATATCAATAGAAGATAAAAGTGGTTATATAAAAACCATTATCGATTCAGGGAAAGTCTTGCAAGTTTTACTGAATGATATTTTAGATTTTTCAAAAATTGAAGCTGGTAAAATTGAGTTTGCTAATTTAGCGATTAACCTATCTCAATTGCTAGAAGAGACGATAACGCTGTATTCTCAGTTAGCTCTTAATAAAAATATTCAACTGCACTATGAATTGCAGGGGCCTGAAGGACAACTTTATTTAACTGATCCGATAAGGCTGAAGCAAATATTGTCGAATTTGACGATGAATGCGATTAAGTTTACGGATGAAGGTGAAGTAAAGATCATTGCCAAAGAGGTTTCTCGAAACGGTGCATCTGCGCATTTAGAATTTCAAATCATCGATACTGGTGTTGGAATTAAAAAAGACGACATACCTTCTTTATTTAAAGCATTCTCACAATTGAAGCCAGCATCGGGTCCCCATCAAACAGGAACTGGATTAGGCTTATCAATCGTTGGAAGCATCATTGATGCGATGAAGGGTTCTTATGGCGTGGAGTCTGACGAAGGGAAAGGGTCTACTTTTTGGGTGATGATTCCCGTGGAAATTTTAGATACCGATTCATTGGCGGAAGGAGCTCAAACTTCTATATCAGATTCCAATCAACTCAATGATCAATATTTTGGCAAGGTATTAATTGCCGAAGATAATTCGACTAACCAGTTAGTTCTCTCTGAAATGATTAAGAGTTTAAGTGTTGATATTCAGTTAGTGATTGCTGGAAATGGTCGAATTTGCGTGGATCAGTATTTAGAACATCCTGACGTTGATTTGATATTGATGGATATTGGCATGCCAGTAATGGATGGTTATGAGGCGGCAACTGAAATACGAAGAATTGAATCTACTCATCATTCGAAAAAGATTCCTATTGTTGCTGTCACAGCTTACGTCAATGAGTCTGATCGTAAAAAATTCTTAAGTCATGGAATGGAAGACTTTATTCCTAAACCAATTGAACTTTCTCAATTAGAACAGGTATTTAAAGCATATTTATCGAAGAATACTCTATCTAAAGCTGAGCAATCAACTGTGCAGGCAGAAGAAGAAAATCCGCAGATATTTAATTATCCAAAAATGTTAAAGCGCCTTGGTGGGAATATCCCATTAAGTAAAAAAATTCTTCAGTCTGCGATTGGAGAGGCGCCTAAGTTTATTGATCACTTATTTGAAAGTATTCAAGAAGGAAACTTATTGGAACAAAAAAATATTGTTCATACAATGAAGGGACTTAGTGGTCAAATAGGTGGTGATCAATTAGAAATTATGTTAATGAACTTTGACGATCGTATAAGAAATGGTGGAAGCATCAACAATACTGATGTTGAGTTCATCGATCAATCTTTTAATCAATTAATCAATGAAATATATCAACAAGGCGTTATTAATACTTAAGAGGAGTGGTGAAATATTAAGCTTTTAATAATTCAGCCTTGATTAAGGCCTGTTTGATGCGCCCAATCTCTGCCTCAGAAATCTTCATCAGTGGCGGTCTAACAACTGCTCTAGGTAATTTGCCTAACAAGACTAATGCTTCTTTCATGCGGTTATGCATATCTACCCAAGGCTCTGTATAAAAAACCTCGGTCATTTGATAAATTCTTTCATTGAGTGCTTGTGCTTTGACGAGATCTTTTGCTTGTATTGCTTCAAATAAAGAGGCTTGTAGCGGAGCAATGACTGAGCCACTGCCCGATAGAAGGCCATTACAGCCTAAAACAATGGAACTCATCAACCATGAACTATGCGTTGTTAAAACATTCACAATCGGTGTTCTACTTTGTAATAGACGAATTTGTCGCTCATGCAGTTGTGTATTAGCTGACCAGTCCTTGATGGCTCGAATACTTGGAACTTCATCAAGAATTCTTAAAAGGGTGCTCGTTGGATAGCCTTGGCCACCAGCTAGAGGATATTGAAATAAGATAAGTGGTAAGTCAGTCGCATCAGCAATGCGTTTGAAGTGCTCTACAGCCATTTCTGGACGTTGACCAAAAGAGTAGATTGCCGGTGGAAATACGAGAAGCGCTGAGGCGCCATGGGTAGTTGCCATTTTTGCGATACGTTGGGCTTCAAGGCTTCCCTCAGTGTATACGCCACATACTATGGGAGTTGTTGATCCAACTTCATCCAGGGTGACATCAAGAACACGAGTTTGTTCTTCAAAAGTACATGAAGCTACTTCTGATGCGTGCGCATTTGTGGTTATTGCTGAAATACCAGGTGTGCTAGAGACATCCCTTAAATGTGATCGATAACTAGCCTCATCGATTGAAAAATCATCAAAAAATGGCAAAAGAACAGCTGGAATAACACCGTGTGGAATATACATACAATCTCCTAATAGTAAACTTTGTTTAATTTTACTGTATGTGTATAACTGTGTATTTTAAAATTTGAAATACACTAAGAGCATAATTCATTTTAACTATCCAATAGTATAGAAAGAGAGACATAGATGGAACATCCAAAAGGGTATGTAAGGCGTATTGTTACGGGTCATGATTCAGAGGGAAATGCTATTGTTACAGAGGATGGCCCGGCACCGTCTGTGCATACTAACCCTAAGCGTGAGGGCTATTATTTAACGAATTTATGGCTTACACACGAAACCCCAGCGCAAGTTAATAACGCAGTTGATCCTACGAGTGCACCACTGCAATTAGAGCCCCCAAAAAATGGCAGTGTCGTCCGTATTATTGAATTTGGACCTGAAGGCGATTGGCTTAAAAAGTTAGATGGTGAAGGTGCCAAGACAGCATTTGGTGCCATGGGGACAGACAAAGCATCAACCTATCGAACTGGCGGTCATCCCTTAATGCATCGTACGGAGACCGTGGATTATGCAATAGTGCTTGAGGGGGAAATTTACCTCGTTTTAGATAAAGAAGAGCGGCTCATGAAAATAGGTGATTTTTTAGTAGAGAGAGGCACCAATCACGCTTGGGCAAATCGCTCGGGTAAGCCATGTAAGATGTTATTTGTATTGATTGACGGTCAGTTTAATCCTGAAATTGCGAGGCATTTCTAAAATGATGAAAAAAACTCTAAAGTACGCCACTCTTGGTTTCATCACTTTTATGAGTTTTGCTCAGGGGGCTGAATTAAAAGTCTTTAGTGGTGGGCCTTTTGAGGCCGCTTTTCATGAGCTAGCCAAGGACTTTGAACAGATTTCTGGACACCGATTAAATATTGAATATGGAACAGCGCCGCAATTACAAAAAAAGTTAACTGATAATGCTCCAGGGGATTTGATGTTGACAGCAACTAAATTAATGAGTCAACCTGAAAATCAACTCAAGTTAGTTGAAGGCACTATGGCTTTATTGGGTAAAGGCGGTGTGGGAATTATGTTGCGGCAAGATGCTGCTGAGCCACTCATGAATAGCCCACAGAGCTTTAAAGAAAGTATTTTGAAGGCCGATAAACTTATTTATAACAAAGCCTCTACAGGTTTATATATTGATCAGTTGTTTCAGAAATTGGGTATGGTAGATCAATTAGAAAAAAAGACAGAACGTTTTGTCAATGGTGATGATTCAATCCAAAGAGTTATACGTGGTTCGGGTAATGAAATTGGTTTTGGTGCTATTGCAGAGATTAAATTAAATCTTTCAAAAGGCGTCAAGTATGCTGGACCACTTCCAGATGCTTATCAGAACTATACGGAGTATTCGGGTGCAGTCATGAAGACGTCAAGTCATCCTAAAGAGACGCAACAATTGATTGACTATTTAAAAAGCCCTAAAGTCAAAGAAGTCTTCAAACGGACGGGTATCGATTAATTGGTGGCACCAACATCGGTCCAACTCGGTACGCGTCCTGCTTTGACGGCTTCTTCGGCAGAAAAGTTGAGTTCAACTTTAATACCATTGATGGGCTCGCGCATAAATAGTTGATATAAATCGGAATTATGAGCCTTACGCTCGCTGAAATCAACACCATTTTTTTGTAAGCGCTCAACAAAATCAAGCATTCCGCTGCAATTAAAACAGACATGGTCAATCCGACCAGAGCCTAAATTTCCTCCACCGGAATAATCTTGTTTTACATCATCTTGAGGGGTGCTTAGATAGGTGCTTTGATGATCCGAGAATTTTGCTTTACCGATGTGAACAACATCTTGTTCACCGATGTATAGCCAATAGACAGGAAAGCCAAATTCCGGATGATAACCACTGACAAAGCCCAAGTTATTACAAAACCAATCCCGAGTTCCTTCCGGATCGTGAGTCAGAATTAAAATGTGCTCCATAAATTTAAGTGGCATAAAAATCCCTATTTTTTTAAGATGATTGAATAATCTGGAATGAATCGCCCATCTTGCATTTCTGCCTTTGGACGAATCCAAACAGTGTGATTTTTTAGTGCTTCATAGACATAAACATCTTCTAGTGTGGCTTCAATTTTTGCTAAGTGTAAAATCTTATAAAGTCCGCCAGTTTTGACGTGCTTTAGTTGCTGTCCAGGATAAAAATCAGTTAAGTTTTGATTCATCAAATTACTCCCTCAATGCATATTAACATTAAAGAAACATCATCTTGCAACCTGAATCTTTAATCAAGCTCATTAAATGGGAAATGCCATTTGGAAAATATGCTGGACGAAAACTGGCAGATCTTCCGGGACATTATTTAGCATGGTTTGCTAGGGAGGGATTCCCTAAGGGGGAGTTAGGCGAATTACTGGAGTTGATGTTTACTATTGACCATAATCAGCTCAGAGGGCTATTAGATCATTTACGGGAGGGGAAGTCTGATTGACTTGTCTCAGGGAATCCGTTCATTGGAAATCCTCGTAAATTGTTGTATTCTAAGGAAAACTAGGAGGCTTAAACGCAATTCAAAGCAATAGCTATTGTTGCATCATCACGATTGAGTGTTCTTTAGTGACTTCACCGATGCTACTGCATCGTATCCTACCCTAAGCATTAAATTTAAGCGTAATAAAGAGTTCAAAACCAACGCCAATAAAGCCGGAATAATTTTATAGAAGAAAGTAAGCAATGAGCCTAGACAAAAAAAACTTAGATGCACCTAAATATGGATATGTTGATTTAGGTCAGCATATCGAACGTTTGGATCAAGCTGGTCTTTTGTGTCGCATTACTGCACCTGTTAACAAAGATACTGAGCTTCATCCACTCGTGCGATGGCAATTTCGCGGGGGAATCCCAGAGGATAAAAGGAAGGCTTTTTTATTTACCAATGTTGTTGATAGCCATGGTCGCCGTTATGACATTGATGTCGTGGTTGGTGCTTTGGCGGCAAATCCGGAGATTTACCGGATTGGTATGAATGTGCCAAGCTTTGATGATATTGGGCCAGCTTGGGAAAAAGCTATCGCGCATCCTATTCCACCAGTGATTGTTGATAGTAAAGATGCGCCATGTCATGAAATGATTATTCAAGGCAAAGATTTAGAGGGAACTGGTAATGGGTTAGAGTCGATACCTTTCCCTATTTCAACTCCAGGTTTTGACGCTGCGCCGTATATTACTGCTGCGTGTGTTACTACGCGTGATCCAGATACTGGTATTCAGAATATGGGAACCTATCGTGGCCAAATCAAATCACCAACTCGCCTTGGAATGATGATGTTAGCTAATCTTCGTGCCGGTGGTTTAGAGCACTGGAAAAAGTACAAAGCGCGCGGTGAAAAAATGCCGGTCGCCATCGTCATTGGCTGTCCACCGTTCGTTAATTTTCAAGGTCCTCAAAAACTTCCTATCGACCTTGATGAGTTATCTGTCGCGGGTGGTTTAGCGGGCGTTCCAATTCGTGCGGTAAAAGGACACACGGTTGATATCCTCATTCCTGCTGAATCAGAGGTTGTTATTGAGGGTTTTGTTGATACGGCATTTTTAGAGCCTGAAGGCCCCTTTGGTGAGTCACATGGTTATGTTGCGTTAGAAGATTTCAATATGGCCGTGACTGTAACAGCAATAACGCGGCGTAAAAAAGCAACGATTATGTCGATTATTTCGCAGGTAACACCAAGTGAATCAAGCGTCATTAAAAAATTGGCTTATGAACCACTTTACTTATCACACTTAAAAAATCGTTTATCGATTAAAGGTATTAAAAAAGTGGTACTTCATGAAGCCTTAACCAATCTAAGAAAAGTGGTCTTCTTACAGTTTTTTAAAGGTTCCTCCAAAACTGAAATTTGGCGCGCTTTAAATGGCACGATGACCTTGCAGGCGGCTATTGGAAAATATGTGATTGCCATTGATGAGGATATTGACCCGAATAACATTGACGCTGTTTTATGGGCGATGTCGTATCGATGTGATCCCGCGAATGACATTCAAATCATTCGTTATCGTGATATGGGTCATGGGCCGAGGAGTGAATATACCCCTGAGATTGATTCAGCCATGTTGATTGATGCAACAATGAAATATCCAATGCCACCACTCGCATTACCGAAAAAAGAATACATGGAAAATGCTAAAGTTTTATGGGAAAAATTAGGTTTGCCAGAGCTAAGACCTGAGTCTCCTTGGTATGGCTATGACTTAGGTGATTGGTCAGAGGAGTGGGATTTTAATGCATCACAAGCAACGAAGGGTCTTTGGATGGAACGTGATGCCGACTATATTTCTCGCAGGGATGAGAATGCCATACCGAATAGTCCCGTTCCACGTAAATCGTGATCAGTTAAACGGAGTCGCTACATGGCGCGTAATCGTCGCACAAAACAATCGCCGGTGGCTTTCGTGCCAAGTTGACCACCGATGTCTTTGGTAACTTCTAAAGCATCTATGGCTTGCTCGGTGGCTAATTCTATTAACTTTGCTGCCTGTAGGTAATTAGGCCGTTGATTTTTTTGCCCTAGCCAATTTAATAGCATACTGGCAGATGTAATCATAGAAAAAGGATTAGCAAGATCTTGACCCGCGATATCGGGTGCCGAGCCATGCGCTGCTTGCCCCATTGCGAAATGATCTCCAGCATTCAAAGAGCCTCCTAAGCCAAGGCTACCTGATAGCTCGGAAGTCAGATCCGACAAAATATCCCCAAACATATTTGTTGTGACAATCGTATCAAAGCGTTCCGGATTTCTGACGACATGAGCCATCATTGCATCGACGATGTGATCATCTACTGTGACATCTGGGTAAGATTTAGCAACTTCTGCACAGCAGTCTAAAAATAGACCATCAGTAATTTTTAGAACATTAGCTTTATGAACGAGTGTGACATGTTTTTTTCTGGTCATTGCCAATTCAAAGCCAGACTTAGCGATACGCATACAGCACTCTCGTGTAATACGTCTTAAAGAAATACCAACATCGGGCGTTACTAAAATTTCGCTATTTCCGGACTCAACATTCCGATCAGCATAAAAGCCTTCCGTATTTTCACGTACGACGACGAGATCAAAAGGATTCATTCTCGTCGGGACTTTAGGATATGTTTTAGCCGGACGAATATTTGCGTAAAGATCTAATGTTTTACGAAAAAATTTTGATGGATTAATTTCACCTATGGTTTCATCTTTAAAATCATAAGTTGCCATAGGGCCAAGCATTAGTCCATCAGCCGCTTTTACAGTGGCTAATAATTGTTCTGTAACTGTAGAGCCATGTTTTTTTAAACTATCGTGACCAGCGATTTCATGAAAAAGTTCAAGATGAAGGTCTAATTTTTCAGAAATTGTAATTAAGACATCATTACAGACGGACATTGTTTCTTGGCCGATACCATCGCCAGGAATCATTACGATTTTCATCAATTATTACTCGCTTTTTAAATTAATGGATTGAGTACTTTTCTTGTAGTTAATTAATTCAGAGCGATGAAATTGGGCAAACTCTTCTCGACTATTTTGTCTGACATTAATACCATCATTTTCTAATTGTTTTTTGAAACCGGGTTCTACCAAAATAGAATTAATCATTATATTTAAAGATTGTAAGATGGGCTCAGGAGTATCTGCTGGTGCAAAGATGCCACCCCAAAGGGTAAAACTAAAGTCTTTGCCAATATCTTCTGCTACGGTATGTAGTTGAGGAAAAACATTTATACGCTTTGGGGAGGATATGGCTAAAGCTTTGACTTTTTTCCCTTCAATAAATTGGACAACGGAAGGTGTGCTAGCAAAAAACATATCAACGTGAGCTCCTAGAATATCGGTCATGGCTTGACCCGCTCCTTTATATGGTGCGTGTACCATGTTCACACCTATGAGTTGACATAGGCTAGCTGCGGCAAGGTGACCTGGAGTTGCTGTACCTGATGATGCATAAGTTAATTTGTTGGGCTGTGACTTCGCATATTGAATTAATTCTGGCAGAGTACTGTATGGCGCACTTAGAGGCGCTACCAGCGTTAAAGGAACTTCACCAATTAATGCTACTGGCTTAAGGTCTAGGTACGGATCATACCCAAGCTCTTTTGAAACAAGGGTATTAATCACCATTTCACCAGTTTGACCAAGAAGCAGGGTATAACCATCTGGTTTAGATTTCGCTACATAGCGTGATCCCAAAGCGCCTGTAGCACCAGGCTTATTTTCAACAATAAATGATTGCTTTGTGCGTTGTGTTAACTGCTCAGCTAATTGCCTTGCTAACATATCACCAAGTCCGCCTGGGGCGTACGTAACAACAATGGTTACTGATTTATTTGGATAGGATTGTCCAAAGCTCAGTGAGCTTAATATGGACAAAGATAGAATTAGGAGTTTTTTTAGGACGGAATTATTCATGAAGATTTCTTTTTATTTGTTTAATTGTAATCACTACTGAGGGTAAATATTTAAAGTAAGAGGTGAGTTAGATTAACATGTTGTTAACTAGATATAAATAAAAGGAAAAATGATGGGGATTGAACCAGGGGATATCTTACAAAATCAGTTATTAACAAAACTTAATAACAATCAAGTAGTTTCATCCATGTCGATACGTTTGGTGAAGGGTGTTGAAATCGCTCAAATTGCTAAGACTGCAGGGTTTGATTCTATTTATATTGATCTAGAGCACAGCAGCTTTTCTTTAGAGACGACGAGTCAAATTTGTATGGCCGCTTTAAATATTGGACTGGCACCATTTGTCAGGGTGCCAGCTAATTCTCCAGAGTGGATTTCAAGAGTTTTAGATATTGGTGCTTTAGGTATTATTGCACCTCACATTAGAAATGGGAAAGAGGCGCAAGAGGTTGTTGCGGCGGCTAAGTTTCCACCTAAAGGGGGGCGCTCTGCTGCTGGCGCACTTCCTCATCTTGAGTACCGATCTTTCCCCGCGACAAAGTTATATCCGGTCATGAACGCTAACACCATGGTGATTGTTCAATTTGAGAGTGTGGAGTCTTTGGACCATGCTGAAGAAATTATTGCCACGCAGGGTGTCGATATCGTTCTCATCGGCACTAATGATTTAACTGCAGACATGGGTATTGCAGGCCAATATGACCATCCACGATTAAAGGAAGCTTATCAGCTTACGATTAGCCTATGTCAAAAATATCACAAATGGTGTGGAGTTGGCGGCCTTGCGTCCAGGCCTGATCTGGTTGATCAGTTTGTCAAAATGGGCGCCAGATATGTATCAACCGGAACAGATATCGGATTTTTAATAGCGATTGCAACTGAAAAAGCTAATCAGGTCAAACAAATTCAGACTTAAAAGCCAAATAATCGTGCTGGATTCTCTTCAAGAATTTGCTTTTGAGTACTTGCTTGATCGGTCCAGCGAGCAAGTAAGTTAAACAGTTCAACTGAGCTTTTATCACCAAAAGATAGATGGGGGTAGTCGCTACCCCAAATGATTCGATCAGGTGCAGCGGCAATAATCGCTTTGGCCAATGGATCTGCATCGATAAATCCTGGGGTTTTTGACATCCGGTAAATCCCCGTAAATTTTGCATAGGCAAAACGGTTGGGGTGTTGAAGTAATTTCAGTAATGATTGAAAGCCTACGGCATTCACTCCATCTTTTGCAAGATTCATCCCCAGATGAGCCATTGTGAATGGAAGCTCAAGTTCTTCTAGGACTGGCATTAATTCAGCGGTTAGCCAACCTGGCAGTAGAAAGTCAAGGTGCCAGCCGATTTCAGCACAACGCTTCGCTAAAGTATGGATACGAATTTTCAATTGATCTGCTAGTCCAGGCGTGACAGGAAATACTGGACTGACATTGATTCGAACTCCTCTTACGCCGACTTCATTCATGTCATATAGGATTTTATCGGCCGTATTTTCATTAATATCAACAATGCCTCGACAATGTGCAATACCCACTTTTTGCATGGCGTCGAGCATGCAAGAATTATCTCTCCCATAGGCGCTAGGTTGAACAAATACATAACGTGTAATGCCAAGATGCTTTGCGAGCTTTAAGTATTCTTCAAGGGGAGCATGTGGAGGAGCGTAACGTAAATCTGTACCGTAGGGATATTTTTCGGCGGTGCCAAAAACGTGAAAGTGCGCATCACAAGATAGGGGTGGAGCTTGCAACAATACTTTTTCTGAAGGATCAAAAGACATATTATAATTCCTTGCGTAATTAATTAAGATTAGCTTTTATATCTGATTTTTTAATTATTTCAAGCCACATTTGACTTTCATCTTTGACTAATTTAGAAAATTCAGTAGGAGAGTTTGATGATGGATTCACACCTGCACTTTTAAATACTTCAATAACTTGAGGTGTTTGAATAGCTAACGAAATTTCATGATTCATTTTTTTAATGATTTCTGCAGGAGTGCCCGCTGGAGCCATGACTCCAAACCAATACATCATTTTATAATTAGGGTAGCCTGCTTGCGAAAACGTAGGTACTTGGGGAAGAAGAGGATTTCGTAGATTGCCACTTACCGCCAAACCTTGTAGCTTTCCATCTTTAATAAAAGGCGCTGTTGATCCGACACTTCCAATGGCTAAATCAACACGATCAGCGACCACATCCAAAATAGCACTTGCAATTCCTTTAAATGGAATATGCGTCATTTTGAGATTGTTTTGACTTAAAAAAGCCTCCATAGCGAGGTGTGCAGAAGAGCCAATACCACCAGATCCAAAGCTAAAGGCATTAGGATTTTGTTGCGCGGATTGGACGATCTCCCTTACATTTTTTTGAGGAAGGTTCAGGCGTCCTACCAGCACTGCTGGAGCTTCTGCAACGAGAGAAACTTGAACAATATCTTTATTCGGTTGATAAGGTAATTTATCATAAAGTGCAGCTGAAACAGCATATGAATTATCTGTTAGTAAAAAAGTGTATCCATCGGGATTCGATTTTGCAACGGCGTCTGTACCTAGGGTACTTCCTGCACCACCTTTGTTATCCACAATCACCGTTTGGCCAGTATGTTTGGTAATTTCAGCGCCAACTACTCTAGCGGCAGTATCTGTAAAAGAACCTGGCGCAAACGGCACAATAATTTTGATCACTTTTTGAGGCCACACATTATTGGATGATTGGGCAAATGAGAGAGATCCCATTAGCATCAGGCTGATCATTATGTAAAGGCGAAATAATTTTTTCATAAGCACTTTATTGTTGAGTTAGCTGTAAATACTTAGCGGTGACTTGAATGGATGATAGTACGGGTTTTCCAAATTGCTTGGTAAGAGGCTCAATGACTTCTAGTGTAGGGAGTTGGGAGCAAGCAATAAATAAAGCATCAACTTCATTTGCAAATAGGGTTTGTGATTTTTGTGCAACTTCAGAGGCAGTGATTTTCCCAAGTGCAATCACATCTGGAGCATAAAAACTGTCAAAATGCAGAACTTCAATACCACCCGACTTTAAGAATAGTTTTAGTTGATCGTTAACATCATCTTGGTAGGGTGTTAGTAACGAAATCTTTTTCGCCCCAATTTCCTTTAGGGCCTGAACCATTGAATGAGCAGTCGTAACAACGGGCTTTTTGGTAATGGCTTGAATTTTCTGCGCCATTTCCCGATCACCTTCTGGGCCAAGAATGAAGCCTGCCGCTGTACATCCATAAGCAACTATCTGAGAATTTAGATCATTACCGGCTTGACACACATCAAGGGTAGATGCTTTGTAGTGCGGTAAGGTTTCTTTTGTTAGTAGTCCTTTGCCACGCGGTACTCGAATCACATGACAGGTAGATCCAGTGGGTAACCAAGCCAATAATTCCTGATGCATAGTCGTATTATTCTCGGGAACGACAAGCATTACATGTTTTGGTGATAGATGATTTGTCATGAGGTGTAACTAGTTCATATTTTGGGTAAAGGTCTAATGGTAATTGAGTGTGCAGGCCTATTATCCTCGTAATTGGTTGTTCTCCAATGTAATGCGCGTAATTCTCCAAATTCGTGAGGTAGTTTCTTCCAGTGCAATCCTTGATCCTGACTTTTAAAAACCTGACCTAAATTACTGCATATCAATATTAAATCTGGATTTGAACGATGTGTAGCAATACACCAAGGCGTACTATTTAGAGCTGTTAGAAGTGTTACTTCTTGCCAAGTGTAGCCATAATCTATACTTTTTAAGAGCTTACCTGTGTCTCCTGGAGGACCATTCCCATTACACAGCCAAATAATAGAAGGATCATTCACTTGGCCGGTAATTCCTCTAGTGTATTGCCAAGGAGAATTTAGAAGCACAAAGTCCCAGGATTCTCCGTTATTAAGCGATCGATGAAGACCACGATTGGTCGTGGCATAAATAATTTTTTCATCAGAAGATTTTTGTGTAATCCATATACCATGCACATCAATGGATTCAAGGCCATTGATCTTGGCTTGCCAGGTATTTCCATGATCAGTGCTTTGAAAGATACCCCCGATTTCAACAGTTGCCCAAATTGCTCCTTGATCGATTGGATCAAATAGAATTTGCGTAAATCTTGTAGGCCCCATATTGATGTCCGAAAAATCGGCAAGTCCTTCGATATAGAGATGCTCCCAGGTTTTTCCTGCATTCATAGAGCGAAACATTTTGGCGGGTCTTGCTCCTGCGTAAATGATATCGGGATCGTCAGGATCTTGGGTAATCGCCCAAACGTCGGTCATCGGTGAGTCGATTAAACTCCAACGGGTAGTTGACTCTTTCCAGACAAAAATACCCATATCTGTTCCGGCGAGTAGTTCATTGGGGGATTTGGAGTGACTCGAAAAACACCATGTGCGCGCTTCAAGATAGAGGCCTGAATGACTATTAGGGTGAATAAAATGCTCGCCAAGGTCATTGCTAAACCAGACGGAATGACCTGCAGTTCCAGCATATAACTCAATACGCTCAGCCACGACTAATCTCCAATGCTATTTGTCTTATGATTCTGATGAGCTTTGCTTGTTATTATATGAAAACAAAGCCAGTATATTATCATTATAGGAGACAGAATGGCGCATCATCATTATTGGGTAAGGCGATTTGTTTTGTTGTGCTCCTTGCTTATTTTGAACAATGTTCAAGCACAAACCTATCCTAATAAGCCTATACATATTGTGATCGGGTTTCCCCCTGGTGGGGCTATTGATACTATGGCGCGTGTCTTAGCACCCAAAATGTCGAAAGAGTTAGGCCAATCCGTTATTGTCGAAAATAAAGGGGGTGCTGGTGGCGTTATTGGTATGCAGTATGTTGCCGGCGCTGAACCTGATGGGTATACCCTATTTCTAGGCACTATGGGAAACTTTAGTATTACGCCAGCCTTTGTGAAAGATTTGCCATATAACGTACAAAAAGACTTTCAACCTATCACCCAAGTAGCATCATCCCCTTTTATTGTTTTCACGAATTCGCAATTACCGATTAAAAATGTTCCTGAATTAATTAGCTATGCTAAATCAAATTCGGGGAAAGTTTATTTTTCCTCGAGCGGTAATGGTGGTTTACCGCATATGGCTGGAGAGTTATTTAATGAGTCAGCAGGAATAAAAATGATTCATGTTCCTTATAAAGGAAGTGCGCCTAGTATTACTGATGTGATCGGTGGACAAGTTCAACTGACTTTCGAGGCCATTGCCATTGGTTTACCTTATCTGAAGTCAGGGCGTCTTAAAGCATTAGCTACAACTGATGTTAAACGCCTATCCATTTTGCCGGAAGTTCCTACAGTTGCAGAAAGTATTCCAGGCTTTACTCTGAAAAATTGGTTTGGGCTTGCCGCTCCCAAATCGACATCCATAGATCGGGTCAATCTTATTCAACGAAGTATTCAAAATTCTTTAAAGGATCCCGAGGTTATGAAAACTTTTAATGATTTAGGTCTTGAGCCAGTAGGTGACAACTCTACGGATTTCACGCAGTTTATAAAACAAGAAACTTTACGATGGCAGGCGTTATTTGCCAAAGGTAATATAAAAATTGATTAAAACTAATAGGAGAAATCATGCATTCAGAACTCAGAAGAAAAGTATTATTACTATCAGGACTTATCGGCGGAGCATTCATTAGTTCGATTGCACAAGCTCAAAAAAATGATGCCTATAAAAATGTGCTGGGCAAAACCTATTGGGTCAATAAACCGGTTGATGGGGGGGAGGTCAGGATTCATTTATGGAGAAAGAACGCCAATTTAAAAAACTATAAAGGGACGATTTTATTTGTGCATGGATCTTCTATGGCGGGTACGCCGACATTTGATTTAAATGTCCCCGGGGCTCCCGAGATGTCAGTGATGAATTATTTTTCAGGTCTTGGATATGACACGTGGTGTGCTGATAATGAAGGTTATGGCCGTTCTGATAAAACTCGAAATATTAACTTTAATGTAGCTAATGGCGCAGATGATTTGGTGAGTGTTGTTAATGAAATAACGCGTATTACTGGTGAAAAATCAATCTACGCTTACGGCGTATCTTCCGGGGGCTTAAAGGCTGCGTTATATGCACAAAATAACCCTGGGAAAATAGGTAGGTTAGCTCTTGACGCCTTTGTTTGGACAGGTAAAGATAGTCCAACTTTAACTGAGAGAAAAAAGCGTTTAGCACTTTGGCAATCGTCTAATCGAAGACCGGTAAATCATGCCATGATTGAAAGTGTTTTCACTCGAGATCATCCTGGTACAGCAGACCCTAAGGTAGTGACAGCTTTTGCGGATGCTGTAACAGCTCTGGACGATTCTATGCCTACCGGAACTTATCTAGACATGTCGGCTAATTTACCGCTAGTGGATCCAGAAAAGTTGAATTTACCAATTCTTATCATGCGTGGACAATATGATGGTATTGCATCATTTAGTGATGTTCTAGATTTTTTTGCTAAGTTACCGCACCCAGATAAACATTTTTCAATGTTGCACGGAATTGCTCATGCTAGTTTTCAAGAAAAGAACTTTCAGATTCCTTACCATGTCTTAGAAAGTTTTTATAGTCAACCCAAGCCTGTCTACATTGGGTAACAGTTTGAACAACTAAGGTAGCTTTACCATAGGCATGCGTTGTAACAAGATGCTTTCTTTTTGTTGTGCCCATGTTGAGCTGCGCATCTGATCAAATCTTCTTGGCGCTGGCAGAATCGCTGCCAGCCATGCAGCTTGTTCTCGAGATAATTGGGAAGCAGAAATTCCAAAATAGTGTTGGGAGGCCGACTCAATGCCAAATACCCCAACTCCCCATTCTGCAATATTGAGATAAAGTTCAAGAATTCGACGTTTACTCATCACTAGTTCAATCATCCCTGTGATGATCATTTCTTGTGCCTTTCGTAAGTAACTTTGATCTGCAGAAAGAAAAAGATTTTTACTAAGCTGCATGGTAATCGTTGAACCACCTCGCTTGACTTTTCCATGAGCTACATTTTCTTTAGCTGCTTTTTCGAGGGCGTCCCAATCAACGCCATCATGTTGAGTAAAATTAGCATCTTCAGAAGCGATGACGGCCTGTTTTATATGAATAGAAATATTTTTGTAATCTTTCCATCGATACTGCAATTGAAAATTAGGATATATTTTTTGTAGGCGATTTTTTTCTGCTGACATAAAAGCACTACTTCTGGGGTTGATATTGCTGAGCCATACAACTTGAACAAAAAAATATGACTGGAGTAACGCTAACGCAAGCAATAAGAATTTAATGATTTTTTTCAAGGGGTTAGGATAGGTTATTTGATTTCCATAGTAGGTTAGTGTAATACGAATATGGGTAATTTTTACGGATATTCTTATAGAAAGGTACAAAGCCTATACCTAGAATATGGTTATAAGATGACAACTCTTCTGATTTGGTATCTAATTAGATTAATAAGTTTAATAACTAGGGAAATTCATGAAATTGATAATTGTTAAAACATTATTTTTGATGATGTTCAGCATTTCTTTATTGGCAACACATGATGCTGATGCCAAGCGTATGGGTGGAGGATCAAGTATTGGAAAACAGTCTAATACTATTTCTCGCAATCAAAATTCTTTGCCACCAAAACCAGTTGCTCCTCCAGTAAATGCAGCACCAAAGCCAACAACTCCACCAAGCGCTGCGGCACCTACTCCCGCACCTAGTCGATTTGGTGGTGTGGGTGGTATTTTGGGTGGTATTGCTGCTGGTATTGGTTTAAGTTATTTATTCTCTCATATGGGTATGGGAGAGGGTATGGCTTCGATGTTCTCTAATATTTTAATGATAGGCGCTTTAGTTTTTATCGGCTTATGGTTATTTAGAAAGTTTGCTAGTAAAAATATCACTTCAATGATGTCGCCTAGTCCAGCTGGTTCTGCGCCATGGAGTGCGAATACGGCTCAGGAAAGTCAGACTTTTACAAGTTCACCGCCAGCCTCAACAGCAACGGTCATGGCGCCGTCAAATCAATTACCTCTAATTCCTGAAGCCTCAGAGAACAAACTAAATTCTCCGATTCACGCCGCATTAACACCACAGGCTTTTACTGATAAAGATACTTTTTTAGAAAATGCTAAAACTTTGTTTTTGCAATTACAAGAGGCATCTGATCAGCAGAATTTAAATGTACTAAAAGAGTACACAACACCTGAATTGTTTACTCTTCTAAGGAAAGATATGTTGGCTCGTGAGTCGGCCATTAGCAGTACACAAGTATTAACTTTGGCAGCTGATCTTTTAGCGGTAGAAGAGGAAAACAATGAGTTTCTTGCCAGTGTTCGTTTCTCAGGTTCTATCCGCGAAGAGATTAATGGCTCAGCGGAAGACTTTGCTGAAGTATGGAACTGGACTAAACCTATCTCTGGTAATACTGGATGGTTACTTTGCGGAATACAGCAAATTAACTAATTGAGCTTATTTGGGCCTCGACATTCTAAATAATTGTTGTGGCCCAATTCTGAAATAATCACCAGGACCTCCTCCACGAAGAATATGGTCTGCCTCGGCAGTTTGATAGAGGCCATCTTTTAAAAGATCCTTTGCAATATGAATTGCTACAACTTCGCCCAAGGTTAGCCAGGTATTAATTTTTTCACCAGCGGCGGTTTGTAGCTGAATAATCTGCGATAACTTACATTCAAAAGATACTTTACTTTCAGCGACCCTTGGTACTTGAATAACAGTGGAAGCAAGGTGTGTTAATCCCCCGAGTTCAAATTCATTTACCTCTGGTGGAACCGCCGCACAGGTAGCATTCATTTGTTGCGCCAGATCAAAGGTCACTAAATTCCAAGTGAACTCCTTTGTTTGTTCGATATTCGTAACAGAGTCCTTTAAACCCGTACTAGAAAATCCCACCATTGGTGGAATGTAATTAAAAGCATTGAAGAAACTATAAGGTGCTAGGTTAAGCATGCCATCTTTACTTTGACTAGCAATCCAACCGATGGGCCTTGGACCTACAATCGCATTAAAAGGATCATGAGGTAGGCCATGACCTTTGTTCGGTTCATAAGAGTGATATTGATAGGTCATATTTTTCCTTAAAAGTAGAGTTTAATGCACCTATTTATAAAGATATAAAAATCTCAAAGAAATTCTCTACCACATGGTGTGAAGAGTTAAAAACTTAAAATACCAAGTCATTGCCACAAATTCTTTTGAGGATGATTTATCGAATAATTTTTTTAAAAAGGATATCTTGAGCGTCATTCTTCTCGGGTACGATTCCGAGTAATTGGCATACAAATGGATAGACTTCTATGTTTTCAAAGGTATTTAGTTTTACTTTATGAACTCTATAGCCAGCAGCAATAAAGATTCCATGCATCTCTTGGAGTTCTGGATCAAACCCGTGTTGTCCGGGGATGTTGAACAGAGAAACTCCTTCCGTTATGGTCCAGCCTAAATTTGCAAGACACACGACATCTGGGATTCTGGGGTGAGTGCCAAAATGGTATTTAGCGGGAATTTCTTTTTTGGGCCAACAACGCATATGCGTACTTTGTTTCAGTGCGCTAAGAAGAAGATTTTCAAAGTTGCCATTAAGATTTATTCCAGCCAAAGGGCCTTGCCATTCAACGCTATATTCAGAGAAGTTGCCCAATAGATTTTTGAGCCGTATTTGGTTTTCCGATGGAACTTCAGCCATACCGTGGTCTGAAACGATAATGAGAGTTGTTTGATCGTAAAGTCCCGCATCTTTGAGTCCAGTGATTAATTGATGAATCGCTAAATCTACTTGTGAAAGCGCCATGTTTAACTCGTTACTTTTTGGACCATGTCGATGCCCCATAGAATCAACATCTTCAAAATAGAGCGTTGCAAAATCAGCCCTCTCTGTTTTTGGTCGATGGAGCCATTCTAGTAAATTGGATACTCTTACTGAAGCGCTCATATTTTTATCGTAAAACAGCCAATCGTTAGGTTGTATTCCTTGAATCTTCGATTCGCTACCTGGCCAAAATAAGGTTGAACTTCTAAGGCCTTGTCGTTGGGCACTTACCCAAATTGGGATTGCGTCTGTCCACCAGGCGGAGTTAGTTACAGCAGTTCGGGATGTTAATTTAAAAGGCTCACTAATTCTTGGATCTTTCATATTGTTATTGACGATACCATGATGATCTGGGTAAAGACCTGTAACCATACTGTAATGATTCGGAAACGTGATTGAGGGGAAGGAGGGCAACATACCTTGTGCTGTAGCTCCAGAGTTCGCTAAGTGCAGTAAGTTGGGCGTGAGTCCTCTTTGAAGGTACTCTGGTTTAAAACCATCAATAGAAATGAGTAAGGTAAGTGGCTTGGGGTCAGATAGTTTTTCCGTGGCTTTATTCAGAGGAGATTGCGAAGTGCAGGCTCCTAAAGCCAAAGACACAATGAGGAGAGAAAACGCAGGAAGGTTCATAGTTACTTTCTTAGAGTTCTATTTTTAATGAATCGTCATATTGATGAGATAAGATGAATTTTTGTTTGAATTAAATGTGGAGTAATAATGAGATTATCAAATAAGTCTATGAAATTAAAGAAACTTATTCAATTATCACTGATTGCGATATTCAGTGCTAGCACCTTTCAAAGTTATGCAGTAGTTATTTACCCCCTTAACCAGGCTAGTATTTTAGTAGGCTCTAAATTTGACTTAAAGGTTGAGTATGAAAAGGTAATCAATCCAGAAGATGCGAAAGTGATGCTCAATGGTGAGCCAATTGCTAAGACTATCTCTACAAAGCCAGAGTATATTCAAAACGAAAGTGGCAAAGGCAGCTCTCTTGTTTGGCGAAATGTCAGTATTTTGAAAGAGGGCAATTATCGATTCAGTGCTGGAGCTGAATCTGATCAAAGTATGACGCGACAGGTCGAGTGGGATGTTTATGGAACTGGCCCCCGCAAAGTTAAAAATGTGATTTTATTTATTGGAGACGGCTTGTCCATTGCTAACCGGACCGCTGCCAGAATCCTTTCTAAAGGAATTATTCAAGGTAAATTTCAGGGAAAGTTATCGTTTGATGATATGCCGTATTCAGCGATGATTGGAACATCTGGAGCCGATTCATTAATTACTGACTCTGCTAATTCAATGAGCGCATATGCTACGGGGCATAAATCATCAGTGAATGCTTTAGGTGTTTACGCTTCACGCGCAACCGACAATTTGGCACATCCGAAGGTTGAAACGATTGTAGAGTTAATTAAACGTAAAACAAAAATGAGCGTTGGAATTGTTTCTGATGCTGAAATTCAGGATGCGACACCGGCAGCGTTAGTCGCTCATACTCGAAGGAGGGCAGATAAGCAGTATATTGCAGATGAACTTTTTCAAAAGAATATTGACGTTATTTTAGGTGGTGGAAGTGCCTATTTTTTACCCCAAAGCGACCCTAAATCAAAGCGAAAAGACAATAATAATTTATTTAGGTTGTTTGAAAATGATGGCTATACGATGGTTAAAAATCGTACAGAGTTACTCGCAGCAAATCAGCGCGGCGATTCAAAAAAATTATTCGGTATGTTTCATGATGACAATATGGATGGTGCATTAGACCGTTTGTTTTTAAAGAAAAATACAGTGAATGAATATCCTGACCAACCTGACTTAACTGAGATGACACAGTCAGCAATTAATGTTTTATCCAAAAATAAAGATGGATTTTTCTTGATGGTCGAAGCGGCTTTGATCGATAAATTTAACCACCCTCTAGATTGGGAGCGCGCTGCTTTTGATACTATTATGCTCAGTAATGCTGTGCAGATTGCTAAAGATTATGCTTTTAAGCATAAGGATACTTTAGTCATTGTGACGCCTGACCATACTCACAGTGGTTCCATTATGGGAGTCATTAATGATGCAAAAAATGGCGCTTTAAGAGAAAAAGTTGGAATCTATGCAGAAGCTGGATTTCCAAACTATCCAAAGGCAAATCAGCAAGGTTATCCTGAAAAAATTGATGTCACAAACCGTATTGTTTTTCAATATGCTAATTATCCAGATCATTACGAAACCATGCGTCCAAAGTTAGATGGAACTTTTACACCAGCAGTCAAAGATGCGTCTGGTAAGACATTTATTGCTAATCCGAAATATAAAGATCAATTTGATGATGCTTACTTAGTTGGCGGTAATTTACCCGTCGCAAGTGATGTTGGTGTTCATACAGTAGATGATGCTTTGCTCAGTGCGATGGGCCCTGGCGCAGAAAAAATAAAAGGCTTTATGGATAACACAGAAGTTTTTCGGGTGATGGTCGATTCTTTAGGTTTGGGTAAAAAATAAATTTTATGTATTCATTGATAGGAATTAATTATTAAACTTGATAGTATTTATATTGCTAAAAGATTAAAATAGCGATATTAAATTAAAAATTATCATAGAGGCAAAATACTTACAGTGGCTATCGAAACCGAACTAAAGCTTACCTTTTCTGCAAAGGAGCTTCCGTTGCTGTTAGAGCATCCATTGCTGCTAGTTCCTGGAAAGCGGCAAAAACTGTACAACATTTATTACGACACACCAGAGCTTTCTCTCATGCATCAAGGGATTGCTGTGCGTGAGCGTAAGATTTTAAGAAAGCTATTGTTAACTTTAAAAATCAATCATACGAATTCTGGTGGGCTATCTAGTCGATCTGAATGGGAAGCAGCAACAGTTCAGGGGCAATTTGATTTCCAAACACTGATTGATGATCCTGTCATTGCTCAGAAGATGACCTTACTAGCCCCTCAATTAATACCAATTTTTACGACAGATTTCACTAGACGTTCATGGCAAGTCTTATTTCGTGGCGCCACAATTGAAATTGCGATTGATCAAGGAATGATTGTTACTCGGCGCGACAACCAATTATTTGAGGAGCCGATTAGCGAGGTTGAGTTAGAGTTAAAGGAAGGTAACCCCGTTACTTTATTTGGCCTAGCTAGAGTCCTGAGCCGACGCGTAAGATTGCATCCAAGTGCGGCATCTAAAGCTGAAAGAGGTTATAAGCTATTTAAAAATATAACTCCTACTCCAGTTAAGCCACCTGACCTAGATATTGATCCCAAAGCTACTCCAATACAGAGTTTTGAGAGAATTTGTCTGGAGTGTTTAAATCATCTACAGGTGAATGATGTTGGTATTTTGCGGGATGACGATGATGAATATATTCATCAAGCAAGAGTTGCAATGCGGAGAATTCGTTCAGCTATTAAACTCTTTTCGCCAGTTTTACCAATGGCTTTTGTTCACCAATGGAATACTACTTGGAGAGATTTAGCTAATTCGCTGGGTGATGCTAGAAATTGGGATGTGTTTTCCCATGAGTCACTACAATTAATTAAAGAAGCTTTCCCAAACCAGCCCGAGATTAAAGAGTTAGAAAAATTTACCTTTGATCAAAGAGAAAAAGCTCACATAAAAGCTTTAGCAACCTTTGGCAGTCGTATTTATTCTTTAAAATTAATTTCTTTCGCCGAAGCTGTGATGAGCTTAGTAACGCACCCTGAAGTGAAAAATCGTCAAAAAATAGTTCTTGAAAGTCAAACGACTGCAGAGCCCATCATCGAAGAAGATACTCAGGCATTTGCCACCCGTCTTTTAAAACGACGTCATCGCCGTTTTATGAGGGAAGTTTTAGTTCCTAATCGGGATTTAGAGCAAAGTCATCAGTTACGCTTGGACTTAAAAAAATTACGTTATTCATTTGATTTCTTTATGGAGTTATATCCAAAACGAAGGATGTCTTTGTATATGAAATCTTTAGCGCGTTCTCAAGTGTTACTGGGACAAATGAACGATTTGGCAACCGCCGAGGCTCTTTTAGCTTCACGTAATCTACCACAGGTGGATATTGCTCAAGCTTGGGTCATTGGGCGCCAAAGTGGCTATTTATCGATGATGCCAAAGGTATTGTCTGGTTTAAGTGACCTAAAACCCCCTTGGAAGTCTTAAAAGATATTTTCTCTAACTAATGGCAAAATAGGCTTACTATAAAAGATGGCCTATGAAAAACTTTCAAACCGTATTGTTGATGACACTGCTCTTACTTGAGTCTTCGGTTTCGCTTGGTCAAAACTCTACTGACTCTATCAAGGCTGGATTTGAGATTATTTATAGTCGCCAATTAGGTAATTGTGTTACTTGCCATATGATGGATCATGGTGTTAAAAGTCTGTCTAACCAACAGGAGAAACAAGGAAATTTTGGACCTAATTTAAATGGAGTTGGAAAGAAGTACTCACGAAATGAATTGATTCAGTGGGTTACGGATGCGCGTCAGATTCGTCCTGAGACTTTGATGCCTCCTTATGGTAGCTTAGAGGGTATAACCATCCCAAACCAAATAAAAACCATGTTAAGCCCAGAACAAATACAATTGGTAGTAGATGCTTTAGTTACATTAAATTAATTAACTAGTGATGAAAGAACTTCTGATAAAGCGAACTTTTTTAAAGCAAATCACTTTGCTCATTGGGATAGTTTTGTCTCCTCGTTTAATGGCAGTTGAAACGTCATCTCTATCTGAGAAGCAATTACAAGCCTTAAATTTAAAACAAGAAGGTGTTGTGCTTGATTTACCTCCCTTAGCAGATACGGGCAACTCCATACCTTTTAGTATTCAAATTCAAGCACCAGGACAAAAGTTAATTCAATCATTCGAGGTTATCGCACCTGAAAACCCTAATCCTTTAGTATTGAAAGTTACTTTACCAAAACCACAATCAAATTATCGGATGGGTACAAGGATTCGTTTAGCGATGAGTCAAAATGTTTGGGTAATTGCACAGTTAAGCGATGGATCAAAAATTAGCGGCTTTATTCCATCGGTTGTCACATTAAATGCTTGTTTTGACGCAACAACCTAAAATGGCTACATTAAATCCACACCCCATTCGTATCAATGTGATTGGTACCCCAACTATTGGGCAACAGGTTGAAGTAAAGGTTTTAATTGGACACCCTATGGAAACTGGTTATCGCCTTGGTGATGGTGGTAATGAGCGGATTCCTAAAAATATTATTGAGAAAGTATCCATACGACTTAATCAAGAAGTGTTACTTCAAGCTGAACTCGGAACCGGAATTGCAGCGAACCCTCTGTTTAGTGTTTTTGTGACGGTCCTTGCAGGTGGTTCTATGATCACTGTGGAATGGGAAGACGACCGTGGCGTAAAGGGTCGAGCTGAAAAATTGCTAATGAGCGCATGAAAAGTTTATTGATCTTTTTATGCCTAGCTATGGTTTCTTCATTTACGAGTAGTGCCCAATCTCAACGGTTATCGGGAAATTCTTTTCTGCCTGCAGAATTACTCGCTTTAGGAAAAGATGAAACGTCAAATCCATTAAGTTTATGGATTGATCAAGGCAATGAAGTTTGGGCCGCTAAGTGTCAAGAATGCCATGGCAAAATGTCGTCTATGGCTGGTGCCGTCGTGCAATTCCCTAAATGGAAATCTAGCCCTTCCAGCAAGGGACAGCTTCTGAATATAGAAGACCAAATTAGCGTTTGTTTATCGAGAAAATCAGCTCAAAAATGGACTAATGACAGCAGCGAGGTTTTAGCTATCTCCGTTGCTTTATCAGACGCAGCAAAAGGTCAACGTATTCATATTGCAGCACCTCATGATCCCGTTGAACGACAAGCTTGGCAGGAACAGATCAATCTTGCCGCTCAAATCTATATAAAACGTCAAGGCCGATTAAATCTGGCATGCACACAATGCCATGATCAAAAAATTGGTATTCAGTTGAGGTCCGATGTGATTAGCCCGGCCTTTGTAACAGGCTTTCCGATTTATCGACAATCATGGCAAACCGCGGGAAGTATTGATCGAAGGCTTAGAGCTTGTTATTCCGGAGTTCAAGCTCTTGTTCCACCTTCAGGTAGTCCTGAGTTAAGAGGCCTTGAACTGTTCTTAAAAAAACGTTCTGAAGGTATGGTCTGGGATGGTCCTTCCATTAGAAGGTAAAAGAGCCGCTTACGCGGCTCTTTTATTCTTTAAAACTTCCTTACGCTAAAGAAAGATTTTCTTTATGAAGTGGGAAGTTTCTGAGTGGGCGTCCAATTGCCTTTGAGATAGCGTTGATAACAGCCGGCGCTACTACACAAATTGTTGGTTCGCCAACACCGCCCCAGAAATCATTTGTCGGAACTAAAACAGACTCTACTTTAGGGGTTGATGCCAATTTCAGTAATGGATAGCTATCAAAATTAGTTTGCTTGATACGACCATTTTCAACCGTAATTTCAGGATTAAAAATGGGGCCTAAAGCCATCACCACGGAACCTTCAATCTGCTCGCGGACTAAATATGGGTTAACCACATGTCCCGAATTAAGTGCGAATACGAGACGAGTAATGTGCACAATATTGCCTTTTACAGAGACTTCGGCAACACAAGCTGAATAACTGGCATAACCCATAAATTGGGCAATACCTCGATGAACGCCACTTGGTAGTGGAGACCCCCAGTTCGCTTTTTTAGCCGCAGCGTTGAGAACACCGAGGTGCTTTGGATATTTTTGCATGAGTGCTTGACGGAAGGCTAACGGATCTTTATTTGCCGCTTTGGCACATTCGTCCATAAAGCATTCCATAAAGAGACCATTTTGGTTAGTATTAACACCTCGCCACGGGCCTACTGGAACGTGGGTATTTTTCATCACATATTCTGTCAGTAAGCTAGGGAATTCGTAACCCAACTGAGCGTCACCTGGCTCCGAATAAAAACCTTGAAGCTGTCGAACATCCTTGTTGTTTTTGATTGCCAATGGATTGAGGGTTGCATTGATGGATTGTCCAGCTACTTTGATATGCATCCCAGTCAGATTGCCGTTAGCATCTAACCCAGCAGACATCTTTGCCATAGCAATTGGATGGTAGAAATCATGGGTCATATCTTCCTCACGACTCCACATCATTTTGATGGGAATACCTGGAAATTGTTTACCGATTGCAGCCGCTTGATTCACATATTCTTGAGTACCACCACGCCGACCGAGTCCAGTTCCAGGGTCGAGTTTGTAAATTTCGCATTTATCCAACGCAAGCCCTGTGGCTTCGGCTAAAGCTGCGTGAGAAGCTTCTCCATTTTGGGTGGGTACCCAAGCCTCAGCTCGATCAGCAGCAATACGAACGGTCGCATTCATTGGCTCCATATTGACGTGAGCGCGATAGGGCGTGAAATAAACTGCCTCCACTTTTTTGGCAGCAGTTTGAATAGCTCCTGGCGCATCACCTTCTTTACGTTGCCAAAAGTCCCCAGCTTCTTCTAAGCCGTCACGCAACATTTTTTCAATATCAGGGCTAGAAGTATTAGCGCCTTTACCCTCATCCCAAATAATTGGCAAAGCTTCAAGAGCGGTTTTGGCCCGCCAATAAGTATCTGCAACAACTGCTACGGTACTATCATTTACTTTAACGACACCTTTAACCCCACGTAGGTTTTTGATTTTCGACTCATCATAACTAACAATTTTTCCACCAAATACGGGGCAAGCTTTGACAGCTGCACAGAGCATGCCTGGTAATTGCAGATCAACACCAAACACTTTTGTTCCATTTGTTTTATTAGCGGTATCTAAACGAGCGTATGGTTTACCGGCAATTTTCCACATCTTCGGATCTTTTAGGGTAATCGATTTTGGATCTGGAGGGGTAACTTTTGAAGCCGCTTCAGCGACTTTCCCGTAGCTGGTTTTACGACCAGATAGAGTATGGGTAATGATGCCTTTATCTACCTTTAATTCAGTCACTGGAACATTCCAAGTGTTAGCAGCAGCTTGCATGAGCATCACACGAGCAGCAGCAGCTCCACGACGGACATAATCTTCAGAGATACGAATACCTCTGCTACCACCAGTACTCATTTCGCCCCAAACACGTTTGCGTGCGACGCTTTGACCAGGGGTAGGTGATTCAGTAATCACTTTTTTCCAGTCACACTCAAGTTCTTCTGCAACTAGTTGAGCAAGTCCAGTTCGAGTCCCTTGACCCATTTCAGATCGTACGATTC
>CANJBQ010000037.1 GCA_947472645.1 Burkholderiaceae bacterium
CCTTTTTCTTATTTTATTTTCTGCGGTTGGATGGTTTTATTTTCTGTGCATTCACAGGGAGCGAGTTTTGACTGTGGGGATCGTCAAGTCACGAGAGATATCGATCGATTTATCTGTCGTGATGCGACCACCTCAGCATTAGATACACAGATGGGTAAACTGTATCAAGAGAATTACCGACTGTTATCTCCTTCGAATCGTGTTACCTACCTCAATAGTCAACGACAATGGCTTAACTATTGGCCTCAAGCATGTTTGAGAGATGTTGAAGGGATTAATTACCAATCAGCAGATTTCGCACAATGCGCAAAGTATGAGTACGAGCGTCGTATCGAAGAGTTGCCTATCCGTATTATTCGGAAAAATTGGAAAGTGTTTTCAGTAGCTCGTTATGGCATTACGACAGCTGATACTCAGGCGGTTCCACAATGGATTAAAAAAACACAGCATCAATTGATTTATCCACAAATTGAGCTAGATGAGTTATCTGCTGATGATCGGATACTGGCTCAATTGATTAATCAATGGATTGTGCAGAAATATAAAAAAATAGGAGGGAGTCAAAAAACGGCGCTCAATGAAAAAGATATGGACACATCTTTATGGCTGAAATTAGAAGATTCAGGGTCTGATCTATTGAGTTTGGAAGCGATCTATTATTTTAATGGCTTTGGGGCCCACGGTAATTCAGTATTGAGTCATGCGCATTGGTCCATCTCTAAGGGGCGAGAACTGAAGACCTCGGATATTTTGCAAGGATCCTGGCAAAGCTTTGTGGCCAATCAGGCGTATCTCGGCTTACTACAAAGCGTACCTGACATGATTCTCATCAACTCTCCCAAAGAGGTCATACCTTCGATTGTACGAATTGACCATTGGAATTTTTATCAAGATGGGCTTGAGCTCTCCTTTAGTCCTTATGAAGTGGCAGCCTACGCTGCAGGGACACCATCGGTACTCATTCCATGGGCCAAATTAAGCTCATACTTGACTGATGAAGCCAAGCCCATTATTTCTGCCATCACAAAGCGTCTTCAGCGCTAGTTAAGCAGTTTTTGGGGCTGAGTAATTGACAGCTTTTTCTTGGATAGGAATATGGATCAGAGCAGCAAAGACAGCAAGCATAATATCCATGTACCAGACCCAGTTATAGTTGCCAGTAGATTGATAGACTTTACCGCCTAAATAGGCGCCTAAGAAGCCACCAATTTGGTGGGTAAAAAGAACGATACCGAACAGGGTGCCCATATACTTTGGCCCAAACATTTTTGCTACTAAGCCTGCTGTTGGAGGAACCGTAGATAAATACGTTAATCCAAGAGTTGCCGCAAATAAAAGCACGGTCAACTCAGTTTTAGGGCTCAATAAGAAGAGAACGACAATGAGGCCACGAGCGCCGTAGATATAACTGAGAAGAAGTTTCATGGGTATCTTTGTCGTGATCCATCCTGCGCCAAGACTGCCTATGATATTAAATAATCCGATGGTAGCCAGCGCCCAGCCGGTAAATGTTGGCGGTAAGCCGCATAAGTCAATCACACCTGGCATATGGGTAGCGATAAATGCCACATGAAAGCCGCAGACGAAAAATCCAGCGTTGAGCATTAAATAGCTAGGTGTGCGAAAGGCTAATACAATACTTTGTTGAAAGTTAGGCGGTGGTGGTGCAAGAGGGTCGATGATGGGGGCGACTTTTTTCCCACGCAATAAGAGAGACAAAGGAACAGTAATTAAACAAAATAGAGCGATATATGTCAGGCCATTTTCCCAACCGCTGCTAACAATTAACCAACCGGCCATGGGCGCCATGATAAATTGACCCAATGACCCACCGGCATTGACAAAACCTGCATACATCCCACCTTTACCGGGAGGAACAAACCGATTCACTGCCGACATGAGCACTGAATTTCCGGCAAAACCTGCGCCGCCTGCCGATAAAATTCCGATGGTCACAATTAGTCCAAATTGTGAAGTCGCATAAGGAATGAGAAGGGTGCCAGTAACGCACATGGCAATGCCAATCAGTAAAGCTTTCTCTGTACCGTACTTATCCGAGATAGCTCCAGCGATGGGTTGAAACGTCCCCCAAGCGAGTTGGCCACAAGCGAAGGCTAAACTAACTGCAACGATTCCGAGTCCAGTGTGATTATTGATGGAGCTGAAAAACATCGGCACGGATTGACGTACACCAAAGATTAACGCAAAAATGGCCACTGCTGCGGCCACTTGAACAAGATAAGGTTTTTCTTTCAATAAGGACATTGATTTACTTTACTCTTCTTTAATTTTGTTTTCTTTAACAAATTTACCCCAAGTATTCATTTGCTTTCTCAAGAAAGGGTCAAATACTTCTGGGCCACCAGCGATGAGATCAATCCCTTGGTCATTCAATTTTTTTGAAATCTCTGGTTTTTTAAGAACGGTAACTATCGCTTGATTCATTTTTGCAATAATCTCTGGAGATGTTTTGATTGGGGCAATCACTCCCCACCATGCTGGCGCATCAAATCCGGGAAAGCCGCTTTCAGAGATAGTTGGTACATTGGGTAATTCTTTACTTCTTTTTGGACTAGTAATCGCCAGAGGAATAACACGGTCAGTATCAACATGGGGTTTAATTAAATAGAGTGAGCCCACTGCTATATCAATATGACCAGCGAGTGCGTCAGCCATCAGAGGGCCACCGCCACGATAAGGGATATGCGTCCATTCAAATTTTAGTTTTTTTGCCAAAGAGGCCATGGCAAGATGTCCAAGACTTCCGGTTCCAATCGATCCATAGTTAAATGGGGCTCCTGATTTTGATGCTTGGGTAAGTTCTTTGAAGCTGGTGATACCCGATTTTTTACTTGCTGCAATCAGCATCGGAGAGGTTCCAATCAGAGTGACTTGGGCGATATCCTTTAAGGTGTCGTACGGCATTTTATCTTTCAGTGCTTGATTGACGCCATGGGTATCAAACACGACAGCGAAAGTGTATCCATCGGCATCTGCGTGAGATAAAGCATTTGTACCGATAACACCTGACGCGCCACCAATATTTTCAACAATCAATGTTTGTTTGAGTTCTGCTTGTAAAGCTGGGGCTAAGACCCTTGCGACAGCGTCAACAGAGCCGCCAGGAGGAAATACAGAAATGAGACGAATGGGTTTATGGTTCGGCCAATCATCTGCCGCAAATGATGGCCCCATCGATGCGATGATGACAAAAAGACCAAGTAGCACTCTGGGTAACATATCAATTCCTTTTTTCATGTGGAGCTCATTCATTCTTGTATTGTAGGTGATTCGGTAGGGAGGGAAGTTGTTTTATGAGAAGCCACATTATGGCTCCCCAAAAAATACCTAGAAGAATAAAACCAAGAGGTTTGATATCCATAAAAACCCCGAATTTTTGTCCGGATAAATAGGCGATTGGCCCTGCAATCACTCCTAAAATGACGGCAATCAGTCGGCGTTTTTCAAGCCACGAGAATGATGATTTGGCGCTAGCGGCAAAACATAGCCAGATGAAAGATAACCACCAGGGTTGAACCCATTCAAGAGGTTGTGGATAAGAACTCATAAAAGTCATCAAACCTAAAGCACCCATCAGACTATCAACAATAAAGCCCAATATAAGAAATTTTCCTAAAAAAAGGTAAGCAGCTTTCTTATCCGATTGCTTTGACATGAAGGTATTAAGATAGACCAAACTTAGCAGTAATGGTAACAAAGGGTATTGATGGCTGATGCCCCATGCACAGGCAAACCAGACCACTTGAAAGCCAATAATCATCCACCAAAAATACATTATTAGTCTTTCGTAAATGATAAGGTGACTTCACCGAGATAGATCCCAAACTTCGTCATTTGAGCACGGTTGAGCATGATTTTGGAGTTCACTAAATACATCCAATCATTAAATTGCACTTCAATATTTTTGCCATCGACAGGCAGTGACAGTGTGTATTTCCAATTGAGCGCATTACCAGAGGATGTGCCAACGGCAACACCAATGACATCTGCTGCGGTTCCTTCATATTGATGAGGAGCAATTTCTTTAATCGTCCAAATTCTTTTTTGAGTTGTCCCATCAGAGTATTGAAAAGATTCGTCCAAAGTGCCCGTATTGATGCCATCGATAGTTTTCCAATTTGAGATAATTTCTACAGTGAAGCGCTTAACAACCTTACCACCTCGATCAGTAAAAATACCATAGGCCTGTGTCTTCCCATTGAAGTAATCCGCCAGATTAAGAACGGGAGTTTCATTGGCATACTCTTCAATTTTTGTGCTTGAGCAAGAAGTAAGAAGAAAAATGATTCCCAAGGCAAGGCATTTAAAAGTCATGGAATTGATTCGTTGCAGCATGAAAGCACTCCTTAGTTAGTTAGATACCCATTATGACAAATGATCAGATTTACTGCTAAAACTTCATCGAAGCAAAAGACTATTTTAGAAGTGTGGAAATGATCTCGCCATGACCCCATAGTTTTATAAAATACAGGTTATGAAAATATCACAAACTATATTCTCCTCAGAAATACATCCTGGGGAGTTCATTCGAGAAGAATTTTTACAAGCTGGGGGTCAAAGTATTTTTCAGTTTGCAATTGCTATGCAAGTATCTGAAAAGATGGCCTGTGAGATTATTGTTGGTCAGCAGGCTATTACGCCAGAATTGGCAGAAAATTTAGCGCGCATTTTTGGCATTAAAAGCCAGCATTGGTTAGAAATGCAGGCAACCTATGATGCGCGAAAAAAATCAGACAGTTTGAACGGAAATAAGCTCTAAGGGTGATGTTTTATTGATTTGGATGTACCTAGCAATATAGGCGGCAGAGGTCATGCAAGGAATTTTAGCGTACACCATATGACCTGCCCCGGGAGCTACTTGGATGGATTTACCTTCGAGGTTCCAAAGCGCTTCGATAACAACATCGGTATTGCCACTCGGTTCAATGACCTCGAGTCGATCGCCGACAGCAAAACGATTTTTAACTTCAATTTTGACACCCTTTTTGGGGTCGATTTCGAGGACGTTACCGACATACATACTTCTTCCTGAAATAGAAAAGCCTTTTAGATAATTTTGATAATCAGCATCGTGATGGCGTTGATAGAAGCCATCGGTATAACCGCGGTTTGCTAAACCTTCAAGGTGGCCTAATAGTTCAGGCTGGAAGGGGCGACCAGCGGCCGCATCATCGATGGCGGTTCTGTAGGACTGACAAGTTCTTGCTACGTAATAGGGAGATTTTGTACGGCCTTCGATTTTAAAAGAATCGATACCCATTTTGGTCAGTCGTTCGATATGTTCAATCGCCCGTAAATCTTTAGAATTTAAAATATAGGTTCCATGCATATCTTCTTCGATCGGCATTAAAGCGTCGGTTTTACCACCTTCTTCCAGTAAGTAAATATCACCGGTAGCATCTTCACTGCCAGGGTAGATCTTATAGTCCCACCGGCAAGAGTTCGTGCAGGCGCCTTGGTTGGGGTCGCGATGGCTAAAATAGCCCGATAACAGGCAACGTCCAGAGTAAGCGATACAAAGGGCGCCGTGAACAAAGACTTCGAGTTCCATTTCGGGGCAGTCTTGCCGAACAGATTCGATTTCATCCATGGATAACTCACGGGACAGAATAATTCTGCTGATGCCTACTTTATGCCAAAATTTAGCGGCAGCGCCATTCACTGTATTGGCTTGTACTGATAAGTGGATAGGCATATCGGGCCACGTTTCACGGACCATCATAATCAGCCCAGGGTCAGACATAATCAGCGCATCTGGTTTTAAGGCAATCACAGGACTCATATCCTGTATGAACGTTCTGGTTTTACTGCCGTGTGGCAGGATGTTGGAGACCAGATAGAATTTTTTACCAAGAGCATGAGCGTGGTTGATTCCTCCCGCGAGAGTTTCTAAATCACCAAAGTCATTATTTCTGACCCGTAAAGAATATCGTGGCTGGCCAGCGTAGATCGCATCAGCACCAAAATCGAAGGCGGTATCGAGCATGGCACGACTACCGGCGGGAGCGAGGAGTTCTGGTTTTTTCATACGCTGATTTTATAAGGGTTTGGGTGGAAAAGCGAGCAATCTTTTAAACCGTTAGATCAATAAAAACACGACCTTCTTCGACCTTGATAGGGTAGGTTTTCATGGCTTTGGTTGCTGGTTCACAGGTTACTCGACCATCGCGCACATCAAAACGACCTTGGTGGAATGGACACTCGATCTCATGACCCTCTAAAAATCCATCAGAAAGCAGAGCATTGCCATGGGTACAGACGTTATCTGTGCAAAAGACATTGCCCCCCACATTGTAAATAGCTAGATTTTTATTCACCGTATCAACACGTACGACCTCACCCTCAAAGGTGTCATCGATAGATAAGAGGTCAGTCCAAGTATTTGCCATAGTTCTATGTTGTTTTAAGAAAACTCTATTTTACTCAATGCCACCTGAAATTCGCCTGTCATCTCCAATCAGGTGCATAATTTGGTTTTTTAGGCAAGTCATGGCCATCAAGTCCACTATTTATAAAGCTAACGTAGCTATCGCCAATATTGACGAAGGTTACTATGCGGATCACTCCTTAACGCTGGCTCGTCACCCTAGTGAAACGGATGAGCGCATGATGATGCGTTTAGCCGCACTTGCCATGCAGGCTCATCAATTACAAACCGTTTGTAACGGTGATGGAATTCTGGCTTTTGGTGCAGGCTTATCGGATGCACAAGAGCCTGATGTTTGGTTAAAGGACTTTACTGACCAGATTAAAGTATGGATTGAAGTAGGTCTTCCCGAAGAGCGTCCGATCTTAAAAGCTTGTGGAAAATCGAAGATGGTGTACGTCTATCCTTACCATCATGCCACCCCTGTATGGTTCAAGAGTATCGAAAATAAAATTTCTAGGTTATCTAACCTAGAACTTCATCTAGTACCTGCAGATCAGTCCAAAGCATTGGCTTTAATGGCTGAAAGGTCCATGCAATTACAAGCAACGATTCAGGAAGGGCATTGCCTGATGAGTAATGGTAAGCAGAGCGTTGAGATTATTTTTGATCGTCTTTTTTAAGAGAGTCAATCTTTAAATACAAGATTGAGCTAGACATGACCAAGGTAAAGACATTAGCAAATAGAACTGGCCAACTTTGGATATAGATGGCATAAATAATCCACAGAACCACTCCCGCAGTAAACAAAGAATACATGGACAGCGAGATCCCTGAAAGGTCTCGCGTCTTCCAGGACTGCAAGGTTTGGGGAAGAAAAGCGAGGGTGGTGAGACTCGCTGCTAAAAAGCCTAATAGGGTTATCAACACGCCAAAACTCTCTTCATAAAAATATGCTATTTTAATAGTTTAAATATATTTGGTTTCTATACACACTTAGAGAATTGGATTCATCAAATGATTACAGTAGCAGGAATTATGGCCAAAAAAGGCAAGGTTGTTTATTCATTGAAAGCTGACGATACCGTATTTTCTGCTTTAGAAATGATGAAAGATAAGACTGTTCGCAGTATTGTTGTGATTGAGGATGATCAGTTACTAGGGATTGTTTCTGAAAGAGATTGTGCTTTAAAAGTGCTTTTACCTGCCAAAAACGCTAAGGAAGTAAAGTTGGATAAAGTAATGACAAAACAGGTAGTTACGGTAGGTGTCAATGACGGATTAGAACGTTGTATGCATGAGATGGCCTCTAAAAACATTCGACATTTACCCGTCATGGACCATGGTAAGGTCATCGGTATGGTCTCGATTGGAGACGTTGTCAAAGAGATCATGGGGCAACAAGAAGAGCATATTAAGTACCTCGAGAGTTATATCAAAGGTCACTCGGGTAGTTATTATTAAGTTAGTGTGAGCGAAGTTCCTTACGTAGAATCTTTCCCACATTCGATTTTGGTAAAGATGCTACAAACTCAATGTATTTTGGACGTTTGTAATTGGTCAGGTTTTTAACGCAGTGTTCTCTAACCTCTAACTCTGTCAAGTTAGCATCTTTTTTCACAATAAAGGCTTTCACTTCTTCTCCGGAGTGTTGGTCTGGAACGCCGATTACAGCACACTCTAGGACCTTGGGTAATTGAGAAAGTACTTCCTCGATTTCATTGGGGTAGACATTAAAGCCGGAGATTAAAATCATATCTTTTTTCCGGTCAACGATTTTTACAAAACCGGCATCATCCATAAAGCCAATATCACCACTTTTAAAGAATCCATCCTTTGTCATGACGTGTTGAGTCTCATCATCACGATTCCAATATCCCCTCATCACTTGAGGGCCTTTGATACAAATTTCACCCAGCTCATTGATCGGTAGTTCATGACCATCCTCATCTCTTATGGAGATTTCAGTGCTTGGCACAGGAAGTCCCACAGTACTATTAAATTCTGTCAGTACAGAAAGATTACAACATGCCACAGGCGATGTTTCTGATAAGCCGTAACCTTCTGCAATAGGGCATCCAGTGAGATCTTGCCAACGTTGGGCAACAGATTTTTGCACCGCCATTCCACCCCCGTTAGAAATGAGTAGGTTAGAAAAATCAATTTTCGTGAAGTTGGGATCATTCATTAAAGCGTTATAGAGGGTATTGACTGCTGGGAGAATATGAAAAGACTTAAGACCTCTGAGTGTTTTGATGAATCCTGGAATATCTTTAGGGTTGGTAATTAAGACGAGAAGTCCACCAGCTCGAATGCTAAAAAGACCACAGGCTGTCAAGGCGAAGATGTGATAAAGAGGTAACGCACAAATAAAAATGAGTTGGTCGATAGGGCGTTTTTTGAGCGCTGGTATCAACCAAGCTTCGATTTGTAAAACATTCGCAATAACATGACGATGTTCTAGGATGGCGCCTTTTGAGACTCCTGTGGTGCCACCGGTATATTGTAAGAAAGCGATATCCTGCGGCACGATCATGGGTTTTTGAAAGCCCATTTTTTCTCCTACAGATAGCGCCACATCAAATGTCGTGTAATGGGCTAGGCGCCATTCTGGAATCATTTTTTTGACGTGTTTAATCACAAAATCGATGAGTTTTCCTTTTCCGCCAAGTGATGCACCGATGGTGGTGACAACCACATGTTCTATGTTGACTTGAGCCATCACCTGTTCAAGAACATGTGCAAAATTTTCTAAGATGATGATGGCAGTAGCGCCACTATCTTTCAGTTGATGCTCTAATTCGCGAGGGGTGTAGAGAGGGTTGACATTAACGACAACAGCGCCGCAGCGAAGGATCCCTGCCAGAACAATAGGGTATTGCATGACATTAGGCATCATGATGGCGACACGATCGCCTTTTTTAATGCCTTGAAACTGTAAAAATCCCGCAAAATAAGTTGAGGCTTGATCAAGTTGTGCGTAAGTTAGTTTTTTGCCAAAGGACTCCACTGCGGAGCGATTGGAGAATTTGGTGAACGAATTTTCAAACAACTCCACAATCGAAGAGTAGATATTCGCATTGACATCATGTGGTACATCACTGGGATAGCTTTTTAACCAAATTTTTTCAGGGCTCATATAAGTCTTTCCATAAAAGATTACTTAGCGAGTAGGATTTTCTTATTGTTGCACCATCTAGGGTAAATGTTCAAATCCCCTTGTGTTTAAGGGGACTCATTTAGCAAGATGTTATGTGGATCACTAGTTATTGATGAAGTCCCATCAATCGTTGGTCATTTATAGTACTTTGAATGACTTATTTCTTTATGTATTGAATAACCCTTGAATAATAAGTAGATTAATCATCGATATATAATTATTAGTTGTTGATTGGTATGAAAATCAACTTTTTTTGATTAATAGTTAATAAGGAATATAAATCGATGTCTAGTTATGATGACCTCATTAAACAACGCGATCTTTTAGATCGTCAAATTGTCGAGTTGCAGGAAAAAGATAAACAGGTCGCCATTGCGCAAGTCAAATCCATCATTGAAAAATATGGGATTGTTGCTAGCGATGTATTTTCTAAAAAAGGGGCTATAAGCTCTCTGACTAAAAAGGTCCCGGCCAAGTACCGCAACCCAAAAACGGGTGAGACATGGACGGGTAGAGGTAAGGCGCCCTTGTGGATTGCGAGACTTAGTCGCGATGAATTTTTAATTAAATAAATATAATAAGTTACTTTAATATTTAAAGTAGCTTATTTAATAAAGCTGATTTAATGATATTTTCTAAAGTTTCTAGTCTGTCAGTGTAATAAAATAGATGTTGATGTGGGTAAGTCGGGCTATTTACGCTGGATCCTTGGTTTACTGATGCAGGCTCTATGGTTTGAATGGTTAATTGTTCATAAGTATTTTGGTGGATTAATACTGGAATATGACAAGTAATCACATTTTTATTTAAATGATGAATTAAATGATATTGATCAATGGAGTTTAATTGTTGATCTAAATAAATTATTTCTGGTTTAAGCTCTACAGCGGCCATGAGAGCTTCACTCATATCAAAAAAAGCATTAATTTGAATTTTTGATTCAAATTGCAGGCAATGCTCATTGAACGGCAAAGCGTCACTTGAGTCTTTAAAGATACCGAGAATGCTGAAATTTTTACTACAAAAATGTTTAAGAAGCTCTTTGCGTTTAGCCAACTGTTGATCAATGGAAAGGTCTAGTATTCGACGATGCCCGCCCCTGGTTTTCCAGGCGATTAATTCACCGGTTTCCACCATTTTTTGAATGGTACCTAGAGATACTTGTAAGATATTGGCCGTCTCCCGAGTGCTTTTGTAGGACAACTCTTGAATTTTTTCGCTATTTGACATTGATTGATCTCCTTGAAGTAATGAAAGATTCATCTTAAAAGTGTCAAATCGTTTTAAATATCAGAAGTATCGGAATTGCTTGTAGGAAAGCCCTGATTACTTCCACTTTCCTTGAATAACAACAATTATTTAGAGAAATAAGACGGCTTTGTCTTATTTGTCATAAAATTGAGTGACAATTATTCGTATTAAGAAGTCTTAGTTACAGATTAAATAGTATTAATACTTGTGGAATTTGTTGACGTATTACGCAATTCACTAATCGGTTTGGCCGTGTCGTGAATGGTTGATTAACCCACTTACAGCTCGGGATACCCGAAGAAAAGGTGAGCAATATGATGCAGTCTTATCAAGGTACATCGTACCTTTTTGGGGGCAATGCCCCTTATGTAGAAGAGCTTTATGAAGCTTATCTCAATGATCCTTCTTCCGTGCCTGATAATTGGCGCCACTATTTTGATGGAGTACAAAACCTCCCTGCAGTCGATGGTTCGGCGACAAAAGATATTGCGCATGCACCGATTGTTGCCTCCTTTGCGCAACGTGCCAGAATTGCACCGATTCGTCATGTTGAGGATTCTGCGGACTCCAGTATGGGACGCAAACGCGTTGCCGTACAACAGTTAATCGCCACATACCGAAATGTTGGTACACGATGGGCTGATCTTGATCCACTGAAGCGCACTGAGCGCCCAAATATTCCAGAGTTAGATCCTGCTTATTACGGATTTACCGATGCCGATATGGATATTGTTTTTAATACTAGTAATACTTTTTTTGGCAAAGACAAAATGAAATTGCGTGAGTTGTTACAAAACTTACGTCAGACCTATTGCGGCACCATCGGTTCTGAGTACATGTACATTACCGATCAAAATATAAAAAAATGGTGGCAGGAAAAATTAGAGTCGATTCGTTCGACGCCAAGCTTTAACGCTACTAAAAAAACGAATATTCTTAATCGACTTACAGCTGCTGAGGGTTTAGAGCGTTTTTTACATACCAAATATGTTGGACAAAAACGTTTCTCACTAGAAGGTGGCGAAAGCTTTATTGCTTCGATGGATGAGATCCTAGATGCTGCAGGAGTTGCAGGCGTTCAAGAAATCGTCATTGGCATGGCTCACCGTGGGCGTTTAAATGTACTCGTCAATACGCTTGGTAAAGTCCCTAAAGATTTGTTTGCTGAATTCGATCATACGGCTCCGGAAGATTTACCTTCCGGCGACGTTAAATATCACCAAGGTTTTTCGAGTGATATTTCGACGTCTGGTGGACCGGTGCATTTGTCATTAGCTTTTAACCCTTCACATTTAGAAATTGTAAACCCTGTTGTTGAGGGATCTGTGCGTGCCCGGATGGATCGTCGTGGAGATAAGACTGGCGCTCAAGTATTGCCAATCTTAGTCCATGGAGATGCGGCGATTGCTGGACAGGGAGTAGTTCAAGAGACACTCGCTTTGGCTGAAGTTCGTGGTTACCATACAGGTGGAACGATTCATATCGTGATTAATAATCAGATTGGCTTCACCACATCTGATCCGCGTGATATGCGCTCGACCCTTTATTGCACTGATATTATGAAAACCATTGAAGCGCCGATTCTGCACGTTAATGGCGACGACCCAGAGGCTGTAGTTTTAGCTACGCAACTGGCGGTGGAATATCGGATGAAGTTTAAAAAGGATGTCGGCATCGACATTATTTGTTTCCGTAAGTTAGGTCACAACGAGCAAGATACGCCGTCCATGACGCAGCCTTTGATGTATAAAACAATTTCTCAGCATCCTGGCACAAGAAAATTTTATGCCGATAAATTAGAGGTTCAGGGAATTCTCCCTACTGGCGGTGGTGATGAGATGGTAAAAACGTATCGTGCTGAATTAGATGCTGGTGATAAGAGAACATCTGATCCAGTGATCACAAACTTTAAAGGTAAATACGCTGTTGATTGGTCACCCTTTTTAAATCGTAAATGGACGGATAACGCAGATACTGCGATTCCTCTGACGGAGTGGAAGCGTCTTGCTGAAAAAATTAGTAAGGTTCCAGAGGGTGTTAAGGTTCATCCTTTAGTCGAAACTGTGCTGAAAAATCGCGCTTCGATGGGTAAAGGTGACATCAATGTTGACTGGGGTATGGGCGAACATATGGCCTTTGCTTCTTTGGTAGCTAGTGGTTATCCGATTCGTTTATCTGGTGAAGATAGTGGGCGCGGCACTTTTACACACCGTCATGCTGTTTTACATGATCAAGATCGCGAAAAATGGGATACGGGAACTTACATCCCTCTACAGCACGTAGCTGAGGGGCAGGCACCTTTCACGGTCATTGATTCCATCTTGTCAGAAGAGGCGGTTCTTGGATTTGAATATGGTTATGCTGCTGCAGAGCCAAATACCTTAACGATTTGGGAAGCCCAGTTTGGCGACTTTGCCAATGGCGCTCAGGTGGTGATCGATCAGTTTATTGCCTCAGGAGAAGTGAAATGGGGTCGTGTTAATGGACTTGTGATGATGTTGCCTCATGGTTATGAGGGGCAAGGGCCAGAGCATTCATCGGCGAGACTTGAACGTTTTATGCAATTGTGTGCGGATATGAATATGCAGGTGGTTCAACCAACGACAGCATCACAAATATTCCATCTCTTACGTCGTCAAATGATTCGTCCTTTCCGCAAGCCGTTGATTATCATGACGCCGAAATCATTACTCCGTAATAAAGATGCGACTTCACCGATTGTTGAGTTCACGAAAGGTGAATTTCATACTGTACTTGGTGAGCAAGACGCTAATGTGGATCCGCAAAAAGTGACTCGTCTCATTATTTGCTCTGGTAAGGTCTACTATGACCTCGTCAAGGCACGTGAAGCTAAAAAGTCTAAAGATACGGCGATTATTCGGATGGAGCAGTTATATCCATTCGCACATAAAGCATTTTCTGCAGAGCTGAAAAAATATCCTAATGTCACAGAGCTTGTTTGGACGCAGGATGAACCACAAAATCAAGGTGCATGGTTCTTTATTCAACACAATATTCACGAAAATATGGTGGAAGGTCAGAAGTTAAGTTATTCCGGACGTCCTGCATCTGCTTCACCAGCGTGTGGATATTCGCACTTACATCAAGAGCAACAGAAATCGTTGGTTGATGGCGCATTTGCAAAATTAAAAGGTTATGCGCTTTTTAAATAAAACTACAAATCATCAATACCAATTACCTCATATAAGGATTTACCATGGCAATTTTTGAAGTTAAAGTTCCCCAACTGTCTGAATCAGTAGCCGAAGCAACCCTTTTACAATGGAAGAAAAAAGCAGGGGAGTATGTTGCGCAAGATGAGATTTTGATTGAGATCGAAACAGACAAAGTTGTTCTAGAGGTTCCTGCGCCATCTGCCGGCATTTTGTCGGAAATTGTGGTTGCCAACGGCGGCACGGTTGTTTCTGATGCGTTGATTGCCAAAATTGATAGTGATGGTAAAGGTGCAGCAGCCCCTGCAGCTGCCGCATCCACACCAACACCTGCTGCGGCAGTGAAGGCAGCACCAACGCCTACATCAAATAGTGCAGCTGGTATTGCGATGCCTTCTGCAGCAAAAATTCTGGCAGAGAAAAATATGTCCACGACTGATGTGGTTGGTTCTGGAAAAGATGGGCGTGTTACCAAAGCAGATGCCCTAACGGCAAGTCCTGCTCCTGTGAAGGCACCTGCTGCGCCGAAGTTAAGTCAGTTACCTGTTGATGTTGATTACGGGAATCGTCCTGAAGAACGTGTGGCTATGAGTCGACTTCGCGCACGGATTGCTGAGCGTCTTCTTGAGTCCCAGGCAACTAATGCTATTTTGACCACTTTTAACGAAGTGAATATGGCGCCTGTGATTAACATGCGTAATAAATATAAAGATATCTTTGAGAAAGAGCACGGCGTTAAGCTGGGCTTCATGTCTTTTTTTGTTAAAGCTGCAGTGCATGCGTTAAAAAAATATCCTGTTTTAAATGCCTCTGTTGATGGAACTGATATTGTTTATCACGGCTATTTCGATGTGGGAATTGCGGTTGGTTCTCCACGTGGTTTGGTAGTTCCTATTTTGCGTGATGTCGATCAAATGAACTTAGCGCAAATTGAAAAGAAAATTGCTGAGTTTGGTGCCAAAGCACGCGATGGTAAATTAACTTTAGACGATTTAACGGGCGGAACTTTTTCGATTTCCAACGGCGGTATTTTCGGTTCGATGTTATCCACGCCGATTATTAATCCACCTCAGTCCGCAATTTTGGGGATTCATGCGACAAAAGATCGTGCGGTGGTAGAAGATGGTCAGATTGTGATTCGTCCGATGAATTATTTAGCGCTGTCTTATGATCACCGCATCATTGATGGTCGTGAAGCAGTTCTTGGTCTAGTGGCCATGAAAGAGGCTTTAGAAGATCCAGCACGTTTATTACTGGATATTTAAACATCTGAATAGCCATTTAAGGAAGAACAATGAGTCAAGAATTTGATGTTGTGGTGATTGGTGCTGGACCTGGTGGATATATTGCGGCGATTCGCGCAGCGCAACTAGGATTTACGGTTGCATGTGCAGAAGGCAACGCCTACGATGACCCAAAAGCGGAGCCACGCTTAGGGGGAACTTGTTTAAATGTTGGCTGTATTCCATCTAAAGCATTATTAGCATCCTCTGAAGAGTTTGAGAATGTGGAAAAGCATATTGCAGACCATGGTATTGATATCAAGGGCGCCTCGATCAATGTACCAAAGATGATTTCTCGTAAAGATACCATTGTCACCAAGATGACCGGTGGTATTCAGTTCTTGTTCAAGAAGAACAAAGTGACTCATTTAAAGGGCTATGCTTCTTTTGTTGGTAAAGAGAACGGGCTTTATCAGTTAGCCATTAAGGGTAAAGAATCACAAACAGTTTCTGCAAAGCACGTCATTATTGCTTCAGGTTCTAAAGCACGGCATTTGCCTGGAATGGAAGTTGATAATGTGTTGATTTGTGATAATGAAGGTGGTTTGAAGTTTGATCAAACGCCAAAAAAACTCGGTGTGATTGGTGCAGGAGTGATTGGTTTAGAACTCGGTTCTGTTTGGCGTCGTTTAGGTTCTGAGGTTACTATTTTAGAGGCCCTTCCGACATTCTTAGGAGCTTGTGATCAGGGGATTGCTGCTGAGGCGCAAAAATTATTTACTAAGCAAGGACTGCAGTTTCAGTTAGGTGTCAAGATTGGTGAAGTCAAAAAAGGCAAGAACAATGTCACCATCTCTTATGTTGATGCAGCTGGCGGCCAACAATCATTAGTTGTGGATCGTTTGATTGTTTCTGTTGGGCGTATTCCAAATACAGATGGCTTGAACCTAGAAGCTGTTGGACTGAAGACCGATGAGCGTGGTTTTATTCCAGTCGATAATCATACTTGCGCAACTAGTGTGCAGGGGATTTATGCGGTTGGTGATGTGGTTCGTGGTCCAATGCTTGCGCATAAAGCGGAAGATGAAGGTGTGATGGTTGCTGAAATTTTGGCGGGTCAAAAACCTCATATTGATTACAACTGCATTCCTTGGGTGATTTATACATCTCCAGAGATCGCTTGGGTTGGAAAAAATGAACAGCAGCTTAAAGCTGAAGGACGCGCCTATAAGCCAGGTCAATTTCCATTTGCGGCTAATGGTCGTGCGTTAGGAATGGGATCTGCTGATGGTTTTGTCAAAATACTGGCAGATGCTACTACGGATGAAATTTTGGGTGTACATATCATTGCATCTGCGGCCTCTGATTTAATTGCAGAGGCTGTTGTGGCGATGGAGTTCAAAGCATCAGCAGAAGATATTGCCCGTATCTGTCATCCGCACCCGAGCTTATCTGAGCCAATTCGTGAGGCCGCTTTAGCAACGGATCGAAGAGCATTGAATTTTTAATTCAGGAATACATGCGCGTTACAGAGTTATATAAAGCAACACTAGTCAAAAAAGGGTATACCAGCGATGTTGCCCAAGAGGCGGCAATTTCACGACTACAACAATGTCAAGAGGAATGGGAGTCATTGCCCTTAAAGTCGCCAAGTTTGTTGTCGCGACTCATTAAATCATCCAGTCCAGAAGTTCCAAAGGGTGTTTACTTTTGGGGTGGAGTTGGACGTGGTAAGTCATTCATCATGGATAGTTTTTATGAAGCTATTAACATTGAAAAAAAGACGCGACTACATTTTCATGAGTTTATGCGAGAGGTTCACCGAGAGTTGCAAGACTTGAGGGGTCAAGCGGATCCTTTGGATGAGCTAGGTAAAAAAATAGGCCAGCGTTATCAACTGATTTGTTTTGATGAGTTTCATGTGAGTGACGTTGCTGACGCAATGATTTTGTATCGACTACTTGATGCATTATTTAAAAATCATGTGCAATTTATTATGACCTCCAATTATCGGCCTGACTTACTGTACCCAGATGGCTTACATCGGGATCGTGTTTTGCCAGCGATTCGATTATTAGAACAAAAATTAGACGTCATGAATATCGATGCTGGGGTTGATTATCGTAAGGTAGTTATGGATCAGGTACAAGCTTATTTGACACCGCTTAGCCATGAAATTGATGAAAAGATGCAAGGGATCTTTGATCAATTGGCAGGAGCTCACACTGAGGAAGCGAAAGAGTTATATATTGAAAATCGTGTGATTGAGTGTGAACGTCGCGCAGGTGGTATTGCTTGGTTCGATTTCCAGGTTCTGTGTGGTGGACCTAGGTCACAAAATGATTATTTAGAAATTGCTTCGATGTTTCATACGGTGATATTAACCAATATCCCTAAAATGTCTCTTTTGATGTCTAGTGAAGCACGGCGCTTTACATGGCTGATTGATGTTTTTTACGATCATAAGATTAAGCTCATCATGACGGCGGCAGTTGCTGCAGATGAATTGTATGTTGAGGGTCAAATGGCTGGCGAGTTTCACAGAACTGTGTCCCGAATTATTGAAATGCAATCCAAAGAATATTTACATGCCCCTCGTCGGGTTGTGGATACTTCTTTGACATAAATGCGAATTCGCGTTTTCCTTCTAGCGTTTTATAAATCAGCTTTTATCGAATATTTTTCATGAAAACGGTAGAATAGACTCATGAATTCTATAAATGCCGATTTGCATTGTCATTCAGTGTTGTCAGATGGCACATTGACACCTGAGGCTTTGGCACAGCGTGCCCATCAAAATGGCGTTGAATTGTGGTCGCTGACTGATCATGATGTGATTGGTGGACAACAACGGGCTAAAGTAGCTGCAGAGCAGCTTGGCATGAAGTATCTTGGAGGTGTCGAAATATCGGTCAGTTGGATGGGGCAAACCATCCATATTGTTGGAGTAGGTATTGATCCAGAGAATCTCATTTTGATCGAAGGTTTACGCAAGACTAGGGATGGTCGAAGTGGACGTGGACAAGAGATGGCTCGTCAGTTAGAGCTCGTTGGAATTGCTGGGGCTTATGAAGGAGCGCTGAGATTTGCCGGCAATCATGAATTACTGTCACGGACTCATTTCGCTCGCTTCTTAGTAGAAAAAAATATTTGTAAATCGACCGATGAAGTGTTCAAAAATTATCTAATTGAAGGCAAGCCAGGTTATGTTGGCCACATTTGGGCCACTCTACAAGAATCAGTGGAGTGGATTAAAGCGGCTGGTGGTGCAGCGGTGATTGCTCATCCGGGACGTTATCGCTTAACAGGTTTGCAAAAAGATGAGTTGTATAAGGCTTTTTTGACGGCGGGCGGTCTTGGTATTGAGGTGATTACTGGAAGTCACAGCCCACCTCAGTTCGAAGAGTATGCCAAAATAGCTAAGAAGTATGATTTTTATGCATCACGCGGATCTGACTTTCATGATTCGAGTGAAAGTTACATTGATCTTGGGCATTTGCCATTGTTGCCGAGTCATCTCAAACCTATTTGGTCATTATTTTAAGTCTATCTAACTATGTTTTCTGAACGCGTTTTATCTGGAATGCGCCCCACCGGGGCACTACATTTGGGTCATTATCACGGAGTCTTAAAAAATTGGGTCCGTTTGCAATCGGAATACCCATGTTTTTTCTTTGTAGCTGACTGGCATGCACTTACTACCCATTACGAGTCTCCGGAGTTGATTGAGGAGTCTGTTTGGGAAATGGTGATTGATTGGTTAGCCGCTGGTGTTGATCCATCGCAATCTACGTTATTTATTCAGAGTAAAGTGCCAGAGCACTCGGAGTTATTTTTATTGCTGGCCATGGGTACTCCATTAGGTTGGTTAGAAAGGGTGCCGACCTATAAAGATCAAATTGAGAAATTACGAGAAAAAGATTTACAAACTTATGGATTTTTAGGTTATCCGTTATTGCAGGCCGCAGATATTTTGATTTACCGCGCAGAGCATGTTCCTGTGGGAGAAGATCAAGTGCCTCACGTTGAGATGACTCGAGAGGTTGCGCGGCGTTTCAATTACTTATATGGCCGTGAGGCGGGCTTTGAACAAAAAGCCCTCGAAGCGGCTAAAAAGTTAGGTGGTAAAAGAACGAAGTTGTACTTAGAGGCCAGAGTTGCTTACCAAGAAAAGGGCGATCAGGAAGCCTTGGAGCAAGCACAAGCGCTACTCCATGAAGCGCAAAGTTTATCGATGGGTGATCGTGAGCGATTATTTGGTTATTTAGAAGGGGCCCGTAAGATCATTTTGCTAGAGCCTCAAGCTTTACTGACACAAGCTTCAAAAATGCCTGGCTTAGATGGTCAAAAAATGTCTAAATCCTATGGTAATACGATTTCTCTGAGAGAAGATGCAGAGTCGATTACTAAAAAAGTGAAAACCATGCCTACGGACCCGGCTAGAGTCAGAAGAACTGATCCTGGCAATCCTGATCATTGTCCTGTCTGGGAATTACATGCCGTATATTCTGATCAAGCGACCAAGGATTGGGCTTCGCAAGGGTGCACTTCAGCTGGTATTGGTTGCTTGGAATGTAAGGAGCCCCTCATTCAAAGTATCTTAAAAGAACAGCAACCCATGTTGGAGCGGGCTCAAAAGTATCTTGATGATCCTAGTTTATTGCGGGCAATCATTGCTGATGGTTGTGACGTAGCACGTAAAGCAGCTCAAGAGACGATGCGAGATGTTCGTGAGGCGATGGGACTTGATTACTCATAATCAATCATTACCATCAGACTGGGTTGTTCGGTTTGAGCCCCATTTACCCAAAAATCATCAATTACTCGGCCGTATTCTAGACTATGCCTGTGGCACAGGTAGGCATGCACTATTTCTTCAAAAGCAGGGACATTCAGTATTAGCGATGGACCGAGATAGTCAGAGTTTGATGGAGTTAGAAAATTCCACAGAGCCCAGTCGACCATTCCCAATAGAGTTGCGTTGCGTTGACCTAGAGCTTGCAAATTGTGTTTTAGAGGAAGAGAACGAGTTATTTGCAGGAATTATTGTGACGAATTATTTGTACCGACCCCATTTACAGCGCTTGTTTGATCAATTGGAAGTTGGCGGGGTTTTGATGTATGAAACTTTTGCGGTAGGTAATGAACGCTATGGTAAACCGTCTAACCCAAACTTTTTACTCAAAGAGAATGAATTATTAGAAATTGCGATGGCTAAATGTTTCCATATTCTTGCATTTGAGCAACTGGAAGTGACTCTTCCAAAACCCGCTATTATTCAAAGAATTTGTGCGGTAAGAACTAAAGATTAGGCTACAATTCTACGATGAATATGAAATCTCTCTATCCACAGCACTCTATTTTGGGCAGTATTGTTGCCATTGTGACGCCGATGTTCGAAGATGGTTCATTGGATCTTGATGGGCTGCGTCGTTTGCTTGATTGGCATGTCGAGAATGGTACCCATGGTATTGTGATTGTAGGAACCACTGGCGAGTCGCCTACGGTCAATGTTGAAGAACACTCTGAGTTGATTCGGGTTGCCGTAGAGCACATTAACGGGCGAATTCCAGTGATTGCTGGAACGGGTGGTAACTCCACAACAGAAGCTATTGAATTGACAAAATTCGCTAAGGAAGTTGGCGCTAATGCCAGCTTACAGGTTGTCCCTTACTACAATAAGCCAACCCAGGACGGGATTTATGCGCACTTTAAGACAATTGCACAAGCAGTAGATTTACCGGTGATTTTGTATAACGTGCCTGGCCGCACCGTCGCAGATATGAATAATGCTACGATATTTCGCTTAGCTCAAGTTCCTGGCATTGTAGGCATTAAGGATGCGACAGGTAATTTGGAGCGTGTAAGTGCTTTATTGGCTGGACTGAAAGAACAAAAGAGTACTCATTTTGCAGTGTATTCAGGGGATGACTTAACAGCTATCTTTTTGATGTTGATGGGTGGTCAGGGTAATATTTCGGTAACAGCAAATGTGGCGCCACAATTTATGTCTGCTTTGTGCGAGGCTGCCGTGACTGGAAATTTGATACGAGCCCGCGAGATTCAATTTCAATTACTCAAACTCCATCAAATAATGTTTGCTGAGCCTAATCCAATACCTGTTAAATGGGCATTACATTTAATGGGAATGATTGATGAAGGCATTCGTTTACCATTGACACCTTTATCAGATAATCTTCGTGGTCCCTTAAAAGATGAATTACGAAAAATAGGTTTAATTGCTTAATCAAATTTAGGACTTTATGCGGAACGAGTTAAAAGTTATTCAAGCTTATCAAGTGGTATTGGTTTTATCGAGCGTTTTTTTCTTGGCTTCTTGTACTTCAACACTCAGTGGTGAGACAATTGATTACAAATCACAAGGCGAGAAAAAAACACCAAGTTTAGCGATTCCTCCTGACTTGACCGCATCAAGTGCTGAGAAGCGTTATGCGGTTAGTGATGGATCGGCTACGCTGTCCCAATACAATTCTTCTTCGGCAAAGAAGAAGATTGACGATAAAACAAATACCGTTACACCAGCTCAGGCAGGTATCCGTGTAGAGCGAGATGGGCAACGTCGTTGGCTAGTTGTTTCTAAAAACCCTTCCGAGCTTTATCCTAAAGTTCGATCTTTTTGGGAAGATACTGGCTTTTTATTAGTGACCGATTCACCAATAACAGGGATTATGGAGACGGACTGGGCAGAAAATCGTGCCAAAATTCCACAGGATTTGATTCGTCGATTTTTAGGAAGTGCTTTAGATAGTATTTACTCTACCGGTGAGAGAGATAAATTTAGAACACGACTCGAGAAAAATGCAGCGGGTGAGACGGAGATTTATATTAGCCATAAAGGTGCAGAAGAGAAATTATTTACAAGATCGGCTTCAAATATTGCAGAGACAACGATGTGGACGGCAAGACCTTCTGACCCTGAATTAGAGGCGGAAATGTTAGCTCGAATGATGACATATCTGGGCGTTGGTTATGAAAGTGCGAAATCTGATATTGCAAAAGTTGCACCTAGCACCAATGTTAAAAAATCGCGCCTTACGGAGGAGGGTGATCTCAGTGTTTTGACGATTAATCAAGGTTTCGATAAATCTTGGCGTGAAATTGGCTTAGCTTTAGATCGCTCCAATTTCACAGTAGAAGATCGTGATCGTACCCAAGGTATATATTACGTCCGTTTTGTGAACGCGAAAGATGTAGATCCAAAGAAATCAAGTTCATGGTTCACTGGTTGGTTCTCTTCATCCAAAGAGGACGATCTCAAAAAAGCTAAAAAATACCGTGTGATGGTCAAGAGTGATGGAGTCTCTACTAGAGTTACAGCACTTGATGAGAATGGTTTAATGGTTAAGGGAGATACTGATCAGCAGATTCTTAAAGTCATTGATGAGCAAGTAAGTAATTAATGATTAAACAAAGGCATGCGACGGTGGTAAGTTGCATGCGAAGCGTTAAATACCAAGCTGGCATCTGTGCCAGCTTTTTTACGTAAACATCTTGCCCTAAATGGCTTAAAAACCCAATCAACAACACGATAGTGGCATACAAGGGGGGTAGTGCAAAGCTAGACCATGCTAGCAATGACGGGATAACACTCCAGGTAAAACGTAGGCCTTTTTGTTGGGTGTTGAGTTCAGGAAGTATCATAGCAAAGGCCCAGTGAAGACCGCCTAAGAAACTGAGAATAATTGCTCCATAGGAAAGTACAATTTCTAACCAGTTCATCTGAATAGATTGAAAAAAAATAAGCCCTAATGAACTACTCGCAAAGGGTAGTAATCCGGCGTATCCCAAAAACTGCACATGTGGTGGAATTTTTTGTGATTGATCGAATTTGTTCGTCATGAGAATCTTTCTGATAATAAAAAAGCCGCTCAAAAGAGCGGCTTGCTTTAGCGAATGAAAATTACTTCTTCACTTCATCTTTAGCAGCATCTTTAGTAGCATCTGTAGCGGCAGCGCCAGCTTCTTTAGGAGCGTCAGCAGCAGGAGGCGTAGCATCTTTAGCGGCTTCAGGTGCTGGAGCAGGAGCTGGAGCAGGAGTTTCTGTTTTGCTGCAAGCAACAACTGCTAATGCTAATAATGCAGCTAATAGTAATGACTTCTTCATAAGTAATATCCCTTTAATTAGTTCAAACAAAATGACAACAATTATTTGTTAATTGGTGTTGGGCTATTTATTTTATAACCCACATTAATTATAGCTAAAACTGATGTCACTAAGATGCGTTTCTAATGAGCCTTATTCTCCCAGTTCGAACCACCCATTGCAATAGCCTTCATAGATATGCTCAAACATGGAAGGATAAGCTAAAAAACGACGACATTGAAAGGGTAAAAAACCTCTTTGATGGGCAAAAAGAAGCCAATATTCAAAGGCTTCTGATTTTTTATCTAAAAATGTTAGTAAAGTGCCATTACAAAATAGATAGTCTGAACTAATACTTAACCTACTCTGTGGATGAACAGAAAGACCTTGTAATACGCAGGCAGTTCTGAACTCGTTTTCTGATAAAAGGTCTATCGCTGGTGAAAAAACCACTTGAGGCTTGGGTTCTGAAAGGATTTCTCCTAAGGAGAATTCTAAAAGGTTTTCTAAGCTTTTTCCATGCCAAGGTAATTCATTAAAACGGTTTTTGAGGGACTGGATTAAATGACTCGGAATTTTTGAAGGGCGATCGCTTGCTGGTTGATGAGGGTCTGTGAGAATTTGTCCCAAGCTAATATCGTCATCCAGTTGATCGGCCAAACGCCATAGTGTCTCTTGCAATAGTTCACGCCAACTTAACGCTCTAAAGCCCACCGACCAAGTTTGTGTTCCTGGATCTAGCGCAACCCCATCATGAGCTATTTGAGGTGGTAGATAGAGCATATCACCCGGATTGAGAGTCCATTCATCGGTAGGTTTGAACTCGGATAGGATTTTTAATGGCAGATCTTCAATAAAACCTTTTTTCGGTTGAGACTGAATTTTCCATGTGCGTCGCCCCTGCATTTGGATTAAAAAGACGTCATAGGAATCTAAGTGAGGTCCCACACCACCTCCAGGACCGGCGATACTAATCATCAAATCATCGAGTCGGTAGTCTGGAATAAATCGAAACCAAGAGAGTACCTTCGCTGCGGCCGGGTGCCAACCTTCCATTCCTTGGATCAGCATCGTCCAATTTTTTTGTGTAATTTTAGGAATAGAGCGCATGGCATGAGGACCATGTTCGAGTCGCCATGGGTGACTTTTAACTAGTCGAGATTCTACTAAGTCATAACCCGCTAATTCATAAAGCTCTTTGTTAGAAATTGGACTTTCTAGTTCGGGGTTCATGCCAAAAGCAGGGATGGCTCCTCTGACAAGTAAAGGTTTTTTTTGCCAGTAATCCCGCATAAATTCAGTGGGACTCATTTGACCTAAAAGGGCCCAAGGTGCCTTGAGTGGGAGGGGACAGGGTGGAGTTGGGGGAGTGTATTGTGGTTTCAAGTAGAATATCTTTAATGAAGATTGAAAAAAATACCGTAGTTTCTCTAATATACCGTTTATCTGACGCTCAAGACAATTTAATTGAAGAGTCAGCGGATCCCATGGTTTATTTACACGGGGGATATGCTGGCACTTTTCCAAAAATTGAGGAATTGCTCGATGGACAAGAAGTTGGCTTTGAGACAAAGCTTCAACTTGAACCACACGATGCATTTGGTGATTATGATGCAGATTTGTTAAGAATTGAACAACGCGAACGTTTTCCTGAGCCTCTGGAGATTGGAATGCAGTTTGAAGGTGTGCCTTCGGTGGACGAAGAGGACGACGGTGCAGATTTTATCGCGGCCGATGATGAAGATGAGGAAACGCTCATCTATACCATTACGGATTTAGCGGAAGATCGTGTCATCCTTGATGCCAATCATCCTTTAGCGGGGATGGCACTGCGTTTTTGGATTCAGGTCTCGGATATACGTCCTGCTTCGCCGGAAGAGGTTGAAAATGGTCGTGCAGACGATGCGATGGGTTTGATGGTTGGTGAGAATGATGATACTGATTATGAAAATCTCGACGATTTAATGAACCTATCGCCACCTAATTACCCAACGCTGCATTAAGTCAGTCATACACTGAGATTAACTGAGTAATTTTTTCAGTTGGTAGAGAGCCTCTAAAGCTTCTTTAGGGCTCAGTGAATCTGGATCTATTTCTCGAATAGCTTGTTCGATCATATTGGGTTCGATGACTTGCTCAATGTCCATTTCAAAAGAGCCCTCTGTCACTGACGCAAATAAATCATTTTGCGTACCTTGTTCCTGATTTTGTGACTCTAATTGCGTCAATTTTTTCCGTGCTTGCACAATAATTGGTTTTGGCACACCCGCCAATTGCGCCACTTGAAGGCCATAGCTTTGACTAGCATGTCCTGGCTTGACCTGATGTAAGAAAATCAATTCTTTTCCTTGTTCGATAGCCGATAGGTGGACATTGATACATTGTGGATAGGTACTTGGCAAATGCGCAAGTTCTAGATAATGCGTCGCAAATAAGGTTAGGCTTTGATTCACTTCTAGGAGATATTTTGCAATGGCCCAGGCCAGAGAAAGACCATCAAAGGTTGATGTTCCTCGACCGATTTCATCCATCAGGACGAGACTATTTGGTGTAGCGCGATGCAAAATTCCTGCAGCTTCAGTCATTTCCACCATAAATGTAGATTTTCCGCTAGCTAAATCGTCAGCTGCACCGATACGGGTAAAGATTTGATCGATAGGGCCTAATTGCGCCGCCTTGGCGGGCACAAAAGAGCCTATATAAGCCATAATAGTAATCAAAGCCATTTGACGCATATACGTTGATTTACCGCCCATGTTGGGGCCAGTGATCATGAGCATGCGCCGCCCATGATGGAGATCACCTTCATTTCCGGAGAAGGTCATAGCTTTTTTAGCCAACTGGGCTTCTACAACGGGATGGCGCCCCTGTTGAACTTGCAACATCGTTTGATGAACGAAGGTAGGTGCTGACCATTGATAGGTTTTAGCGCAATTTGCAAAACTTCCTAAGACATCGAGTTGCGCGAGTGCTTTAGCGATACGTTGGATTTTCGCAATAGACCCTTGCAACATCTGAACAAGCTCTTCGAACAATTGTTTTTCTAGGGCGAAACTTTTTTCTTTGGCGGAGAGTGCTTTATCTTCGAAAGCTTTTAATTCTGGGGTGATGTAGCGTTCTGCATTTTTTAGCGTTTGTCGACGTAAATAATCCAGTGGTACTTTATCGGTTTGACCATGCGTGACTTCGATAAAAAATCCATGGATTTTATTAAACTCTACGCGAAGGGTATTGATGCCCGTCCGAACTCTCTCTCTAGCCTCTAAATCAATTAAAAATTGACCAGTATCAGCGCTGAGGGCTCTGAGTTCATCGAGGTCAGAGTTATATCCACCAGCGATGACACCGCCTTCACGAATGACACTTGCGGGATCTGTCATCACAGAGCGGTGCAGTAAGTCGATTAAGTCAGGTTCGATGCTTAAGTCAAGACAAAGATCTTGTAATAGTGAGGACTGTTCAGAAATAGAGCCAAGGACGACTTGTATTTGCGGTAGGGTATCTAGAGTATCTCTTAAGCTCGATAAATCTTTTGGCCTGACACTTTTTAATGCGATCCGAGATGCAATGCGCTCGATATCAGAAATTTTTGCCCACTCCGCACGCAAGGCTTGAAATTCAAAAGGGTGCTGAGCAAACTCACCAACTGCGGCATGTCGCATCCGAACGATATCTTGGGAGCGAAGCGGATGATGTATCCAATGTCGCAGTAGTCGACTACCCATCGGGTTGGCACAATCATCCATTAACGAGAATAGTGTCGGCTCAGTTTCACCGCGCAGTGTTTGCGTGAGTTCTAGATTACGGCGTGTGGCTTCATCCATACCGATATATAAATCATTGCTCTCAACTTGACAGGACTGCAAATGAGGAATTCTTCCAGTCCAACCTAAACCTTGTGTATGTGCCGCAAATGCTAAGAGCACACCCACGGCATGCAGTGCGAGTGGCATTAGGTGGCTATCATCGATTCCTAAGACCGATAAATCATTGAGTTCGAGAGCTTGTTGAAGGCGCTGGGCACCATCTTTCGTTTGCCATACCCAACTAGGAACTTGTTCAGTGTTCGGTGCAGTTAAATACGGTAAGTCCTCTAACGCAGGGGACAGTGCTTGCCACTGTTCGGGCATACATAGCCATTCAGAAGGGGCGATACGTGCAAGATGTTGCGACAATTCTGAGCGAGGAAACTGCGCGATACGCAATTCACCGCTTGCCATGATGAGCCAAGCAATACCAATCTCTTGTTGATGAGAAAATAGGGCTAATAGGCTGGCATTTTTTCGTTCTGATAACAGTGCTTTATCGGTCACCGTGCCGGGCGTTAAGATACGCATCACTTTACGCTCAACCGGACCTTTACTCGTTGCAGGATCTCCAACTTGTTCACAGATGGCGACACTTTGACCGGCTTGAATCAGTTTGGCAAGATACTGTTCTGCAGAGTGATAAGGTACTCCCGCCATTTTGATAGGGGCGCCATTGGATTGACCGCGTTGGGTTAGGGTGATATCTAAAATTTTCGAAGCAATTAGCGCATCTTCAAAGAAGAGTTCATAAAAATCACCCATCCGGAAAAAGAGTAAGGCGTGTGGGTTTTCCGCTTTAATGCGTAAAAACTGCTGCATTGCTGGTGAGTGACCGGCTAATTGATCCAGCATGTGATTAATCTTTAAGCCAGTTTTTTAGCTGATCAAGATCTTTGGCATGAGCCACGGTCTGCGCACTATCTTCACTATTTAAAGACGCTTGTTGCTCTAAGATTTTAACTTTAGCCTCTAGCTCAAGAGTGATATCAATTAAGCTTTTCAGAGCAAGTGAAACAGGGTCATCCGCTTCGGGAGTGATGCCATAGGCTGAGAAATCAGATGTTGAAGATGATGAGGCAATCTGTGGTAATTCAGCGCGGATAATTCTAGCGGGGATACCCACGGCAGTCGCATTGGCTGGGACTTCCTTGAGGACTACTGCGTTGGATCCTACTCGGGCATAGTCGCCGATGGTAAAGCCACCTAAAATTTTTGCCCCAGCACTGACTACAACACCACGACCTAAGGTTGGGTGGCGTTTAGCACCTTTGTATAAAGAAGTACCACCTAAGGTGACCCCTTGATAAATCGTACAGTCATCACCGATTTCGCTCGTCTCACCAATCACGGTACCAAGACCATGATCGATAAAAACACGTTTACCGATTTTTACCCCTGGATGAATTTCAATACCATTAATGATTCTTGAAAGGTGTGACAGAAAACGAGCAAGCCATTTAAAGCCAGAATTCCATAGTGCGTGTGAGATCCGGTGAACCCAGACAGCGTGCAGACCTGGATAACAGGTAATGACCTCAAATCGATTTCTAGCCGCTGGATCGCGCGCAATAATGGAATCGACTGTTTCGAAAATATTCAATGACATCTCTATAGTTTAAATCCTTTGTCCTGTTTGAGGATCATTTGCTTAGCAACTCCTCTGAGCAGATCAACTTCCTCAGGATAAAGTCCAGCTCGGTCAAATAGTGAGCGTAAGCGTTCCATGAGTTTTTTGGGATGGGATGGGTTTAAAAAATCGATAGCGATGAGTCCTTCTCGCAAATGCTCCATGAGGGCGTTAATCGCCTCAATATTCGCTCTTGGTACTTCCCCGGAGCGATTCAGTTGGTGAGTGTCTTGCAAGGATTGACGCATTTCATAGGCGCAAACCATCACTGCTTGCGCTAAATTCAGAGATGAGTAGGCGGGGTTAGCATCAATCCAAACCCGGTGGGTACAGTATTGATAGTCTTCATTTCGCAGACCGGTTCTCTCAGTACCAAATAAGAAGGCACAACTTTGGTCTTTAGCAATGGCGCAGGCTTCTTTGATGGAGATACTAGGTGGGCCAAATTCACGGTCTCTGGCAGATAGTCCAAAAACGAGTTGACGTGAGTTTGTTGCCTCATCTAGGCAGTTGATTACTTGTGTTTTGGCGAGAACGTCATCTGCACCACTAGCCAACGCAACTGCATCTGGGGCATGAATCGCTTCTGGGTTTTTGGGATCGACCAATATCAATTGATCAAACCCCATTGTTTTAATGGCTCTAGCGGCTGAACCGACATTTCCACTATGGCTGGTTTGATGCAAAATCCAAGAGACGCTTTGCATGATTCGCTTTCTGAAGGTAATTTGGTTAAAATAAGCAACTTATGTTAAGTATCACTTAACTTGCTCTTTATCAATTTGTGTTCTTCCTTGTTGTTGTATTTTACTTTTTGAGAACTATTTATGCATCCGATGATGAACGTAGCGATTAAAGCTGCACGCAGTGCTGGCAATATTATGAACCGTGCTTCTTTGAATTTAGAGCGCTTGCAAGTCGCGCGTAAGCAGCAAAATGATTTTGTGACTGAAGTGGATCGCGCTGTTGAATACGCGGTCATTGAGGTGTTAAGAGAATCCTACCCATCGCACCATATCCTCGCAGAAGAAAGTGGTTATCTCAATGCTGAGGGTGAGAGTTTAGGGTTATTACCTTGGGATGAGGTAGTTCGTTTACAACAAGAAGATCCAGAAGAACACTTTTTATGGGTGATTGATCCCATTGACGGCACCACCAATTTTATACATGGTTTTCCTCAGTTTGCCGTCTCCATTGCCTTGTTTGTGAACGGAGTTGTCCAGCAAGGTGTGATTTATGATCCCAACCGTGATGAATTATTTACGGCCACCAAAGGTGCTGGAGCCTATTTAAATCATCGTCGCTTACGTGTTGCATCACAACTCAGATTGACTGATTGCTTGTTAGGTACTGGATTTCCTTATCGAGACGATCAAGACCTAGACCGTTATTTACAGTTGTTTAAAACGATGACTAAAAGTTGTGCCGGATTACGCCGGCCTGGAGCTGCTTCTTTAGATTTAGCTTATGTCGCCGCGGGGCGTTTGGATGGATTTTTTGAGGGAGATCTAAAGCCCTGGGATATGGCTGCGGGAGTTCTGCTCGTTCAAGAGGCTGGCGGATTAGTCGGTCAATATGATGGTGAGGAAGGGTATTACTCCTCTGGTCAAATCATGGCTGCAAATCCAAAAATATTTGCTCAGATGGCACAGGTACTTTCGAAGTTTTAAGCCTCTATAAGATCGATAGCCTTAATGCCATTCAGGTCAATACGCAGTGCATTGGCGCGAGGGTGCATTTCAGGGTGATCTAAGTCCCAATCGGATAGAACCCATCTTTTCCAAGCATGGTTCCCCCAATTTTCTTGATGGTATCCCGGTAGATGAGTGTGACCATGAATCAATTGAGAGCATAGATATTGGCTGGTCAATTGAGAACATGCTTCCAACGTGACATTGGTTTTCAACGTTGCCGTAGTTGGATCGAAATTTTGACGCATTTGGTATTTGATGGTTGACCGTCGGCGCAAGCTCTCCCCCAGTTTTTTTCGGTAGCTAATGGGGATTTGCATAAACATCTTTTGGATGAGATGAACGCGCGTAAAGCGTCGAAAGAGTTGGTAGGCAGGATCAGCTGTGCACAGCTGATCCCCATGAGAAAGTAGCCATTCTTGATGACCAATCCGAACCCGACTTGGGTCAGGAAGGACTTGCCAACTGGTCAGTTTGGCAAAATGATCTCCCAGCATAAAGTCACGGTTACCAGCAATAAAAAAGACAGGTACTCCTGATCGAATAATGAGGGCGATTTCATGGGCAATTTGTTGATGAAATGGGGAGTTTAAATGTGCATCATCCCCAACCCAAAATTCAAATAAATCACCAATAATAAATAATGCTTGAATATCCCTTGCTTCCTTTTGGCAGAATTCGATAAACCGATTCGCTGTATGAGGATAGGCGGGTGTTAAATGCACATCAGAAATGATGAGTGCATTATCAAATTCAAGCATACGATTTAGAGGGCGATTGCTTCGAGAACAATCACATCTTCGGTTGGCACGTCTTGATGATGTCCAGAGCTTCCTGTTGGGACTTCTCGAATCGCTTCAATCACTTCCAACCCTTCAGTGACCATACCGAAGACAGCATAACCCCAACCTTGTGGTGTTGGTGAAGTATGGTTCAAGAAACCATTGTCAACCACATTGATAAAAAATTGTGATGAGGCAGAATGTGGATCACTGGTACGCGCCATGGCAACACTACC
>CANJBQ010000038.1 GCA_947472645.1 Burkholderiaceae bacterium
CCTTAGGTTATCGACCACCAGCACCACAAACCCAAGTGCCGAAAATCATCCACAATCAACCCATCATGATCCAATGATAAGATATGAATACTCTCTTTAATCGTGGTACTAAATTAACATCAGTTCACTTTCATAGGTAACGTTATAGATAAAGTCTCTATATGGCTTTGCATAAACTGATTGGGCGAATCTTAAATATGACTTACAACCATCATATGGGCAAAGAATTAACCCCTTTAGATATCCATTCTTATTTGCTGATGGTATTGCAAGCAATGTAACTTCTGGCGTTCTTGCTCTTAGCCAATCAGCCAAACTTGCGAGATTTCTCTCTAAATCATTGGAAAAGCCCTCCAAGGCATGTTTTACTAGATTTCTCTGCCCTATACCAAGATCTAAAGAAACAAATTCACGCATTTGCCCTAGTTGAGAAAACCCATCTTCGGAGTCAATGATGATGCTATCAATTACATTTTTTTCTATTAGAGTTTGGACTTTATATCCAACAAGATGGTTAATAACAAGATCCTCACCCAATGCAGAGTGAAAAGTTCCTACACATTTCTTATCTAATATTAAGAATGTGTTGGTCATTTTGCTGATTTATTGAATGTTTCGAACATGAATCATTCTAGCCACATCAGCCATCCTCATCAATACAGAAGTATATTCAACTGCAAAGAACGTCTGATCCTAAAAGATCAACCGTCTATCAACTAAACGCTATGGCCAGTTACTGATAGTCCAAACGGTAAGACAGGATTTGTCATCCCCACTTGTAGAGGATTCCGCAAACTAGATCATTGTTCCTTACAGAACAAGCATTAAAAAACCCCAACTGACAGGATTCAAAATTACTCATACTTAGCTCTGTTCTTTTTCTTTTCAGCATCTTTTTGGCTCATAACAAAGTTTATATAAGTCTCACATCGAGCTCTTCCTCTAAAGTACATATGCTCTCCCTGTCCATTAAGTACAATCGTTGTTTGAACAACCTTTTCGCCCATATATACTTCATCTTTTACCCTATAAGATTGTCTAGACCTATCCAACGCCTCCATAAAATTTGCGGGTCCGTTTTGATCAACGATACAGTTGGGCCTCATATTCCAAATAAATGTATCTATCTTGTGCCATTCTTTACTATAAGCTCGAACTTTTAAATCGCAGGCTTCAATATGGCCCTCTATTTCAAATTGGACATGATCGCTCGCGGAGATGCCTATAGAAATTAATTTACCCTTCTCAATACTCCATCGGGCACGGGTTTGATTATTAGCATAGCCAATAGGAGACTGACTTGGATCGTATTCAACTAGCTCACAATATTCTTTATATATCGTAGGCTGTGAAATGGATAAAGCCACGAGCTTACTAATAGACTCTTGTTCACAACCAATACCATCAAAGGCCTCACCAATCGATAGTTGCCCTTTTGTGCCACACCGTTGACTAACGCTGGCGATTGGATCACCTCCCAACCAAATGGCGCCAGACTCGTATAAATTCCACTCTTTGCTTGGGGAAATACCTAAACTTAATATACTCTTATTAAATAGGCGATGTGCCAAGTCAGTTAGGGTTTCGCTTTTTTTAGCCACAACAATCTTCTTTGGATTGTTATACCAATCAGATTTTGATTCCTTCGCTTCAGACTTTTGACACCCACTCAATGATATTAAAATGAATGTTGCCGTGGTGTAAATACAAAATACTAAGAGCTTTCTCATAAGGTTTCCCGATATAAGTAAGAAGATAAAAGTGCTTATTAAATTTAATACTACTGTAGCAAATACTAACAGTCTATCAACTAGACGCTGTCGCCAGTCGCTAATATTAATGACAGTCAAACAGGATTGGTCATCCTGACAACAAAGGTAGTCCAACTTGCCTATTGTTACCAACAGTAGTCACATAAAACAAAACCCCCACTAACCAGTAAGGGTTTCTGAGTTTCTTGGTGGCCCGGGGCGGAATCAAACCACCGACACAAGGATTTTCAATCCTATGCTCCACCGACTGCTAATGGCCGAAAGAGGACGTTAAAAAAATATATACCCCCACCCCTTATTTATATAGAAATGATGACAAGGGGTATTTCTACACGACGCAAGTAATGGATTTGTAAATATGAGAAAGGCCTACCCCTTGAGCAAAATACTATGCATACGCTACCTTAAACACACGGGGCTATTTTAGGGGGTGGGGGTACGGTGGGGTCTAGAATGCTGAAATTTGAATGGGGTACCCCCCTACTTCTTTAACCATTCGATCAGCAGCTTCACTTCCTGATCAGTAATGCCAGTATTTGGATTACATCGAATCAAGTTCTCACACTCTTCTGGGAACTCTATCCATGAATCATCAAGAGCTTTCCATTCCGCAAAGTGCTTATCTCGATCGTGAAGATACCCAACAATCTCATGATATCTAGCGCATTGACCGATATAAGCATTGCCAGTCACTCCGATAATGTGCGGTTGAATTACATCAGGTAGCCGTAATTTAATCTCCTCCAGATCAACGTGGAACCGCCAGCTTGATGAGATGACAATATTACATTGTTGGTTTAAGAAGATATCCTCGAGTAAGTGGGCATTTGAGAACAATACTGATCCGTGAGTTGTGGGATGTAAAACTCCATCAAAGTCGAGGAAGAGAAATTTATCAGAGTTCATTTGACCTACATTAATTTAATAATATCAATTTGATTTGCTCATGTGGTGCAATAGGGGAGTGATACTCCAAAAATTCTAACTTTAGTTATCTGATGAAGTTTTATTTGATATAGGATTGAATTGTATTGCTTACATAGTGCTTCCTATGAATGTAATTTTCATCTCAACAACAATACATAGCCAATACATGACATAAAAAACAAAAAAGGCTTCAAAAGCAAATCGCCTCTAAAGCCTTTATATATTTGGTAGGACGGGCGAGATTCGAACTCGCGACCAACGGATTAAAAGTCCGCTGCTCTACCGACTGAGCTACCGTCCCAAACAAGGTAAACGACTATTATAGCAATATTATTTTAGGATTGACGAACAATTGGCGGGTTTTTCTCCAAATATTGGAAGATTCCTTTTGTTATTGCACTTGATATTTGGTTTTGGTACGCTTCATCTAAAAGCTTTAGTTCCTCTTCAGGGTTACTAATAAAGGCTGTTTCTACCAAAATCGAAGGGATATCTGGCGCCTTAAGAACTGCAAAGCTGGCTTGCTCCACTGATTTACTATGCAGGGTAGCAAAGCCACTTATTTCTTTAATGACAGCATCACCCAATTTCAATGAGTCTTTAATTTGAGCGGTTGTCGCCATATCAAGTAATAATTTAGCCACTTCAATATCTTTTGTTTTGATATTGAGGCCACCAATTAAATCTGCAGAGTTTTCTTTATTCGCCATCCAACGAGCGGTCGTACTAGAAGCACCTTGTTGCGATAACGCAAAAACTGAAGCGCCTTTTGCTGAAGGGAGGACAAAAGCATCTGCATGAATGGATATAAATAGATCTGCTTGCACTTTACGAGCTTTTTGAACGCGAACTCCTAGTGGTACAAAAAAGTCGGAATCACGGGTCATTAAAACTCTAAACTCTGGTAAAGCAGCTAATTGAGCTTGTAGTCTTTTTGCGATGGATAGTACAACATCTTTTTCTCTTGATCCTCTTGCGCCGATAGCACCTGGGTCCTCACCGCCATGACCAGGATCGAGTGCAATAGTAATAATCCTTGAGAACTTTTTCGACGGTATAACTACAGTGTTGGTTTTATTGTTATTGGATAGGTTTTGATCGATATTTTGCTTTGCAATTGCGGCAATGGGATCATCATCTTCTTTTTTGAGGTTTTTTTGTAAAAAGACCGTCATCGCATCAGGTGGATTTTTGGGATAGAGGTCTAGAACAATACGATGCTGATAATTTCCTGCTGGCTCTAAAGTAAAGAGTTGCGGTAAGACTTCTTCTTTTAGATCAAAAACCAGTCGAACTACCCGAGGTTGATATTGGCCAACTCTTACACCTGCGATATACGGATCATCACTTTTTACTTTTGCAACGATATCTTTTATTTTTGAACTCAGATCAAGTCCTTGGATATCTACTACCAATCGATTGGGATCTTTAAGCAGTTGTTGACTCACCTGAAAGAGCTCATCTGATTCTAAGGTTACCCTTGTATAGTCATCTGCTGGCCAGACTCTTACTCCCAATAATGTTGCACCACAGGCAAGCTCAGCGGGACCTAATAAAATCAACCAGGGCGCTAGACTACCTATCTTGACGATCTTCTTTAAAGAGGCTCTTTTTTGCGATGACATCTTAATAAAAGGGGTGAAGTATTTTTTTAGCTAATTCCGAGTGAGGCTCAATGGTGCCGGTTCGCACATATTCCGATTGATATTGTATTTTAAAGATGAAATCAGGTTGAGGCAGAGTGTTATTTGCCTTTTCCGGCCATTCAATAAATACGATGCCAGGTTCGGTCATAATTTCTTTAAAACCAGCCTCCTCCCACTCCAGCTCGTGGTTCATTCGGTAAAGATCAAAATGATGAATGGCAATTTCTATGCCATTCATATCAATCGTATAAGATTCGCATAATTGATAGGTGGGACTTTTCACTTTGCCGGGGAATCCTAAAGCTTGAAGTAAATAGCGGATAAACGTCGTTTTCCCGCTACCTAAGTCGGCGACAAGCCAAATATGTAATGAGCGATCTTTGAAGTTATCCTTTAGGCTTTTGCTAAATCTTAGTGCTAAAGCAGCACAATCCTTCTCGGAATTTAATGTAAAAGGATAGACATTGCCTACAATGGATATCAATGGAAACCTCTGAATATCAAGACCTTCTGCACTGGATCAAAGTTCAAGCCCAAGAGCTTGGATTTGCAGAGATGCGTGTAACGGACTTGGATGTTACTGCGGCCATGCCGTATTTGAGTGAGTGGTTGAATAAAGGGCATCATGGTGATATGAATTATATGAGCGAGCACGCTCATTTGCGTGCGGATCCTCAAAAAATATTGCCGCAAGCCCTCAGAGTGCTGACTCTGCGTATGAATTACTTGCCAGAGAGTCGGTTTGCTGAAGGTCTAGATTGGCGGCAAGAGGAATGGTACAGAATTCATGATCCTGCATCTGCCGTAGTTTCTGTCTATGCTAGGGGCAGGGATTATCACAAAGTGCTTCGCTCCAGGTTACAAACTCTCGCAAAAATGATTGAGTCACGTATTGCTGAGCTGCATTTTAGGGTTGCTGTAGATTCAGTACCATTATTAGAAGTAGAGTTTGCTAAAAAATCAGGGATTGCATGGCGGGGCAAACATACCATAGCATTACACCGAGAAGCTGGCTCGATGTTTTTTCTTGGGGAAATTTTGATTGATGTCCCTTTTGTTGTGGATCCACCTATTTCAGACCATTGTGGGGAGTGTCAAGCCTGCATTGATATTTGTCCGACCCAAGCTATTACAGGGCCTTACCAGCTAGATGCCCGTAGATGTATTTCGTATTTAACCATTGAACATAAGGGATCAATTCCTGTTGAAATGAGGCCGCTGATAGGAAACCGAATCTATGGCTGTGATGATTGTCAATTGATTTGTCCGTGGAATAAATTTGCCAGTCCCAGTCAAGTAGGTGATTTTTCAGAAAGGAACCAATTAGGACAAACCCGCTTAGTTGAAGTATTTGCATGGACTAGCGATGATTTTGTTCAAAAAATGAAAGGTAGTGCTATTTATAGAATTGGTTATGGACAATTCATGAGAAACGTAGCCATTAGTTTAGGGAACTTATTACGTCACCCTAGCACGGTGAGTAATGACAAGGTACAGATTCGAAGTATTCTGCATCAGCAATATCAACGTATTGATACGCTGGTAGATGAACATATCGATTGGGCGTTAGAGGTTTAAGCCACTACAATATATTCATGGATCAAATAATCATTAAATTAGAAAGTATTAATACTTTTTTTGGGGCTTTTAAATTAGGTTTTAAAGCTGGACTTTATGGGCCGGCTCCTGTTCTTTTGGCGGGCATGATTGGTTTTGGTGCGATGGGTCATGCTGTTGGCCTCAGCGTCTTTCAAGTAACAATGATTTCTTTTTTTATGTACGCTTTGCCAGGGCAGATTGTCTTTATTGAAATGATGTCCATGGGTGTTTCTGCAAGCGCAATTGCAATTGCCGTTGCTTTGACGTCAACTCGATTTCTAACAATGGTGCTGACCTTGTTTCCGCAAATTCCAAAAGAAAAAAATGAACCGCCTAGAATGTTATCGGTTCATTTAGTAGCAATGAGTTGTTGGACATTTTGCATGCGTGATTTTCCAAAAATGAAATCTGAAGTACGTTATGGCTACTTTTTAGGTATAGGTCTTATTTGTTGGTTGCTTGCAGTACCTGGAACTGTTATTGGTTATGTGGTTTCTGAATATGTACCCATTTGGATTACTTGGCCCTTATTGTTTGTCAATCCATTATTCTTTTTATTAACGTTTACAGAAGTTGTCATTCCTTTGAATAGGGTAGCCATATTAGTGGGTGGTATTGCGGGGGCGATTTTTTATCATATTTTTCCAGAAAATGCCCTATTGATCTCTGGTTTGGGAATCGGTAGTTTGGTGTATTTGTGGGATTATGCTCAGCGACGTAGGAGACTTTCAAAATGATTAGCATTGAGAGTTTATTGCCTCAATTTGGTTGGTGGTGGATTTTTATCTTTGTGGTTCTGGCTACTTATTTTTGGCGTGGACTTGGTGTTTTGCTTGCGGGACATGTCTCGCAAGATGGCGAGATTTTTAAATGGTTATCTTGTGTTACTTATGCACTTGTAGGTGCTTTAACATTTAAACTCATTTTATTTCCAATGGGACAATTAAGTGAAGTATCCATCAGCTATCGAATATTGACATGCTGCATTTGTTTAATTTATATGATTCGATTTAAAGGGCGATTAATCCCAGGTTTGATCATGGGCAGTATCATGATGATGGCCTACGGCTTATACATTTCTTATATCTGAAATTCTCTGAATACTTGTAATTTTTTAGGGTTAAAAGCCCATCTCGTAAAAGTGACTTTTTTATTTTAATGAGAATGATTATCATTTGTTTTTGATTAATTGTTTTTATTAAGAAAGGAAGTTGCAGTGCATAGATATTTTCAAAAAATGAGAAGTGTGTCGAGTACAGGTGCTCTTGTTTTACTAAGTGTTTTCTCGATGGGGGTATCTGCAGGTGAAGGATATTTCGGATGGATTTATAGTTTGGATCTTCAACCAAAGGGCAAATGGGAATTTGAGCAGCGCTTACAGTTAACCAGGGCTCAAGAAACCGGTACCTATGATTTATGGCAGGGGCGTACTGAGATGGAGTATGGCTTAACCAATGATGTCCAAATTGCAGGATACCTTAACTCTTATTCAGTAAACGCCTCCAAAAATTACACAAATAGTGATATCTGTGATCAAGGCGTAAGTCCATGTACTGCTGGATATGGGGTTTCTGGAGCAGAAAATCTCAGTAATAGCTATTCGCAAACCAAGCTTGATGGAGTGTCCTTAGAGGGTATTTGGCGAATTACTAATCCAGTTACCTCACCCATCGGAGTAGGTCTATATATAGAGCCAACGATAGGGCATTTAAAAAATGCCATAGAGTCACGATTGATTTTGCAGTCTAATTTTTTGGATGATCGACTTCAGTTAGTTGGCAATCTCGTCTATGAAATGGAACATTTAAAATTTGATGTTGAACCTATCGAGGAAACCGTCGTCGATGTGGTTGCAGGATTTACCTACAGGGTAATGCCAAATCTTAACATGGGGTTGGAGTATCGATTTCATAATGATTTTGATGGGTACTCTTTAAGTCATCAAACTCAAAAAGGGCATTTTTGGGGCCCCAACATTCACTACGCCGCAAAAGATTGGTGGGTGACTGCTGCGATGCGAACTCAAGTTGGAGGGGCGTGTTATGACCCTGGAGTAGCAGAATGTTCTGTAGGAAAGGTTTGGGATAGTCATGGTCGTAATGAATATATTTTGAAATTTGGGATGCCCTTCTGATGCAATGGATTCCAAGTACTATTTGTATCGCGACGAGTTTGATGGGTCTTTGCCCAGTCAATGTTGTTCTGGCAAAACAATATTTAACGATAGATGAGGTGAAGCAGGTCATGTTTAGTGGAGAGCTACTACATCCAGTCACTCTACGAATTCCGGAAGTTGTACATGAAAAAATGCGAAAAGAGTCTGGTGTTCGACATCCTTTTTCTGAAAATCGCTTATGGAAAACGACGCAAGGTGCTTGGCTCATTGTGGATGAAGTTGTAGGAAAGCATGAAATGATTACTTATGCTCTTGGTGTGTTATCAGATGGCACGATCAAAGGGGTTGAGATTTTGCAATATAACGAATCTTATGGAGGGCAAATACGCGAGAAAAAATGGTTACAACAGTTTGAGGGGAAAAGTAGTAGCAGTAAATTGAAGTTAAATCAGGATATTGTCAACATGACTGGCGCTACTTTATCTTCCAAACACGTGACAGATGGAGTACGTCGATTAATGATTCTTCATCGTGAATATTTAAGTAAGGATAGATCATGATTAGGAGCCAAGCATTATTGGGTACTTATGTTGAGATAGAGATTTTAGAAAAAACACCCTTTAAACTATCTCAAATCGATTTTCATCATGAGATTTGTCATGTTGTTTTTAAAGAGATTGCCAAAGTTCAACGTCTGATGTCAATTCATGATCAGTTGAGTGATATTTCAGCCATTAATCATCTAGAGCACACCGATCTTCCAAAGAAAATTCAGGTACATCCCTGGACTTATGAAGTACTTCTGATTGCCAAAAAAATAAATGAAGAAACTGAAGGGCTATTTGACTGTGGGGTATGTGAAGATGTTGGCGATAAACAAAGTTATAAAATTTCATCCACACTTCAATCTATTGAGTGTGTAGCGCATCACAACATCATGATTAATCGTCCAGTTTATTTAGATTTGGGTGGTATTGCTAAAGGATATGCTGTCGATCGAGGTATCGAGATATTAAAAAGTTTTGGTATCGAAAGTGCCATCATTAATGCTGGAGGAGACATTCGTGTTATTGGCGATCAATTTTTCCCTATTCAGTTGAGAGAATTTAAACATCAGGGAGCATTTATTCGATTAGGAGATCTGCAAGATGGAGCGATTGCGACGTCCTCCACTTTGTTTGGATGTCATCACATTCAGACTGGAATTACAAAATTGATTCATCCAAAAACCCGTAAAAGAATCAAAGATTATTTGAGTTATTCGATTGTGGCGCCTACCTGTGTCATCGCTGACAGTTTAACTAAGGCACTTGCCGTTGAAAAAAATATTGATGCCCCTTACTTTAAAAGGTTTGGAGCAATACCTATCATTGTGGAGTAATTAATGAAAACAGAAATTCAACCCTCAGTTTGTAGAGTCGGAAAAATGCAAAAGTGGCACAAATTGATTACCTTTTTGGGAGTGGTTTTGAGTCTAGTGTCTGGAGTAACTTGGTTTATTGCAAGCGACTTGTTGGATAAGCCTATCTCGGATATTCGATTTTGGATGTATTTTCATGGGATATCAGGTCATTTATTCCTACTCATTTTAGGGATGGCCTTTTATCATCACGTGCAAGTCTGTTGGAAGATGAAAAAAAACCTTTTATTGGGTGGAGTATTTATGGTGAGTTCGACGCTTCTTATCGGATCTATCCTAGCTCTTTATTATGGAATAGGAGTCATTCAAGAACATGCACATTTGACGCATCTCATTTCAGGAAGTCTGGTTGGAATTGTATTTTTCCTACATATTCAAATTGGTAAAAAAACTTTAGCTATAGGGGGTGTCTCCATACGGAATAAACAAATTGCATAAATTGTTATGAAGTTGGCATTTGCGGCGTATTCATTGGGGTGGGTACGTCGTCTTTTTTTACGGAGTGAAAGAATTGGTAAAATATGAGAACTTATTCATTGGAGAACAATCATGCCGGCAAATCGAACTTATTTAACTCAACAAGATGTTTCTACTATTTTGACAGCTGCTGAAGCTTTTGCAGCAAAAAGTAATTTTGCAGTAACTATTTCTGTAGTGGATGATGGTGGTCATTTATTAGGTTTATTGCGCCGTGAAAGTGCCGCGCCAGTAACTGCTTATATTTCCCAAGAAAAAGCGCGCGCATCTGCATTAGGTCGTCGTGAATCAAGGATTTATGAAGAAATCATCAATAATGGTAGAACGGCCTTTTTGGGAGCTACTCCTGTATTACATGGTGTTTTGGAGGGTGGCGTTAATATCGTTGTAGATGGACACACGATTGGAGCTGTTGGTGTTTCAGGCGTCAAATCTTCGGATGATGCTGAAATTGCTAAGGCTGGAATCACCGCTTTAGGCCTTAAATAGTATTTGGCCTCATAATAGAGGGCTGTGAACGAACAAAATCAACATTCAACCATTGATGCAATGATGGAAACCCCAAAAGAAGAGATTAACGCGAACTCTGATTTTTCTCAATTTGGATTATCAGAGAAAATCCTACAAGCTGTTAGAGATCAGGGTTATACGCATCCAACACCGATTCAGGTGCAGGCGATTCCCCACGTTTTAGCCGGTCGAGATGTGATGGGTGCTGCACAAACAGGCACGGGGAAAACAGCAGCTTTTGTTTTGCCTATTCTTGAAAAAATATTCCCTTTAGCAAGTACTAGCTCTTCGCCAGCTCGTCATCCGATTCGGGCACTAGTGCTAACGCCAACTCGCGAATTAAGCGATCAAGTTGCTGACAATGCCTTTAAATATTCAAAACATACAGATCTTCGTACCGCAGTTGTATTTGGTGGGGTTGATATAGCATCCCAAAAAGCCGCGTTGCGAACCGGTGTTGAACTACTGATTGCGACACCGGGAAGATTGCTTGATCATTTATCCCAAAAGAACGCTAATTTATCTCAAGTGCAAATTCTGGTTCTTGATGAGGCTGACCGTATGTTGGATATGGGATTCTTGCCAGATTTACAAAAGATCATGTCTTTAATTCCCACAACGCGTCAGACCCTCTTATTTTCAGCGACTTTTTCTCCTGAGATCAAAAAACTAGCGCAGCAATATTTAAAAGATCCGGTCATTATTGAGGTTTCTAGGCAGAATCAAACCGCAGATACAGTGACTCAAATGGTGCATTTGGTGGAATCATCGAAAAAGCTTAAAGTACTTCAAGACGTATTGCAGCAGCGCCGTGATAAGGGCTTATCTGAGCAGTGTATTATCTTTGCTAACAGTCGGATTGGTTGTGCCAGACTAGCAAGATCCCTGAGTCAGCTTGGCTTAAAAGCTGAGGCGATTCATGGTGACAAGAGTCAAGTTGAGCGCATGAGTATCTTGGATCAATTTAAAAAAGGTGAAATAGATGCCTTAGTTGCCACCGATGTTGCGGCTCGGGGTCTCGATATACCTAGCATGCCATGTGTCATTAATTATGAGTTACCGTTTAATCCTGAGGATTATGTCCATCGTATTGGTAGAACCGGTAGGGCAGGCGCAAAGGGTGATGCAATTGCATTAGTTGACCCTTCAGAAATCAAACTTCTCGCAGATATTGAAAAGCTCACCAAAAAAGCATTAATTCGAATTCCTATGCCGAGTGGTGTGACAAAATCTAGCACTGTATCCAGAGATCAAACGGACCCATTTTTTTACCTGCCTTATGAATCGAATCAAACTAGTTCGCCATTGGCGGTAGAGCCAGCAGTAAAATCCATCGTTAAAGCATCATCTTCTTCGAAGACCTTAGGTGCTTTACTCGGTGGCTCAAAAAAACCCTAACTTCTGAGTACGTTGATTTTTCCAAGCCATCACGGCTTGACTGAGCCATTCTGAAATAGTCATATGTGGCTTAGGCTTTTCTAAACCTAATTGCAGATGATGCCCAGCAGCTTGGAGGTAAAGTAGAGCTTCTAAGGTGTTTTGTGGCCAAATTACAGGCGCGTTAGTTTGTTTACTTAATTTCTCTTGAGACGCATTGACGACAAGTGGAATATGCAAATATTGGGGTGTGAAATAGCCCAATTGTTGTTGTAACCAAATTTGTCTGGGGGTATTAGAGGCTAAATCCTGACCGCGGACGATATGAGTGATATTTTGAGCGGCATCATCAACGACAACGCTCAGTTGATAGGTAAAGACCTTGTCTTGTCGAAGAAGTACAAAATCGCCTACTTCTTGATGAATATCTTGCCGTTGGACGATCGTATTTTCAGGTACTCGAACCCGAATCGCTCCATGGGGATTTTCTAATTCACATAGGATTGGTTCTGCAGGGCGACAAATTCCCGGGTAAACCATTTCTTCCGTCAAAAATCTTGGATGTGACTGAATATATTCAGTTATTTTCTTTCTTGAGCAGTTACATGCATAGAGGAGCTTTTGGTGATTCAGAAGATGAAGGGTTTGTGTATAGATGATTTTGCGATCAGATTGATAAATAACGGTTTCATCACTCATCATTCCCATTTGCGCTAATTGTTGTAAGATTCCTTGATCAGCCCCTTTTTTAAGGCGAGGTGTATCAAGGTTCTCCATCCTAATCAGCCATATACCTTCTGATGCCCGAGCGTCGAGCCAACTAGCTAGGGCAGTTGCAAGGGAACCGGCGTGCAAAAGCCCTGTGGGAGAGGGTGCAAAGCGACCGCGATAATAGGATCTAGACATCGTTAAAATAGAAGTTATGCCGAGTCCAAATTATGTTCACCTCCGTATGCATTCGGAATATTCTATTGTCGATGGAATTGTCCGCCTAGATGACGCCATCCAGAAAGCTGTAGCTTCTCAGATGGGGGCACTAGCGTTAACAGACATCATGAATTTATTTGGATTAATTAAATTTTACTCAAATGCAAGAAGTACTGGATTAAAACCAATAGTAGGCGCTGATGTTTGGATCTCTCACCCAACTGAGACGAATAAACCACACCGAGCTCTTTTGTTAGTAAAGAATACGAAAGGCTATCTTAATTTATGTGAGCTTTTATCCAAAGCCGCTATTGAAAACCAACACTTAGGTCGTCAAGAAATTCATCCGAGTTGGTTTAGTATGCCGAGCTCATCTACACTTTCTAAGACAGAGCCATTTATGTTGTCGGAAGGTTTGATTTATCTTTCGGGAGGAATGCAAGGTGATATTGGTCAGGCCCTCTTGTCTGATCAGATTGAACTGGCAAATCAGCGGGTAAAGTTTTGGGCAAAAACTTTCCCTGATCATTTTTACTTAGAAATTCAGCGCAGTGGTCACGAGGAAGAAGAGAGATACATTCATCAAGTGGCGCAATTAGCTAGTCGATTAAAACTCCCGCTAGTTGCAACGCATGCGATTCAGTTCATGACGCCAGAAGATTTCCGAGCTCATGAGACAAGGGTATGTGTGTCTGACGGGGATCAACTTGGCAATCCTAAGCGGGTTGTTCGATATACTCCAGAACAATACTTTAAATCTGAGGAACAGATGGTTGACTTGTTTGCGGATTTGCCAAGTGCGGTTGCAAACACTGTTGAAATTGCCAAACGTTGTAATTTGATTTTGCAATTGGGTAAGCCTCGATTACCTGATTTTCCTATCCCGAATGGGTTAACTCTCGAAGAGTATTTAGATCAGCAAACGCATACGGGATTAAAAAAACGTCTCATCCAGTTATATCCAAATGAGACTGTACGCTCTCAGGAAACATCACGCTATGTTGACCGGCTCAACTTTGAAATTAAGACCATTATTCAAATGGGATTTCCGGGATATTTTTTGATTGTTGCGGACTTTATTTCTTGGGCCAAAAACAATGGGGTGCCGGTTGGTCCCGGACGGGGATCTGGCGCGGGGTCTTTAGTCGCATTCTCTTTAGGGATTACTGATTTAGATCCTTTACGATATAACTTACTGTTTGAACGTTTCCTAAATCCGGAACGGGTGTCGATGCCTGACTTTGATATTGATTTTTGTCAATTAGGCCGTGATCGTGTAATCCAGTATGTCAAAGACAAGTACGGGCATGATTCAGTTAGCCAGATTGCTACCTTTGGAACGATGGCCGCGAGAGGGGCGATTAAAGACGTGGGTCGTGTCCTTCAACAACCCTATGGATTTGTCGATGGTATATCGAAACTCATTGTGGCCAAGCCAGGTGCGCAAATCACGATTCAGGAAGCGATGCAATCGACTCCTGAGTTAGACGACCTTTATCAAAATAACGAAGAGGCTAAAAATCTGATTGATTTAGCCATGCAGCTTGAAGGTATTACTCGAAATGTGGGAATGCACGCTGGAGGGGTCCTCATCTCTCCTGGACAGCTCACTGATTTTTGTCCACTTTATACACAGTCTGTGAAAGATGAACAATCATCTGGCGTTATTAGTCAGTTTGATAAAGACGACGTTGAAGCAATTGGTTTGGTTAAATTTGACTTCTTGGGACTCACCACACTCACTATTTTAGATTTAACGGAGAAGTATATTCATCAGCTTTATCCTGATAAAAAGAATTGGACGGTTGGCGATGCTCCACTGGATGATATCAACGTATTTGAACTATTAAAAGACGCGAATACGGTAGCGATATTTCAATTAGAAAGTCGCGGAATGCAGAACATGTTGCGTGATGCAAAGCCCGATCGATTTGAAGATATTATTGCCTTAGTTGCTTTATACCGTCCTGGACCGATGGATCTAATTCCAGACTACATTGCTCGTAAACATAAGAGACAAGTAGTTATTTATCCCGATGAGCGAGTGATTCCGGTTCTAGAAGAGACTTATGGGATTATGGTTTACCAAGAGCAGGTCATGCAAATGGCACAAATTGTTGGCGGATACTCATTAGGAAGTGCCGACTTACTTCGGCGTGCGATGGGCAAGAAAAAACCCGAAGAAATGGCGGAGCAAAGTAAAATTTTTGCTGAAGGGGCTATGAAAAATGGTTTGACGCAAGAAAAAGCGGACGACATTTTTAAGAACATGGAGGCGTTTGCTGGATATGGATTTAATAAATCCCACGCAGCTGCTTACGCAGTTCTTGCCTATCAAACCGCTTGGTTAAAAGCCCATTACATTGCCGAATTTATGGCCGCCAACTTATCCCTTGCTATGGACGATACTGACAAGATCAAGATATTGTATGAAGATACGATGACGAATCATGTTGAGATATTACCCCCAGATATTAATACGGGTGAGTATCGTTTTATTCCTATGCGAGATCATCCGCAGGACGTGACCCAAAAAGCTAGCAAAATTAAATATGGGTTAGGAGCGGTCCGAGGTACGGGTGAGAATGCCATTCTAGAAATTGTACGTATGCGCCAAGAAAAACCTTTTGTTCACCTTTTTGACTTTTGTCAGAGAGTAGATCGTCGAATTGTTAATCGTCGTGCCATTGAGGCCTTGATTCGGGCTGGTGCATTTGACTCCATTTCTCATCAGGGAGCAGAAGGACGTGCAACGCTCATTGCCTCGGTGCCAAATGCAATGCAGGCTGCTGAGCAAGCACACACGTTCGCCAATCAAACGAATTTATTTGCGATGCCAGGTGAGGAAGATGGTTCTGAGCCAGAGTATGTCAGCACTGCACCGTGGATGGAGAAAAAAAGGCTTCAAGAAGAAAAAACTGCGCTGGGATTTTGTATTTCAGGACACTTATTTGATGCTTATGCTCAGGAAGTTAGAAAGATTGTTAGGATATCACTCGATAAAATTTCGAATAAATCCGGTGAAAAATTAGTTGCAGGAATCATTGTTTCTATTCGAACTCGCAAGACGGGTAATGGTGGAATGATGAATAATTTGATCATTGATGATGGTGCTGGACAAATTGAATTGACTGTCTTTGAGGATGTTTACGATACATATCGCTCATGTTTTAAAGAAGATGAGTTATTGATTGCCAAAGTTTTGACTAAAGTTCAACCAGCAAATGAAAATTTTTCAGGAAGTACAAGACATTCTGTCTTAAATGCAATGACGATGGCTTCGGCAAGGCTTCGTTATGCGAAGAGTATTCATTTTGAAATGACTTCAAGTATTAATTTACAAAACTTTAAAGAAAAAGCGCAGTCGTATTTAAAAGAACATCGCCCACCCAATAATGGTCCTTTGAATACTTCTAACCAACCATCAAGTTTACCGATGACAGCAGACTTATTTTCAGCAAATGGGGTATGTCAAATTCAGTTTCCTGAGAATTGGAATTTATACCCTGATGACCGGACAATTCAAGGATTTAGTAATTTATTACATGTTCTTGGCATTCAAACGCCGCTTCAAGTTAGATATGCTTGATGGGTATGATGTGTTTTTCTAGATTTTCAAATGCCTCAATCACTCGCTTAACATCTAGTTCCTCTAAACAAATACTACGACTATCTGAGGTGTCATTACAACCTGCTTTACGACAGGGGACGCAATCTCCAGGACCTTGCAAAATCGTAACGTTATGAACTGTCTGCGTCATTGCCCTTAAAGCGTAGGGTTGGTCGGATGATGACCCATTTGGCCAAGGGCCAAAATTTGTAGGTGGGGTAGCTCCAAATAGTGCGATGGTTTGCGTTCCACAGGCGGCAGCAAGATGAGTAATCGATGTGTCAACACCGATATAAGCCCTTGCATCATGAAGAACATGAGCTAATTCGCTAAAACTTAATTTCCCCGTCATATCCATAGTAGTTTGTTGAGCATGACTAGATAATTGTGAAACGATCAGATTGGCAAGTGCTTTATCTTTTTCAATGGGCCCGCCACTAATCACCACAGGTATTTCCTTTGTAGAAAGATATTCGATCAGATCAATCCAGTATTGAGCTGGCCAGCATTTGTAGGCGTTCAGAGGTGAGGGATGAATAACAACACATCCGTCTGATATTCCATCTAGATCTTGAGGAACATCATTGAATTCAGGAGGGGTGATTCGTATTTCTTTAGTGATGGGATGATTTTGAATAAATGGATCAAGTAACTTTAATTTTTCAGTGACGACATGTTGAGAGAAATAGTTGATAGGTACTTGATGAAGGGTGATCCATTTTTTCCACCCATGGTCTTCTTTGCTAGGGTGACATGTTCCAACTCGCTTCGTCGCAGCCAGTAAGCCATAAAGATAAGCGCGATCACTTGGTTGTGTAATGATGGCTAGGTCATATTGAAAGAAGATTTTTTTGATGAGAGAAAAATATTCTTTTGCCTTAGGTTTTGGACTTGAGCCGATAATTTGGTGCAGAAAAGGATTTCCCTGCAAAATACTAATCGCATTACTAAAGCCTAAGAAGTCAATCTGAGCATTTGGCCAAATTTCATGAGTACGTTCAATTAAAGGGGTTGTAATGAGCGTATCACCAATTTGCCTGGTTGCAATGATAAGTATCTTTTTGAAGTGTTGGGGGTCCATTAGCTTGATTTAAAAATTACTGAATAAATATTTTTATGCAATTAATGTGATTGCTAAAGAAGATTGGCATAATTCATTATATGAAGCTCCCTCATCGTCAAGTATTTTTACGTGTTATCTCTTATTTAAAACCTCATAAGTCAATGATTATATTGGCTTTGTTGGCTATGGCGGTAGTCGCCGCCACAGAGACTTCGATTCCAGCATTGATGAAACCGCTCTTAGATAGAGGTTTTACAGGTGGTTTAAACGATAAATTATGGCAAGTACCCTTATTTCTAGTCGGACTTGCTTTTATTCGTGGCGCAGCGCAATTTCTTTCCAATTATTGGTTGAATCGGGTCATTAATGAAGTGCTATTGATTTTGCGTGAACAAATGTTTGCCCGTTTGCTCAACGCGCCAACAGAGTTCTTTCAGCAAAGCACAGCAGCTAATTTAATAAACACAGTTGTATTTGAAGTGAATAATGTCCTGAGTATTTTAAGTAGTGTTGCGATTAATTTAGTGCGTGACTCCCTAACAGTGATTGGGTTGATGTGTTATTTGTTTTATTTGAATTGGCGCTTAACTTTAGTTGTTATGATTATTTTCCCGATTATTGGGTTCATGATTAGCCGTATTAATAAGCGTTTGCGGATTTTAGGGCGTGACCAACAGAAATATACGAGTGAATTAGCGTATGTTGTGGAAGAAGCGAGCGCTGGTCATAAAGTGGTTAAGCTTAATAGTGGGCAGGACTATGAGATGTATCGATTTAAAGAGATGGCCAATCAATTAAGAAAATTTGCTATTCGTGCATCGATCGCCGGAGGCCTTAATCAACCGATTACTCAAATGATTGCATCGATTGCTTTATCAGTAGTTCTATTGATTGCGATTATGCAATCCTCCACTAGTGGAACAACCGTTGGTGAATTTGCGGCATTTGTAACAGCAATGATGTTAGTCATTTCCCCACTCAAGCATTTAGCTGATATTAATCAACCACTTCAACGAGGATTAATTGCGGCTGAAATGATTTTTGGTTTAATGGATCAGCCCTTGGAAAAGCAGGTAGATGATGAGCAGGCCCAAGCGTTAAAGGTAGCAAAAGGACAGATTGAATTTAAAGATATTAGTTTTTCTTATCAAAATCCAGATACTCAAAATCAGCCACGAGAAGTTCTACGCGATATTCAGTTAAAGATTGAGCCTGGTGAAGTCATTGCATTTGTAGGGCCATCTGGAAGTGGAAAAACTACTTTAGTTAATTTATTGCCTCGCTTTTACTCTCCAACGCAAGGTAATATTCTATTAGATGGTTTGGAGATTGAGAACTATCGTTTAAGAGATCTTCGTTTACAAATTGGGTTTGTTAGTCAGGATGTGATTTTATTCAATGACACGATTGCTGCCAATGTATCTTATGGTTTAGTGCATCAAAAAGATATTGATCGTGTCAAAGTAACAGAGGCAATTGCTGCCGCAAATTTAACGGACATGATTCGGGATCTTCCTCTTGGAATTGATACTGTAATTGGAGATAACGGCAATCGGTTATCAGGTGGACAGCGACAGAGGATGGCTATTGCAAGGGCGGTTTATAAAAACGCACCTATCTTAATCTTAGATGAAGCAACTTCTGCTTTGGACTCCGAGTCAGAGAGAATGGTGCAAGATGCACTAGAAACTTTGATGATAGGTCGAACAACTTTAGTCATTGCACACCGTTTATCGACTATTGAAAACGCTGACCGGATTGTGGTTTTGGAGCACGGTCGAATCGTTGAGACGGGCACGCATGTGGAGCTGCTTGAACGCCGCGGGTTATATGCTAGCCTTTATCGTTTACAGTTTTCAACGAGAGCCTAAAGTAAAACAATATCGTAGTGCTCCTGTGAGAAGCTGCCCTCTGCACGAAGGCGTATAGGCTTATTGATAAAGGCACTGAGTTCTGCAAGATATTGACTTTGCTCCTCTAAGAACATATCGATGACATCAGGGGAGGCAACAATTCTAAATTCTTTGGGATTAAATTGTCGATGTTCTCGAACGATTTCTCGAAGAATTTCATAACATAGAGTTTGAGGAGTTTTTACTTCCCCTTTTCCTTCACAGACAGGGCATGGTTGGCATAATTGGTGAGCTAATGATTCACGCGTCCGCTTTCGAGTCATCTCCACTAATCCTAAATTTGAAAATTGGTTAACGGTTGTTTTCATTCGATCCAGCTCTAAACTGCGCATAAGTTCTGCTAAAACAGCAACTTGATGTTCCTCAATATGCATATCGATAAAGTCGACAATAATAATGCCGCCGAGATTACGAAGTCGTAATTGCCGCGCAATTGCTTTAGCAGCCTCAAGATTAGTTTTATAAATGGTATCTACAAATGTTTTAGAGCCAATATAGCTTCCTGTATTGACATCAATCGTAGTCATGGATTCGGTTTGATCAATCATCAAATAGCCGCCGGACTTTAAATTGACACGACGGTGAAGGCCAAGATTAATTTCGTTTTCAATTTCAAAGAGGTCAAATATTGGCCTCTCACCCCGATAAAGTTGAATTTTATCGACTAACTTTGGCATATAGGTCAACGTAAACTGTTGCAGTTTTGTAAAGTTTTCTGTGGAGTCGATTCGGATATGTTGCGTTGATTCATCGGCAATATCGCGCATGACTCGTTCGATGAGATTGAGTTCTTCGTAAACTTTAGATGGTGTCGGTTTTTTGAGGGTTTGGTCATGAATTCTGGACCATGTGAGTAAAAGATAATTGAGGTCTTGTTGAAGATCTTTGTTGGTAGCTTCTTCTGCACTAGTACGCACGATTAGACTACCTTGGATATCTTCTTGAATGATATTTCGAACCCGCTCTTTTAAGACGTCTCGAGCTTCTTCATTCGTAATCCGTTGAGAGATACCTATTTGGCCTGTTTTGGCATCTAAAGGGAGGTAGACTAGGTTACGGCCAGCAATACTAATATGACTTGTTAAACGAGCGCCTTTAGTGCCTAAGGGGTCTTTAAGCACTTGAACAAGAATAGTTTGACCATCAAATACGATTTTTTCGATAGGCTGATCTTGAGGATTATAAATATCCGCAATATGGATAAAAGCTGACTTTTCCATCCCGATATCAACAAAAGCAGACTGCATACCTGGGAGGACTCGGATGACTTTGCCAAGATAAACATTACCGACGATCCCTCGATTTTGAGAGCGCTCGATTAATAGCTCTTGAACTTCACCATGGTTCACAAGAGCAACTCTGGTTTCTTGAGGGGTGAAGTTAATTAAAATCTCTTCATTCATAGGTATAGGATATACGGAATTAAGGCCTTATCCAAAAGTAAGCACGTTTCATAGACAGGTAACCCCATTATCGAGCTATGGCTACCTTCAATTTTTTGGATTAAAGAACTCCCAATGCCTTGGATGGCATAGGCTCCAGCTTTCCCCATAGGTTCACCTGTTGCAATATAAGCATTCAATTTATCGGATGAGTTATTCGCAAAGTAGACATTTGACGTACTTACTAAAATTTCAGGAGATGACTCAGGGTGTATTTGGACGGCTATAGCTGTATGGACTTGGTGACACTGATGGTTTAGTTGCTCTAGTATTTCTAGTGCGTGGGTATTATTTTGGGGTTTGCCCAAAATAAGATCTTCACCCAACAATGGGATCGACACCGTCGTATCTGCGCAAAGAATTGGATACCAGGGGAGTTGTCTTTTTTTTAATCGAATTACAGCCGCGTCTAATTTTGCCAACGTTACTCGACTTACGTAGTCTAAAGAGCATTCATGGGGTATAACAAGCTCTAAAGACTCTGCATCTTCATCCTCAGTAGGGAGCAGTAATTCAAATTGAACACCGAGGTCTTTTAAAATAGATTGTCGCCGAGGACTTTGGGAGGCGAGGTAGAGCATGATTATTCGCGGTGATAGGGATGGTTTTGTAAAATTGTCCAGGAGCGATACAGTTGTTCTACCAAAAGAAGTCTCGCCAAAGCATGTGGAAGCGTGAGGCTTGATAACCTAAACATTGAAGAGCAGGCTTTTTTTAGCGAGCTCTCTAGACCATCGGCACCACCAATGATGAGGTAAATGTCTTTTCCAAGCTGCTGCCATTGAGAGAGATTTTCTGATAGCTGCATGGTGGTTATATCTTTACCATGCTCATCGAGAGCAATCATGAGACCATTTTTAGGGATCTGTTCTTGAATCTTGAGTGCTTCTTTTGCTGGATTTACATCTGGTTTAATTTCTTTGATGATGATCGGGATTTCTTTAGGCATTCTTTTGACGTAGTCTTGAATCGCAGTTTCTACCCAAGTGGGCATTTTGTGGCTAACTGCAATGATGAAGATTTTCATTCATCATCCAGATCGTCACTAAAGTTCATCGGACCGCTCGTTGGGCCGCTTTTGGCACTTAATTTAACGCGAACCGGTTTGCCACCCCACATACCCTCTAACTGATAGTAGGCACGGATTGCTGGTTGAAGGATATGGACCACAATATCACCGCAATCGACTAAAACCCATTCACCAGTATCTAAGCCTTCGATGGAGATAACATTCCCGCCCTTATCTTTTACGCTCGTGCTAACAGAAAATGCTAAGGATCTTGTTTGTCGATTGCTATTACCTGTGGCAATAATGACGCGATCAAATAAATCCGTTAGCTTTGACGTATCAAAAACCCGAATATCAACTGCTTTTACATCTTCCAAGGCATCAATGACGACACGTTGTAGTTTTCTTAATTCCATGCGAAAAATTATTTCCTTTAGAAGGTTTTATGGTTGATAGATATTGTTGGATTGGATGTAGTCTAGCACTTGTGGCGATAAAGATTCGGCTAACTCAGATCGACTGGCCTTTTGGACAAATTGTTCACGCAAATAGGTAGAGGATAAATCGACATGAAAATGCTCATCGAAAAACACTTTTCCGTGGGGTGAGGTGGCCAAATCTTGAATATTATCGGTTATTCGTTGATCAAATAGCTCAATCATTTCATAAATGGTTTGTGGGTGTTCTGGATCGATATTGGCATTTACAGAAGAGGGTGATAGCCTGCGACTAGCCACGGCTAGATGTAAATAATCTGGAAGTAGTTGCCAATCGTTCCAAGTTTGCATATTTTGATAGGTATCGGCACCCATTAGCCAAACAATCGATTGATTCTTGCCATATAGCTGACGGAGTTCTTTTGCAGTATCAATGGTGTAACTTGGGCCCTGTCGATCGAGCTCGATACGACTTACACCGATAGTGGTTTTATTGTCCGTATCAAATAAAAGTGTTTTGAGGTCATTTGTGGCGGCTTGAGTGAGTTCATACCGCATTTTGGCGGAAGTGATGTGGGTACTCTTTTGCCAGGGTTGTCCAGCAGGCAACCAAAGCAACTCATCCAGTTTTAAAATTTCTATAAAATTCTGCGCTAATTTAACATGTCCCCAATGAGGCGGGTCAAAGGTTCCACCCAATATTCCGATCATAGGAGCCAATCTCGTGGCTTGAGATAGAAGTCAGTTAATTGGAACTCAGGACTTTGGGGCGGTATCGGGCGTTGATACTCCCAACGAGCGATAGGAGGCATTGACATCAAAATAGACTCTGTTCGACCACCAGACTGTAAGCCAAAGTGCGTCCCACGATCATAGACAAGATTAAATTCTGCATAGCGACCACGACGATATTCTTGGAATTCTTTTTCTTCTGGGGAGAAGGGTTTTTGCACATTCTTTTTAGCAATAGGAAGGTAAGCTTCTAGAAGTGATTTTCCTACGGCTTGGGTCATTGCAAAGCTTTGATCAAATCCGAGCTCACTAAAATCATCAAAAAAGATACCACCGATACCTCGTGTTTCTTGTCGATGGGGCAAGTAAAAATAGGCATCGCAATTTTTCTTAAATTCAGGATAGTAATTTTTATTAAAAGCATCTAGGGTGTTTTTACAGGTTTGATGAAAATGTTTGCAGTCATCAACATCACCGTAATAGGGTGTGAGATCCATCCCACCACCAAACCACCAAACTGGCTCAACCCCCTCTTTTTGTACAACTAAGCAACGAACATTCATATGGACTGTGGGAACTTTAGGATTGTTGGGGTGGAAAACGAGAGAAACTCCCATTGCTTCAAATTGACCACCAGCGATTTCTGGACGTGAAGAGGTTGCTGATGGCGGAAGTTTTTTCCCACTCACATGAGAAAAAGCAACTCCACCTCGTTCTAGAAAGTTTCCTTTTTCGATGAGCATGGTTCTACCATTACCTTGCAACGGACTATCACTAGGTTTGGTCCATTCATCAGTAATAAACGACTTACCATCGAATTCTCCGACCTTCGATGTGATGTCATTTTGTAGTTCCCAGAAAAACTTCTTTAGTTCGTTTATTTCGATAGTCATTATTTATTTTTTAATTGCACGGTAACCGATATCATTTCTGTATTGAGCGCCATCAAAACGTATTTGGGTAACAGCTTCGTAGGCTTGAGTTTGGGCACCTTTTACATTTCCGTCAAGTCCGACAACACATAATACCCGACCGCCATTGGTGACAAGTTTGCCATCTTTCAAAGTGGTGCCCGCATGAAAAACGATTTGGTGTTCTGTTTCTTGAGGTATGCCGATAATCTCGTCTCCTGTTCTAGGTGTATTAGGGTAATTATATGATGCCATGACAACTCCAAGCGCAACCCTATGATCCCATTCTATTTCAACTTCGTTGAGTGTTTGTTGTTCGGCGTGGATTAAGATATCGACAAAATCACTTTTTAACCGAGCCATAATGGGTTGTGTTTCTGGGTCGCCCATCCGGCAATTAAATTCTAGGGTCTTTACATTTTTATTGGCATCAATCATTAAGCCCGCATACAAAAATCCGGTAAATGGTATTCCATCCTTTTGCATACCCTGGACAGTGGGTTTAATAATTTCCCGAAGAACCTTAGCGTGCATTTCTGGAGTCACAATTGGCGCTGGTGAGTAAGCACCCATGCCGCCGGTATTTGGGCCTTGATCATGATCAAGTAAGCGCTTATGATCTTGGCTGGTGGCCAAGGCTAAGATATTTTTGCCATCCACCATCACAATAAAACTCGCTTCTTCACCCAATAAAAACTCTTCAATCACAACTCGTGCACCAGCATCACCAAATTGATTATCACTTAGCATCATTTCAACAGCGTGATGAGCTTCTTCAAGCGTCATGGCGACCACAACTCCTTTCCCTGCAGCTAGGCCATCCGCTTTAATCACAATGGGCGCACCTTTGAGATTGACATAGTCATGGGCAGAAGTAGCGTCATGAAAGGTTTCGTAATCTGCCGTCGGAATCCCGTGACGTTTCATAAAGGCTTTTGCAAAATCTTTTGAGGATTCGAGTTGTGCTGCTTTTTGAGTAGGACCAAAGATTTTTAATCCTTTTGAGCGGAACAGGTCAACAATCCCTTCTGAGAGAGGTTTTTCAGGGCCTACAACCGTGTAATCAATCTTTTCATCGATGGCGAACTGTGCAAGATCCTTGATATCAGTGATAGGAAGATTGGAAATGGCATGCAAGTGTTTTGTATCGTTTGGACTTCCACCATTCCCCGGCGCAACGTAAACCATTTGCACCTTTGGCGATTTTGCAATATGCCAAGCTAGGGCATGCTCTCTTCCGCCTGATCCTACAACTAATATCTTCATAAAAATCCTAATTATTCGTTAAAACTGGCATTGGAATAGACGTTTTGTACATCGTCAAGATTCTCAAGGGCATCTAATAATTTTTGCATAGTCAGCGCAGCGTCTCCGATTAATTCTGTTTCTGTTTCAGCGCGCATGATCACTTCCCCAAATTCTGGATGAAGGCCACCAGCTATTAGGGCATCTTTGACACTCGAAAATTCAGCAGGTGGCGTAATCACTTCTTTTGAGCCATCTTCATGGACAATCACGTCATCTGCACCGGCTTCAAGTGCTTCATCCATCAGTTTATTCTCATCAACGGTTGGAGAAAACATTAATTGTCCACAATGCGTAAAAAGATAAGATACGCTCCCGTCAGTGCCTAAATTACCGCCATTTTTTGAAAAGGCATGTCGAACTTCTGCAACTGTGCGGGTTTTATTGTCCGTTAAACAATCCAACATGACTGCCACACCACCGGGGCCATAGCCTTCATAACGAATCTCTTCATAATGCACGCCTTCTAACGATCCAGTACCCTTTTGGATGGCTCTTGTAATATTTTCTTTGGGCATATTGGCATCGTTGGCCTTATCCATCGCGAGTCTTAAACGAGGGTTATTACTGACATCACCTCCGCCCATCTTGGCAGCGACAGTTACTTCACGAATAATCTTCGTCCAGACTTTCCCTCGTTTCTCGTCTTGTCGCCCTTTACGATGCTGAATATTGGCCCATTTAGAATGTCCGGCCATAATAAATCCTTTCAAATATACTTTGTTTGATTTGTGTAATATGTTAATTTTAGGCAATTTCAAAAGTAAATCCATAAAAGGAGATTTTTCATGGCAGCAAATACAGTAAAAGCAATCCGCATGAGCAAAGTTGGTGGACCTGAAGTCCTTGAATACGTTGATGTAGAGCTGGGTGAGCCTGGTCCAGGAGAGGTACTAATACGTCAACATGCCATTGGGGTAAATTTTTTAGATATATATTTTCGAATTGGTTTGTACCCTGTTCCATTGCCTGCGGGTATGGGTCAAGAAGGTGCTGGAGTCATTGAAAAAGTAGGTGCTGGTGTTACCCATGTAAAAGTAGGTGATCGCGTTGCTTATGCTGGCCGCCCAGCAGGTTCCTACGCCCAAGCACGGGTGATGCCTGCAGATATTCTCATTAAGTTGCCAGATGCAATTAGTTTTGAGCAAGCCGCTTCCATGATGTTGCAAGGTATGACTGTTCAATACTTACTCAATAGTACCTATAAAGTTCAAAAGGGTGATACGGTTCTTTTCCATGCCGCTGCTGGTGGAGTTGGTTCCATTGCTTGCCAATGGTTAAAGGCTCTTGGAGCTACTACAATTGGTACTGTAGGTAGTCCAGAGAAAGCGGCTCTTGCTAAATCCATGGGATGTGATCATACAATTTTGTATCGTGATGAGGATTTTGTAGCGCGCGTTCGTGAAATTACTGGTGGTAAGGGTGTGCCGGTCGTTTATGACTCAATTGGTAAAGATACCTTTATGAAGTCATTAGATTGCTTATCTCCTCTAGGAACGCTAGTCACTTTTGGAAATGCCTCTGGCCCAGTGCCACTATTAGATACTTCTATATTAGCGGGTAAAGGGTCTTTGAAAGTTACACGTCCAACGTTAACAACCTATGTCCTTAATCGTGAGCTTTTAGAACCAATGGCAGCAGATTTATTTAACCGTGTCATCAGTGGACAGGTCAAAATAGATATTTCTAAGCGTTATCCATTGGAGCAGGCAGCACAGGCTCAGCGTGATATGGAAGAACGTAAAACTACAGGGTCAATTATATTATTGCCATAAGTAATATTGCCAACTACAAGTAGGTGGCAATATTGAAGTAAGCGCTAAAAGTTGGCCTTCATTGTGGTGAACGTGTCATAATATTGGACTTACAGCCGCGGTGGTGAAATTGGTAGACACAGGAGACTCAAAATCTCCCGCCTAATAAGTGTGTCGGTTCGAGTCCGACCCGCGGCACCAGTAATAACAAAGCCTTTGGCTCTTCACCATAATCGGGGGATGAGCATTTATTAAACACGATTAATTACTCCATTCCAACCGCACAAAGCCAAGACTCTCAGTCGGTAGTTTTGGAAATTCCTAAAACCAAACGCTCTTCTAGAAATCATTTCCATTTTAGTATGGAAACCTTCCGTAATTCCGTTAGATTTCGAAAACCGCCACATTCGAATAATCGGCTCTAACCAAGATCGAATGGTCTGAGCAATGATTTTTGCCGGACTTTCTTCAAATTGATTGAGTAGTTGCAGAAATTCTGGAATATATTTTTTTGCCTTTTTAGCCGGGACTTTTTTCAGAAGAAGGAATGAGTTCAGATTCTGTTTAGCTTTATAAAGAGCCTGGAGAATCGGGAACTTCGCTAGATACTGGGACAGGTTCTGTTGCTGCTCTGGGGTTAAATTCCAATGGTGCCTGCGCATGAGACTGAGAAGTCCACGGTTTTTACGTCCCACGGGGTCTTGCTGGTTCCAGACTTGTAAAAAGTGTTGGTTGACGAGTCGTATGACATGGAACCTATCAGCCACAATTTTGGCATTCGGGAAGTATTGTTGGACAATTTTGCGATAAGTTTCCGAGAGATCCATCACGACAAACTTGACTCGATCACGGCCCGTTAAATGGCTTAGATACCTGCGTAGACTGGCTTCCGAGCGACCCAGCACCACATCAAACACCTTATGATTTTTAAGATCTACGAGAGTAGTCGCAAAGCCTTTTTTACGACTAAAGAAGTGTTCATCAATCCCTAATATCCGTGGACAATGACGGGACGATAACTCTGCTACTCGGTTCTTAATTTGCTGTTGATACCAGCGTTCTACCGTCGCACTACCAATCTTGTGGGTAACGGTCAGCTTACGCTGACTGACCCCACCATCGTGGGCTTCGAAGACTTCGAGTCGATAGGACTCAGTAGCTCGTAGGCGAGGTCGGATGCCTCGCAATTGATGTCGAAAATAGCGATTACAGTTGGGGCAATGGTACTTTGGTAGGGCTAAATGTAGAACCATCAACTGGTTCCCTTGGCGAGTATGCTTTAACAAGCGATGATGTGTGGATTTAATCCGAACGGGGTCATGTTGACAATAAAGACAGGCTGGCCTGGCTTTAGGTTTACACCAAACCTCGACAATTTGACCGCGTTTTACCTGTTCGATTGAAAGATCGGGCAGACCTAAGATAGAATCTAAATGGGACATTGGTATTACCTATATTAAAAAAGTTCGTCGAAAAAACTAGTTTAATAAATACCTTTGTCCCCCGTTTATGATGTAGAGCC
>CANJBQ010000039.1 GCA_947472645.1 Burkholderiaceae bacterium
ACTAACTAAAATCTATGATGAATCAATCTCACTTTCGTTATGCCATCTCAACGATGATAGCCAGTATCTTATTGGCAACTACCTCACTTGTTCACTCCCAAGAATACCCATCTCATCCTATATCCATTGTGGTTCCATTTTCAGCTGGCGGCCCAACTGATGCGGTAGCTCGTTTGCTAGCCGTACCCATGACTAAGTTTTTGGGACAAACTGTACTTGTTGAAAACACAGTCGGTGCAGGCGGAACAATAGCCTCAAATCGTGTTGCAAAATCTCCAAAAGATGGTTATACGGTGCTCTTCCACCATATTGGTATTTCTACGGCACCAGCACTATACTCAAAATTACCCTATGACACACTGAATGATTTTGAATACATTGGTCAAGTTGTTAATGCTCCAATGACCTTGATTGGACGTAAAAATCTCCCTGCGAATAACTTTAAAGAATTACTCGCCTATATCCAAAAAAATAAAGATAAAGTGACTCTAGCTAATGCAGGTCCAGGAGCCGTCTCTCAATTGTGTGGAATGCTTTTCACAAGTCAAGTAGGTGTAGCACTAACGCAAGTGCCCTATAAAGGAACTGGCCCAGCTATTACTGACATTTTGGGTGGGCAAGTCGATTTATTGTGCGATCAGACCACTAACACCTTGACGTATATCCGCTCAGAAAAAGTTAAACTCTATGGTGTTACTACAACGCAAAGACTCACCAGCTTGCCAGATGTTCCAACACTTAATGAGCAAGGTCTAAAAGGTTTCCAAGTCGTTGCTTGGCATGGCATGTATGTTTCTAAAGGTACTCCACAACCTGTTTTGGATAAATTAAACGCAGCATTAAAAAATGCCCTCAACGATCCAGATGTTAAAACACGTTTAAAAGATCTCAATGTGGAAATTGCAAAGCCTGAGGATATTACCCCAGCATCTTTGAAACAGCAAGTGGAGTCCGAAGTCAAAAAATGGGCTCCAATTATCAAGGCTTCAGGCGCTTACATCGAGTAATCCTCGATTACTAATAAAAAAGGAAGCTTAGGCTTCCTTTTTTTCTACCACGAGCAAAGACTCAAATAAAGCTCGGGTTGCTTGAGGTATTGGTACCGGTCGATGCGTTGAGCGATCAACATATACATGTGTGTATGACCCCATAGCACATAAAGAATCCTCTTGATTTTTAAAGATCCCCAATCGATATGTCACACTAGAATTTCCGATTTTTTCAACGCTCACTCCTACAGTGACGGTATCTGGAAAAGCGATTGATGCAAAAAACTGGCATTGATTATTCACAACTAGTCCTACTACATCACTTTGTTCAATTTGTAAGCAATTATTCTCAACTAAGGTTTGATTCACTGCAGTATCAAAGAATGAGAAATAAACAACGTTATTGACATGTAAATAAATATCATTATCAGCCCACCTGGTAGAGATAAGGACTAGCTTTGGAAAGTCTTGACGATGAAAATTAGGTATTGCAGGCATGTTTATAAATCTTTCACTAATTGAAGTGCTGTTTCTATTCGGTCAACAGCAATTAACTCCATATTATCAAACTGTGATTTCTTAGGCATATTCGCTTTGGGAATAATTGCACGTTTAAAACCTAATTTAAAAGCTTCTTTTAAGCGCTCCTGTCCTCTCGGACAAGCCCGAATTTCGCCAGCTAGTCCAACTTCACCGAAGACTACCAAATCTTTCGGTAATGCTTTACTTTTCATCGAAGATTGGATAGCTAGTAAAACGGCTAAATCGGCTGCAGGCTCTGTGATTTTGACACCGCCTACTGCATTTAAGAATACATCTTGATCAAAGCAGGCAATCCCTGCATGACGATGCATGACTGCAAGTAACATGGCTAGTCGATTTTGCTCTAAACCAACAGCTAACCGTCTAGGATTAGGCACATGAGACTGATCTACTAAGGCCTGTATCTCAACCAATAAAGGCCGAGTACCCTCTTGTGTAACCAGTACACAAGTACCTGGTACAGAAGCATCCGTTTGCGACAAAAAGAGTGCAGACGGGTTATTGACACCTTTTAAGCCTTTATCCGTCATTGCAAAGACGCCAAGCTCATTGACGGCACCAAAACGATTTTTAATCGCTCTAACCAACCGAAATGAGGATTGAGTATCTCCTTCAAAATATAGGACAGTATCAACAATATGCTCTAAAACTCTAGGGCCAGCAATATTGCCCTCTTTTGTAACATGGCCGACCAAGACAATGGATATACCTGAAGATTTTGCCAATCGCGTCAACTGAGCAGCACATTCTCGGACTTGTGCAACTGATCCGGGTGCAGAAGACAATGCCTCAGAATAAACCGTTTGTATTGAATCAATAACAGCTACCCGCGGCTTAACCGCCTCAAGAGTGGGTATTATTTTTTCTAAAAGAATTTCAGGGTAAACATCTAAATCAGGAGCAAAAGATCCAATACGTTGCGCACGAAGAGCAATTTGCGCAGAAGACTCTTCGCCGGTTACATACATAACTGACTCGCCTTGATTACTCATTCCAGCTAATGTTTGAAGTAATAGTGTAGATTTACCAATCCCTGGATCACCACCAATCAATACAACTCCAGCATCTACCAAACCGCCGCCTAGCACACGATCAAACTCTGGTATTAATGTAGAAATCCGTCCGTAATCCTCTAGGGTAATTTCAGCTAGTTTTTGTGATGGCGTTGTTTTTGTGATCCCAATGAATCGTTGTTTAGCTGATTTTTCAAGAAACTCTTCTAAGGAATTCCATTCCTGACAAGATGGACATTGACCATTCCATTTAGGAAAGCTAGCGCCACAACTACTACAAACATATTGAGTTTTAACTTTGGACACGATCAATCGAGAGGTGATGTTTGTCGGTTCTCTTGAGAGCGCTTTCCTGCATCTTTCTTACGCTCCTCGAGTTCTGCAGCACGTTCGGCACGCAAACGCTGTTTTTCTTCATAGGTGGCGCGATTATTAGCTCTTTCTTGAATCTTCTTAGGATCCTGATATTCGGCGATACGCAATTGATCTTTTTCATCTTTTTGTAATTCGTTTACTACACGTTTTCGATCATGAAGCTCTAATTCTTGATCACGCACAATCTTGTTTTCCTTAACATATTGAACTCGGGCTTTGTCTATACATCGCTGTACCCAAAAAAGTGAGTAACAAGACTTCACTGAAGAATCATATCGGTATTGAATCCATTCTCTTTGTATGTCTAGTTGAATCTGAACATCATCAAGTACTTTTAATTCCTGCTCCTGAATTTGCCCTGCTTGAACAAGGCTAGTAAAAATTCCAAATACAATCAGAATTTTAGGATAGAAAAAAAGAGGGCGCACTTTTAATGACGAAGTGCTAAATGATATAAATTGGTAGACCGAGCTCCACTCCGACAAAATGCAAGTATCGGCTTTGGCATAGATTCAATTAAATCAGCCATTTGTTGGACTTGCTCTGGCGTTATCGAACCACTAATAACCGGTAAATAGGCAAATTGCATTCCTGCAGACTTTACCTGTGTTTCAATATCTATATGTAAGGGGTGATCATGACCTCCCTCCATATCCGGACGATTATCAATAACACTTTTGTACCCTAGCGCAGCAATCTGAGCTACTTCCTCAGGCATGATTTGTCCTACTGTAGAGAACTCTTCATTATGTTGGGTAATTTCTAAAGACATTCTTTATCTCCTTCATTAAATTTGATCAAATCCACGTTTTAAATCATTTATTAAATCATTCACATTCTCAAGGCCAACGGAAATTCTTACAAGACCTTCCACAATGCCGGCCCGTTCACGATCAGCAACCGGCATACGACCATGGGTAGTTGTCGCAGGATGGGTTATTGTAGTTCGTGTATCACCAAGATTAGCAGTGATTGAACATAACTGTGTTGCATCAATTACTTTCCAAGCATTCTCTCGGCCGCCCTTAACAACAAAAGAAACTATCGCACCACCCTTGCGTTGCTGACGCATCGCTAAAGCATGTTGAGGATGAGAGGGAAGTTGTGGATGATAAACTCTCTCAACCATATCTAAAGACTCTAACCAACTAGCTAGCTCAAAGGCTTGGTCGCTTTGTTTTTCAACGCGAAGAGATAAAGTTTCTAAACCCTTCAAAAGTATCCAAGCATTAAAAGCAGATAAAGTTGGTCCAGTGATTCGATTAAAAGCAAAAATCTTAGTAATCAATTCCTCTGATCCTAAAATAGCTCCACCTAAAACCCGACCTTGGCCATCCAAAAACTTAGTAGCAGAATGAATAATGACATCCGCACCCAATTCTAGGGGTTTTTGTAAAACAGGTGTACAAAAACAATTATCGACAACTAGCAAAGCTCCCGAGGTTTTACAAACACGGCTAATAGCTTGAATATCCGCAATTTCCGTCAAAGGATTTGATGGACTTTCAATATAGACCATTTTGGTATTAGGAAGCATTGCCGATTGAAATTCTTGAACATTGGATAGATCTACATAGGTTGTAGAAATATCAAATTTCGAGAGAATATTACTAAACATTTGGATCGTTGATCCAAAAACAGAGCGTGAACAAATAATATGATCGCCAGCCTTGAGCACAGTCATTGATAATGCAAAAATCGCTGCCATACCAGAGGCAGTAGCGATACAAGCAGGAGCGCCCTCTAATGCCGCAAGCCGGTTTTGAAACATTGTGACAGATGGATTAGTAAACCGAGAGTAAATATAACCATTCTGAGCGTTTGCAAACCGCTCAGCAGCAATTTCAGAGTTTTCGTAAACAAAGCTAGACGTCAAAAACATCGCTTCAGAATGTTCATTAAATTCGGTTCGCATGGTCCCCGCACGTACTGCTAGCGTATCCATATGTAAGTCTATTAATTTTTTTTGATCAGACATAAATATCCTTTAATCGTCAGTCGTCAATTGTAAATTGAGCTGGGATCTTGAGAAGTCACTTTGATCACCTGCGCGGTCTTCCATCGCCTGAGGATCCATACGAGCAGCCTCTAAAGCATCTAGATAGGAACTTGTGATATTTCCAGTGACATAGTCACCATCAAAACAAGACGCTTCAAAACGATTAATCAAAGGGTTAATATCCCGTATCGCTTGTTTTAAATCATCAACATCTTGGTAGATTAATTGATCAGATCCAATCATCTGATTGATCTCTTCTAAGTTTCTGCCGTAGGCAACTAACTCTCCACGCGTCGGCATGTCGATGCCATAGACATTCGGAAAACGCACTGGTGGTGCGGCAGATGCAAAGATGACCTTTCGAGCACCAGCATCTCTAGCCATTTGAATAATCTCATAAGAGGTTGTACCTCGAACAATTGAATCATCAACAATCAAAACAGATTTGTTCTCAAATTCAACGCGCATTGCATTCAATTTTTGGCGTACCGACTTCTTACGAACGGCCTGTCCAGGCATAATAAATGTTCTACCAATGTAGCGGTTCTTAAAAAATCCCTCTCGATATTCAATGCCCAGTAATTTAGCTACTTGCATGGCTGCTGGCCTACTTGAATCTGGAATCGGCATTACAACATCTATATCCGATATATCAGTTTCTCTTTGAATTTTTTGCGCTAAATAATCACCCATGCGCATTCTGACATCAAAAATTGAAATGCCATCCATACAAGAATCAGGTCGCGCTAAATAAACATATTCAAAGACACAAGGGTTTAAATCAGCGTCCGCTACAATTTGGCGACTTGCAAAATTACCCTCTAAATCAACAAATATTGCCTCGCCTGGAGCCACATCTCGGACGAATTCATACCCGATACCCTCAATCGCTACTGACTCTGAAGTTACCATCCATTGTGACTTGCCATGGCCTATATCCATTCTGCCAATACACAAAGGTCGAATCCCATGGGGATCACGAAAAGCTAATAAACCATAACCAGCAATAATCGATACAACGGCAAATGATCCTTCAATACGTTGGTAGACATTTTCAAGTGCTACAAAAGCAGATGATGCATCTAGGGCAATACTATCTGTGGAGCGTTGAATTTCATCAGCAAGAACATTTAATAGAACCTCAGTATCAGAACTCGTATTAATATGCCGCCGATCACGATGAAACATTTCTTCACGTAAACGGGAAGCATTAGTAATATTGCCATTATGTGCAAGCACAATTCCAAAAGGTGCACTGACATAAAAAGGCTGCGCCTCTTCTTCACTACTAACTGATCCTGCTGTAGGATATCTGACCTGACCAATGCCTGAGTTACCAGCAAGAGCACGCATATTACGCGTTCTAAAAACATCTCGTACTAAGCCGTTAGCTTTATGCATATGAAAAGAACGACCGTTGTGAGTAGCTATACCTGCAGCATCTTGACCACGATGTTGCAAAAGTAGCAATGCATCATAAATCAATTGATTTACTGGATCATTAGCAACAACCCCAACAATTCCACACATAAGTTATCTTTCGATGAATTAAGGAACTTTACGAATATCTGAAGCATCCTTGAGTTGACTAGCCCAATCTTCAGGTAACCAACCACGAATTAATCCAACTGCATACTCTACCCCTGGACGAGTTAAGGCATCTTTATACTCACTACTTTTAGGGATATCAGTTAAAGCAAGTAAGGTTGATAAGATCACAATCATCAATGCTCCCCGCAACACTCCAAAAAATGCCCCCAACAATCTATCAATAAACGAGAACCCTAGCGTATTGATGGCACTATTAAACATGCCCGTAATGATTTTAGAAATAATTAATATTCCGACAAATATAGCAAGAAATCCAAGAACAATTTGCCCTGTCTTACCGCCCGGTAAAGATTGCAGCCATTGAACTGCTACAACACCAGCATATCGATAGGCTAAGTACATGGCAATTCCAAAGCCCAGTAATGATAAGGACTCACGTATAAAACCACGAACCAAACCAACAATTGCAGAAATGACTATTACACCAATCACAATAAAATCCACTGTTGTAAATGCGAAGGTATTCAAGGGTTAGTCTTCATTTCTATAATTTTAGGAGTAACTTCTAAATCCTCCATCTTTTTTATAGCAGCTTGCGCCTCTTCTTTGCTAGGATATGGGCCTGCCCGGAGCAAATACAAGGTGCTGGCATCAGATTCTTTTTTTCTCTCAATGACATATGTCGTAATCTTTAGATCCTTTAATTTTCCAGACATCTTTTTAACACGGTCACTTGAACTAAAAGTGGCGACCTGAATATAAAATTTCTTTGGCTTTTCTGCGTCTTTTGATTTTGATTCTGAAATCACTTCTTCAACGACCTCAGGTGGAGCCTTCTTTGCACCAGTCTCATTGGGATCATTTTTAGTTTGGGAAATCACAGTTTCTTTAGATACTTCCTCTACGACCAATGTAGAGTTTTTGATCTCATTCGCATCTTTTAATTCAGGCTTTGAATTTGCTGCATCTGTAACAGATGTAACTACCTGAAGCACAACATCATTCTTCACTTTTTTAGGCTCAGAGTCAAAGATTCGAGGAAGACCAACAATTGCAACAAACAGTAAAAATCCAGCCCCTAGCAATCGATGTCGAGCCCTTTGTACTTCAGGATTTTCAATTAACGATTCAGAGTCATCCTCTGAATCAACAGTTCTTCTTGACTTTAAACTAGGTTCGACGCGATCATTCTTAGAATCTGTTGAGTTCTTGTTTTTGAAATTTAGAAATGACATCATCGATTTTCTATAAATGGGAAGAAATTTAATGCTTTTTTAAATTACGTAGACTCATGACACCACTCACGGTGAAGAAAGAGCCGAATACTAGTATTCTATCATTTTGACCAGCTCTTTCGACGGTTTTTTGATAAGCTAGCGCAGGATTTGTGAAAGTATCAACTCCTGACTCTTTAGTATTTTTAACCCCTAAATGCTCCAGCACTTGTTGAATTTGATGGGCTGTCGCCGCTCTAGGTGTAGGTAAATCAACACAATGCCAATAGTCAACTACACCTAACATTGGTCGAATAACGCCTTCGATATCTTTATCTGCCATTGCACCAAAAATGGCGTGTGTAAAGGGGAAATAACCCATTTTTTCAAGGCTGGCAGCCAATGCACTACTAGCGTGAGGATTATGGGCGACATCCAACACAATCGTCGGCTGACCTGGTAGGACTTGGAATCGACCAGGTAAGTCCACCATGGCAAATCCGTTGCGTATCGACTGAACCCCAACTGGTAAAACTTCCCGCAAACTCATTAATGCAGCAATAGCACCAGATGCATTAAGCAGTTGATTTGCCCCTCTTAGAGCTGGATATGCCAAACCACTTACCCTTCTAGATCTTCCAGACCAATACCACTGCTGTTGATCCCCAGAAAAATTGAAATCACGACCATGTAACCATAAGTCCGCACCAATTTCCTGAGCATATTGAATCAATGACGTCGGGGCTACAGGGTCTGAACATATCGCGGTCATACCTGGACGCATAATTCCTGCCTTTTCAAGGGCGATTTTATCTCTTGTATTGCCTAAAAGAGCCATATGATCTAAATCGATACTGGTGATTACGGCACAATCAGCATCAATGATATTCACCGCGTCTAAACGCCCTCCTAAGCCCACTTCTAATATCACAACATCCAAGTCTGCTTTCGAAAACAAATGCATGATAGCCAAAGTCGTAAATTCAAAATACGTCAAACTCACTAGGTTTGGCAAGGAAGCTCTCGCTGTCTCAACAATTTGAAAATGTTTTAATAATAGCTCTTGTGAAACATTCTCTCTAGAAAGCCTTGCGCGTTCTTCAAAATCAATAAAATGAGGCGAAGTATGACAACCCACTCGATAACCTGCTTCACAAAAGATCGCTTCTAAAAAAGCACAAGTAGAACCCTTACCATTTGTCCCAGCTACTGTAATTACAGGGCAGGAAAATTTTAAGTTCAGCGCTTCTTTAACCTGATTAATACGAGCTAAACCCATATCAATACCCACTGGGTGAGCAGATTCAAGAAATGTTAACCAGGAAGGTAGATCATTAAAAAACTGAGGATCTTTAGAAAACACAGCTCATCAATCAAGAATCAATCGAATCAGCTGATTGTTTTTGTAAGAGTGCTAAAAGTTTAGCGAGTTCAGTCCGCATTTGACGTCGATCAACAATCATATCAATGCCACCTTTTTGAAGTAAAAACTCTGATCGTTGAAATCCCTCAGGGAGTTTTTCACGAACCGTTTGTTCAATCACTCGAGGCCCAGCAAAACCGATTAAGGCTTTTGGTTCCGCGATGACAATATCTCCCATAAAAGCAAAACTAGCAGAAATACCACCCATTGTTGGATCGGTTAAAACACTGATATAAGGGAGTTTTGCATGTGCTAATTGGGTTAACATTGAATTTGTTTTAGCCATTTGCATGAGCGACAAAAGACTCTCTTGCATTCGTGCACCACCTGTTGCGCAGATACAAATAAAAGGCACCTTTTGCTCAAGGGCCATTTGTGCACCTCTGACAAAACGTTCCCCTACAACTGAGCCCATTGAACCACCCATAAACTCAAACTCAAAACAAGCTATCACAACAGGCAAGGTTTGGATAGACCCACCCATGACTACCATGGCGTCGGTTTCTCCCGTAGAATCGATCGCGTCTTTGAGACGATCTGGATATTTTTTGGTATCTTTAAACTTCAGAGCATCAACAGGTAAAACCTCTTGCCCAATCTCGAAGCGCCCTTCTTTATCGAGTAAATAGTCTAAGCGAACCCGTGCGCGAATCCGCATGTGATGATTACACTTCGGACAAACATTCAGATTGGCTTCCACATCAGTTCGATAAAGTACCGCTTCGCAAGATACACACTTGACCCATAAGCCCTCAGGTACAGATTTACGTAAGCTGGGGTCAGTCTGTTGAATTTGCGGTGGTAATAACTTATCAATCCAACTCATTTATATTCCCTTCATCATTTCAAGCACTGATTGCTTTTGTACTATCCAAGGCAATACGAATTTCATGAATAAAATCCTTAAGGGATTGTAACCCTGTATCTCCGGGAGATTCCTCTAAAATTTGTACTAATTTACTACCAATTACAACCGCATCACCACTTTGACTTAACTTACAAGCTGACTGCGCATCACGAATACCAAAGCCAATCGCCAGTGGTGTTGAGGTCTGAGCGCGAATAGTCTGGGTCATTGTTGCTACATCTGCAGCATTTAAATGACTCGCGCCCGTAACACCTTTTAATGAGACATAATAAATATAGCCACTTGAAGCCTTCGCCACACTGGCAATCCGTTGAGCAGAAGAAGTTGGCGCCAATAAAAAGATCGGTGAGATGCCTACGGCCTTCAGTTCATCAGAAAATTCTATGCATTCTTCCGGAGGATAATCAACCACTAATACACCATCAACCCCTGAACTTAGAGCTTGAGTAGTAAATTTTTTAATACCCATTCTTTCAATAGGATTTGCGTATCCCATTAACACTACCGGGGTGTGCTGATTGAGCGTTCGAAAGCTTTGTACCATTTTTAAACACTGATCAAGATTCATACCCTTTGCAAGAGCCCTTTCAGAAGCTCTCTGAATAACAGGACCATCAGCCATTGGATCAGAGAAAGGCACGCCCAACTCAATAACATCAGCACCAGACTCTACTAAAGCATGCATGATCGAGACAGTTTGTTGAGGATCAGGATCTCCAGCAGTTACAAAGGGGATTAAACCTTTCTTACCATTTGCTGCAAGGGTTTTAAATACATTATCAATACGACTCATGAAATTGATTTTCCTTAGACTGGAGAAAGTTTAATTTTGTCAGCAAGAGCGACCGTGTGCATATCTTTATCACCACGCCCAGACAGATTGACTAAGATCGTTTTGTCCCTAGGTAATGTTTTAGCAAGTTCAAATGCATAGGCAATCGCATGACTGGTTTCTAATGCGGGAATAATACCTTCAATTTCACAACAAGTATGAAACGCTGCCAATGCTTCATCATCGGTCACCGCTGTATACGTAGCGCGTTTGATATCTTTTAACCAAGCATGTTCAGGACCTACTCCAGGATAGTCTAGACCCGCTGATATCGAATGGGTCTCCATAATCTGCCCATCATCATTTTGAATAAGATAAGTACGATTACCATGTAAAACCCCAGGGGTTCCAGCGCATAAAGCCGCCGCATGTTTGCCGGTTTCAATACCAGAACCAGCAGCCTCTACACCAATCAGTTTTACGTCACTATAATTAATATAGGGATAAAAAATACCCATTGCGTTAGACCCGCCGCCCACACAAGCCAAAACATAATCCGGTTGTGCACCAGATATCTCCGGCATTTGCTCAATACACTCTTGACCAATCACACTTTGAAAATCACGAACCATGGCAGGATAAGGATGAGGCCCTGCTACAGTGCCAATGATGTAAAAAGTATTTTCCACATTAGTCACCCAATCACGCATTGCTTCATTTAAAGCATCTTTTAATGTTTTAGACCCAGACTCAACAGGTATAACCGTTGCTCCGAGTAATTTCATACGATAAATATTTTGCGCTTGACGCTCAACATCAACACTTCCCATATAAATCACGCACTCAAGACCAAATCGCGCACAAATCGTCGCAGTGGCTACGCCATGTTGACCAGCGCCAGTCTCAGCAATGATGCGTGGCTTACCCATACGTTTTGCGAGAAGTGCTTGACCAATGACATTATTAATTTTGTGAGCGCCGGTATGGTTTAAATCTTCACGTTTAAAATAGACTTGCGCTCCACCAACTTGTTCACTCCAACGTTTGGCGTGATAGATGGGACTTGGACGCCCAACAAAATGCTTAAGTTCATAGTTAAATTCATTAATGAACTCAGGATCATAACGATACTTGGCATAGACCTCCTTGAGCTCTTCCAATGCATACATTAAGGTTTCTGAAACAAACACTCCACCATATGGCCCAAAGTGACCACGCTGGTCTGGAAAATCATACATAAGCTACCCTTTACTCAATGCGTTCAGCGATTAGACTGCCTGACTTGCATGACAAAATTTTTCATTAAATTAGGGTCTTTTTTACCTTTCGATATCTCAACCCCACTCGATACATCAACTGCTAACGGACGAAAATGCTCAATCGCCTGCGCCACATTGTGCGAGTTCAATCCACCACTCAAAACGACCCGATGCGCGTTTTCTTTTATCCATGTTTTTGGTATCAAATCCCAATTAAATGTAAGACCACCACCACCATAACCATCAACTACTGCATCTAATAACCATGCAGATGCATCCCTATATTGTAGGCAAAATTCGTTAATCATGAATTTCTCATCAATTCTGGCAGCTTTCATCCATGGTTTGCCCTGCGCAATACTCTGACACCGCTGTGGGGTCTCATCACCATGGAATTGCCAAATATCAATTAAACAAGCCTTTTTGATATTCTCTATGAGTTCATCTTTAGCGTCTACGACTAAGGCAACATTTTGCAGTTTACCCTCATGATATCGAGATAATGGCCCCGCTTGAGAAGGCTCTAAATAGCGAGAACTTGGTGAATAAAAAACTAAACCTATGGCATCAATTTGAAGCTCTAAGGCTGTTTGAATATCTGCTTCAGCAGTTAAGCCACAAATTTTTATATTCGTTTTCTTTGGGTCATATCGGAACAAGCTCATGAAATCACTCGCTCTTGAAGTGGCTGACAAAATGCTTGATTTAAAATCAATTCAGGAATCACAGATTGTCCAAAATCAGGCGCAGGAATCTGAAAATTTTCCGGGTAAGAAACCTTGGCTAAATATAAGCCATCAGCAGAAAAAGTTGGAGCTGCTAATGATCGATCTCGTTGCTGAAGTATCTCTTTGACCCAATCCACAGATTTTTTACCAATCCCAACCTGCAGTAATGTCCCAACAATATTTCTCACCATGTGATGTAAAAAAGCATTCGCCCTTAGCAAGAAAAATACTCTTGAACCATCTTGCGCAATATCTAATTGATGGATCGTTTTAATCGGGCTCAGACTCTGACACTCAGAGGAACGAAAACAGGTAAAGTCATGTTCACCCAACAAAAATTGAGCCGCTAAACGCATCTCATCAATCATAAATGGCTTTGCTAATGGCAACATGTTATAGCCAGCTTTATGATGTAACAAAGGAGTACGGATTGGTGAATTCATTAAAAAATAAACATAAGAACGCTCATAAGCTGAGCGCCTTGCATCAAAATCAAAGGAGACTTCCTTTGCCCACTGGATGGAGATGGTAAATGGCAAAAAGCTATTTAACCCCCTCACCCATGACCAATCAGGACGATCAATATCCGTATCAAAATGCGCCACCTGCCCTAAAGCATGAACACCGGTATCAGTTCTCCCAGCGGCGGTAACACGGAGTATTTTTTTCACATCATCCCCAATAAATTTGGTGATGGCATCTTCAATGTGATCTTGAACAGTTGCTTGTTTGATTTGGCTTTGCCATCCACAATAAGGCGTGCCGTCATACTGAATACCAATCGCAATACGTCTTAGTTTCTTATCCATAACCTCTGGGGATGTTTGATTATCCAAGGTCTACTAGAATTTTCTTTACTTCTTCCAAAATACTTTCCTCAATTTCAGACCCTAAATTCATTAAATCGTTGAGCAAAATACGGGCAGTTTCTATATCCTTAATCTTGACATAGGATTTGGCTAAATTCAATCTAACGCGCTGTTCATCTTCTGTTAGCGGAATACTCTTGACCGCAACTGAAGTCGATTGATCGGGTGAGGCAATACTAAGGTCAAGAGCAAATGGCCCTGGAGGTATTGAAACGCTAGTTTTTTGAGGCTCAGTTTTTGAAGGCAAATTGAGATCGATACTTTCAAAGATTTTTTTGGCCTGTGGGGGAACTTCCGTCGTTGCGGCAACTATGGCAGCAGAGCTAATATTGACGGGTGAATCACTCTCATCAACCATCGGCTTAGGCTCAACAATGACTGGGTTCTTAGGTACGCTCGGTGTTGGTTTATTAACAGTTTCCTTTAATAGGGGCTCCTTAATCAAAGGAATATCCATCGGCATGGGGTGAAAACTTGGTTCCTGAATAGGTGATTTACGAAAAACGCCAAATAGAAAAACACCTGACAAGCCTATGATCCCCAAAATCCAGCCGTATTCTGCGAATAACTCACTCGCTTTAAGTTTTTGCGGAGGCGCATCTGGCACAGGTACATTTTTTCGCTCATTGATCTCTATGAGATCTTTGATATTTCGTTCTAATTCAGCAATCCTTTGCTGAGCTTCCTCTAGCATTTTCTGCTGGGCAATCATGTCCTCATTCAGCTTAGCTTGATTGACTGACTGTTCCGTTTCTTGCTCAGAAGAGCCGATCTTTAAGCGATCTTTGACGTCTTCTTTTAATTTAGACTCTTGATATGTTTTATTCGACTGAACTAAGCCTTGCTCTGTCGATCGAGTAAATTGCTTATCTTTGTAATCTTGATATCCTTTAACGGTAAAGTCTCTCGCCTCTTGTTGAGGAATAGAAGCTGCCATATTAGCTGTCGGCACTTGTAGAGTCTCACCAGCTTTAAGGCGGTGTATATTGCCAGAATAAAAAGCATTCGGATTGATTCGATATAAGGCGACTAAAACTTGCTCAAATTCTGCGCCGCTTAAATTAGGCGTTATCTGAGTGGTGATTTTCACTAATGAGTCACCCGGTTGAACTGCAATTTCTTTTGATTGAGTATTTAAAACAGTATAAACACGAGTCATCTTTCCAGATGACCAGGATAACTCGATCGCTAAATCGTTAAAGGCTTTTTCAAGTAATTCACTTTTTTTAGAAAACTGCAACAAAATAAAAGCAGGTTTACCAGACGCATCTTTAACGATGCTAATACTAGGTAAAGATTCTTCAGTAGGTCTTTTAATAGCAAATTTTTCAAAAACAGATGCCTGGGCTATGCCTGCCTTTAATTCGGCGATAGATTTAGCTTCTTGGGGAGAAATTAAAATAGCAATTTTAGCCTCAAGATTTTCATTTTTTGAGGAGGAAATAACCAAATTACCTAACGATAGTGCCATCGATAGTTGAACGAAGCAGAGGCCTCCTATCAAGACAACACATCTGAAAATAAGTCCAAGTGACATCATTTATGCTTCCAATAAAATTCGTAAGATTCTTCTTAATGGCTCTGCTGCACCCCAAAGCAATTGATCACCTACCGTAAAGGCACCAATATATTCTGGCCCCATCGCCATCTGATGGATACGACCAATCGGTATCTGCATTGTGCCAGTGACGGCTGCTGGTGTTAAATGCTTTTCAGTTAACTCCCGATCATTCGGAATGACTTTTACCCAATCATTCGCATTGGCTAGTAGTTGCTCCACCTCTTCAATAGCCACTTGTTTCTTAAGCTTAATGGTTAAACCTTGAGAGTGGCATCTCATCGATCCAACTCTGACACAAATTCCATCAATCGGAATACTGCCACTTTCTCTAAACGGTGGCAAGCCTAAAATCTTATTACACTCCGCCCCACCTTTCCACTCCTCTTTTGTTTGACCATGCCCAACAGGAACATCAATCCAGGGAATCAAACTTCCTGCAAGTGGCGTGTTTCTAAAATGAGCCTTAGGATAAGCATCACCTTGTAATGCCTGGTTAACCTGACGATCAATATCTAAAATGGCAGATCCTGAGTCAGCTAATTGAGCTTGAACACTTTGATGCAAATAACCCATCTGGCTTAATAACTCACGCATATTCTGAGCGCCAGCACCTGAGGCAGCTTGATATGTCATGGCACTCACCCACTCGACTAAGCCCGCAGCAAACAAACCATTAAGACCCATCAACATCAAACTAACAGTACAGTTACCACCGATCCAATTCAGATTTTTCTGAGTAATGGCTTTATCAATTACCGAACGATTGACTGGATCAAGCACAATTTTCGCTTCAGGAACCATCCTTAAACTACTAGCAGCATCTATCCAATGGCCCTGCCATCCTGCTGCGCGAAGAGGACCAAAATAAGCATTCGTATAGTCTCCACCTTGCGTTGAAACAATATAATCACATTTTTTAAGAGCATCAATTTGATGAGCATCTTGTAAGAACTCTTCATTTTTACTGATGCGTAGACCAGCAAAAGAAGGTACCTTTGCTCCAGCGTTACTGGTGCTAAAAAAGATAGGCTCAATCAAATCGAAATCTTTTTCAGCTAACATGCGCTCAAGCAAAACGCTTCCCACCATACCTCTCCAACCTACAAAACCAACCACCGGAAGTGACATCAAAAAACCTTTTTTAATGAAATTGTCAATAAGGCTCTATTTTATTACTTCTTGAGCCGATTTTCGAAATTTTAGTCGATTAAGCTAGGGCTTGTAAGACGGCTTGACCCATTTCAACGGTTCCAACCTTAGTAGTTCCTGCCGTATAAATGTCAATCGTTCTAAGGCCGTCAGCCAAAACCTGCTGGACAGCTCGCTCTATACGCATGGCTTGCTCTTCCATGCCTAGGGAATAACGTAACATCATGGCTGCAGAAAGTATGGTCGCTAGTGGATTAGCAACCCCTTTACCCGCAATATCGGGCGCTGAACCATGACTCGGCTCATAAAGACCTTTATTGTTAATATCTAGAGAGGCAGAGGGCAACATTCCAATGGAACCTGTCAACATAGCAGCTTCATCTGACAAAATATCACCAAATAAATTACCTGTAACTACTACATCAAAAGCCTTCGGGGCTTTAACTAATTGCATCGCCGCATTATCAACATACATATGGGTTAACTCAACATCTGGATAAGATTTTCCAAGATCAGTCATTACTTCTCGCCATAGTTGTGAAGTTTCTAGAACATTGGATTTATCAACGCTACAAACCTTTTTACCTCTTTTACGTGCTGCCGTGAAAGCCACTTGCCCAATACGGCGAACTTCTGGTTCACTATAGCGCATGGTGTCAAAGCCCTCACGCGCCCCAGGAAACAAACCATCACTAGCAGTCCGAATACCTTTGGGAGAACCAAAATACACATCACCATTCAACTCACGAACAATCAAAATATCTAGGCCAGAAACGACCTCTGCCTTTAAAGAAGAGGCTTCGGTTAGCTCTGGATAACAAATCGCGGGTCGTAAATTAGCAAACAGGGCCAAATGTTTACGTAACCCTAAAATGGCCTGCTCAGGCCTTAACTCACGCGCTAAAGTATCGTACTTAAAATCACCTACTGAACCAAATAATATGGCATCTGCAGCCTTCGCCAACTCTAGAGTTTTGGGAGGTAATGGATGCCCATGAGCCTCATAACCCGCACCTCCAACTGGCGCTTCTTCAATTTCGAAGGATTCCCCAAGTGCATCTAAAACTAAACGAGCTTGAGCAATAATTTCAGGACCGATACCGTCCCCAGGTAACACTGCAATTTTCATCGATGTCTAATCCTATGGTAATTTGGCGCCTAACCAAGGCATTTGCAATAATCTAGCGGACTCATAAGATTTAATTTTGTCGGCATGCCTTAGCGTTAAACCAATATCATCCAGACCATTGGTTAAACAGTATTTACGAAATGGCGTGATATCAAAATCATAAGTTCGACCATCTGGTGAAAGCACAACTTGCTGTTCTAGGTCAATCGTCACTTTGAAACCGTTAAAAGAAAAAGTTTCATTAAACAAGTGATCTACCTGCAAGCTACCAAGAACAATCGGTAATAAACCATTTTTGTAGCAATTATTCATGAAAATATCGGCAAAGCTTGGGGCAATGACGGCTCTAAAACCATATTGCACAAGGGCCCATGGAGCATGCTCCCGAGAGCTTCCACATCCAAAATTTTGACGTGCAAGCAAAATGCTCCCACCTCGATAACGCGGTTGATTTAACACAAAATCTGGGTTAAGTGGCCGAGAAGTGCAATCTATACCAGGTTCCCCAGGATCTAAATAACGCCATGCATCAAACAAGTTTTGTCCAAAACCTGTTCTAGCAATTGATTTTAAAAACTGCTTCGGAATAATAGCGTCAGTATCAACGTTTTCACGATCCAGTGGCACCACTAAGCCTTGATGAACCTTAAATGCTTCCATAAATATCTCTTTAATTAATCTACTTATTATTTAATCGGAGTTACAACAGTACCAGTTGGTTGCTCAACTGGTTGCATCGAGTCAATTTTAGTTGATGGTTTTGCAGAACTTTCCATAGTTTTTCCGAGGGACTGAAGATCTTTTCCCATACCTTCCATCGTTGAACAAGCGCTCACTGCCAAGATCAAAAGTCCTGCAAAAATAATAGTAATAATTTTCATAACTTCCCTTTTAAAATTAAGCGATTTTACGCACATCCACAAAACGACCCTCAATAGCCGCAGCTGCAGCCATCGCAGGACTTACTAAATGCGTTCTACCGCCAGCTCCTTGACGACCTTCAAAATTTCGATTTGAAGTCGAAGCACAACGCTCACCAGGCTCAAGTCGGTCAGCATTCATAGCCAAGCACATAGAACACCCAGGCTCACGCCATTCAAATCCTGCCGCTTTAAATAATAAATCTAAACCTTCTTTTTCAGCCTGAGCTTTGACTAGACCAGAACCAGGAACTACCAAAGCCAAGCGGACGTTAGAGGCGACTTTTTTTCCAAGGCGCTCTACAACTTTGGCGGCAGCACGAATATCCTCTATACGGCTATTGGTACATGAGCCAATGAATACTTTATCAATAGTAATAGAATCTATCGTCATATTTGGCGTTAAATCCATGTAGAGCAACGCCCGTTCAATGGCGGATCGCTTATTCGGATCTTTTTCTTTATCGGGATCAGGAATCCGATCATCAATCGATAAAACCATCTCAGGAGAAGTGCCCCATGTTACTTGCGGCTTAATATCTTCGGCTCTAAATGTGACTACCTGATCGAATTTTGCATCCGGGTCAGAGTGAAGACCTCGCCAATATTGAATCGCAAGGCTCCAGACTTGACCCGTTGGGGAATAAGGGCGATGTTGAACGTATTCAATCGTTTTTTCATCTACAGCCACCAAACCAGAACGGGCACCAGCCTCTATTGCCATATTACAGAGTGTCATACGGCCTTCAATCGATAACTGACTGATAGCATCTCCAGCAAACTCAATGGTATGGCCGGTTCCGCCAGCCGTACCAATTTTGCCAATAATTGCTAAAACAATATCTTTCGCTGTACAACACAGGGGTAGTTTTCCATCAACGCGAATTAACATGTTTTTACTTTTTTTCATTAGCAAGGTTTGGGTAGCCAACACATGTTCAACCTCAGATGTGCCAATGCCAAATGCTAAAGCGCCAAAAGCTCCATGCGTACTTGTATGAGAGTCACCACAAACAATCGTCATGCCCGGCAATGTTGCACCCTGCTCAGGACCTATTACATGCACAATGCCTTGACGTAAATCATGCATTTTGTATTGGGTAATGCCAAGACGGTCGCAGTTGTTATCTAAAGTATCGACTTGTAATTTAGAAATGGGATCAGCAATCCCCTCAGACCGATCCGTAGTGGGAACGTTATGGTCAGAAACAGCTAAATTCGCTGAATTTCTCCACAAAGAACGATTCGCTATTTGAAGCCCCTCAAATGCCTGAGGACTTGTTACCTCATGCAAGAGGTGACGATCAATGTATAACACTGATGTACCATCTTCTTCTGCGTGGACCACATGGTCGTCCCAAAGTTTGTCATATAAGGTACGTGCCATGCAATCTCCTAGTTAGCGTTTTGTTATGAGTGGTACTGTCCGCGTTGTATGACCATTAAATAACTGACGCGGACGACCTATTTTATACTCAGCATCAGTAATCATCTCTTCCCACTGAGCAATCCAACCAACAGTTCGAGCTAATGCGAAGACACAAGTAAACATTTCAGTTGGAATACCTAGCGCGCGCTGTACGATACCCGAATAAAAGTCGACATTCGGATATAGCTTACGACTAACAAAATACTCGTCTTCTAAAGCTATCTTCTCGAGGGTCATGGCTAACTTAAAGAGAGGATCATCCTGCAGTCCAAGCTCGTTGAGTACCTCGTAGCAGGTCTCACGCATCAACTTAGCACGAGGGTCAAAGTTCTTATAAACACGGTGCCCAAAGCCCATTAAGCGAACTCCAGAGTCCTTATCTTTAACTTGTGCAATGAATTCACCAATTTTCTCAACGCCACCCATTCTTTGGATGTTTTCTAACATCTGTAAACATGCTTCATTGGCTCCACCATGGGCAGGGCCCCATAAACAAGCAACACCAGAGGCAATAGCGGCAAACGGATTAGTACCAGAAGAACCCGCTAAACGAACCGTCGATGTGGAGGCATTTTGCTCATGGTCAGCATGCAAAATAAAGATTCGATCTAATGCGCGCACCAACACTTCATTGGTTACGTAATCTTCACAAGGATTAGCGAACATCATTCTCATGAAGTTAGCGGTATAAGATAAATTATTCTTCGGATAAATAAATGGTTGGCCAATAGAGTATTTATAGGACATAGCCACTAGTGTGGGCATCTTTGCAATCAAACGAATTTGCGCAATTTCTCTAACTTTAGAGTCAGAATAATCTAAACCATCATGATAGAAAGCTGCCATTGCACCCACTAGACCAGTTAATACAGCCATAGGATGGGCGTCACGTCTAAAGCCACGCAAAAAGAATTGCATCTGCTCATGCACCATCGTATGGTGCATCACTAAATCTTCAAATTGATCTTTTTGGGTAGCGTTTGGAAGCTCTTTATTTAAGAGTAAGTAACAAGTTTCTAAAAAATCACAATTCTGGGCAAGATCCTGAATTTGGTAACCACGATACAGTAACTCTCCTTTATCACCATCAATGTAGGTAATTTGTGAATTACAAGAAGCGGTGGACATGAAACCCGGATCATAGGTAAATTTACCGGATTGGCCATAAAGCTTACGAATGTCAATCACATCAGGGCCAACAGTACCCTTATAAATAGGCATCTCAATAGCTGGAGATCCGTCAGAAAAAGATAATGTTGCTTTTATATCAGAGGGTGTCATTTTAAGGTTCCTTCCTATTTACTCATTATATTCATATTGCATAGCTTGATTATTTCGGCAAAGATAATCTATCTTCCACAAAATATTTACAACTGCCGTAATTTACTTAAAACTCCCCTTAACTCCGGAGTATCTAATGCACCCTCAGGCTCTTTACGACTTAAAAACAAATCTAAAAGATCATTATCACTTAAATCAAACAGCTGGTCCAACAGGAAAACATCTTCGTTATTTAACTGCTCTGCGTAGCGGTTAAAAAATCGCTCAATGATCAAATCATTTTCTAACAAACCTCTCCTCGCACTCCAACGAAGCCGAGAAAGAATTTGTGAATCAATCGTCATACCGCCCGGCGAACCATGAGCTCTTTAATCTTACCAATAGCCTTCGTCGGATTTAAACCTTTTGGACACACATCAACACAGTTCATGATGGTGTGGCAACGGAATAAACGATATGGGTCTTCTAAATTATCAAGGCGCTCACTTGTCACCTGATCACGGCTATCTGCAATGAATCGGTATGCTTGTAACAAACCAGCTGGACCAACAAATTTATCAGGATTCCACCAAAACGACGGACAAGCTGTGGAACAAGATGCGCATAAAATACACTCGTATAAGCCATTTAACTCATCACGCTCTTCTGGTGATTGTAAACGCTCCTTTTCTGGTGGAGGCGTATCATTCACCAAATAGGGGCGTATGGAGTGATACTGTTTGAAGAAGTTGGTCATATCAACAATTAAATCACGTACGACAGGCAACCCTGGCAACGGACGCAAAGTAATTTTGTTCGGTAAAGTCAGCATATTAGTTAGGCAAGCTAACCCATTTTTACCGTTGATGTTCATCGCGTCAGAACCACAGACGCCTTCACGACAAGAGCGGCGAAAAGTCAATGTCTCATCTAACTTCTTCAGCTTCATAAGTGCATCGAGCAACATTCTCTCGCTGCCATCTAACTCAAGCTCATACGACTGCATACGAGGCGCCGCATCCTGATCAGGATCGTATCTATATACTTCAAAAATTCTTGTTTGACTCATCATTAACCTCTTAGAAAGTTCGTACTTTAGGTGGAATTGATTCAGCAGTTAGAGGCTGAAGCTTGACCGGCTTGTATTCCATGCGATTATTTTCTTTAAACCACAATGAGTGCTTCATCCAGTTATCATCATCTCGATTCGGACAGTCATCATGTGCATGTGCACCTCGACTCTCCTGTCTTGCCGCAGCTGAATACATAGTAGAGTTAGCTGCCTCAACGATGTTGGCCAATTCAAGAGCCTCAACGCGCGCCGTATTGAAAATCTTAGATTTATCTTTGAGATGAATATGCTTTGCTTTTTCAGTCAGCTCAGCCATCTTAGCAACACCCTCATCCATAATTTTTTGCGTTCTAAACACACCACAATGTTTTTGCATCGTATTACGAATCTCGTTAGCAACGTCTTGCGTATACTCACCGGAAGTTGAGTTATCTAAAAGCGCTAACCTTGCTAATGAATAATCAGCGGCATCAGCTGGCATTAGCTTATGTTCTTTTTGCTTTAGTGTGGAAGAAACGACATGATTACCCGCGGCACGACCAAACACGAGTAGGTCAAGTAAGGAGTTAGTACCTAAACGATTCGCACCATGCACGGAAACACAAGAACATTCACCAACAGCATAAAAACCATTCACAAGGCTATTAGGGTCACCATTTTTAGGAGCGACTACTTGACCATGAATATTGGTTGGAATCCCACCCATTTGATAATGAATTGTAGGCACTACAGGAATAGGCTCTTTAGTGACATCGACGTTGGCAAAGTTAATGCCAATCTCATAAACGGATGGTAATCGCTTATGAATCGTTTCTGCTCCAATATGAGTCAGGTCTAATACAACATAGTCCCCGTTTGGCCCACATCCACGCCCCTCTTTAATCTCTTGATCCATCGCCCTAGAAACAAAATCCCGCGGTGCTAAATCTTTCAGCGTTGGAGCATAACGCTCCATAAAACGCTCGCCGTCTTTATTTCTCAAAATACCACCTTCACCACGACAGCCTTCAGTTAAAAGAACTCCAGCTCCCGCCACTCCAGTTGGGTGAAATTGCCAAAACTCCATGTCTTCGAGAGGAATACCTGCACGCGCTGTCATACCCATACCGTCACCAGTATTAATAAAGGCATTCGTTGAAGCTTGCCAAATACGACCAGCCCCACCCGTAGCGAACATCGTACATTTAGCCTCTAATATATGAATGTCTCCAGTCTCCATCTCCATAGCAGTAACACCGATCACATCACCTTCAGCATCCCGAATTAAATCAAGCGCCATCCATTCGACAAAGAATTGAGTACGTGCACGAACGTTCCGTTGATACAGTGTATGAAGCATCGCATGACCAGTTCTATCAGCCGCTGCGCAAGCACGCTGAACAGCCTTCTCACCATAGTTTGCCGTATGACCACCAAAAGGACGTTGATAAATTGTACCGTCCGCATTCCGATCAAAAGGCATACCAAAATGTTCAAGTTCATATACGACTTTAGGAGCTTCACGACACATAAACTCAATCGCATCTTGATCACCTAACCAATCAGATCCTTTGATCGTATCGTAAAAGTGATAGTGCCAATTATCTTCGCTCATATTACCAAGTGAGGCACCAATACCTCCTTGTGCAGCAACTGTATGCGATCTTGTCGGAAAGACTTTCGATAAGACAGCGACATTGAGACCAGCCTCGGCCAATTGCAAAGATGCTCGCATTCCAGCACCCCCGGCTCCAACGATGACGACGTCAAAACGTCGACGTGGAATAGCTGATTTGATTGCTGCCATTTAAACCCTCCAAAGAATTTGAGCCGTGTAGCCAGCACATCCGACTAACCACAATACAGTAAACGTTTGCAAGGTCAAACGAAGTCCAGCAGACGCTATGTAATCCATCCAAATATCACGAATACCTACCCAGGCGTGATAAAACAAACTTAATAAAGTTAAGAAAGTCAGAATTTTCATGAGTTGGTTGGAAAACAAACTAGCCCACCCGACATAGGATGCATTCCCAAAAATAAGATATACCACAAGCAAAACAACCGTAAATATCACCATAATCACTGCAGTGATACGTTGCAGCAACCACTCGGTTAGACCGTAATGAGCGCCAACGACAAGTCTATTTGCACCAATATTATTTTTAGACATGTGCCATCCTCAAAATAGATTAAAAAGTTTAGCCGCCACAATCACCGTGAGAGATAAACTCACAGCAAGTACAGTTATTGCAGACTTTTGGATTTGATTTTTTTCTATGCCACGGTGCGTATCCAACATCAAAAACCGAATTCCAGCGCAAAAGTGATGCAAGAAAGCCCAAATCAAGGCCAAAATAAAGAGCTTTGCGATGGGATGGCCAACTATCTCAGAAAAAGTAATAAAACTAATTTCAGAACTGATACTCTTATCAAATAAATACAAAATAATAGGCAAGCTTAAAAACAATAAAGCACCGCTTACACGATGCAATATAGAGACTTTACCGGACCAAGGTAGTTTATAAGAAGTGAGTATTTGGCCATACCCAATATTTTTGAATTCAGGCCGAGCCTTTTTAGGACTAGCATCAACTGTGTCAGACATCTTGTACCTTTTGCTGTGATTGCACTGTAAAAAAAACTATTTTCATTATTGTATTGACAAATTATAGGTAAATTTAATTTACATGAGAATTTTTATTACGTAATTTTGTCATATCCTGTGAATTTATGGAATATTGCATTCGAAAACTTGAGTTAAATAATCAATTAACGCTCTAATTCAACTCGTTTTGATAATGATAGTCCATTGTGAGATATTGAGCTTGCCGGACCTCAACTGGTCGATTGTTGTAGGTATAGGCGATCCTAAAAATATTCAAAATGGGTGTTGATGGTGAAATCTCCAAATACTCGATAGTTATCTCATTGGGCAATTCTGCTGTAATTTTTTCATGAGCACGTACCATATGCGTTGCAAAGTGATTTTCAAATAGCCCGTACATTGTTCCTTTCCAAGAGGCTAATAATTCTAAATTGAGAGAATCAAACAACGGTAGTGGCAACCATATTTCCTCTAACACCACGGGCCGATTCTTAAAACTCATTAAACGACGAATATGAACAAAAATATCATTCGGCCCAAGATCAAATGACTGATAAATGATTGCTGGAGCCTTTTGATGCGAACATAATAAGATTCGGTTCTGAGAGTCTTCAAATTTACCCTGCGCATTGGCGAGGTGTAAAAAGCGGTACTTACTTTGTTCTTCTAAATGGGTTGCAACAAATGTGCCACTTCCATGACGGCGAATGAGTAAGTGTTGAGCGACTAAATCATCGATGGCTTTGCGAACTGTCCCTTGACTGACTTGATAAAATTCAGCAAGATCATTTTCACTGGGTATCACTTCGCCAGAGCGCCAATACCCTTGAGCTAATGCAGTTAATATCCGCTGCTTAATTTGCTCATAAAGGGGTAAACCAATCTCTGATCCATCTAAATTGTCATGTTCGGTTTCCATAATGATTATCATATAAGCACAATGAGTTAAAAATAGCATTTATTTTTATATCGAACCCGTTTTTATTATTTATATTTATATTGGAGTTATTCATGTCAAAAGCCCCCCTTCGTGTTGCAGTAACCGGCGCAGCCGGACAAATTGGATATTCATTATTGTTTCGTATCGCCAATGGTGATATGTTGGGAAAAGATCAACCCGTTATCTTGCAATTATTAGAAATCCCTGACGAAAAAGCACAAAAAGCATTAAAGGGTGTCATGATGGAGTTAGACGATTGTGCTTTTCCGCTATTGGCAGGTATGACAGCGCATGGCGACCCCATGACAGCTTTCAAGGACATTGACTTCGCAGTCCTAGTCGGAGCACGTCCTCGTGGTCCTGGTATGGAGAGAAAAGATCTCCTATCAGCCAATGCGCAAATATTTACGGCACAAGGTAAAGCCCTCAATGCGGTGGCAAAAAGAACTGTTAAAACATTAGTTGTCGGTAATCCAGCCAATACCAATGCCTATATCGCAATGAAGTCAGCTCCAGACCTTCCAGCGAAAAACTTTACGGCGATGTTACGTCTTGATCATAATCGCGCGTTATCTCAACTTGCTTCGAAGTCAAATACGGCCGTCGCCGATATTGAAAAACTTGTCGTTTGGGGCAACCATAGCCCTACTATGTACCCAGACTATCGCTTTGCGACTGTTGCTGGAAAGTCCATTAAAGATCTTATTAATGATGAAGACTGGAATAAAAATGTATTTTTACCAACTGTTGGTAAACGTGGGGCCGCTATTATCGATGCTCGAGGACTATCATCAGCAGCCTCAGCAGCAAATGCTGCTATCGATCACATGCATGATTGGCACCTTGGCACTAACGGTAAATGGGTAACCATGGGCGTACCTTCAGATGGCTCATATGGCATTCCTGCTGAAGTTATGTACGGGGTTCCAGTAACTTGTACAAACGGTGAATATACAGTGATTAAAGATTTAGCTATCGATGCGTACTCCCGAGAAAGAATGGATTTCACACTCAAGGAATTATTAGAAGAACAAGATGGCGTAAAACATCTTCTATAAGATATTTTGATGAATCCAGCACAGGTCCTCTTCGACGGTAAGGTTCCAAAAACCTTACCGGTCTGTGATCATTATTGCGGCACAGAAGTTCGCATGAAAAAAGCTATGGCTTTGCAATCTGGAATGGGGCCTTGTTTTGATATCACCTTTGATTGTGAGGACGGAGCTCCGATTGGCTCAGAAGAAGTGCATGCACATCTTGTCGCCGATTTAATTAACCATCCAGATAATCGATTTGAACGTATCGGTGTACGTGTTCATGATCCACAGAGCCCTCACTTTGATCAAGATCTACAAATATTGATCAAAGCTGCAGGTCAACGTTTGGCATACATCACAATACCTAAAATAGAATCTGCCAAAGAAATAAGTCTTCTGATTGAAAAAATTAATACCATCGCAAATCAGTATCAAATCTCTCAAACGATCCCAATTCATGTACTCATTGAAACTCATGGAGCTTTAGCGGACGCCTTTAACATAGCATCTCACCCACAAATTGAATGCTTAAGCTTTGGTTTGATGGATTTTGTTTCAGCACACTACGGAGCTATTCCTGCGAGTGCGATGAATTCCGATCAATTCAAACACCCCCTAGTTACTAGAGCAATGCTAGATATATCTGCAGCATGTCATCGATACGCAAAAACCCCCTCACATAATGTCTGTACCGAGATTACAAACCTCTCCATTGTTGATAAAGATAGCCTAACCGCTAAGGATTTTTTTGGCTATACTCGTAAATGGAGTATCCACCCTAACCAAATTCCGGTGATTGTTGACGCTTTTACACCGAAAATGGAGCAAGTAGATGAGGCAATTGCCATTTTACAAGCTGCAATGGATGCATCTTGGGGACCAATTCAGTTCCAAGGAAAGTTACATGATCGTGCCAGTTATCGTTATTATTGGATGGTTGTACAAAGAGCGAAAGCTTCAGGAAAACAATTTATGAACCTCACATCACTATCTTGGTTAAATAATGCTTAAATATTTTCTAAATTTAAAACAAATAAGTAACTTGGGAATCAACCTCCTCTCAAGAGTTTTAATGATGAGTATTTTTACTTTTGCAATGTTGCTAGCAGACTTACCCAACGCATACGGGCAAAACTCAAAGCAATCATCAAATAATAATTCCCTCAACGATGAGAAAAAGTATGACCTACTGAAGAGCTCTCAAGAAACGGTCTGGACCTGCGAAAATAATGTCGTAGTCAAAACCTCGCATATTACCAACGGTTATTTACTGCTATTTAATAAAAAACTATTTACGATGACGGGTATTGAAGCACTCAATGGCGTTTCACACTTCACGGATATGGCTCATAAATTCGACTGGTTCAT
>CANJBQ010000040.1 GCA_947472645.1 Burkholderiaceae bacterium
ACAACATCTAAATTAGGTGCAAGAGCCAGGTTTTGGTATATCATTTCGATCCCCTTTGCTCTGGAATCTCTAGGAGAGTCAAAACTAATTTTATCTTTCTCAAATAAAATTTCTCCACCATCTAATTGATAAACACCTGTTAATATTTTCATGAGCGTTGATTTACCGGCAGCATTATCACCAACTAAACCAAGGACCTCATTATGCATAAGTCGTAAATTTGCGCCCCGCAATGCTTGAACTGCACCAAAAGATTTAGTGATTCCACGCATTTCAATCAAGGGGACATCTACATCAGAAGTATTCATCATTTATTTTGAATGGTTAGTTTTTATTGGATCGTAACTGATCTATAAATACCGCTCCTGCAATAATTACACCAATTAAAACCATTTGGTAGTAACTCGATACATTTATAAGATTAAGTCCGTTAGTCAATATACCCATTGCAACTACTCCTAAAAAAGTATTGGTAATACTGCCCCTACCACCACCTAAAGTTGTACCGCCGATGACAGTAGCAGCAATGGATTCTAACTCTAAACCTTCTCCCAAAGTGGCATGTCCTGATACCGCACGAGAGGTAAGAACTAACGTTGCCAGCCCGATCAATGCCCCATGCAATGTCCAAATCCATATTTTCACATTGACGACAGGCACACCAGAATACAAGGCCGCGTGCTCATTTCCACCAATCGAATATATGTGTTTTCCAAATTTAGTTTTTTTCATGAGTAAGGCGCAAAAAATAAAAACCAACCCGGCAATTACTGCTGGAATTGGAATAGTAAATAACTGGCCAGCACCTAAAAAACTAAATGCTGAGGGCATATCAGTAATGGGTAATCCACCTGAAATAATGAGAGCCAACCCTCTGGCAGCAGAATACATAGCTAGTGTCACAATAAACGCTGGCAAACCTGCCTTAGCAACCATAAAACCATTGAACATTCCAACGGTCATCCCTAACAATATTCCAGTCATAACCCCTACCCACAAGCCATAATCAACCATTACCATAGAGCTAACAACGCTGATTAGTCCTATTACCATGCCTACAGAAAGATCAAATCCTCCGGATAAAATAATCATTGTTTGACCGCAAGCAACAATGCCCAATATAGATGTTTGACGAGCAACGTTGCGCAAATTAGTACTACTATAGAAGTTGTTATTTAGCATTGAAAAAACTACTGCCATAGCTAAGATAACTCCAACCAATCCTATGCTAGTTAAATATGGCGAGTTAACAAATCTACTTGCCAAGCTGGAATGATTAGAGTTTATTGAATCAATAGCGTCACTCATCGAAAATTTCCACAAAAAGTTGAATGTGTTTTTTAATAAAGCCCATGCTTAAATTGGTGGACGCCATCCTTTAGGCTGCCGTATAAGAGTCATATCGACAGTGTCAGCATTATCTTTTGTCATCACAAAATTTGGTGTAAAGAGCTTTTCTGGGATAGGCTGTTTCTGGAGTGCTGCCAAAGCAACTCGAATTCCCCAACGTCCCATTAATACTGGTGACTGCGCCATGGCAGCAGAGATCCAACCCTCACGAACAAATCGCTCAGTATCATCGTTATAGTCAACAGTTGTTATAACAACGTCACCAGGCTTTTTACCTTGAGCTTTTAGAACTTGAGCAGCGCCAATCGCCAAACGATCCGCTCCAGTATAGACGCCGTCAATTTTCACAAATGCCTGACTCCAATCCTCCATCAGCTTGAGTCCACGATCCGTCGCATTGGGAGTCCATTGTTGCGACAAGATTTTTATGTCCGGATATTTCGCCACATAATCTAAAAATCCCTTGGACCGATTCACGAATGCGCTAGTTCCACTAACGCCATTCATCATGACAACGTTACCTTTGCCATTTAAAGCTTTAACCATAAATTCAGCTTGCAAACGTCCTTGCTCATAATCATCAGATCTAATACGGCCAAGCACTTTTTGATTGTCACTCATAATATTGACATTCACAACAGGAATACCCGCAGCTATAGCTTGATCAATTTGCGCCATTGCCGTAACAGAAGTTCCAGGTACAATGCAAATGACATCTACCTTACTAGCAATCAAATCCTCCATTTGAGAAACCTGTTTTGCAATATTTTTATGCTCACCTGCATCATAAATAACAAATTTCATCCCTAAAATTTGAGCCTCATCGATAAAACCATAAGATTGCGCCACAAAGTGAGGAATCGCCATATTGGGCTCTAAAATCCCAATCGTGTAAGTTTTACTGGGTTTTGATGGTCGCTTAATGAGATCAATCTCAGCCGCCTCAACTAAAATACTTAAAGATAAAACAAGTGCTCCAAATAATCTGAGAAGTTTCATGCATATCCCCCTAATAAAAGTTAAGTCAATTGATATTAATTAATCTCCGATACACCTATTCAACACTACCCCCTGAAAATCTTCGCCCTGGTACAGATAAGAAATAACCAACAGCTTGACCTCCATCTGCACCAACTACACTACCCGTTGTATATTGAGAGTCATCACAGGCTAAAAATATAGCTACGCCAGTAATGTCATCTCCACTACCAACCCTTCCCATCGGAACACCTTTGCGACGACCTTCAAAAATTACAGGATCCGCATACATACCTTCTGTGCCTGGAGTTCGAATATATCCAGGAGTAATTGCATTAGAACGGATGCCATAAGGAGCCCATTCCATCGCCTGTAATTTTGTTAACATAATGATGCCAGCTTTTACAACGCTGTAAGAACCCGCCCAGTTGTATGGAAATAATCCAGCGATAGAGGATATATTCACAATACAGCCCGACTTTTGCTGAATCATGTGCTTTGCCGCAGCTTGACTAGCTAGAAAGGTTCCTTTTAATCCGATATTCATGGTGGTATCCCACGCTGCCTCAGGAAGCTCTTCAAGTTTTCCAGGGACAATCTTCATCGCATTGTTGACGAGAATATCTACCCTTCCGTATTCTTTTATCGTATTTTCAATCATAGAATTGATATCAGCTGCTTTAGAAACGTCAGTCTGGCAATAAATACTTTTTTGTCCTAATTTTTTAATATCTTCTGAGGTCGTCTTTGCAGTACTTGGATCGATATCGCTAACAACCACATGAGCACCCTCTCTAGCATAAGCCAACGAAATATCACGGCCAATACCTCTACCACCACCAGTAACAATTGCCACCTTATCTTTTAATCGCAACACTTCAATCTCCTTATTAATTTTTACTAGTATATGTAGAAAAAATATAAACTGACTCTAGGGATAAACCATAATCTCCCAATTAAATTTATAAATCACTGCTTTTCTAGACCAATACGATTAACTAGTTTTTTATGAAGCTCAATATCATCTTTAATGATTTTATTTAATTCCTGAGATGTCGAAAATACCGGGATTAATCCTTGCTCAGAAAATATTCGCTTCGTTTCCGAATCCTCTAAAGCTAGGTTAATTTCATTCCTCATTTTTTCTGAATATTCACTTGGCGTATTTGCAGGAAAGAGAAATGCATACCATATTGGATATGAGTAATTTTTTAACCCAGCCTCTTCTATTGTGGGTACATTCGGTAACTCACCCCACCTTACTAGTCCAGTCAATCCTAAGGCACGAAGTTTATCTGACTTAATATGCGGTTTACCAGCAGTAGCGGCAACGAAACATACTTCGATGTGACCTGCTAAACAATCAACTATAGCTTGACCGAGTCCTTTATAAGGAACATGTTTAATTTCGGTTCCAGCCATGAAGTTAAAAGATTCAGCGGCAAAATGAGTTACGCTCCCAGTCCCCCCAGAACCATATCTATAAAGACCAGGATTAGCTTTCGTTAAAGCGATTAATTCCTTGACAGAACTTACTGGTAAAGAAGGATGAACTACCAGTATTAACCCCACACTTCTAGCGACGAGTGTGATTGGAGAAAAATCTTGAATAGGGTCATAATTTAAGTTATTCATTATGCTAGGCAAGCTTGCATGAGCCGATGAAGTAACTAAGATGGTATAACCATCGGGTAGTGACTTCGCTACAAAATCTGTCCCTATTGATCCCCCTGCTCCGCCACGATTTTCTACAATAAATTTATGTCCTGTTTGAGTGGACATCTTTTGAGCGATGGTCCTAGCGATGATATCTATCCCTCCGCCGGCAACATATGGAATAACTAATTTAACGGGCTTACTAGGATAGTCTCTAGCATGAGGCTGTGCTAGTATCTCAAAAGGAACGATACATAATAATAAAGCTAACGCAGTGGTTGCTGGAAAGTAAATTAGCGCCTTATAAATCTTGATTAGTATTAGTCTCATTGACTTTCTTATTCTGTTTTATATACCAACTAAGTGATAGCTCATTCTACGTTTATTTTTTAAACCGTGTCAAATGACTAATTTTGGAGACTTAATGATGCAATTTGAGGATATATCATTCTTTAGCGATGGATACAAAGTTGCTGGTCAACTTTGCACTCCAAGTGATTACAACAAGAATAGTCCTAGTAGGCCTGGTATTTTAGTTTTACCTGGTTATAGCGGAAATATGAAAGTTGATTGTTCCCACTTGATGCGCAAACTTTGTCAGGAAGGATGGTTTGTATTCGGAATATTTTATCGTGGCTTTGGTGAAAGCGAGGGCACTAGAGGACGGCATCGCCCCTTAGAGCAATCTCAAAATGCCTATGATGCTCTTAGCTTTATGCAAACAATTCAAGGAATTGACCCAAATAGAATTGGTATCTATGGGACTAGTTTTGGGGGCGCTAATTCGATTTGGGTGACTGCTCATGATGAAAGGGTTAAATGCCTCGTTACTAGCGTTGCCGTAACTAATGGCGAACGTTGGATGAAATCCATTCGACGACCATGGGAATGGTGGAATTTTAAAGATCGCGTGATGAATGATGCTAAAAGAAGAGTTGTAGAAGGTACTCCAGGCATGGTTCCGAAAGGTGAAATCATGATTCGGGATCCAGATACTGCATCAATTCGAGAACAACATGAAAAAGAAGGCCATGTATTTCATGACTTTAATTTGGATTTAGAAAGTGCTGAATCGCTTTTTAGATATAAACCGGAATGGGTAATAGACAAAATAAGCCCAAGGCCTGTTTTAATGATTTATGGTGAAAGAGACAGTCTTGTCCCTCCAGAAGAGCAACTACTATGCTACGAAAAATGTGGCGAGCCTAAGAAATTGGTTAAGCTTCCAAAGGGTAAACACTATGACAGTTATGAATTTGGCAATTTAGAATTAAGTAACATTGTTTATGAAGAAACAATTAATTGGTTTCAGCAGTACTTATAAACATCTCAAATAAGTCAAAATGGAAACACTCAGTTTTTATAGTTCAGGAAACCGCATTAATGCCTATCTCAAAAAGCCTTTAAATTGGAATGAAAGCAATCCATTAAAACCTGGAATCATCGTATTAGCAGGATTTAGCGGCAACACCATAGCTGATTGCTCACATATGATGGCATCTTTGAGTGAAGCAGGTTGGTTTGTTTTAGGTTTTGATTATCAAGGCTTTGGGGAAAGTGAAGGGACTCAGCAACGCCATCGGCCATTAGAACAAGTTCAAAATACATATGATGCGATTTCTTTCCTGGAAACTCTACCTGGTGTAGACCCACATCGCATTGGTCTTTATGGTTCGAGTTTTGGGGGCGCAAATGCTATTTGGGCTACTGCGCATGACGACCGAGTCAAAGTATTAGTCGCCAGCGTATCAGTTACGGATGGTTATCGTTGGGCGAAATCCATCCGTAAACCCTGGGAATGGAATCAATTTAAAGATGATATCAATACAGATGCACAACGAAGAGTTTTAGAAGGCACGCCCAAATTTTACGATGTTGCAGAAATGATGCCTCGAGATCCTGAAACCATTGCACAGTTTCAAAGTCATATAACTTCAGGGAAAGTATTTCAAAGTAATTTAAGAGATCTTGAAAGTAGTGAAGCTTTATTAAGATTTAGGCCAGAATGGGTAGTCGATAAAATTAGCCCAAGACCCGTTTTAATGATCTATGCAGACAAAGATAATCGAGTTCCACAAGAAGAGCAATTAAACTGCTTTGAAAAATGTAAAGAACCTAAAAAATTGGTCAGATTATCAGGCGCAAGTCATTACGATAGCTACGAATTTAAGAATAAAAAAATATCTAATATTGTTAAAGATGAAACTATTAAATGGTTCAGCAACTATTTATAGCTATTGTTGAGAAAAACCTTCTAGATTAGTCTTAAAAAAGTATCTAGATATGAACATTTGCTGGCGCATTTGAATACCATAAATCCTTCCTCCAAATGATAGCCATACCAACTGTTAAAACTAAACCAATAAATGAATACAGAGTAGCAGTAAAAACAAAACCATGCGCATCGATCAACGAGCCTGCCACAAATAGGCCTAGAGATAATCCCCAGATAGCTAAGACGCGCATACCCATTACCCTACCACGATAAGCTGGCTCAGTGACTCTCAGCATCACGGCGGCTAAAGGTGTAAGACAAATACTTTGAGCAAAACCTCCACACACTAAAAGGATCATCCCAAGATACATATGGTGAACATGCGAATACATTAAATTTAATACAAATAAAGAGCAAGCAGCCACAATCATTGTTTGCGATGCACGCAACTTGAATAAATTGATACTGAGTACTAGGGAGGCTAAAAGTCCGCCGAGTGCAAAACTAGCTCCCAACATACCTAGGCCTGCCTGATCAGTAAAATAAATATTTTTTGCCACGTATGGCAATAAACCTAAAAACAAAGGGAATGCTAAAAAATTGGCAAAAAAAGCTAATGCCATAGAACATAAAAGAACGGGTTTTTTAGATATATAGGTACATGCAACACCTAAATCTTGCAATGGTGTTGCGGGAACTTTTTGCAGATCTGGGGTGTGATGATCATCCACTTTTAATGCTAGAAAAAAACTACATACATATAAAAGAGTAACGACAATGTAGGCTGTAGTCATTCCAAAATAGGTCACAGATCCAGCCCCCGCTAATGCACCAGCTATCCTTGCAGTATCTGAGGTAATGCGGGACACTCCTAATGCCCCCATCAAATGCTCAGCGCGCTGGGTTTGAGCAACCAAGGCATAACGACAAATCATATCGGATGGCCGTATCATACCAACGACACCAGCAATACAAAGTACTAGAAATGGGGTAAGAGTATCCATCCATGACAAAACAAGTATGGTGGCTGCTAATGCCGCATAAACCGCTCGTGTCAACCAAAGCATCCTCCGGTATCCAATGCGATCACCTACCACGCCAAAAAAAGGAGACAAAAATGCGCCAAAATATTGTAAGGCCCCAAAAATACCGAGCAGCACAACAGAATCAGATTTTACTAAAATATACCAACCTAAAATGAGTGTTTCCATTTCGAACGCCCATGAAGTTGCTAAATCTGAGGGCCATTGATAACGAAAGCTCTTCACGCCAAAAGGGGCTAACCAATGAGGTCTAACAGACTCCTGAGGGATATCTACGCCAGATTGCATGAAAGGATTTTATATGAATTCATTAAAATGTGATGGTTATTTATTCAAAAAATTCAATAAGGTAAAAGGTTTTCTTTCTCCGAACAGTCGGATATGATCCCACAAGTGTTGATTATCCACTAAATGATTAAATTTAATTTTCATATCATCCCAGCTGATCGGGCGACCCGGATGCCCCTTGGAGATGGCAACTTCAAAAATTTCAGTGGCCCCATTTTTTAAATGGCAGTGAAGTTTCGCGGAGGTATATCCCATTTCTTGACTTGCCTTTACATCCACTAACTCAGTAAGCTTGATTGTCTCAGGGTGATAAATTGCTTGATCACTAAAGTCCTTTACCATCAAATCAGCACCTTTTAAGGCCAGAGCTATACAGTAACGAATATCAAATTTAGCCTCTAAAGGTGATTGAGGTTTCCCTGATTTATGTCCTGTTACTTGCATGGCTAATTCACCCACTTCAACCTTTACTTGTCGAATTTGATCGAGCATAATTTTTTCTAACATTTTTTTTATGCAATCTACCGCGGGATGAACCAGGTGGCAAGCGGCGTAGGGTTTAAAACTATTATTTAATATCTCCCAATTATCAAAATGAACTGCTGTTAATTCTGCTGTTTTATCTTGAACTAAGGCACTGATAAATCCACCATTTATAGCAAACATATCCTGCTGAGCCACAAATCCATTTTTAGCTAACTTAGCACCTAATATTCCATTAAATGCTGCCTTTCCCGCATGAAAAGGCTTCGCCATAGTGCCGAATGAAACAGTCAGCCCACTTGCCTGTGTTGCTGCTGCAGATAGTGCATTAATAATCTGTGCTTGATTTAATTTTAAAAGTACGCAGGCTGATGCCGCAGATCCAATAGCCCCAAAAATACCAGTGCAGTGCCAGCCCTTTTCAGTAATGATTTCTCCGACACCGTAACCCACCCTTGTAGAGACCTCAAAGCCAGTGATAAAGGCCCTCAAGATCTCTTCTTCAGTAGAGTCTAACTCTTGGCCTAATGCAAGTGTTGCCGCCCATAGAGGTCCACTTGTATGTGTATTAGACTTGATATGCGTATCATCAAAATCAAGACAATGTGCCAAAGTTCCATTACATAACGCGGCTGTTAATGAATCTGCAATACCACCCAATAATAAATGAGATTTACCACGTTGATGATTCTCTTTCGTGGTTTCATAAACAACTCTAGCCGCATCTTCTGTCAACGCCCCAATCGAGACGCTCATCCAATCAGCAAGACACAATCTGCCATAGTTCATGACCTCTTCAGGAATTTTCCTAGAAGAGCTGTAATAAATATAATCAGCAATTTTTTGAGTATTTGTCATTTGGTAGTTAACCTTTTAATATCATCATCCGAATACCCAATCTCTTTTAAAATTTCAGCCGTATTTTGACCGAGTAAAGGCGCTGGCTGATGCTTTTTAATAGCTAATCCTGATCTAGCTAATGGATTGACTAAATACGGTATTTTTCCTTCAATAGGATGAACTAAAAAATCAATTGCGCCACGCTCTTTCACATGGTCTAAATGCATAGCTTCTTCAGGAGAACAGATAGGAGCTAATGCGATTCCAGTTTTTAACATGTGCTCCATAATTTGATCCCAAGTAAACTCTGCAAAATACGCTTGCAATGCTTGACGATAAACAACACCCCGTGCTCCATGCGTAGAGAGTCGATCAGCTGGAGTTTCATCCTGAAAAATCAAATCAGGCCTTTCAATCTTCGTACAAAACTCTTTCCAAATTTTAAATTCTAGAAGTGTAATGGCAATATTTCTGCCATCTTTCGATTGATAAATCGAATACCTCGGATTACCCCCAAAAGATTCCATTCTTGGCTCTCCACTATAACCCGCCGCTTTGGCAAATGGGGTGCTTAATGGAATCAAACACTGATTCAACAATGCTTCATACATAGAGAGATCAATATCACAACCAACTCCAGTTTTTATCCTCTGAGACAAAGCTGCTTGAATAGCAATGACGCAATATAAAGAGCCCGCAAAATCAGCTGACTGCATACCTGGAACAGTTGCTTGTCCATCTGGAGCACAACCCATGAGACCAGTCATTGCTTGAATCACAAGATCGTGGCCAGCTATATGTGATAAAGATCCGGTTTTACCAAAGCCGGAGATAGAGCAATAGATGACTTGAGGATTAATCTTAGTTGCGACCTCATAATCTAATCCTAGTTTTTTCATCAGACCCGGCCGAAAAGACTCAATTACCACATCGCAGTGTTGAATTAATCGTTTTGCAACTTCTTTACCAGAGGACTCTCTTAGATCGACAATAATACTTTTCTTACTCCCATTTGTGGCATGAAAATATACGCTATTTTCTTTATATCGTGGATATGAATGTCGACTTGGATCACCAATCTCCGGCTCCTCAACTTTGTAGACTTCGGCACCTAATTCAGCTAGCATTTGGGTGGCCCATGGCCCAGGAAGTAAACGGCTAAAGTCAACGATTTTTATACCACTCAAAGGTAATGTAATTTTTTTCATATTCAATGATTTAATAAGTAATTATGGGTTCCTAAAGCAAATAATGTCTTGGGTTCAAAGACGCTCATACCCAAAGGCGGAGATATTAAATCTGCCGATTCATCATTTTGAGTTTTAATTTGGTACAAAAATCCTCGCTGAACTAAAGAATTTTGTTCAATCACCTCGTCTACCTCTAATACTGGCACAGCTTCAATATCTTTAGTGGCTAAAAAAGTAACGAGCTCACGTCGATTCAGATCTTTGGGATAATGTAGATACGGTTTGTTTAACACCACCCAACCGTCTGTTGCCTCTAACTGATAACTCGGTAACGTCTCAGATGACTCATGCCAACTGAGTTGTGTCAGCCATGCAATTGAATCAGACATTGCTATATCCACAACTTGTCCTTTGTTGATCTGTCTTTTATTTAATAAGGCCGCAACCATACCTACTGCAGCAAAGTGTCCCGACAGTTGATCCGCAATAGAATACCCAACTCGAATTGGAGAGTCTCCATTACCAAAAAGGCCTGTTAAACCTAGATGACCTTGTATGACCGTATCTAAAGCCGCTAACTTAGGGCCATTTAATCCATAACCAGAAATCGAAGAATAAATTAAATGCGGTTGAATTTCCAAGAGTTGATCAATACCAAAGCCTAATTTATCCATTGCACCAGGACGCATATTGTGTAAAACGATATCTGCAGATTCAATCAGTTGATATATTTTATTTTTATTGATTGGATCTTGTAAATCAATTTCAATCGATTTTTTACCTGCATTGTAGTTAATAAAATATCCACTGACACCGCCATATTGAGGCTTAAATTTTCGCCCCTCCTCCCCACTCGGGGGTTCAATTTTAATGACCTCAGCCCCTAAAGCAGCTAACAAATACCCGGCCATAGGTCCTGCTGCATAAGCTGTAAACTCAATTACCTTAATACCCTCAAGAGGCAAATTATGATGCTTAGAAACTTTTTTTATTGGCTGAGGATGATCCTGACCTCGTTGAGAAAGTTGAATTGGGGTTCTTGCGTAAGGAAGATCATCTTCAAATTGAATCGTACCTGCCTCTAATAAATCGATATCATGCGGGACATCCTGTGGATGAGATGCAGGCCCACATGGCATTCCTATACGACGAAGTTGTTTGAAAATTTCCTGAACATTTAATGTACTGGTCCAAGTTGTAACCACTTCATCTACCGCCATCTTATGTTGACGTCTGACAGTAACATTGACAAACCGACTATCCATTAATAAATGTTCAGCATGAATCAACTTTAACAACGAATGCCACTGTGCGTCACTAGATGCACAAATGATCACCCATCCATCTTTTGCTGGGTAGGCATCCCAAGGACTGCACAGGGGATGTCCACAGCCTTGCCGGAAAGAGCTAGGGCTTTCATTGGACAATAATGAAATATGTACTCTTAATTGATCAGCCATGATCTCCAATTGGCTTAAATCAATCAGTTTTTTTGAATTCGAGTATATTCCTGCAACAATAGAAAGGGCTGAAATAACAGCAGCACACATCTCTGAAATTGGTATCTTCAAAAATTCGGGCCTACCAAATGATTGGCCACTCACTGCCATCAGACCACTCAGGGCTTGTAGGAATAGATCTCTCGATTGTTCCGAAAATTGAAGACTACCTGCTCCTTGATCTGTCATAGAACAAAGAACTTGGCCATCTAATTGCTTAGGTAAGTATTGTTGAAAAAGTTCTGGGCTTATTCCACCTAATTCATCCTCCGAAAAAATAATCACTCTAAAGCCTTTAAAGAAATCATCAATATCATTTTTTGGAAAATCGACAAAGGATTTTCCATGGTTCCTGATCCTTTGTTTTGCTTTTGATGGTAATTGCGCAGAATAAAACGAAGTCGTTATATCCCGAATAACGGTAACTTGAGCACCTAATTCACTAAGTAAAAATCCACATGCTGAAACTGACAATCTAGGAGATAACTCTAATACTTGAATACCACTTAACGGCTTTTTATTATTGATCATTAAAACTTACTTACCTATTCTTACATTCATCTAAAACTCATTTGAAGAAATTATCTCTATCAGATCATCTACATCTTTATCAATCAGCCCTGCACATTGAACTGATTATTTATTCAAGGCGATTGGAGGTATCTTTGCAGCTGATACAGCAGCTTTCCAGAGTTTCATTTCTGCATCATAAAAATTATCCATATCCTTTGGCGAGCCACCTAAAACATCAATTGCCTGGATACTAAATTTTTTTACCGTGGCAGGATCTGACAGAATCATATTCACTTCTTTATTAATTAAATTCACAATTGCATCTGGCGTTCCTGCTGGAGCGGATAAACCCATCCAATACCCTGCAACAACTGGTGGCAAGCCTGCCTCAGCCAAGGTTGGCACATCAGGTAAATACACGGAACGCTTTGCTGAGGTGACAAATAAAGGTTTAATGTCACCTCTTTTAATAAACTCTTGTTGAGAGGAAATCGTTCCACAATATCCATAAATATTACCTCCTAAAACATCAACAATAGCGGCAGCCGCGCCCTTATAAGGAATATGGTTTAACTGAACTTGAGCTTTTTCCGCAATTAGTTCCATGATTAAATGGTGAATCGAACCAACTCCAGATGAGCCATATGAAAATTGTCCAGGGTTCTTCTTAGCAAACGCAATCATCTCTTGAGCCGTATTAATTCCTAACTTACTATTGACTGCAAATAAATTATCTGACACGCCAACTAAAACAATATTTTTCATATCCTTTTTATAGTCATAAGGCATATTGGTATACATCCAAGGATTAATCGCGCTGACGATATTTGTTAAATATAGTGTATAGCCATCCGGCGGTGATTTAGCCACTAAATTATTAGCAATAATCGTATTAGCGCCTGGCTTATTTTCAACAATAACAGGCACTTTTAGGCGCTCACTTAAACCACGACCAACTTCTCTCGCTAAAAAATCAGTCGATGCGCCAGGAGTGATACCCACAATTATCTTAATCGGCTTGTTAGGATAGGGTTCTTCTCCATAAACAAAGTTTGCCATAAAAGATAAACTAAGAAGCAATATGCTGAATAGCCATGTTGATCTAATATTTTTCAATGTCTCACCTCTATTTTTTATATTTAACTAACTATACAATTTAAATGCTATTAAATCAATTTAGTTAATACCCCCACTTCTTTGCCTCTCTATATAATGTCAATGTTCATCTTAAGATGACTATTCTTATGCTAAATTAGCTAAACCTATAAATAAGGAGACAATATGTTACATGTTGATGGATCATGTCATTGTGGCCGTATTCAGTTTGAAGCTAAAGTAGACACAGCAAAAGTGGCTGCTTGTCACTGCACTGATTGTCAAAAAATGACCGGGGCTCCCTTTCGAGTAATTGTTCCAACTGCTAAAGAACACTTTAAATTATTACAAGGCCAACCTAAAACGTATCTAAAAATTGCTGAAAGCGGCAATCGTCGCCTCCAAGCTTTTTGCTCAGACTGTGGAACATCAGTTTATGCTACGAGCGAATTTAACCAAGAGTTTTTCGGACTCAGGGTCGGAACACTCACTCAAAGAGCAGAACTGATTCCTCAAAAACAAATATGGCATCGCTCAGCAATGAATTGGTTAAAGCAGTTAGATCACGTTCCTGTATTTGAAAAACAGCCTGGATAATTATTCAATCATTTATGACATCCCATTTAACAAATACTTTTGACCTCATTATTGTTGGTGGGGGTATTGCCGGTCTTACAGCTGGAGTTCGTGCAACTGAGCTAGGCCTCAAACCAGTAGTTCTCGAGCAAGGTGAAGGTGTTGACTACCCAAATAATTCTCGTCAATCCGGTGGTATTCTTCACATTGGTTTTTATGACCCCTTTCGGCCTGCTCCTGAGTTAGAAAAAATTATTCATCAATTAACGAATGGCGAAGCAAAACCAGAACTTACTAAAGCTTTGGCTAACAATGGTGCACGACTCATCACCTGGCTTCAAGACAAAGGTGGAAAGTTTATGCGCTTTAACCCCCAAGAGGGATATCGATGGTGTATGGCGCCGCCAAGAGCTCTAAAAGCAGGCTTAGACTGGAAAGGTCGCGGCCCAGACTTAATGATTCGACGGCTTGCCGAAGAATTAATAGCACGTGGTGGTGTTTTACAACAAGGTGCACGTGTGACTGGCTTACTCATGGAAAATGGTCGTTGTGTTGGCGCTCAAGGAACACTTCAAGATAATCCTCAGATTTGGAATGCTCCTTATTGTGTTATCGCAGATGGAGGATTTCAAGCTAACCGTGAACTCTATGAACGATATATTGGCGCAGATTTTGAATCTGTATTTCAACGAGGTGCTAGAACTGGTCGTGGAGATGGTCTGAAGATGGCGCTATCTGCAGGTGGATCAGTTACCTCGGGCAAACGCTTTTATGGGCATGTGCTATGTAGCGATGCTCTTCATAACGATAACGTATGGCCTTATCCAGAGGTTGACGCCATTGCCACCGCCGGTATCGTTATCGACTCTAGCGGACAACGTATTGTAGATGAAGGACGTTCTGGAGTCCACCTAGCAAATCAACTGGCCTCTAGTTCAAACACTGGTAAATTATTTGCTGTCTTTGATCAAACGATCTGGGATGGGCCTGGCACATCTGCTAGAATCCCGGCGAATCCTCTATTGGAAAAAGCCGGGGGAACAATCCTTCGTGCCAACACCGAGGAAGAATTAGCCGAAAAAATGGGCGTTCCTTTTACAGCGCTAATTAATACTATTAATGAATACAATGTGGCTCTCAGTAACAATCAATTAGATACTTTAAGCGTGCCTCGCTCCAATAAAGTCAAGCCAATGTCGATCATGAATGCGCCGTTTATGGCGATCCCCATATGCCCTGGTATTACGTACACGATGGTGGGTATCGATATTGATGAGCATGCCCAAGTTCTTGATACTGAAAAAAAACCAATCCTAGGCTTATTTGCAGCTGGAGCAACGACTGGTGGTATCGAGGGGGGGCAAGACTCCGTTTATATTGGGGGGCTCATCAAATCAGGTAGTTTTGGTTTAATTGCAGCAGAAAGAATCGCCACACTGGAAGGCAAATCCGTTTCTATCACCTCAAATCAAAATAGCCAAAGGCCTGAGCCTCATTTAAGTTCAGCAGGAAATGTGGATATCCTTGCACAAAAATCTTTAGGTCTTGAGCGCTTCCCCATCTTAAGAGGAACCATTTTATATGGAAAACCTATTGCCATTATGTTAGGTTTTCTATGTGCACTAATTTGCTACGCTTTGCTTTTAAACCCATTAGGCTTATGGAGTGTTTTCATTGCTATAGGCGTTGGACTATTTATCATGGTTACACTGCTTGGGGTTGTCGAACTCGTTAAACTTGTTACCGAGTTCTTAATCCCACATCAAGATAGCTAGAAAAAATTAACCGATCAAGTGTTTACTGAGTAAAGATCCAAATCCTTCAATCTTTTGGTCATATTTGAGCAGTTTCAATGCTCCCCAAAAACTGACTTGATTGGTTGTTATTACCGGCTTACCGAGTTCTTTTTCAATTTGATCGACAACATCGATACATAACCAATTTCCGCAGGCTAACATCACTGCGTCAATATCTGAACGATCATTTTCAATCGCCATTTTGTATGCTGTTGAAGAATCTAATCGGCCAATATCTAAATTTTTAGGATACCCAAGCGCTTTATGAACAGGCACTTCAAAACCATTATTTTCAATAAATGCCACGCTAAACTCATTAATTTCATCAGTCCATGGCGCTAAAAAACTAATCCGCTTTGCATTCAACATTTTTAATGCTTGAATACTGGCCGTGGCAGCGGTTGTCGCTGGCTTACCCGATTTATCTTCAATCCGTTTTTTTAATTCCAAGTCATATCCAATACCTAATCTTGAAGAAGGTGCCGTTAACCCTAACAAAATAACATCAACATCCGCATCCATTAAGCTTTGTACGGCATCATCTAAAGCCTCAACAATCTTAATCGTTGTGTCCCTTTGTACATGGGTTAATGTCATACGCGCTGTATGTAAAGAAACTCCAGGAGGTAAAACCTGCAAGAACTCACTTTCTTGAGTCGTATTAGATGAAGGAATCAGCGAACCAATTCTGAACTGTTTAATATTTTTTGATTGCATTATTTATTACTCCGTAATATTTGATTTTTTTGCTACTTCTTTCCATGTTACTAATTCTTTTTGAACGAGTTTACGCATTTCTTCTGGGGTCATTGGGTATAGCTCTAAACCAGGACTCTTTTCCATCAATGCTGGAGTTATCACTTTTTTCAATTCACTTCGCCATATTTCTAAGATAGGCTTTGGGGTATTCTTTGGCGCAATGACGCCCCACCATTCAGCATTATCAATTTCAGGATAACCCAACTCTTTTAAGGTTGGTGTATTCGGTAATACAGTTGAACGTGTACCCGTAGTAATAGCTAGAGGTTTAATAGCTCCAGACTTAATAAATGGCATGGCAGTTGTCAGGGAAGCTACCATAATTTGTATATGACCGGCGACTACATCTAACATGGCGGGAGCACCGCCACGATAAGAAACATGTTGTAAAAGAATTCCAGTACTCGACCTTAACATTTCTCCCGTGAAATGGGCATTGGAGCGAGCCCCTGTTGAGGCATATGGAAATGGTTGGCCATTCTTGGTGTAAGCAAGAAACTCTTGAAAATTATTCGCCGGAAAATCTTTATTGACAACAATGACGTGAGGTACCCGTCCAATCATAGCAATGTACTCAAAATCATTTAAAGCATCAAATGGAACGTCACCTTTGGTCGCGCTATAAATCGCAATAGCACCTGTAGATACGCAAACTGTATATCCGTCCGCAGGAGACTTTGCTGTTGCATCGACACCAATCAGTCCTGCTGCACCAATTTTATTTTCAACAATAACTGATTTACCCCAAGCCTCAGTCATATGCTGCGCCACAACTCGACCTAAAAAATCGGTTGTTGCACCTGGCGCAAATGGCACAATAAGACGAATCGGTTTTGCTGGGTAAACAACTTCCACAGAAAGGCCCCATGCCGGGGATAGTGACATCAATAATACAAACGACAAAATTTTTGCAACGATTAATTGGGCCTGTCTCATAACACCTCCTTATGGAAATACTTTAATTTTTATTTTTAGGAATACGGCCCATCAAATAAAATTCATCATTGGGCTTCATACCGCTCATGATAGCCATTCGATTCGATAAGCCAAAAAATGCTGTTATAGCTCCAATATCCCAAATATCCTCATCACTAAAGCCATGGTGATGTAGTGTATCAAAATCACTATTTTCAATCTCAGTATCTAACTTACACAACTTAATCGCATAATCCAACATGGCTTTTTGTCGAGCACTGATATCCGCAGAAAAGTAATGAATCGACACTTGATCAGCCAAGAGTGGTTTCTTCTCATAAATCCGTAAGATGGCGCCATGAGCAACTACACAATATAAACAATGATTTGCTGCACTTGTGGCAGTGACAATCATCTCCCGATCACCTTTGCTTAAACCAGAATCTTCTTTAAGCATGAGTGCATCGTGATACTGAAAAAAAGCACGCCACTCTGCAGGACGACGTGCTAAGGTCAAAAATACATTCGGGATAAAACCCGCCTTTTCTTGAACCTCAAGAATTTTGGTTTTTAAATCATCAGGCAACGTATTTAAGTCTGGATGAGGGTAACGATTATGCATGCTGTTATCTCCATTATTTTTGTATTTATTTGATACTAGCACATGCATAATTAGTAAGAGCTTTATGGCTATTGATTCTATATTCTATAAGTCAAAGCCACTTTGAATGCGAATTCTAAAAGCCATAAAAACCTAAACATTTTTGGTATCACTTAAGTATTCAAAATAGCAGTTCGAAATAGAGTCAACAAAATAAAAAACCATTCAAATCAATTGAATGGTTTTTCCAAAATCAAGAAATTTCATGAGTAAACTCGAATAGATAGTAATCGATCTAATTTTTTCCTCGATGAGCCCAAGATGTGGTTCTTTTTTCTACCACTGCAAAGAATTCATACATGAGCATCGCCATGATGCCAATAACAACTAAACCTGCAAAAGCAAGTGGCATGCGCATAGCGGATCCAGCTGAGACTAATAGATAACCAATGCCTTGATTTGAAGCATTCATTTCAGATACAGTCGTTCCAACAAAAGCTAAGGTAATAGCAACTTTTAAACTTGCAAAGAAATATGGCAAACACCTTGGAACTCCGACTTTCTTGAGAATATCAATTCGACTCGCACCTAGAACTCTTAAAACATCTTCTAACTCAGGCTCTAAGGTGGACAGTCCCGTTGCAATATTAACCATAATCGGGAAAAAGCTAATTAAGAACGCGGTCAAAATAGCTGGCCCAGCACCAATCCCAAACCATACGACCAGAATTGGCACGAAAGCCGCTTTAGGTAATGCATTGAAGGCAGTCATCAACGGATAAAAAGCATCATAAGCCATCCGCGATGAGCCAATTAAGAATCCTAAAAAAACCCCAACAACAATAGAGATACCAAATCCAACCATGGTTGTCCAAAAAGTCGTCCAGGCGTGACGCATAATCTCACCTTTAAACTCGTTAAGATTTAAAGCAATCTGATATGGGCTTGGAAAAATAAAATCGCTAACATTTAACCCCGCACAGATAATTTGCCATATCCCTATCGTCAACAAAAGTAACCATAGTGCGGCATATTTTTCTAATATAGATTTTTTTTCCATCACTCTTCCCTCACCTTTCCAATGTGCATTCTAAGCTCATGCACAATTGCAGTAAAAGGCTCTGTATAAGTGACTTCTAAATCCCTTGGTCGAGGTAAATCAATGACTCGACGGTGCACAATTTTCCCAGGTCTTCTCGACATCACGTAGACTTCATCGGCAAGATAGACGGCTTCCCTTAAGTCATGCGTTACCAACACAACATTAAACTTTTGAGCCTCCCAAAGATCACGAAGAATGTTCCATAACTCTTCACGAGTAAAAGCATCTAACGCGCCAAACGGCTCATCGAGAAGCAACATTTTTGGCTGATGAATCAAGGCTCGGCAAATACTAGCTCTTTGCTGCATGCCACCCGAAAGTTGGTAGGGCAATTTATCTTCATAACCTTTTAGCCCGACACTTTCGATCAACTGAATAGCTCGATCTCTAAACTCCTGTTTTTTTGAACCCATCTGGGAGCGAAAAGGCTCCACAATTTCTAAAGGCAACATGACATTCTCTAATGTCGTTCGCCAAGGTAGTAGAGTCGGTGCCTGAAAAGCCATCCCACTAATACTTAATGGACCAGTTACAGGATTTTGATTGATCATGATCTGACCACGCGTTGGTTGCTGCAAGCCTGTGGTGAGTTTCATGAACGTCGATTTACCACAACCTGAGGGGCCAACAATAGCAACAAAGCCACCTTCTTTTACCTCAAAATTAATATCTTCTATAGCAAAAGGGCCATTGATGGCCCCTTTGTCATACGTATGTGACACATCTTTAAACTGAATAAATGAAGGACTCATTTAGGGAAAATATTTCTAGAGGCTGCAGAAGGTAAAAATGCTGGATTCCAAACAACATCCGGATTTACACGCGTCTTGGTGTTAAATACATCAGACACTTGGGAAGCCATTAAAGCAACACGAGGCAATGACGCACTGCCAAATCCTTCAGCTTTTGCATCAGGAGTGACGATAGCATCTTTGATAGCCATCTTCAAGCGACGTTTTTCGAGCTCAACGTTGATAATACCGTCCTTACGTTGAACGGCAGCAATAGCGGCATCAGGATTAGCTAAAACATCTTTAGCACCTTTTGTAAAAGCTTCTAGAAACGCTTTAACTGCAGCTGGATTTTCCTTAATCAACTTTGGAGAAGCAATAATGACATTACCGTAGAGTTTGACGCCATACTGTGGATATGGGAACGAAATAATTTCCTCTGCTTTGATTCCACGAGCCTCTAGATTGAGAATTGATGTAAATCCAAATCCTGTGATGGCGTCTAAATCTCCTTTTGCTAACATCGTCTCTCTTAGCGCAGGCTCCATACTGATCCAATTAACAGGCCCAACCTTATTAGCCGCCTGAAATAATGGAAATGATCTTCTACCTGCATCAAAGCCTGGTGCACCGAATTTCTTTCCCGTCATATCAGCTGGCGACTTAATCCCAGAACTTTTTAACGCCATGACTGCGGCAGGAGTATTGCCATATACAACCATTAAAGCGACAGGCTTATTCGGAGCGTCAGGATTGTTTCCGTAAAACTCCATCAGGGCCGCTAAATCGGCAAATCCCATATCGTAAGCGCCAGATGCAACACGATTCACAGCATTTCCAGAGCCATTACCCGCATCAACCGTAACATCTAATCCAACCTGCTTGAAGTAACCCTTTTCTACAGGAACTAGGAAAAAGGCAGATGGACCCTCAAAACGCCAATCTAATTGAAATTTAATTGATGTTTCGGCAAAACTAGTTACTGCGGTCATTGTAAAAACAGCAATTAATACTTTCTTCAACATTTTTTTCATAATGCGCAGCCTTTCAAGGAATAATACTTTTCAAATTATGAGTAATATAAACGATTAGAGTTCAAATTGATCAGATTTTGGGAGTTATTTTGCACCAAACTGGAATTTAGAGCACTAAATTTTCAAGACGAAAGCGCGCAATCAACCCAATTTGGTGAATGCACTCTAGGAACTCTTTAGATACTTCATTATTTAACCGTTGTGAAAAATTCTCAATAATTTCTGCCCGCTGATAGCCCTTAACGGCCAATATGAAGGGAAATCCAAATTTAGCGTTGTAGTCTTGGTTTAATTGATTTAACAATAAAAACTCCGCTTCAGAACAACTATCAAGCCCAGCGCCACTCTGTTCTCTAAGAGAGTCGTCCGTTAACTGTTTTTTAATGGCGGCCTTTCCAGCCAACTCAGGGTGTTCTCTTATGAGCTGTATCTGCGACTCATAAGAGGCAGAATGGACAACCTGCTGCATGCTGGTCGCTAAATGCGCCAAATCGCGAAATGGTCGAGCATGAAAAGCTTCTCGTGGGATCCAGGGACTATGTTCATAAACACCTGAAAATATGGCGACAAATTCCTCTTGATTGAGGTGGTTGATTTTTTCGAGGGTTAATTGAAGAGTACTCATCGATTCGAAGCATCAAGTTGAGGCGGATGGTGATCATGCCAATGCTTTGCAATATCCACACGTCGGCAAATCCATACATTCGAATGGGATTGAATGTAGTCCAAAATACGTTGCAAAGCTTTAAATCTGCCAGGTCTACCCAATAATCGACAATGCATGCCAATCGATAACATCTTGGGTTGATTCATCCCTTCGGGATCACCTTCTGCATATAAAACATCAAAGCTATCTTTGAGGTATTGATAAAACTGTTCACCCGTATTGAATCCCTGAGGGGTGGCAAAACGCATATCATTGGCATCTAAAGTGTAAGGGACAATCAGATGGGAATGCTCTTTACCATCAGTTGTTGTGACTTTTGTCCAAAACGGTAAATCATCCCCATAATAATCAGAGTCATATAAATACCCCCCCTGCTCAAGTAATAAGCGCCTAGTATTCGGAGAATCACGTCCGGTATACCAACCCAAGGGATGGGAACCAATTAATTGCTTGATTTTCTCAGTCGCAAGCTGCATATGTTCGCGCTCAGTCTGTTCATCCATATTTTGATAATGAATCCAACGCCAACCATGACTTGCAATCTCATGACCGTATTCCACAAATGCTGTAGTCAATTCGGGATGACGTTCAAGGGCCATACCAATACCAAATATCGTCATAGGTAAGTTGCGTCTTTTAAACTCATTCAAAATTCGCCACACACCTGCCCTTGAACCATATTCATAAATTGACTCCATAGATAAATGACGGCTATCGTAAGCAACTGCTCCAATAATCTCCGATAAAAATTGCTCTGAACCGGCATCACCATGCAAAACGGAGTTCTCGCCACCCTCTTCATAATTGAGGACGAATTGCACAGCAATGCGGGCCTGTCCAGGCCATTGAGGATGAGGAGGATGCGCTCCATAACCAATGAGATCTCGCGGATAAAGTGAATTTGTAGACATAAACATTAATATACTGCAAACTTTCAATCATGTATGCTTACAAAGTAGTTTGTTCGCTTTGAAATACTAATTCCTCTCTTATTATTGGTCATACACTTATGGGTAAACTCTCTACACATGTTTTAGATACTAGTATTGGTAAACCTGGGCAAGGTATCTTTATCCAACTTTTTAACGTATCGGGCGCCAAATACGAATTATTAGCTTCACGCCATACCAATGCCGATGGTCGCTGTGATGAACCTCTTTTAGAAGGCGAACAATTAAAAGTGGGAGAGTATCAACTAGAGTTTGATATCGGCGCTTATTTTGCAAAGTCAAACCCAAACTTACCGAAGCCTGCTTTTTTAAACACGGTTGTTCTCCGATTTCAAGTCGCAAATGCTCTAGAGAACTACCATGTACCCCTAGTTGTTACCCCATGGAGTTATTCAACCTACCGAGGGTCATAAAAAGCTTTAGAATAGCAAAAGTATCGTAGCGGGTATCTCAATTTGAGCACGATCATTGGCTTCTGCAGTTCCGCCGTGGCAGAAGATAAAGAAAACTTATTTATAGAATAAGTTTGTTTATGCTGGAGTAAGCACGATGGACTATCTTTTACCCTTCCTCATTGACTGGACAAGTCTCCTTTTACGGTGGTTACATCTGATTGTTGGCATCGCTTGGATTGGGGCTTCTTTTTACTTTGTATGGCTCGACAATAGTCTAGTTCCTGCAACCAACCAAAAATTGATCGATGACGGTGTTAGTGGTGAACTTTGGGCGGTTCATGGGGGTGGTTTTTATAACCCTCAAAAATATCTGAATGCGCCCCCTCAACTACCGAAGCACTTGCATTGGTTTTATTGGGAAGCTTATAGCGCTTGGATAACCGGGTTTTTACTCTTTGCCGTTGCTTACCTCCTCAACCCAAGCGTCATGCTAGTTGATAAAAATGTTTTTGATATGTCTGGCAATATGGCGGTCATTGCATCACTTGCTTACCTTGTTGCTGGCTGGGTGGTCTACGATGCTATCTGTCGCATTTTTGGGGTGGGTGATCAAGCAGATAAAAAAGTGGCGGTTTGTCTACTCATTTATGTTGCCTTGGCATCCTACCTTGCCTGCCAAATTTTTTCTGGGCGAGCTGCCTTTCTGATGACAGGAGCTATGATGGCAACCATCATGGTGGCCAATGTATTTTTTTGGATCATTCCTGGGCAAAAGAAGGTTATTGCGTCCATGAAAATGGGCGAAGTCCCTGAGATTATTCATGGTCAACGTGGTAAACAACGAAGTGTGCACAATACTTTTTTCACCTTACCCGTTCTTTTTGCTATGTTATCAAATCATTACAGTATGGTTTATAACTCTCCACACCATTGGCTAGTCTTAATGCTAATGATGTTAGGAAGTGCTTTAATCCGCTTCTACTTTGTCTCTCGCCACAAAAACAAACCCCACTATCCAGCATTGATTCTCGGATCCTGTTTACTATTAGCCGCAATTTTTATCACAGCTCCATCCCAGCCAACTTCTTCATCAACTACCCCAATGCCAGCGCCAAGCTTGACTCGAGTGAAATTGATCATTGAAGAGCGTTGTGTCGCCTGCCATAATGCCAACATAGCGAATAAAAATATCCGATTGGATAGTGACGAATCAATTCAATCACAAATGGCACTTATTTACCAACAAGCGGTTGTAACGAAAATAATGCCTATGAATAATGCAACAGGTATTACAGAAGATGAAAGACGTACTTTAGAAGCTTGGTATAAAGCTCATAACCCTTAGGAGATTAAAAAATATGAGTATCCCTGTCCTTGACCCTAATGCACCATGGTTTACACGCAAACATATTAATTTGGCGGATGCAGAGCTTGGTGCTAAGGCGATTTCCTGTTCTGATGAGTTTTTTGCTCCTTTAGAAAGAATGTTGAATCCTGAGCCCGCTGTATTTATTGTAGGTAAGTATGATCTCAATGGTAAATGGATGGACGGCTGGGAAACCAGAAGAAAGCGCACAGCTGGCACTGACTGGGCGATTATTCAACTCTTTAAACCTGGCTGTATTTATGGGTTTGATGTCGATACGAGCTTTTTTACCGGTAATTTTGCTCCAGCAATTTCTATCCAGGCCTGCTATGAAGAGCAGACACCAAACGATAGCTCAATCTGGTTTGATGTTTTATCCGCTCAAACTTTACAAGGTAATCAACATCATTATTTTGAAATTGAGCCCTCTGCAAAAGTGAGCCATTTAAGAATCACGATATTTCCAGACGGTGGTATCGCTCGCCTGCGTGTTTATGGCAAACCGGCCATTGATTGGTCAAAGATTCCAGCTACAGAAATTCTCAATTTTGCTGCTGTTGAAAATGGTGCTCACTCGATTATTGCCAATAATGAACATTTTGGTTCAGCCATGAATCTTCTCAAACCTCTCCGTGGAAAAAACATGGGTGATGGCTGGGAAACCAGAAGACGAAGAGAGCCAGGATTTGATTGGTGTCTCATCGAATTAGCGCATCCTGTTCTTGTTCAAAAAATTGAAGTTGATACTTGCCACTTTAAAGGAAATTATCCCGACCAATGCTCACTTCAAGCCATCCTTGTCACCTCAGGAACAGATCAATCCGCAATTACAGAAAGTATGTTCTGGCCTACGCTGCTGCCTTTACAAAAGTTACAAATGGATCATCAACATTACTACACCTCTGAAATTGCTCCCATTGGCGCTATTTCTCACGTACGCTTTAATATTTATCCAGATGGTGGTGTTTCAAGGTTAAGAATCTGGGGAACAAAAGCATGATTACTCTACCTATCACTGAGCTCACCCGCGAAAATTTTGCGCCATTTGGTGAAGTACTAGCCTTAGAAGGTGCTGATCATTTTCCTATCAATCAAGGTAGTACAGAACGATTCCATGCCCTATCGTCAGTCGATACGAGTGATCAAGATGGTAAACCCATCATCAGTCTTTTCAGAGGACAGGCTTTTACAAGGCCGTTTGAGTTACGTGTCATGGAAAGACATCCTCTTGGTAGTCAAACTTTCATCCCAGTAACCAAAGACATGAATAACAAGTACTTAGTCGTAGTGGCTCCTGCCACATGTCAAACAGAACCCGAAATCACAGAACACCTTCGCGCATTTGTCGTTCAGGGATTTACTGGAGTTACCTATGCTAAAGGGGTTTGGCATCACCCATTAATTAGTCTTGATCAATTACAGGATTTTATTGTGGTCGATCGCCAAGGGTCTGGGAATAATTGTGATGAAATCGAACTCAGTCATCAAATTAAGATTGATTAACCTAAGTGGCCGTTTTTCTCAATCATCTGAATAATTTGCGAAACACCCTCAAGTTTTTTTAGGTTCGTCATCACATAAGGTTTATCCAGGCGCATTCTCTTAGTATCAGACTCCATAATCTCTAGATTGGCCCCAACATAGTCGGCAAGATCTATTTTGTTAATCACCAGTAAATCCGATTTGGTAATGCCTGGGCCACCTTTACGTGGAATTTTTTCTCCACCAGCAACATCAATAACATAAATCGTGTAGTCCGATAATTCTGGGCTAAATGTTGCTGCCAAATTATCACCACCTGACTCTATGAATACGATATCTGCTTGTGGAAATTTTTCTAGCATACGATCAACAGCTTCAAGATTGATTGAGGCATCCTCTCGAATGGCTGTATGTGGACAACCACCTGTCTCAACCCCCATAATTCTTTCTGCAGGAAGTGCCCCAGAGATGGTTAATAAACGCTGATCCTCCTTCGTATAAATATCGTTAGTAATTGCAACAATATCGTATTTTTTACTCATTTCTTTACAGAGCATTTCCAATAAAGTAGTTTTACCTGAGCCAACAGGACCACCAACGCCAATTCGAAGAGGAGGAAGTTTTTTTGTGCGCATAAGTTATTTTTTAGGTTAAGAACGAAATAAACGTGAATATTGATGCTCATGTCGACTCGACAGAATATTGAGTTGCTGGGCAAAGGTATTTAAAACAAATTTTTCTGACTGAGACTGTTCAATAAGATTATCTAAGTGTAAGGACATCTTTTCCCCAATTGCGACCAAGATCTTTTGACCAGCAACTTGACCCAACGGAATTGACTTTACGGCGGCCATCACTTGATTTTCTAGCCATGAGTAAAGATAAATATGTAATCCATTGATCGCTTGAACTTTTTGAGAACTACAGATAAAAGCATGTGCACATGGTAATGTCATAGGCTCAATAGAGCTCAAAAATAGTTTTTCTTGATGAGTTCCCCAAGCATGCTCTTTAATCAGTTTGAGTAAGGACCATCCCATTTGCTCTGTCTCTTGACGAAACTCACTCGTTTCCCGAGTTGCCCAAAACCAATGATTCAAATGCGTAATTTTTTCCTCATCGAGCAATAACCAAGCTTCATATAAGTAAAGCCAAACCATCGCCTCAGATTGGGTAATTACTGTAAACAAATGATGATCAATCCAATCATGAGCTTCCTCAGCATTGGTCACAAAGCCATGACTCACTGCTGCTTCTAAACCTTGAGAATAACTATATCCACCAATAGGTAAGGTAGGTGATGCTAAGTATAAAAGAGTGCC
>CANJBQ010000041.1 GCA_947472645.1 Burkholderiaceae bacterium
AGCTAACAGAGCCAAGCGAGCGACAACACCATAAAGATAAAAACGATTAGGTACGGCACTTCCTGGTTTGGCAGTGACATCTGGTATAGCGTTTTGCTCGAAAGCAAGAGGCACAAAATGCATTCCTGGGGCATTTAACACTTCATTAGGCCCTCGGCCTGTATGAACTCGATAAAAACCACCAACGACATAACGATCGATCATATAGACAACCGGTTCAGCAACCGCTTCATTGACTTTTTCAAAGGTATGAACACCCTCCTGAATAAGCACATCATGAACTTCTAAACCTTCTTTAATGACGCTCATTTTATTTCTCTCACGACGATTGAGGTCTTTTAATTCACTCGCATCGTGGATCGACATAATGCCCATTCCGTATGTTCCAGCATCTGGTTTGACCACTAAATAAGGCTTTTCCTTAATCCCCATTTGTTTGTATTTTTTGGCGATTTTCTTGAGCAAGGCGGATGCGTTTTCTTGTAGCTCCTCCTGTCCAATACCTTCATTAAAGTCGATATTTTTTACCGCCGCAAAATAAGGATTCAATAACCATGGGTCTATATCGATCACTTTAGAAAACTTTTTAATGACATCATCGTAAGCAGCAAAGTGATTTGATTTTCGACGAGTTGACCAACCGGCGTGAAGGGGTGGTAAAACATATTGCTCATGAATATTTTTTAAAATATCAGGCACACCGGCAGATAAGTCATTGTTTAGTAAAATAGAGCAGGGGTCAAAATCTTTTAACCCAAGACGCCGGCCCTTTAATCCAATTCTCTCTAAAGGTTCTAGAACTAAACGTTGTCCATCCGGCAAATCAATATTAGTTGGTTTTTTAATTTCCTCAGAAAGACTACCTAAGCGAACATTTAAACCAGTTTGCCGAAGAATAACGGCTAATCGAGCTACGTTTTGTAAGTAAAAGACATTTCTGGTGTGACGTTCTGGAATTAATAATAAGTTTCTGGCTTCAGGACATATTTTCTCAATGGAGGCCATGGCAGCTTGGACTGCTAGCGGCAACATTTCCGGCGAGAGATTATTAAAGCCGCCTGGAAATAAGTTGGTATCTACTGGCGCTAGTTTAAATCCCGCGTTTCGCAAGTCGACAGAGCAGTAAAAAGGTGGCGTGTGATCTTGCCACTCCAAACGAAACCAACGCTCGATAGTTGGCGTAGCTTCTAACACCTTTTTCTCTAATTCGAGTAAGGGGCCTGTGAGTGCTGTAATTAAATGTGGAACCATCCCCCTATTGTATTAAATTTAAAGAGATAAGACTTAAATTACATATTTATGCGATTAGTACAGCCGAAAAAAAGGGCATCAAAATGATGCCCTTAAATAACTACAACTACTAGGGATATTACATTTCGTAAGCAGTTTCACCGTGTGAAGTAATGTCTAAGCCTTCACGCTCTTCTTCTTCAGGCACACGTAAACCTACAACCATATCAACCAGCTTGTAGCTGATGAAAGCAACTACACCAGACCATACAAGAGTTGTTCCAACAGCAGTTGCCTGGATCATCACTTGACCTATCATGTCGTATTCAGGAGCTACAGCGTTTGCAACGTAGTCATATATTCCAGTTCCGCCCAAAGAAGGTGAACAAAATACGCCAGTTAACAAAGCACCAGTAATACCTCCAACTCCGTGAACACCAAAAACATCAAGACTATCGTCAGCTTTGAGGATTTTCTTAAGGCCTGTTACACCCCACAAGCACAAAACACCAGCGATCAAACCAATGATGATTGAACCCATGATGCCCACATAACCAGCTGCAGGAGTAATAGCGACTAGACCAGCTACCGCACCAGATGCTCCACCTAACATCGATGGTTTACCTTTGAGAATCCACTCAGCAAAAATCCAAGATAATACTGCAGCTGCAGTTGCCATTAACGTATTAGCAAAAGCTAATGCTGCACTACCGTTGGCTTCTAAAGCAGAACCAGCATTAAATCCAAACCAACCTACCCACAGTAAAGAAGCACCAACCATCGTCAATGTTAAGTTGTGTGGTTTAAACGGCTCCTTACCATAACCAACACGCTTACCAATAACGTATGCACCTACTAAACCTGCAATCGCTGCGTTGATGTGAACGACCGTTCCACCAGCAAAGTCAAGGGCACCTTTTTGGAATAACCAGCCAGCCGTTGCCGTTGCTTTTTCAGCAGCAGCTGCGTCAGTGAATGCGTCAGGGCCAGGCCAGAACCAAACCATGTGAGCAATCGGTAAGTAGCTAAATGTAAACCATAAAACAGCAAACAATAACACCGCTGAGAACTTAACTCGCTCTACAAATGCTCCAACAATTAAACATACGGTGATTGCTGCAAATGCAGCTTGGAAAACCATGTATGCAATCTCAGGAATGACAACACCTTTGGAAAAGGTCGCAGCTACTGAATCAGGAGTCATGCCGGCTAAAAATACTCGATCAAAGCCACCGAAGAAAGCATTACCCTCAGTAAAAGCAATACTGTAGCCGTAAATCGCCCATAAAACCATAATCAGGGAGAAAACAACTAGACATTGCATTAATACTGAAAGCATGTTTTTCGTTCTTACGAGACCACCGTAAAATAAGGCAAGAGCAGGAACAGTCATCATAATGACAAGCGCTGTTGAAACGAGTAACCAAGCAGTGTCTCCTTTATTAGGGACAGGTGCTGCTGCTGGCTCAGCTGGAGTTGCGGCTGCGGCTGGAGCAGTTACTGCAGGGGCGGCTTTATCTTGAGCAAATGCCATTGTGGTTGGTGCTAAAGATGCCGCACCAAAACTCAATAGCAAAGCGCTTGAGACAATTATTTTTTTCATCCAAGATTTCATTAGTATTACTCCTCTTATAGTGCAGCCGCGCCGGTTTCACCGGTACGGATACGTAAAACTTGCTCAACGTTGGTAACGAAGACTTTGCCGTCGCCGATTTTTCCAGTTCTTGCTGTGTTTTCAATGACTTCAATAGCGCGAACTAATAAGTCATCACTCACTACAGCCTCAACTTTTACCTTAGGTAAAAAATCAACAACATACTCAGCACCGCGATACAACTCGGTGTGGCCTTTTTGGCGGCCAAAACCTTTTACTTCAGTTACAGTGATTCCTGAAACGCCAACTTCCGCTAGCGCTTCACGAACCTCATCTAACTTGAAGGGTTTGATAATTGCAATGATCAATTTCATACTTGACTCCCAGTCAGATGATTATTAGAAAGTTTTTGTTAAAGATACAAATACAGTGCCTTTACCGGTGTTGTCAAATGTATTACTGTAGTAAGCATTATTACTAGCATTTGTTCCAATATAGGCAATTGCACCAGCTAAGCCAGCTCCAAAGTCTTTAGTGAGGCCAATTTTCCAATCAGTGTACGAAAAGCTAGGCTCAAGAGCTGTATTTGAAGTTAGAGTAGTACTTGGCACATACTGGTAACCAACGTGACCGTTCAAAGTAATGCCTTCAAAACCAGTGTCATAATTTAAGGACAAATCAAAATATTGGGCTCCTTTACTATTATCAATACCGAACAAGTTAGTAAGCGCATATGAATACTTGACCATAGCAATACCATAAGTTGCTGCAATATATGCCTCTGTAGTGTTAGGTGATTGCCCTGCACCTTGTCTACCAGAATAAAAAGCACCTAAATAAGATGTGCCGCTGCCTGTATAGGTAGAGGAAGTTGGTAGATTTTTAGACGCATAGTAATACTGAAGAACTCCAGCGTCTAAAGTTAATCCTTCTGCAACTTCTTTTTTAAATCCGGCATAAAAATCCATTTCAATAGGGGCTGAAACACTATTTGTGCTTGATCCTGCTGAAGTGGGTCCATAACCATCACTTATCCAGCTAATATTTGAATTCCAGTTACCAATGTAGAAACCACTCTCATGAGCATAATCAAAACCACCCTGAATAGCAGGCAATGAATTTGATTGTGAAATTCCGCGATAGCGATATTGACTAGCTAAAGTCACGTTTGCTGTTACAGGACCTGGATCAGGAGCTGCTGCTGGGGCGGCATCAGCGGCAATGGCATTTCCAGTTAGTAAGGATGCAGCAGCGGCAATTGCTGAAAGGGCGATGATTTTTTTCATTCGGTAAATCTCCTATAAAGTGAATTAAAGCTTGAAGAAATGAATAACTCCTTGCTTAAATACATTGTCAACAACTAGGGGATGGGTAAAAACCAACATCACACCATTTTGTGGCAATATGATGACAAATGCACCATTTTGGTGAATTGCTAATTCATGAATTATTCCCCATAATAGTGATTATTGATAACCATTAAATGAGCACGACTATGAGTAATTCAGAATTTTTACAAAAATTTCAGACAATGGCTGAAGATGTCCAAAAAAAAGTAATGGCCGCCGTCAAAGACTCACCAGCTAAAGATATTGAAAAAAATGTACGCGGGATGATGAGTCAAGGATTTCAGAAAATGGACCTGATTACCCGCCAAGAATTTGATATACAAGTTCAAGTGCTTGCAAAAACCAGAGCAAAGCTTGAAGAGCTTGAAGCAAAGGTTGCAGCTTTGGAAGCTTTAAATAAATAGATGTTTTAGGTTGAATGAGGCCTTGCAGGGAAAGATCTCGTTTATTTAGTCAGTAGGTGATTTGAATCCGAACGATACTTCTAGGGAGTCACTCATGGCAATTTTCACTATTAAGCTCAGCGGGAATAAATCCTACTCAATGACTGAGTGTCTTTCTGAAATTATTTTAGAAATGAATATAAAGTATTTGCGGGGCAGAAAGGACTTTACTGTCGTGCTAGTGGAGTACTTGGCCCCTGATTTATGGGTGGTGGGCGGAATACCCCTGAGTGAACAAGAAAAAAATTGTTTTGTCATGCATGTTTCTGTTTCAGACTCAGTTTCTAACGAAGAGAAAAAAATATTTATTACCGAAACGTTTAAAGCATTCAATTTAATCGTTGGTGATTTACATGAAGACTGTTATATCAACATTAATCAAGTCGATCACAATTCTTTTAGCTACAACCGTTCATTTAGTTAATATCTAATTCTTATAAATCTGGGTTTGATCCTTAATCCAACCACCGCCTAAGGCTTGATAAAGAGCTGCGGTATCTCCAAAGTAGGTCGCATAAGCTTGTAAGCGATTGATTTTAGATTGTAGATAGGTTTGCTTGGCTAACAACATCCCAGCCTCTGAAATATAACCGGCTTTTAACTGTCGATCAGACTGCTCAAAAATAATTTGATTAGCTTGTTCATTTTCTAAAGCACTCTTATAGTACCTAGCGTCTGCATCAATTGCGTAGAGTGTGTCTGCAACGTTTTGAAAAGCACTAAGTACGGTACTTTTATATTGTCCGATAGATGCCTCTACGGCTAACTCCGCAGCACGTCTTCTAGCAAATAAAGTTCCGCCTTGAAAAAGTGGCTGAGAAATTCCTCCCGCTGCACTCCATACCGTATTCGCACTACTCGACAAATCACCAAAGAAATTAGCCACACTACCAAAATTTGCTGTCAAGGATATCTGTGGCAACATATTAGCGGTTACGACCCCAATTTGAGCATTCGCGGCTCGAACATATTCTTCAGCAATTTTTATATCCGGTCTTTGCTCAACAAATTTCGAGGGGACGGAGGTTGGAAGAGGCGTAGGCAACTGGATATTTTCCAAACTCGGTAGTAAGAGCTGCTCACTGGGCATTTTTCCGCAAAGAGTTGCCAATAAATCGAGGGACTGTTCACGAGCCTTCTCTAAAATTGGCACTTGTGATATGGCTTGCGCATAAAGAGATTCTTGAAGAGCGAGATTTAAACTACTTGAATAACCCGCAGATCTCAATCTTCTGGCGTGCTCTAACTGCTCTTTACTAGCCTGAGCTAAATCTCTTACCGCCTTAACTTGCTCTCGCAACGCCGCCTCTTGAATCACTGTTGCAACAACATTGGTAGCAATCGTCGTTTTTAATGCCTCTAATTGATAGCTTTGGGCATTGCCTAAAGCTTTGAGTGACTCAACTTGACGACGATTACCACCCCATAAATCGGGGGCAAACCCGACAGTAAGACCAGCTGTATGTAAGTTATATATCTGGTCACCCGTATTGAGGCTCGATTGTAATATAGGTCCAACATTTTGGCGTGTTAAGGAATATCCAGCGCCAATAGATGGGAAAAAGAATCCCTGTTGAGCGCGCACATTAGCTTGTGCAACTTTAAGATTCGCAATACTGCTCTCAATATTCGGATTATGTCGCAATGCTTGTTCGACTAATTGATTCATCTGCTCTGACCCATAGGCCCGCCACCACTGCGCATCGATATTTGCTGGGTTAGGCTGTTTGTTTTGAGCAGAGGCCCCCTCTCTAGTAAAGCTTAAAGGTTTTTCTATTTGAGGTTTCTTAAAGTCTGGGCCCATAGAGCAAGCGCTGAGACTAGAAATAATCACTACTATCAGAAATTGAAGTTTATGAGGATTTATTTTCGTCATACTTAACCTCCTAAACCTTTTCTGGTTTTTTTAGGATTATGACGTTTTAATACCTCTTGATAAATAGCAGGCACAACCAGCAATAAGAAGATCGGCCCAATCAGCATACCCCCAACAACCACAATAGCTAAAGGCTTTTGTACCTGACTACCAATACCATTTGATATCGCAGCAGGAAATAATCCAATCGCTGCTGATAATGCTGTCATCAGAAGGGGTCTCATCCTAGTTTCGTGGGCTTCAAAAATCGCCTCAAACTTGGACTTGCCAGAGCTGACCAATTCACGGAAATACGACTGTACTAAGATACCGTTCATCACGGATACCCCTAGCAAAGAAATAAATCCAATAATGGCCGACACACTCAATGCTTGCCCAGTAATAAATAGTGCTATTACTCCACCGAACATCGCAAATGGAACTCCGGCAATGGTCAACATACAATCTAACAAGTTGTTAAATAAGGCGTACAAAAGCGCCATAATGACTATGATAGCGATAGGTATGACGATCGATAATCTTTTTTGCGCTTGTTGTAACTCTTCAAACTCTCCAGCATAAACAATCCTATAGCCTTCTGGAAGTTTAATTTTTTTACCGATCTTTTCTTGAATCTCTTCGACAGTACTTCCCAAATCGCGCCCACGTGTACTAAATTTGATTGGTATATACCGCTCATTTTTTTCATGATAAATATAACTTGCGCCCGTATCTAGATTAACGTCTGCAATATCTCGTAAAGGGATGTATGCGATTGCCCCTGAAGAGGTGGTATATCCAATACGAAGGTTCTTCAAATCATCAACACTTTTTCGACTTTGAGGACTAAATCGAACCGACAAGCCGAAGTGACGATCCCCTTGAAGCACCGTCGTAGCAATCGTTCCTGCAAAAGCTGTTTGTATGACTGTATTGACATCTCCGGTATTCAATCCATAACGCGCAGCCTTAGCGCGATCAATAGAAACATTTAAGTTGGGCTGCCCTAGTAAATAGAAAACACCTAAATCGGAGACTCCATCAATATTTGACATGACTTTTTTAATATCATTGGCAATATTCTCTAACGTTGCAAGATCTGGTCCAATGACTTTGACGGAGTTCGCCCCTTTCACTCCAGACAACCCTTCTTCTACGTTATCTTGAATGTATTGCGAAAAATTCATCGAGACGCCCGGGAATTCATTTTCAAAATCTTTTTGAAGTTGCGCAACGAGTTTTTCTTTCGTAGATCCCTTTGGCCAATCATCAAAAGGCTTTAATGGGGCAAATAATTCAACATTGTTAAAGCCCGCTGGATCACTTCCATCATCTGGACGGCCATGTTGAGACACAACAGTCACCACTTCAGGATGACTTTTAATTAACTCCCGCATTCTGTGGACATTTGCAGTACCGGCCTCTAAAGAAATAGTTGACGGCATCGATGCACGAATCCACAGGTTACCCTCTTCCAGAGCGGGTAAAAACTCGCTGCCTAATCTTCCAAATAAAAATATGCCAAATAATAAAACAGCAATAGCGCCAATACATACCTCTTGTGTGTGCTGCATTACCCACTTCAATCTTGGGGAATAAAAACGCCGTAGAGCTTCTACAATCTTGGTTTCATGTTCCTTAACTTTTCTTGGCAACAAGAAACTTGCAATCACCGGTGTAATAGTGAATGTCGCTAATAGAGCGCCTGTCAATGCATATCCATACGTTCTTGCCATTGGACCAAATATTTGCCCTTCAACACCCTGCATCGTAAATAAAGGAATAAATGCCGCAATCGTAATCGCCGTAGAAAATAATACTTGAACATCTACCTGAGTTGCACTTAAATAAATGAGTCGTAATCGAGTAGTCCATCCTTTTGATGGGTCTACATCTACGCCATCTGCACTAAGAGAAAGTTTTCTTAAAGTTCTATTTCTTTCATCAGGTCTTTGTTGAAAGTTTCTAAACATGTTTTCAACTAAGATCACCGCCGAGTCTATGATGATCCCGAAATCTACTGCACCTAGAGATAGTAGATTGGCTGACTCTCCAGTAATCGTCAAAATAATAATGCTAAAGAAAAGTGCAAATGGTATGTTGATACTAACAATAATCGCACTTCTTAAATCGCCTAAGAAAATTAATTGAATCAAAAACACTAACAAACATCCAAACACTAAATTATGAATCACTGTATGTGTGGTGACTCCAATTAAACCTGCGCGGTCATAGTAAGGAACGATTTGTACCCCGCTAGGTAATGATCCATCTGTATTTAATTTTTCAACCGCCGCTTTTGCTTTTTCTATTACTTTATTGGTTTGAAGTGTTCGGTTCATAATCACCACACCTGTAACCACATCTTTTTGATCATCTCGACCAGCCTCACCTAGGCGCGGCACAAAACCTTCCGTTACCTTTGCGATATCTTTGACTCGAACCGAACTACCATTTAATTGGGACAAAACGACCTGCTCGATATCTGAAAGATTTTCAAATAAACCGATGCCTCTTATATTGACGGATTGGTCCCCTACATTAACCGTCCTACCTCCAACGTTAGTATTCGCATTTCCAATAGCAGCTAAAACCTGCTGCAAAGTAATTCCAAATCCCTCTAAACGCTTAGGGTCAATCTCGACTTGGAATTCTTTTGTTGTTCCGCCCCAGGTCACAATCTGAACAATTCCTGGAGTGGTTAATAAGCGTCGAGTAATGACCCAATCCTGAAGCTCTCTTAAATTCGTCAGTGTGTAGGAAGCTGGGGCTTTAATTTGATATCTTAAAATTTCACCAACCAAACTAGAGCTTTGGATTTGTGGCAAAACTCCATTAGGTAAGTTCACGTTCTGCGAAAGGCCATTGGCAACTTGGGTTAACGCGAAGTAGTAATCGACTCCGTAATTAAAGGTGACTCTAACAAAGGATAAGCCTGCAAAAGATGTTGAACGAATAATATCTACCCCTGGGGTAGTGGCTAGCCCAATTTCCATAGGCCTGGTGTAATAGCGCTCCATCTCTTCAGCTGAAGTGCCTGCAGATTGAGCCGTTATCTCAATAATGACTGGCGCAGGATTGGGGTATGCTTCAACATTGAGCTTTAGAAAGGCTAAGACCCCAATAACAACAAATCCCAAAAGGCCTAAAATAACTATAGGTCTTCTAGTTAATACGAATAAAAGTATCGGCTTAAACATATAGTTTTAGTGTATTGATTCTTTAATGGGTCAGTGAATATTGATTGCTTAGGAATAAAGCTTTATTCAGGGCAATCGTCTCGCCGGGTTGAAGACCATCTAATATTTGGACAAGTCCTGCTTGATTCAGGCCAGATTTAATAACGCGTCGATTAAATTTCAACCCATCGGATGTAACCCATACAACTCGCGTTCCATTTCCTTCTCTAACTGTCGCCTCTGCTGGAATAGCAGGTCCAGGTTGAGGGGGTGATACTTCAATTTGAAATCTCGCTAGCATTTGAGGCTTGAGCTCATGGGCGGGGTCTTTTACCTTTGCAACTAACATTAATCTACGCGTACTTGGGTCGACAGAATCACCTAAGGCAACAACTTTGGCAGGAAATAATCGATCCTCGTATGCCTGAACTTTCACGGTTAAATTTTGTCCTATTTTGAAATGGGGAGTTTCAGACTCTGGAATCTGCGCCACCATCCATAGTTCATTTAAGTCAGAAACGGTCACTGGCGCAGGTGCTACGCCAGGCTGAACTAATTGCCCAGGAGAGGCAGAGCGAGTGATAATTCGGCCATTGATGGGGCTCTTTACTTTTAACTCTATATCAATTTTTCTACTCGCAACAATTTCTTGAACTTCTTCATCAGAAAAACCATACAAACTCATTGATTTTTTAGCCCCGAGGAAATTCGCTTCTGCAGTTTGTTGATCAGAAATATTTTGCTCTAATTCTTTTTGAGAAATACTCTTATAGTCGTACAAATCTTTGGCACGCTTTAAGGTTTCGTTGGCTTGCTTCAGAATGCCCGCTGAGGAAAGTAGCGCTGATGATGCCTGTCCAGCATCTGGAGCCAAAACGGTATAGAGAACTTGCCCTTTTTTAACATCACTTCCTGCTTGTACATAAAAATTATTGATGCGCCCTTGAAAGGGTGAAAAAACATCCGCCGTGTGATATTTGTCAAAATCAATCACTCCAGTTGCCTCACGAACTTCGCGAAAATCATAGACACCAACCTGCCCAATTTTAATTTCTTTTGACTGTTCTGCATTAATTTGAACTACATTTTCTTGTACGATTTGTGCAGCAGGTGCGGGAGGCTTTTTAAATTCATTCGACAACTTCATGAAACCCCAAATCAGTAAAACAGAAATAATTAGTCCAACCAAAATCATGAATCTCTTATTTTGTAGAATCTCTTGGACTTTCTCAGAATTTTTGAAATTGTTTAATGATTTGACTGTTGTATTTTTAATTTCACTCATTTCAAGACCATTTATTTAATTTATTCATTAGTTACTTAAAAACTATTTTTTAAGGACTGTTTTATTACAAGTTGGATTAAGGAAAGTCCCCATTTGTAGATAGTATTTAAAGGTATTGGGTAATGCAATCTTGGATACTTTGACATTAAAAATATTTGAAAGCATCATGCGAATCTTAACACTTTATTGCTAAAGATTGACTTTAATATCAGGACAACAAAGATCATCGCTATCAGCCGATGAATCCCCAACAAACTCGTTCTATTTCAATAGCTTTACTACTCTTTATCGCCCATTTTATATCTGTTAATGCGTCAAAAAGAAGTTTGCCATTTAGTCAGGTTTAAAACCGCCCATGAAAGTTTCAAACTGCTCAATGGAGGCCTTTTGTGCCTCCTCACTGGGCGATGACTTAAATGGCTTAAGAGCGCTCAACTGATAAATTCTGGATTGGCCTAGCTCATCAGTGCGAATCATCCACCTGACCCAGTAAATCCGATAATGGCCATCTGGCCCCAAGCCCTTCAAATTAAAGCCCTGGGCAGGGATAAATGAAGCTGGTGTTCCCGCAGTTTTAATTTCAAAAGTAATGTTTTGCGGCGGTATTTGGCTTTGAATCAATTTGGCGGTATTGCTTTGCATCCAGTCCAGGATGGCCTGACCATTCAATACTTTTTTATCAAAAGGCATCGTTCCAACCGCAAACAAACTATCTTCAGCCATCGACGCAGCCATCGTCATCGTTAAGTCAACATTTTGAAAACGGATTGTTTGCTGTTCAAAAGTGGCTTTTGCAGGAAAAAGTGCGGTAAAGCCTTGGTCATCAACCCGTACCACGCGCCAATTAAAACTAGCCGTACAAGCTACCAACATGACAACGACTAATAGAGTAATCCTTATAAAAATTCGTTTGTTCATTCTAGGTATTACACAATACCAGCTAAATGAGCCTGTTGATCTGCGTGATAGCTAGAGCGAACCATCGCTCCAACAGCGGCGTGTGAAAAGCCCATTTCTATAGCCTTTTCCTCAAACATCTTAAACACATCCGGGTGCACATACCGCCTAACTGGTAAATGATGATTGGACGGGGCAAGGTACTGTCCAATGGTGAGCATATCAATCTGATGATTCCTCATATCCTGCATCACTTCTAGAATTTCTTCATCCGTTTCCCCTAGCCCAACCATTAATCCACTCTTAGTTGGAATGCCTGGATATCGCTCCTTAAAATCTTTCAGTAACTTTAAAGAATGTAAATAGTCAGCGCCTGGTCTAGCCTCTTTATACAAACGCGGCACAGTTTCTAAATTATGGTTCATGACGTCCGGCAACCCCTTACCTTGGCGGCTACCAAAGACATCTAACGCAAACTCTAAGCGCCCCCGAAAATCAGGTACTAAAACCTCCACTTTCGTCTCGGGTGATAACTCTTTTGTTTGCTCAATACACTGAACAAAATGAAGTGCACCTCCATCTCTAAGATCGTCTCGATCAACGCTAGTAATCACTACATAAGAAAGTTTTAATGCTGCAATGGTTTTGGCTAAGTTGGCAGGCTCGTTAAGATCTAAAGGGTCTGGGCGCCCGTGACCCACATCGCAAAAGGGGCAACGACGGGTACACTTTTCACCCATAATCATGAAGGTTGCAGTGCCCTTACCAAAGCATTCGCCAATATTTGGGCAACTAGCCTCCTCGCAAACAGTGACTAACTGGTTTTCGCGCAGAATTTTTTTTATATCATTAAATCTTGAATTCCCAGAACTTGCTCGAACTCTTATCCAATCTGGCTTTTTTAATACTTGATCAATAGGAATAATTTTGATGGGAATACGCGAGGTCTTTTCAGCCGATTTTTGTTTTTTGGTCGGGTCATAAGTTACAACGGCATCTTTTTTATCAGTCATCTATCTATTCTATTGGAAAATACTTACTGTAGTTGTTGCTGAAGTGATGCAACTAAGGCTTTTGCAATCTCTTGTGAGTCAACTTTTACGCCCAAACTTGCTAGATCAACGGCTTCTAAATCCGTGTACCCGCAAGGGTTAATCAATTGAAATGGCGCTAAATCCATGTTGATATTTAATGCTAATCCATGATAAGTGCAATGCCTTGTGACTTTTAAGCCTAATGCTGCAATCTTTGCGCCGGCGAAGGTCGGATGGTTCCCGCTAGTGTAAATACCAGGAGCGCCAGGCTCCCGCTGTGTCTGAATTTGCCATTGGGCCAAGGTATTGATGACCGCTTCTTCAATTCGAAATACGAACTCTTTGACATAGATACCTAGTCTTTTTAAGTCAAATAAAAGATAGATAATGATCTGGCCCGGTCCATGATATGTAATTTGTCCTCCGCGATCGACCTGAACTAAAGGGATATCAGTATTGTGGTCCAATAAATGATTTAAATCACCTGCTAGGCCAAGGGTAAATACCGGCGGGTGTTCTAATACCCAAATTTGATCTGGGGTATTCTCATCTCGATGTTTCGTGAACTCTTGCATCGCTTCATAGGTACTTTGATAATCTTGAAGCCCTAGATAGTGAGTTTCAGTCAAAGCCATCAGAGCACAACACTGACCAAAGGATGCGTAGAGAGTGTTCTATAAACTTCATCTAACTGCTCTCTAGAGGTTGCATGAAAAATAATCGTTAATCCTAAATAATTATTTTTTTTCGAATTTCGCTCTTCAATTTGAGCGCTATCAAACTGATTATCTAATTGTTGGCAAACATGTATCACTGCACTCTTAAAGTCGGGATTGTTTTTCCCCATAACTTTGATCGGAAAGTCACAAGGATATTGAATTAAAGATTCTGTTTGATTAGTTGGCATCCCAAAGTCCTATGATGGTTTCTCTGATCATGTGCAGCTTTCGATGAAAGAAATGATCTGCATCAGGGATCACATGAACAACAATTTCTTGAGATCTTAACCAATCAAATACTGCTTTTAGCGGGATCGTATCATCAAGCTCTCCATGAATCACTATCGTATTACTTGGGATTTGAGGCATATCCCATTTACCAGCAGCACTACCAACCAAGATCAGTCTTTGCGGTCCAGTGCCTGCTTCGTTTAAGCGTTTACTTAATTGACTATTCACATAACTCCCAAATGAAAACCCCGCCAACACAACTGGTAATTGCGCTACCTGCTTGACCCAAGCTTGATCAACAAACTCGGGTAAATCTATCCAGGAGGATGGGTTTTGCATCCAATGAAGAACTTGCTCCATATCATCTAACTCTCCCACGCCCTCATCAAATACTCCTTCCGATAGTCCTACCCCTCTAAAGTTAGGCCGCAAGCAAACATATCCTAAAAGACTCAAGGATTTTGCAATAGTTTGAGCAACTTTATTATCTTTGGAGCCGCCGAGGAGTGGATGCGGGTGTCCAATTAAGGCAATCCCTCTCACCGGAAAAGTTGGCTCATTTTTTAATACGTCGGGTACATCTATGCTGACTTCTGAGTTACCGATATGAATTTTGATGAGATGATGAATTGTTCTACTATTCATGAATCATCAATCTTTCTACGGGTTGACCATTTTTAAAATGCTTTTCAATAATTTCATCAAGATCTTCTTCATCGACAAATTGGTACCAAATCCCTTGCGGATAAACAACCATCACAGGGCCTAACTCACAACGATCTAGACAACCAGCTCGATTGACTCGTACCTGATGTTTGCCATTTAAATTCATTTCTTTACATTTTTTCTTAGCATAGTCAAATAATTTTGTCGCATGATGCTGTTCGCAACAAGCATCTCCATTTGATCGCTCATTTAAGCAAAAAAAAGCGTGATGTTTATAGTAGTCCATAGAAAAATTATATCCTTTTGATTTGACTTTAACGAAGGTCGTTATTCCGGCTTTTTAGTAATAAATAAATGGCCATAAATGGCCAAACCGTTGATATCCAACCGAGCAATCCATTCACGTGGGTAAAGTAACCCCGCGGTAACTGTTCTAGTTGCGACAAAAAATAAGGGTTATAGGGTAATAGATTTACCATCACAATCACTGTAATTAAAGCTATAAATGATAAATACCACTGAAGTTTCTTTTGTAGATAACTCGCCAAATAAATAAAAAAACAGCCTAGGGCAAGTCCGATGCCAAGCGAAAGACTCCACCAATGAAAAATCCCTGTTTGACTAAATTGAAGTTGAGAGATGATCGCTTTTAAAATCCCCATCACAATAAAAAGAATAGAGAGCACTTTTAATGAACCTGATTGTTGTCGCATTCCAAATAAAAAGAAAACTCCAATACCAAATGACGATATTGTAGTGATTAAGATTTCTTGTGAGGCATTGTTCAATGGGAAATCCCAGTATGGAGAAATTCTAGTTCCCCATAACCCTAAATCACCCATCCCTAACCAAGCATTTTGAGGATATATTTGAGCAATAGGGCATAACATCATCAAGAGAAAAAAGCCTTGATATTTTCCAAAATAGTTAGATCTTAAGCGCTCTGCTAAATTTCCAGACAACCACTCAGGGCTCAGAGGAATGGCAAATAATGCCCCAATTAAGGTGCCTAGAGCATTAGAGTACCAATCAATAGGGCTCGGAATTCTCGTTGGCAAATACGTTTGTAGACTTTCTAGGGTTCCTGAAAAAACTAACCCCATCAGCACCGTAAAGATTAAAGCCTGCCATTTGCGCAGATGAGGAAATAGGGTAAAAATCATTAAAAAACCAAAGGGTAAATAGCCAACCACATTACTCAGAACATCAAAGATCGGAATATATCTCGGCACCGGCGACATCATCCAAGCCCAAGGTGTCAAAGGGCTATTCCCCACAAAATTAAAGGGGGTAATAGTGGCATAAACGACCAAACAAACATACAAAATCATGGTTAGTTTGGCCAAATAAAATGGTTGGTAAGATTTTTCGATAATGGGGGAATCTGCCATATTTTTTACATGTCAGTCATTTCTTCCTACAATATCATGTATATGACTACTCCATGGCGATTTGAAGTCGTTCAAACCACTGGCTCAACGAATACCGATTTAATGAATCGTTGGCATCGCCATGACTTATCTGAGCCTAGCTCTGTTTTAGCTATCTCCCAAACTTCTGGCAGAGGGCGCCGAGGCAATATTTGGGTTTCAAAAGCGAATCAATCACTTACCTTTTCTCTGGCTTACCCCTTTTCGAACGCCTTATCAATGATGCATTTACAGGGATTGACCCTCGCCTGCGGACTTTGTGTTTTAAAAAGTGTTGTTAATTATTTTCAAATCAGTGAGCTCGATGCCAAAAAGTATGGCTTGGGACTTAAATGGCCTAATGATATTTTGCTAGGTCACCGTAAATTAGGTGGAATTTTAGTTGAGGGTGGACAAAAATCTCTCATGGACCCCATCTGGATGGTCATTGGAATAGGTTTAAATGTATCTATTCCATCCATCAATACAGAACATCGAGAAATTGCTAATTTGTTAGAAATCTCCCCCATAAATGACCCGGCAATCACCATAGAGGCTTTGTGGCAGCGCATTTCTTATGACATGGGTAATATGTTGGAAGTATTCGAAAAAGAGTCCTTTACCCCCTTTCAAAAAGAATGGAACCATTGGCATTCTTGGCAACATCGTCAAGTGGACATTTCTACCTCTCTACAAAAAGTTCAATCTGGGAAGTGTCTGGGGGTCAATTCAAATGGGTATTTATTGATCGATCAACCTGAAGGTCTTCAAGAAATAACTAACGGTGAGCTTACATTGAGTAAAGTGATGTGATGGATACGAAAATCTTACTCCTTGATATTGGTAATAGCCGTTCTAAATGGACCATCATTAACCCTTATTTAGATGAAGATTTTCATGCCCATTTTGGAGCTATAAATAATGCCGAATTAGCATCAAATGAGGTTTCCCTTCAATTAACCAATTTATCAAAGTATCAACCTGAGCTTAAACACATCATCATCTGTAATGTTGCTGATCAGTATGTTGAAAATTTATGGCGGCAATTTTTAACTCGGCATTTTCCAAACACCCTGATTCAAGCCTTTCTCTCAGAACTTAGTCACCCGCAAATACACAACAACTATCACGAGAGTAAAGATTTAGGGAATGATCGTTGGGCGGCCATTTTAGGTGGCCTTCATTTTGCCCACAAGGGTAATTACATGGTTGTCAATTGTGGAACCGCTATGACGATTGATTACGTTGATGAGGGCCTCATCTTTCAAGGTGGGTGGATTATCCCTGGGATGAATTTAATGCTGCATTCTTTAGGCTCTAAAACAGCCTTACTGCCGAATCTCTCGCATCAAGATCCCTATCCCATGAAGTATGGTGAACTAGGTAACTCTACTCAAGACGCTATCTTACAAGGTGTATTACACGCTCAAATAGGGGCCATTGAAATCGCTCTGAAAAAGCATCCTCAATTAGCTCAACTGATCCTATCTGGCGGAAATTCTGCGGTGATTGGTCAATATTTACCACCAAGTCATCTTCAACATTATGAAATCATTCAAGATCCCTATATTGTTCTGAGGGGACTCAGAGAATGGCATCGTCAACTCCATCCGGCGTAAACAATGAAAGTCATCAATTTCAGTCTTTGGACATTAATTCTCATTAATTTTTTAATGGCCTGCGTGTTGTTATGCGCGCCGCATTCTTTTTCCAGGGCGCTTGAAGAATCTATCACGTCTTTTCTTCCAAAAGAAGCCTCCATTCTTGAAAAAAATCCGAGTACACCTCTTCCAGATATTAAAGTAAATGGCCCTGTAGATGGCGCAGTAGAAAACGTCAAACGACAGATCTAATTTCTGATTTTCTGTAATAAAGCGGAAGTAGAGCGCTCATAAATAAAAGGAATCGCGAAAGCTTGTCCACCCCAAGTTTTGACAAGAGCTGTTTCTGGAAGCGTTTCAATTTGATAATCGCCACCTTTGACATAAATTTGTGGGCGAATTTCTTGCAAAATTTCAACGGGTGTTTTTTCAGCAAAACAGACGACTAAGTCAACAAACCCCAAAGCTGCAATCAGAGCCATTCTGTCGAATTCGGAATTAATCGGGCGATCATCCCCCTTGCCTAACATTTTTACAGATTGATCAGCATTTACACCGACTACTAAACTTTTTCCAAGGGACTTGGCTTGAGCAAGATAAGTAACATGTCCACGATGCAGAATATCAAACACCCCATTTGTAAAAACAATAGGTTTTTCAATAACTTGCAGTATTTCTTTCAATAAGAAAGGGGGGCGGTCCAAGGCAATGATTTTTTTCTCGAATGCTGGCGAAGGGAAAAAGGTGAGATCCATACCTCTATTCTAAAGTCCTTTGTGAAATAGATTGAATAATGCCTTAGACTCTTTCTTGGGAAGTTTTTTAGTTTTATTTTTATTATTGGTTATTTTATGAAAAAAATCGTTCGCACTCTATTTATTATCACTATTTTGAGTTTGATTCCTAGTTCTTATTCACAATCAGTTAGCCCCCTAAACAACTCAGAGTCATCCTCTTGTCCAGCTTCTTTAAATTTCAAATTTCCAAGACTTCAAGATGAAGTTGCACAAAACCTTTGTCAATACAAAGGCAAAGTCGTCATGGTGGTCAATACGGCAAGTTACTGTGGATTTACCCCACAGTATGAAGCTCTAGAAAGCATCTCTTCCAAATATAATGCCAAAGGTTTTGTTGTGCTGGGTTTCCCTTCTAATGACTTTGGGCAACAAGAGCCTGGGACTAACAAAGAGATTGCCGATTTTTGCAAAAACACTTATGACGTTAAATTTCCAATGTTTGCTAAAACTGTCGTCAGTGGGTCTAATCCAAATCCCATGTTTAAGTTACTGATCGATAAAACAGGCACTTCACCAAAATGGAATTTTTATAAGTATTTGATTGATCGAAATGGTAACGTCGTTGAGGCGTACGGGAGTCTTGTTAAGCCGGATAGTAAATCAGTGACAACTAAAATTGAGAAATTGTTAGCCGGAAATCCCTAATGTCAAAAAAAGTTCGTATTGCCATTGTGGGCGCCGGCATTTCAGGAATTAGTAGTGCCTACGCTTTAAGAAAAGAGTCAAATCTCGAAATCACTCTTTTTGAAAAAGGTTCTTATATCGGCGGTCATAGCAATACGATTGACTTTACGCCTTTGAAGCATCAACAAAGCTTTCCGATTGATACTGGATTTTTAGTTTTCAACGAGTGGACCTATCCCGGGATCATTGCCTTTTTTAAAGAGTTAAACGTCCCTATTGCAAAATCTGACATGTCTTTCTCAGTTTCTGTTCCGAAAACAAATGGCGCGCGACTTGAGTGGGCAGGCGATAACTTAAATACGATCTTTGCTCAACGCAAAAATATTTTCAACCCGCCTTTTTTAAGTATGGTGTGGGATATTTTACGATTTAATCGCATGGGGAAAAAAATAGCACTTCAAAATTTAGAGCTTTCTCAAGAGAATCCCTTAGAGTCTGTTGGGGAATTTTTGGATCGTATGAAATTGAGCTCCTCATTTCGGGACTGGTATCTGTTGCCTATGATTGGTTCTATCTGGTCCTGCCCTATATCAGAAATGCTAAATTTCCCCATTCATACTCTCATGCAATTTTGTCATAATCACGGCTTGTTAAATGTTTTAAACAGGCCGCAATGGTTGACCGTCAAAGGCGGCTCAAAAGAATATGTATTGAGGGCTGTTCATGCCTTAAAAACTGCTGGTGTAAATATCCGCCAGGATAAAGTGTTGACTTGCGTTCGCTCACCAAGCTCACAATTTCCCAACGTTCAACTCCGACTAAATAACGGCGAGGATCTTACCTTTGATAAGGTGATCTTTGCTTGTCATTCAGATGAGGCTCTTGGAATATTATCAGAGCCATCTACCCAAGAAAAAGAAATTTTAAGTGCGATTACCTATAAAAATAATATTGCGTATGTGCACGAAGATCGACAACTTTTACCTACTCTCTCCTTGGTTTGGGCTGCCTGGAATTACTCATGTGAGAGATTCAATTCCAAGGGTCTGGATGAGTCCAATGGGGTCTGTGTTCACTATTTAATCAACAAACTTCAACCTATACCAGTGTCTTCCTCTGATACACCCGTGATTGTGAGCCTCAACCCCCAAGTTTTACCATCTCCCGATAAAACGCATGCGAAGATTGAATATTCACACCCAGTATTTAATCAAACAGCAATTCTGGCGCAACAAAAACTTCCATTGATACAAGGCCTAAATCATACTTATTTTTGTGGTGCTTGGACGAAGTATGGATTTCATGAGGATGGTTTTCAATCAGGCCAACGGGTTGCCCAAGCATTAATGCATTCTCTCATTTCTATATAGTGATGCTCAATCAAGCCACCATTCATTTCGGCAAAGTGATACATCATCGCTTCTCACCGAATAATCAATTTGACTACCCCGTTTTTTATCTTCGTATTCCAATGCGATCTCGGCGGTTAGATCCCAATCTACTTCGTTCTAATGGTATAGGTGATAACCGTTTCTCATGGATTTCTTTTTATGATAAAGATCATGGAGACGGTAAACTTGTGTCCCTTGAATGGATCGAGGGTCTTTTAAAAAATGCTAATCGCCAGGATATCGATGGTGAAATTTGGCTCCATACTTTTCCTAGAGTTTTGGGTTACGTATTTAATCCGGTTAGTTTTTGGTATTGCCATAATGCTAAAGGCGAACTCAAAGTAATTATTGCTGAAGTCAATAATACTTTTGGCGAACGTTATTCTTATTTTTTAGAATCCCCGGATCATGCTTCAATGTCTTGGGGCCATCAGATTAGATCAGAAAAAATATTTCATGTATCACCGTTTTTTGATGTGGTTGGCCATTATCTTTTTAGGTTTATGCAACAACCATCTACCATAGAACATCCTCGATTTGTCAGTAGAATCGACTACTATCAAAAGGATCTCAGAACGTTAATGACCAGTGTTAGTGGAACTGCTTATCCATTAAATCATTTAACAAAATGGCGTGCTATTTTGAGTTTCCCTCTTCTGACTATCGGCGTAATTTTCAAAATCCATTGGCAAGCTTTACAATTATTCATCAAAGGTGCCAAATTTTACAAAAAGCCAACTCCTCCTATCAACACAACCAACTAAGTATGTCTACATTTGCTAAAAAGCTCGCTTTTCGTGCCCTTCAAAATATTCAAGGTGGAAGAATCATCTTAACTATGCCCGATGGCTCTCTTCATTATTTTGGTAAAGATGATGAACATCCTACCGAACCAATTTGCATTCAAGTGTTTGATCCTAAAGTTTTTCAGTTAATCATTTCTAGAGGTGATATTGGGGTCGCTGAGTCTTATTTCAAAAATTATTGGCATACCGATAATTTAGAAACCTTCTTACATTTGGCGATTAAAAATAGAACTGTCCTTGATGCCTTGATTTATGGCTCTTGGTTGGGTTCGTTATTTTATAAAATAAAGCATTTGTTTAATAAAAATACCAAATCTGGTAGTAAAAAAAATATTCAGGCGCATTACGACCTAGGAAATAATTTCTACTCTCTTTGGTTAGATCCTACGATGATGTATTCAAGTGCAATCTTTTCAGGTGACTCAGATAAAACCCTTGAACAAGCGCAAAAAGATAAATGTAAAAGGATATTGGCGAGTTTAAATAATCAAGAGGGCGACCATATTCTAGAGGTTGGTTGCGGTTGGGGAGGCTTTATCAAAGAGGCTCAAGCGAATAATATCAATGTTGATGCTATTACTATCTCAAATGAACAATATCGCTTTGTTCAAGAACAATTACGTATCCCTACAGAATCTATTTCTCATGATTCTCCAAAATGTGAAGTTCATTTGAAGGACTATCGTGATTGTCAACAACAATACGATGGTATCGTTTCTATCGAAATGTTTGAAGCTGTTGGTGAGGAATACTGGACTACTTACTTCAACACAATTTATCGTTGCTTAAAGCCTGGTAAACGTGCAGTTATTCAAAGCATTGTGATTGATGAAGCACTTTTTCCTAAATATAGAACCCAAACGGACTTCATCCAGCAATATATTTTTCCAGGGGGAATGCTCCCAGCTGTCAGTATTTTTGAAAAGCACGCAACTGATGTTGGCTTTCGTATCAAAGATAAATTTCATTTCGGGGAAGATTACGCAAAAACCTTACGAACATGGGCTTTAGTATTTAATCAAAAACTTACAGAAGTAAAGGCTCTAGGCTTTAAAGATGAGTTTGTTAGACTTTGGGGTTTTTATCTATTTTATTGCGCAGCTGGGTTTGCTGGCAAAAATTTAGATGTTGTTCAATTCACCTTAGAAAAACCTCTCTATGAGTCTTAACCAACCGATTTCTGATTTTTCAAATCTCAATGTTTGGATCATTGGAGCATCATCTGGTATCGGAGAAGCCTGTGCTAGATGGTTTGCTAATGCAGGTGCTAACCTCGTTCTCTCGGCGCGTCGTGAAGACGCATTAGATCAATTAGCAGCCTCTATCCGAACAGCGCATCCAGCGTCACTGGTGCGAACAATGGCATTAGATGTCAATCATCAAGATCAAGCCAATGCTGCAGTCATAGAACTCTTCCAAGAATGGTCCAGAGTTGATATCTTATTATTTGTTTCCGGTATTTATACTCCCGTTCGCGCCAAAGATTTTGACCTAAATGTTACGGAGCAAATGATTCAAACAAATCTGATGGGCCCAATGCGGATAGTGTCTTTATTAATGCCCTATTTTCTGAAACAACAATCTGGACATATTGCTCTAGTGGGAAGTGTAGCTGGTTATAGTGGATTGCCTAAGTCTCTCGTTTATGGTCCAACCAAGGCAGCTCTACTCAATTTTGCAGAGTCTTTATTTTATGATCTAAAGCCTGAAGGTATCAACGTTCACATAATCTCCCCAGGCTTTGTTAAAACTCCAGCAACGGCGGGCAATGATTTTGAAATGCCTGCTTTAATTAGTGCCGAACAAGCAGCTATTGAAATTGGTCAAGGCTTACAAAAAGGTGAGTTCGATATTCATTTTCCAAAGCAATTTTCTTACTTTTTAAAATTCTTGCGACTTCTACCCTATTCTATGTATTTTTGGCTTTTAAAAACCTTTGTCAAGATCTAATCTATGCCAAGTAAACTCATCGATGCTGTTGCTGAACTGAAATTTCAGTACGAAAATGTCAATCCTAGCTCTGTCGACGGACTAATGAATTGCTATGCCTGCGATGCGGTATTTAAAGACCCTTTTCAAGAAGTTCATGGACGCCCAGAAATTAAGCATATCTTTTTGAATATGTATCAACAATTAAATCAGCCAACTTTCTTGATTCGTGAAACCCTAATCGGTGATCATCAGGTTGCTTTTTTATGGGACTTCCATTTTTCCATGAAACGCTGGAATAAGAATCCATTGAAATTTACTGGTGTAAGTTGGCTCTATTTTGATGATCAGTTTTTTGTCGCCACGCACCATGATTACTGGGACCCATCAGCTGGAATTTACGAACATCTTCCCCTGATTGGCCCGATGATGCGGGGACTGAAAAGTCTAGCTTAAATTATCTCCGCTCAGTTCTGGCAACACCTACTAAATAGTCAACAGTCTCGATGGCCCTTGCTTTAGTTCCAGCAATTGATGGTGAAGTAATATATTTACCCTGAACTACTATTGTTGGAACACCATCGACTCGGTATGCCGATCCAATCGTGTTTGCTGTCTTTGCCTTTGTAATGACGGTAAATGATTTATACGCAGTGCTAAAGGCATTTATATCCAAACCAACACTACCCGCCCACGCCATAATCTCATCTTCTTTTAGCATTTGCTTACGATCAACATGAATAGCTTTCATGACCTTTGGGGTATATTCTGCTTCTTTACCAATGGCTTCTAATGCATAGAAAATTTGACTATGGGGTAAAAAATCCTCACGAAATGCAATGGGTACCCTCTTGAAAATCACATCCTTTTTTTGTCGTTTAACCCATGCCTCGATGTCGGGCTCCAAATCATGACAATGTGGACAGGCATACCAAAAAAATTCAATGACCTCAACTTTGCCTTTGACCTCGGTCGGCTGAATAGAAGGTAATATCTTGTAGTCTAAGCCCTCAGAAAATCCTTCATTTGCAACTGGTGCATTTTTGGCTTTAGTTGCAGAAGGTGGCAATAATTGGGCGTGCAGAGATTGCATTACAAAAATGAAGACGATTCCAGGGATCAATGATTTTAAGATAAGTTTCATGGTTTATTCGCTTTAATGACACTATAAGAAATACCTGCGTTATCGAGCTTAGTCCTATCATCGCTAAGGTCTTGAAGCTCATTATATGGGCCAACTCTTACTCGCCAAGTTGATTGCGTATCTGTTTTAAATTCTGTCACTTTAGCTTGGACACCTTGTAAAGCTAATTGACCTTTTTGGGTTTCAGCTAGGGCTTTATCAACATAAGCTCCAGCCTGAATCCAATAGATATATGTCTTTACCTCGGAAGGTGCAGATTGATTGCTTTCCGATGTCGTTGGATTGTCGGATGATTTTTCAGTATTTTTTGACTTATTTGATTGAATTGGAGAGTTTGGGTCACGAACCTCATTGGCACTAGTCCCATCAGGATTTAGTTTAGGAACCGTAGGAATCTCTGGAGTCCGTATATTTAGCTTCTCTGATGGCGGGTTTTTTTGTATAAAGTACGCAGCGCCAAGTGCAATCCCCAATCCAAGGACTAAGCCAATAACCATGCCAAGCAAAATATTGCCATGCTCACCAGCTCTGTCCTGTTTTTCTTTTTGAATCAGTCTTTTATCCATCTTCTTATGATAATACCTTGGTGATTGTGATGCAATTTACATTTTTTCTGGACTACTAACTCCTAATAAAGAGAGTCCATTTGCTAATACTTGCTTTGTCGCAAAAAGCAATGCAATCCTAGCTAGACGAAGCTCTAAATCATCCACGAGAACACGATCGGAATTATAAAAAGAATGGAAATTACTGGCTAAATCTCTCAAATAAAAAGCGATAGCATGCGGCCCCAAATCTCTAGCAGCATCAGATAATGTTTGTGGAAACTCACTAAGTCGTCTTAATAAGTCATCTGCAGCACGACCTTGTAAATGGCTCAAATTAGCCGTGTTTAAATCAGTAGAGACTCCACCCCAGGCACGTAAAATAGAGCAGATCCTAGCATGCGCATATTGCACATAAAATACTGGATTTTCATCCGTTTGTGAAAGTGCTAAATCGACATCAAAGACAAATTCTGTATCCGCTTTTCTAGAGATTAAGAAGAATCTAACCGCATCACGTCCTTTAACGAGTGCATGCTGCTGTTCACTTTGGGTCATACCCTCTTGAAAACCACCAGACCACTCGACCAAATCACGGACGGTGACATAGGAACCAGCCCGCTTTGATATTTTGACCTCTTGCCCATCTTTAATAACAGTAACCATCTTATGTAAGATATACGTAGGGTAATCTTTTGGAATGTCCCATTGTCTTGCCTGCGAGATTCCTTGAATTCCAGAGCGCACTCGGGTGATGGTCCCATGGTGGTCGCTTCCCTGAATATTAATGACTTCATGAAAGCCTCTAGCCCATTTGCTGCCGTGATAGGCGACATCGGGAACAAAATACGTATATGTTCCATCCGTTTTACGCATGACGCGGTCTTTATCATCCCCGTCATCCGTTGATTTGAGCCACAAAGCACCATCTAGTTCATACGTCTTTCCCACAGACTCCAAATCTTGTACCGCCTGCTCAACAAGTCCATCCGAATATAGAGAAGACTCTAAAAAGTAATGGTTAAATTGAACGCCTAATATTTTTAAATCAATATCTTGTTCATTACGTAAATAGGCAACAGCAAACCGCTCAATATTTTTAAGGTCTTCTGGGTCTTGATTAGATGTCACACTAATATCCGTAGCTTGAACCGTTTGTCCCTCTAAAAATGCTTTTGCAATATCTGTAATATAGGAACCGTTATATGCATTTTCTGGCCACAGTTTCATGCCAGGCTCCAATCCTTTAATTCTTGCCTGCGTAGATAGTCCTAAATTTTGTATTTGTACACCAGCATCGTTATAGTAAAACTCTTTGTAAACCTTCTTGCCTTGAGAGGCTAGCAGGTTGGCTAAAATGTCCCCTAATACACCTTGACGACCATGACCAACATGTAGAGGCCCTGTTGGATTTGCGGACACAAACTCTAAT
>CANJBQ010000042.1 GCA_947472645.1 Burkholderiaceae bacterium
GAGAATGTTATTGCCTTGCATGTGAATCATGGTTTACAAGATGTTGCTGATGACTGGGTCATTCACTGCGCCAATGTGACCAAAAAATTTGAAGTGTCGTTTGATTTTCGGTTGCTTACTTGGGATCAAGATATTGACCAGTTGAGTAACATTGAAGCAAAAGCACGCGAGGCGCGTTACGAAGCTTTAGCGCAAATGTGTGAACATCATCAAGTGACGCACCTTTTACTGGGACATCACCAAGATGATCAAGCAGAAACTGTCATTTTGCAGCTCTTACGTGGTGCAGGATTGCCGGGACTTTCTGGGATGGGTACTCAGCGAGTTTTAGATCAATCCCAGATTCGTATTTGGCGACCGTTTCTTGATTTGACCCGTGCCGAATTAGAAGCTTATGCCCACGAATATCATTTGGACTGGATTGAAGATCCCACTAATCAGGATGAGCATTTCACCAGAAATTTGATTCGTTTGAGGCTTATGCCGATCTTCGAAAAAATACAACCCCAGTTTAGAAAAAATTTAAGTCGTACCGCTTCGCACATGGCACAGGCGCAAAACCTGCTTGATCAGTTGGCTGATATTGATCTTAATGTTATGCGTACGGATTCTGGCCTGGATATGATTTCTTTATTAGCGCTGCGCTATGAAGATACCGCAAGAGCAAATAATGCCTTGCGAAGATGGTTATTCTTGCAGGACTTGAGTATGCCTAGTGAGGAGCGTTTGATTGCTTGGTGGGGGGATTTAGAAAAGCTTAGAGATGCATCTGATCATCAATTACAGTGGGTTCATGATGGTAAGCATTTGCGCGTTTGGCGAAAAAAAATGACCGTCATTGAAGCTGCAGCGTCACTGGGGCATTGGGAGTTTAGAAAAGTTGATCCTGAGTCTGACGAGTTGGGTCTATCACAAACCGTTTATGACATCGCCATCGCTAATCATACAATTCTTGAACGTGAGCGCAAGGGTGGTGAAAAAATACGGATTCATCCTCAGCAGTCGCGAAAGACCCTCAAGAATATTTTTCAAGAGTTTGATATTCCGCCTTGGCAGCGTTTGGCTAAGGTACTGTTTTTGGACAAAGAGGTTCTAGCTGTTGCGGGAGTTGGTCTTAATGTGGATTTGTTGACCGCCCATGGTCCACGGTTGCAGCCGATCTATATCACAGAGTTGGGGTAATTGTAGATCTTACTCGATAAGGTCATTTGCGCCCTTACTTGACCCTGACGGTGTAAAATAGTCGTTTTATCGGATGAACGCGAAGCTGTAAATTCGCAAAAGTATTCATATGGCATTAATCGTACATAAATATGGTGGAACCTCAATGGGGTCTGTTGAGCGTATCCAAAACGTCGCTCGCCGTGTAGCGAAGTGGCAGAAGGCTGGGCATCAGATTGTGGTGGTGCCATCAGCCATGTCTGGTGAGACTAATCGATTATTAGGTTTAGCCAATCAACTGCATCCCAATCCAGATCCTAGAGAGTTAGATCAAATCGCAAGTACGGGTGAACAAGTGAGTTCAGGACTGTTGGCTTTAGCTTTACAGGCAGCAGGAACACCAGCAGTGAGTTATGCTGGGTGGCAAGTCGTGATTCGGACCGACTCGGCGCATACCAAAGCGCGTATCGAATCCATTGAAAAAGATAAAGTGCTGTCAGACTTAGCGAGTGGTAAGGTGGTCGTCATTACCGGTTTTCAGGGGGTCGATGAGCGTGGTGATATTACTACTTTAGGTCGTGGTGGTTCAGATACGTCCGCAGTTGCCATTGCGGCAGCGCTGGGCGCTGAAGAGTGTTTAATTTATACCGATGTCGATGGTGTTTACACCACAGATCCAAGAGTCTGTGATGAGGCTAGACGCCTAGAGCGCATCACGTTTGAAGAGATGTTAGAGATGGCTAGTTTGGGCTCTAAAGTTTTGCAAATACGCTCTGTCGAGTTTGCTGGTAAGTACCGGGTCAAGACGCGCGTTTTATCATCTTTAACCGATCCGATGATTCCTTTGCCGCAGGAAATGACATCTGGAACATTGATTACCTTTGAGGAAGACGAAAAAATGGAAGCAGCGATTATTTCTGGAATTGCCTTTGCTCGTGATGAGGCAAAAGTGACGGTTCTTGGGGTGCCTGATAAGCCAGGTATTGCCTATCAAATTTTAGGTCCGATTGCTGAGGCGAATATTGATGTTGATATGATTATTCAGAATCAGTCTGTAGATGGCAAAACAGACTTTACATTTACCGTACCAAGATCAGAGTATCAAAAAGCGATTGATTTATTAAAAACGCAAGTACAAGCTCATATTGGAGCTAAAGAAATTGCGGGTGATCCAAAGGTCTCCAAAGTATCAGTAGTAGGTGTGGGGATGCGATCTCATGTTGGTATTGCTAGCAAAATGTTTAGAACTTTGTCTGAAGAGGGTATTAATATCCAGATGATTTCCACGAGTGAGATCAAGATCTCTGTCTTGATTGATGAAAAATATATGGAGTTAGCCGTCAGGGCGCTACATAAAGCTTTTGAGTTAGAGCAGAAGTAATTCAAAAAGCGGCTGTTTTAACTTTAGGATTTTTCATAAATCCGTTAGAATATCAAAGTTGTTAATTTTTAGCGTATTACGGAGACGTGGCCGAGTGGTCGAAGGCACTCCCCTGCTAAGGGAGCATCTGGCTAAACCCTGGATCGGAAGTTCGAATCTTCTCGTCTCCGCCAATAGTCTATATAAATCATAGATTTACATAAATTTTAATTTTTATGTACCATCTAATATGCCAAAAGTGTTAGTCTTCAAGCTTGTATTATCTTCACTTTGAATTAGATGTTTGAAGTTTTAATATAACATCCACTTCTTGTATTCTAAAGTCTGGCAAATTGTGTCTAAAACCCAACCATGGTTAGTCTGTGCCAACCCTAACATGTTTTCTATAGCATTTATCTTGCCAACTTTTATGCCTTTAAGGCAAGTTGAAGCTTTATATCTTAAGAAATACTGAAATTCTCCATTGTTTGAATTTGTTTTATAAACCTCAATACTTCCATATTGGAGCATTGGGTTAATATCCATCAAGGATACTGCAAGCTTCTCTGCAATTTGGTTCGGAATAGCTTTAGCAATATATGAATATAGAGATACAAGCATGCCGTGCTCATTGATTTCAATTATATGATCAATGTCGATCTTATCTTTTTTACTCAATCCACCACCTTTAAATTCTCCACCGATATAGGTGGAATCAAATCTAAGAGTTGAATAATTTGAATCGTTAGTTATATCAATGGTATCTTTATTCCCCATCCGGACTTTCCACCAAGTCATAAGAGCATATGTAGTCGGCTTAACATCAAGAATACCTTCAGGTGAAGACTGCATGAAACTGAGTTTATAAAACTCATCATCACTTTCTTGCCCAAATCTATCGATTTGACCATCTTCCAAAGAGTTTTTGTCTGTGAATTCATCGGAAATTCCTAACTTAAATTTAGGCTCAACTTGTTCTATTGACGATTTTTTCATTTGACTAACGTCTGATCCAAATATTTTAGGAATATCGGACTTCCGAACACTTTCGTCTTTAACATTCCAATATATCAATCTTCTTAATAAATTTTCATTATCCTTTTCGAAGACCAAGGCTAATCTCCCATCGCCTTCTAAGCCACCATGACGCAAAAGAAGTACACCAAGTTTTTTACCATCCTTTGAATCTTCAAAATCACACCAAGACTTCATACTACTAAAATCATTACAATTAAACTCATCTTCAGGAAGATATGGCTTAATAAAGGATTTAGTCATCTTTGACTTTTTCAAAAATGCAATAAAATTTTTGTCTTGAACATATTCTTTATAAGAAAATTTCTTTTTTATTACGTATTGAATTGGCATTTCATGACTTTCTTTAATGAATTATTGAGGCCTATTTTAAGTATTTGGTTAAAAAATCACCCACATCCTTAGTATTGGCACTTTTAAAGATAGTTTTTTTGGGAGATTTCTTAGAGGTAGTGCTAACTATCTTTTCTTTACTACTTGTGGATTTTTCTTTTACTGTTTTAATGCTTGATTTCTTTATAGAGTCTTTTGTCATTTTTAATTTCCAATATTGTTGAAGTATTAACGATTAATTACATGAGGCATATTTCTTAAGTTCCTCAATGGAATTAAAAATTAATGAAGGTTGATTTTTTTCATACCAATCAAAATCAATAACATTTTTAATACCTTTCTTGATTTGTCGTTTATCCGGAGTTTTCATCTTAATAAGATTAAACCTATCATGATTAAAAAGATAAATCTTATTAATTTCTTCAGACTCTTCAAGAGTTAACATTTGAACAAAAACAGTTAAATCATGGTTATTTATTTTAGAAAAACTGCCCGGAATATTATCAGGAGAACTACTCCACCTTGTTTTACTTACTGAGCCGCGAAAAATAACTCTAAGCCTTTTATTTGGAAAAATAATTTGTAAATTTTTTTCAATTAAATTTCTTCGAAATTTGTGAATGTTAGTTTTTTTTACGATCTTATTTTTAGAAGATTTATTTAGCATCCACTCCGAATAGAGTACATCAATATCCCCAATGACATGACCACTAAATCTTATAATTGGCGATGTTAAATCTGGGTAAAGAGTTACCTTATTATCTACAACACTAACTATATCGTAAGAAATATCAGATCTAACTTTTTTTCCAGTGAACTTAACCTTTTTGGTTTGAGTAGTTTTAACATCAACCTTATGGGATGCAAAAACAACAAAGTCGTACTCTAAAATTCCAATTTTCTCAATAGAAAATCCATTTTGGATTGCAAACTTTTGATAACAAAACTCCCCAAAACTACCTAATTGTTGACTATTTTTAAAGCGATTCATAATTTGATATTTTTTAGTGTTTGATTAAATTAGCATAACCTATGGTGGGTTATATGTAAATCTAATTGAGTTGTTTAAGCATCCATAAAATCTTTTTGGGATTTCAATATCCTGTTTATTTGTTGAATAACTTCTCTAATATAGACACTATCACCTTTCTTAGTAGCGTTCTTTGACGATATAGCCTTGCCATAAGCCGTTTTAGCACCTGTAGAGCTTTTCCAAGGCTTCCAACGTCTAATCGCTTCACTTTGCTTTAATCGTTGCTCTGGCGTCCATTTTCGGACTGACATATGACTCCTCTAATAGTTCGTTTTGTGGGATTGGATTATTTTCAATTTGATTATTCACTTGTTGATGTCCATGAGCAATATTCGTCTGTTTTATAAACGCTGTCTGAGTTGGTTGTTTCAAATCTATTAAAGCTTGGAGAGCTGCTCTACTTTGATTTTGAGCCTTAAAAGATAAAGTCATTAGCATTTGCAAAGTCGTTGCATTTTTCTGCCTATTTGCTCTTGCTGAAAGGCTGGTAAAAGCCACATTCAAAGCTAATGCTTGACTAAGTAATACCTCTTCGACCAAACTCAAATCACCTCTTTTCAGGACTTTAAAAGCGTCCTCTAAAAACTCTCTTGTGAAATGAAGGCTAATACTATCGTTAGAAATTGAGCTACTGTAATTAAGTGTCTTGATTGCTGATGCACCTAAACTTGATGCAGAAAGTAAGAATTCGGATGATGTCTTTAAGTCATCTTGATTAGGAAGTCGCTTAATAAGGAATTCATTTGGATTTGATGTTTGTCGGCTATTCATTCGGTTTCCTATGCTTTTATTAAGCCCATATATGGTATATCTTTATAGAGCACAAATTTTGGTATTGAAGGCACAGTTTCTCTTTTGCGTAAGTTATTGATTTATAAAAATACTAATTAATGAGCTTGCATCCTCATGGGTTCTAATCCCATATTTTGGGTCTGTACAGTACCAAATTTTGACCTGTTAATTTTTTCTTTTGGAATCCATTTTTTGTATGCATTTGAAATGAAATTCACTAAATCTTGACCTTTCACTTGATTAATAGGCTGCCAAGTAATTGCGTACCAAGAGCATCCACCAGTAATATTTCCACCGCGTTTGGTCATGTATAAGAATCCGTGAGATCTTAATTCTTTAAGTGCATTTGTCGCTGTATTTTTACTAAATCCTCGGTTATAAAGCACTTCCTTAGAAATCCAGATAGAGCCATTATTTCGACCATTATAAAAATGCAATATTTCTATTAGCATTGATCTTGCCGAAAAGCCTAAATCAATATAAGCCGGTGAATTTAAGATTTCACTACCTATCTGAATAAAAGGTTCGCTGTGTTTGCGATTTTTTTTGGACATTGCAATTGATTCTATTGTTGCTCATCAAACCATTGCTTAATGTCCAAGTTTCTCCAAGCGGTCATATTTTCACCAAGTTTTACTGGTTTTGGAAAAGTGCCTGCTTTGACTTTTCTCCACAATGTTGGAGCTGAAAAGCCTAACAATGGGAGTAACTGTTTTTGTCTGATAAAGCCTTGATCTAAATTCATTTGAAATCTCCTTAAGTTGCATGAGACTTCATTAAAACTAGGACTTTTTAATTTTGAAATTAAATCCTTAAATACTTTGATTAAATCGTTCTAACTGTCTTTCAAGTGTCTTTTCCCAGTCAGAAAAATCTCTTTCATAAAGCTTTTTGGCCAAGATATAGGATTGAGTATCCTTTTTGCCATTTTTATATGCCTTATTAAATACTTCAACTCCACCATCTGATGTTTTTAGTACAAATTTTTTCCATAATTTATCTTGCGTTAGTTCGGTAATAGCTTTATTTAGTTTTATACCTGCAGCTCTCCTGGTATCTATTTCTATACGAACCATGGCATTTAAAAAGCCAGTCCATTTTTGCCGCACTCCAGCAGATTTCTTTATCTTTAGTTTTTCATGATATTTTTCTACAACACAAAATAATAATTCGCCTAGAGATGCTGTCCCAAATTCATTTACTAATTCAACTAGGATCGCGTTCTCATATGCTTCTTTATCCTTTTTTAATTGGATTTCGGATTCAAGAGTAATTCTTAATAGGCTAGATAATTTTTGTGGCTTTGGTTTTTTTACTATCATTTTGAGATTTCATTAAAATTTTAATTAGGTTGCTTATTTATGAAAATTGCCCAATCTTTCATAATCTCTCTTCTTTTTTCAAGTCCATCACTTCGTTGATATGCCTGATAAACCGAATCTCCAACTTCGTGCATTAGACTAAGTTCGCCCAATTCCTGACTAAAATTGGTTTTTTCTAATCTCCAAGTACTAAATGTTGCACGAAATCCATGTGGTACTCCAATGCTTTTAAATTCCTTATTTGTACGCATTTCTCTCATTAGTTTACTTATGGTGCTATCGCTTAATTTTTTAAGATTTGGGGATGGAAAAACAAGATCCGTACTAGTTATCTTTTCTAGGCTGTTTAAAAGAGCAATACTCTCAGGAACTAGTGGTACTGTATGCTCTCTTTTTTTTGTTTTGGTATAAGCTTTGGGTATCGTCCAAATATTTCTTTCTAGATCGATTTGTGACCATGTGGCACTCCTTACAGAGTCTGATCTGACTGCTGTAAGTATCAAAAATTCTAATGCCCTAGCACTTATTGATTTGTGTTTTCTCAAAGCTTTTAAAAAGTCATAAACTTCATCGCTAGGCATCGAATCAAAATGTTCGATAATTTTTATTTTTTTTGGAGAGTCATAAATTGAATCTAAGTAACCATCCCAAATAGCTGGATTGCTTTTCTCTCTATAGCCACTAACTATTGCAAAATCAATTACTTTTTTTATACGGCCTTGAACTCTTGATGCGGTTTCTGTTTTTGTATACCAAATTGGGTCTAGAACTTCCTTAATGTGTGTAATTCCAATTTCAGAAATAAGCATATTCCCAATATGGGGAAACACATACTGATTTAGAGTGGTTTGCCATTGTTTGCCATGTTTTACATTATTAAAAGTTTTTCTCAGTAAGTATTGTTTGGCACATTCTTCAAAAGTTTTTGATTTGGCTTGTTCTTCAATTAACTTACTTTTATTAATTTTTTTGGCGTTTATTGGATCAATGCCAGCTTCTATTTCTGATTTAATCTTCCGAGCTTTTTCTATAGCTTGTGAAAGAGTAACTGATGGATAACCACCTAGACCAAGAGGATGCCTAGTACCCCCATAACTGACTCTGAGTACCCAGCTTTTGGTTTCTTGTGGAGAAACAAGTATTCCTAATCCTGAGACAGTCCCAACCGCATGAAATCCTTTTTGGGAAATCCTTTTTACTTCAATAGCGGATAATGCTTTGGCAATACGTGGCATTTATATACCATCCTTATACCTAAAATATATATTATTGTATGATAAGGTATGATTTGGTATGTGTCAAAATAGCTTTTATATATATGGCTTTAAAAGATTATTTGATACTTGAAGAAAGACGATGATATACATAAATTGAGGATCTCGTCTCCGCCAACAAGTCAAGTAGTTATTGGACTTTAAGAAATTATTTGTAATTTCCCCACAATTTTCCCCACATTATTTGTATTTTCACTCATGGTGAGGCCATCTATTACACTAAAACTTCTGTAATTGACTGAATTCAATGGTTAGCGTATGAGTGGTAAGTATCTTTTTTTAGACTTTGACGGAGTATTGCATCCCACAACTCACGGATCAGTATTGTTCTCAAATGCCCATTTGCTAGCGGAAGCTTTTTTGAGACACCAATGTAACATTGTTATCTCATCAAGCTGGCGGTTCCACGTTGATCTGGAAGAGATTAAATTACGGCTTCCTGATGCAATTCAACCGCACATTATCGGAGTGACTGGCAAAGCTTATATCGGTCAATATGCTAGATATCATGAGATTGTTGGGTATCTTCACGATCGAGATAAGCACTTTGCAGAATGGAAAGCTCTTGACGATTCATGGATAGAGTTCCCAGAAGGATGTGATAACTTGATTCGATGTAATCCAAATACTGGTATTACTGATCAGGAAGTGAAGTTACTCATCGATTGGCTAAAGTGATGGGTATCCCCCATTCAATTTCTCAAAACTCTTACCCCACCGTACCCCCACACCCTAAATAAGCCTAGTTGTTGTGGATAGGCATATACATAGTATTTTGCTCATTGAAGTATCAAAAAATTCCTCTCTTTGGGAGTGGTACTAAAAATTAGGTCAGATCAATAAAGATAATCCAATGCAATTTTGCACGGTAGGTCATTGATTCACCAACCAATAGATTATTTTCAACGTAGCTCATGTTATCTCCCTAACGATCATTGACTCATTCTAAACCAAAGGGTAGCGTGCAGCAGATATGCAATATGTTGATGATTTTTGCAAATACGATGTGTGGAGAAATCGATGAAATAATGCACTCTCTCTTAATAAACCCGATATTCACTCAATCTGTAATAGAAAAATGGCCTGAGGTTATTTACTAGGAAAAATTTAAGAAGTCATCAAAAAAGTATATCGGAGAAAATAACTGCCTAATACTCAAGTCTTACTTAACCCTGCTTAACTGACCATAGTCCAAAAAATTATGTCTATTGAAGGAAAATCCAACCCTCAATCTATAACGCTCTATAAGGAACAGGCACTCCCAATCATTAAAAAAACATAAAATGATACTAGAAAAGATTTAATTAGCACAAACACTAACTGCGGCAGAACAGTTCCCATAGTTACTACTACAGCTCTCATATACACTTCTTTCTAGATTTGCTTTATTCGTACCCGTATTAAATGACCAGCCCTTTGGTCCACTGCTTGCAGCAATACACTGTGCATCTGGAACATTCTTTTGTTTAACACAACCATAACCACAAGCTTGACGCACTGAGGCATCAACACTGGCCCAATCAGTTCCGGCATTAATTGCAAAGTAACCTGTTTCAGGATTGACCCACATGGAAGTATAGTAAGTCACAGGTGGTGGAGCTGCTGGTATTGGTGGTAATGCTGATGTACTTGAACTGTTACTATTGACGGCTACTTTGATAATCAACAAAACCACAAAAGTCACTACACCATAAATCCAATTATTATTTTTCTTCTTAGGTGTAGATGAGGAATTCACTGGACTAAAGGAAGAACCAGAAACTGGCTTAGGAATAGAAATAGCCTGGAGTTTGGGTTGTAAATCAGATTGACTTGCCTTATCAATTAAGCACTGTGGGCAGTCTTTACCTGCCCAGCGCATGTGCTTAATATCATTTGGGTAAGTTGGACATTTCGCTAATTGCTTAGATTCATAAAGGTTTCTAAGATGATCTGCCCACTGGCTTGCTTTTGGTCTTGCATTTGCAGGTCCAATAAACGCCTGATCAAACATCTGACGAGTTACATCATCAAAACAAGAGTGCACACTTTGTGGTCGTGCGTTAATCTGTGGGTGCGGAATAATGCCATGGGGATAGAGTAACGCCTTAGCTTTATCGTCGTTTGTATCAAGATCACCTAATCCAGGTTTTACAATACCTTGGAATGGATGAATTCCCCAATTAAATAATTGGAAAATAATCGTAGCTAGACCATACAAGTCTTGCTCTTCACCTAATTGATTGGCAGGTAAATTCGCCTTTAAAACTTCAGGGGCAATATAATCCGAGGAGTACATATTTGCTGGGAAACGAGCATTCGTAGCGGGTTCAAAAATCGAGAACCCATCACAATCAATTAAAGTGACCGCATGCGTAGTTTTAAATACTCGAATATTTTGTGGTTTTATATCAATGAAGTAATGTTGGTGTTGGTGCAAATCAGCAACCATCTCACTTAAATGCATCGCAATTTCAACACGGTATGACAAAGCATATTCATTGACCGAATTTAAACTTCCAATTAATCCTCTATCATAGTAATAATCGAGAGTATATGATTGCTTTAAATCAATGAGTGGCATTAAAAATCCGACAGCAGTGTTGTTCTCAAAAAGTATTCCTAGGGGCCAAGAATACATCGGGAAACTGAGGCCAGCTACCTTGCTTTCCATCATGACAGGCGGATTCATAATCATCGCCATGATTTTTTGGAAATTCACATTCACAGGGTTGTGAAAAATCTTCGCGGCATACACTTTTCCAGCAAGCTCTGCAGGATAAATAATAGCTTCACCCCCTCGACCAAGAGGGTTGGAATCTCGAACGACTACTTTGGAGACGCCATTAATTGGTGGATCTAAAATTAAATCAGGCATAGCTATTTCTCGTGTTAATTATTTAATGAAGAGTCTGTTTGGGTATTTTGACTTTTATGCCTTGCATCAGAATTATCTTTTAACTTTGTATCAGCTTTATTCGTGTTTGCTGATTTTTGTGTCGATTTTTTTACAACATCTCCGTCATTACTTTCTGATTTCTGAGCATCTAATTTATCTGTATCAGAAGTCGCTTTAGTATTTTCTTTGGGCCTTTCCTTTGCGATTTCTTGAGTATTCTCTTGCTTTACCTCTTGTTTGGGATCCGTGATAACTTCCCCTTCGGTTTTCATTTTCGGTTCTTTAGGTTGAGACTGAGAAGGAATGGTTGCCGTCTCCATCGGACTATCTGCTTTATTAACAGGCGTTGTCATCAACAAAGTCCCTGTGGATACAGCTAAAGCAAGCATGACAAAAAATATCATTTTCAAATTAAAAGGATTCTGCATGCTTTTTGCTAGATAAGTTCCTATTGTAGGCTCAAATTTAGGTAACACTGGTGTAGCAGGTCCCTGAAAAGCTAGATTTTTAATGACTGGAGAAGTAGCTGAGGAAATTACAGGAGCTGAGGTTGTCACTTCGGGCAGAAGATTTGTTACCTTAATTTGGTGAGCGTCAAATACTTGAAATTTATTACTCATACAAATGACAAAGGTTTTATCATCATTCGATAATTGCTTAGCTCCATCAGTACCTAACCATGACTCAATCGCCTTAGATCGATTTTCCTCTGGAGTTTTTAATAAATACTGAACCATCTCTTCAATATTTGAAATTTGAGGACTGGACTCATTTTTTAAGCATAATGCACAACCACCATCAGTGGCTAATAGCAACCAATCAACTTTTCCGATTGGCGTGATTCTTAAATGCTTAATCCAATCTTTTTCAGTAACAAAAAAAGTTTCGTTCGCATATTCACCATTTTCGGGCTTCGATTGAACATTAATTTTGAGATGAAGTGATTTAGGATCTGATAAACCCTCTTCAACAGTTCCACCAATTAAAGAGCCATCCCCAATATGAATTAGAAAACCACCTGAAGGTCCCACTAAAGAAGCAACTAATGTACAGTGAAAATCTTTGATATCGTCAGTACCAGCTTTTTTGCGCAGAAGTTCTCTAACATCAACCATCTGCTGAATCACATAATCATTAATCCAACCACCTGGAGGTCTTGTATTCAGAAGGTTTGCAATTTCTAACAACTTTTCCGAAAAGATCTGCGTAACTAATTTTGAGCCTTCTTCTGCACGTGCGGCACTTCCCGCCCCATCAGAAACAACTAAACTAACCCACTGCCCATCAGAGCTAACTTGAGTTACAAATGCGTCTTGGCAGGGAGTCCCTGTTTGCACATGTGAGGGTCCTTGAACTTTTGCGCCAGCTATATTCCAAAAATTCATGTTATACCCCTACATTACGCCAAGGGTCTGTATTCGCCATTTGAACATTGTCACCAGGTCGACTTCTCGAAGCCGCACTTAAACTTGCGCTTAACCATACAAATAACTCCTTAAACTTCATCCCCTCTAACATTAAGGGCGGACGCTTAGCTAATTGACTCATCATACTTAAATTCGCATCTTCAACACCAATCATGAAGATCTCCGCTTTACGTCCATTTTCTGCAGCTTGGCATTCTTGAACAGCTGCTCTCCATGTTGCATCATCATCCGTAGGATCACCGTCGGTGATGACCATAATCCATGGACGCGTATAAGAAATACCTGCATTACGTAAATTTTGTTTTGATTGCTCTACCATTGCTAGCGCAAGTCGCATACCCTCCCCTAATGGAGTTGTATGGTCCGCAACTAAATCGAAAGGTTCAAACATATTCGCATCAGTCCAGTCCATCAGAACAGAAGCATCGTCGCTTGGTCCACCAATGGTAATAATTCCAACTTGCACACGAGTCAAGGCAGCCGGATCTTCCTGCAAGGATGCATGAAATGCCCGTAGTCCGAGATTTAATTCCTGAATCCTCGTTCTCCCCGAACTCGTCATGTTTTCCATAGAGCCAGAAGTATCCAAAACCAACACACAAGGAGTGCGCTGATTAGGATTAGATGCGTAATCTACACCAGTCATAATTGTTCCTTTTTAATCACCATAGTTTTACAAATTTTATCTGCCATGGTTTGTTTTTTTTCCGTAAAAAAGATAAATAACATACCAATACTAAAAAGCGGTAGGTAAGTGAAAATTGATCTAAATAAAGATGTCCAAAATGAAATTCTCTGACCCTGCATATCGCGTACCCGAATACCACAAATCATCTTCCCAAAGGTCCCTGAATCATCCGTTGCATTTAAAATAGTATGGTACAAAATCATGACCACGAACTGTATGAGCCCTGCAGTTCCAAAAGCCGCAATATCCCCTTCAGGATCCAGTGGATCATCGGAAAGTAAATCGGATAACTCAACTTCAAAACCAATCTTAATGATCAGCACTAAAATAATGATTCCAATAATATTATTATCTATGATGCTTGCAAATAATCTTGCCCAACGACTCGCCAATTCAAAATTGCCAGGTGCAACATAATTAAACTGAGGGGTATACGTATTTCCTACAGTACTTGTCATCTTTGTTGATGAAGAGTTTCCTTGTGGATAGTTTACGCCACCAACTGAGGGTGTCGTTCCTGTAGGTTGCCCACAATTAGGGCATTTAATCATCGTACTGAGCACCGGTTTTCCACAGTTACCGCAAAAAGTTTTTGATACGCCTGACGTTGGTGTAGCTGGAGCGTTAGAAGTATTTACACTTGCTCGTGTTGGCGTAATCATTTGAGGCTGAATCGGTGTCGGCTGAATTGGTGCTGATTGGATCGATGGGTTAATAACTGTTGAGGAAACTCCACTCGCCATCACTTGACCAGGAGTTATAGCAGCTTGACACGTAGGACACTTCTTAAATGTACTTAAAACAAGGTGACCATTTGGACAAGTAACTTTGATAGGTCCACTACCTGGAGGAGGCGGTGGTGGCGTTTCAATCTGAATGATGCTAATAGGATCACTTACTGTGGGCTCATCCTTGATTTCAATATCAATAGGTTTAGGTGCATCTTCTAAGCCGCCATCAGTCATCTTGGGGAATCGAAATTCTGGAACGCCACGCCAAGGAACAGAATGCGAAAGCTTGTTTAACTCTGACTCCCCTACGGAAAATTGATAATTGGATCCACCCTCCATATAGGCAACAACTTTAGGTCCAACACGAATGAACAATTGATCGTTTTCTACTCTTGCTGAAAGTTGAAATGTGTTTTCAGAAACCTGCCAACCATTATTGCCTAAATGGGACTCTGTATGCCCCCTGCGTTGAACAGTAACAAAGTAAGTTGTCTTGGGATTGCTAACCTCGGCAAAAATTAACTCGGCATTTCCTTTTTCATTTGGCACGGGAATAACTTTAAGATATTTCATGATTTAATTAACGATGGGTTGATTGATTTGTACAAGTTTTTTGAGTATTTCACCGAGAGATCTATTGCCTTCAATATCACCACTCACCCCAGACAAGAAATCAGCATTTTTGCGAATGCTATATTGCAAGCCAAGCAGCCAATCCGCAAAGTATTGCCGACTAAAATCAGTAGCAATATCTGGCAGTACCAGTGTCTCCTGAATTTCAGGAAGAGGGGCAAATATTTTTGCTGGCTTATCTTCAAGGTTTGTTATTTCAAAAGATCTTTCTCCACCTTTATAGCAAGCTCCAGATACGATAAATTCGTTAAACATTGCTGTCACAGGTGCAGTTAATTTAAGAACCCATTTTCTACGAGCATTAGTTTTAAACTGATAAGCGCGGTTCACGTGATTAATCATATCTTGAATCAGTTCCGTTCTTCTAGCAGAAATTTCTATCTCATTAACAAATTTTGTCATCGTTTCGCGATTCATACTTAAGTATTCTTCAAAATGACCAGAGCTTGTTTTTTCTAGAATAGATGAGCTCCAAAAATTAATTAATTCACGAACAAATCGGTTCGGGAGATCCTCAACAACTCCATCAGTAGGAGCCTGAAGGGGCTTATTTGGAATTGCACGATTTTCTTCACCCAATCCCAATAATCCACCTAAATCATCATCCACCACTTCTACCGAAACAGTTTCTTCTGAAGGTTTTGGTACGTAAGCATGTTTTGCTCTTTCAATACTTTTTTCAGTTCGATCAAAAATATCATATGCCTCTGCATCATCTAAAAGCAGCATCGGAATAAAGTCTCCTAATCTTTGACGTTTTAATAATCCAGCACCTTTAATAACGAGTTCTTTTGCAACAGCAAATTTTTCTAATCTTAAAGTATCAACATCACTACTTATAAAATATTTAGAAAGATCTGTGCGACGAGCATCAATGATTGACTGCAATCTTTGTAGCACTTGACTCACCTTCACCTCAGGTTTACAAGTTTTCGCAAGTTCAGTAATGAGTCGACTAATACCACCATCGTTTAAAGACATCCCGGCATCCCAAGCTTCTACTGGATTTGCGAAATGTTTATTCACCTCAGAGTTACCTAAAAAAGCTGTCCGCAAGGTGCCGACAAAATCTTTTTTAGCAGCGCTAACACCAATCTCAGGACTGCTTCCAGGCTCACCTTGATAATCAATTAAACCCGCTTGATCAGCATTTGGATTTCTGAGCCAAAAAGTATTATTAAAGGCACTATCTGTTCGCCATCTACTCACCCAATTACTATTATGTGAGTGAGCGCCAAACGGTTTTAATAAAGAAGCCTCTAAACGGGTTTTCCAACGATTTCCATCATTACTACGTCCCGCTCCTTGAGAAAACTCCATATCAAATTTTGTAAGGACTAAAAACAGAGAAGTCATTACTTCAGATCTTTTTTCAGCAGTTAATCCATGGGTATTAATCACCCAATCCTCAATTAGTTTATCTAGCCCAACCACCTCTAAATTAGATGGCCCCACACATAACAACATGGAAGATAATTCGAACTCAATCGAATAACGATCAAATAAATAAGCGACCTTACCTCTTAAAAAATTTTCAACTTTAATTTCCTGACTGTTTAAGATTTTGGCATCTTTAGGTTGTACTTTACGTGACCTCGCGCCAGGAAAATCGAGTAAATCAGTATGTACAAAAAACGGATGCGGCTCTTCTTTCATCTGTACCACCATCTCAGCAATCAGAGCGGTCAAATGTGATCGGAAAATATTCGCTTGTTTACCTTGTTCATTCACAACTGCAACAGGTGGAACTTCATCGATGCTAAATTTTTCTAGGGTAGATACATTGATGATGCTCTCATTACTTCTTTGCCAATCCGAAGCATTGACTTCAAAAAGAGCCTCAGGAGCACAGTAAATCGTTTTTGCATGATCTAGCTTATTTAGCTGCTCAACCAATGTGGAATACATACTCGAATAACTGGGCAAGCCCTCCCAAAGTAATTCGACTAATTTTTGCCTTCCAGGATCATTAAGATGAGGAATTAAAACAGCAGCACGTGACCAAAAATCCACTTTTCTTAATGCTAAAAAACGAATGCTATTCTTGAACCGTGAGTTACAGTAATCCTCCAATTCATAAACATCTTCGATAGACAAATGGTTTGGACTATCTGGATAAGATTCTAATTCTTTTAAAACAAGATTAATTTGATCTTCATGAAGAGCTTGCTCCTCATCATCTTTCGTATCAACGTCATTAACATAAGAATTCGCTAATAACTTAATCAGATCCATCTCTGTTAATAGTCCGGCACGAATCGGATATCCTGCTGGCGTTTTTAAGATGTCTGTAGTAAAGCGTGTTACTAGTCCCGTAGACTCTTTGCCGCCTTCAGGGTTGATCTTAGCAATAAAATCTACTTCTTGATTACCCATCATGGCCATCAAACGATTAGTCCCTTTTCTTGCTAAGACTGAGACCAAATAGGATTTACCCGCTTGAGAAGCGCCGTAAACTCCCACGCACATTTTCCTCTTAGCAGACTCTTCAATTTTTTTAGCTTGATAAATGGAGATCTTTAAGTCTTTGGCTAATTTAGCGTTACTATTAATCGTTACATCTTTGGATTCAGTGGCCCACTTTAAGGCTTCGCTTAAGGTTAAATGCGCATCTCTTGCCATGAGAGATACTTGTGAACTTGTCGGTAAGTTATTCATGAATGTCCTTATCGAATATCAAATAAACCAGTATCTAACCAATGACCTTGATCTTCTTCTCCCCAAAGACTCTTGAGCTGAAAATCAATATCAGAACGAGGTACAGAATTTCCGTTCGCAGAAACTATTTCTTCCACTTTGAGATACCCCTCATTTTCCCCTTGAACACCATCATCCTCTTCCGTGAAACGGCGACGATAAGAAAACTTAATTTCATAAGGTAAGTCATTCCTGAATGCGCGATCAATTGCCTCTTGATTGGCAAACTTCACAAAATAGAAAGGTGTTGCTTTCCAACGCTCGGTTTTTAACTGTCTAAATCCGATATACATTGGAGCGGTAAACTTAAAACTTCCTTGCATATCCTCTTCTTTGGCGGTATCAAGATCAATTTGATTAAAAAACAGGTTTTGATTTTTAATCTGTCGATCTTTACTCATTTGACCGATAAACTTGATGGTCGAAGCAGGTTTAAGATCTTTTGTTCTGAAGTGAAAATTCATGACATTACCTTCAGAGATCGCGCACAATACCGCCCCAACCACTCCAGTCGTCTTAGGGTCATCAATTTTTCCATCTGGTGACCAAAACGGATACCAAGGCTCTATCTCATAATTACTCATTGGAATAACTCGAGAAGGTTGAACAGGTGGGTTTTTATAAATAGCGGCTTGAACCGCTGGCAAACAAGAAGGTCTACCCGATAATACCAAGTAATCACAGTCCCATAATCGAATGACTTCACTTAAATCATTTAAATAAGGACCAATCGTAGAGGAGATTGTCACAATCACAGACGACATATCAACTTCACATACCCAATTTTTGATAGAAAAAATTTCTTCTTTTGCATCAACCAATTCATCAATCATTTCAATCACTGCTTGACGAGGTTTATTACTTTCCGAAAATATCTCATCCCAACTAATTTTCATCACCGTATTTTGTGCATCAGGTAATGAGATTTTTTCTGATAACCCAAGAATCTTCAGGCCAAATGGGGCTAATACTTGTTGCGCAAACTGAGCGCGCAAATTCTTTTCAGTTTCTGTGGTTCCAGGAACGTCTTTACCCAATTTACGCTTTAAAACATCTTTCGCTTGTCGAAGCCCGGCTTGAGCCAACGTATTTTCGAGAGAAGGAATGACATGGTTTTCAATCACTGCTTTTAAGAGATCATCCCCTGCGACATTAAATCCTTCCCGAAATTCTTGTTTAGGAACGATCGTGCTGGTTGCACCTTCTGACTGATTTAAGTATGTTGTAATGATCATATCAGTGGTACCCCCACCAATATCAATACTGGCAACTCTTAAGGAATAATCTGATGCACGATTCGGCCTTACCTTACCAAAGATCTTGAAATACTCTGCCGCATCACCAGAAAACCTTTCTTGTATTTCGTTATAAACAAATACTAACTGAGTAGTACTTGCTTCATCCAAATTGATCTTGATGACGGGTTTATGCCTATAGTCAGTAACTTGATCAGCAAATTCATTCCATTCTAATGCTTCCCATAAAACATCTAGTGCCCAATTGGCCCAACGTTTAAAGATTTCTCTCTCAGAAACCGACATCGCAGGAGGAACAGTTAATATGATCCTGCGAAGCCGTCTTGGAATTTCACTTTGTTGACGATTGCCACGCTCAGCTGGAGAATTGATCTGAACAAGAGTATGCGCAATGATTTCAGAGAGCAAAAACATCATAATAGAACTACGGGAAAACTTAGGCTCTGTTACTGGGTACGAATTTTGCCCTTTCAAGAAATCTAAACTACTAAATCTAGAGTCCCTAAAAGCATCAATAGGAGTGCCTTCATTATTAATGAAGCCTACAAAATCTCCACTATTAACAGGTGGCTCCTCAGCATTGTCGGTCTCCGGACAGTAACGCCACTCTTGTGCCCGAGCTCTTAGATCCCATAAGTATCTTTTCGGACTAGACATCGACGTTTGACCTTCACCACGTCTTGACTGAATGGCCAAACGATTAGCCTCTTGTCCAACTCGAACAACTGAAGGCCAACTAAAGCTGCGCTTCATTCGACCAGCGCCTCTTGAGTAACCACTTGAATCACCAAAACGAGCCTTTGCAAAACACACAAAAGAGTTAAAGGTATTTTTGTGCATGATTCTAGGATCAGTGAGATCACGCAACTCAAGTACGGAGCTATTACTCAAAGAAACAGAGTCCCCATCTTTACGTTCAATCAACATACCAATCGTTCTTGAATTTCCAATATCGAGCACTAAATCCACATCAATAGGTGGATGTCTTTCAGGATCAATCAGACGAATAGTTGGAATCACTTCAGCAGATGCAAGAACCTCCAAAAAAGCTATATAGCGAGCCAAATGCTCCATACGATTTTCAAAATCAGCATCTTTAAGAATTTTGTTGGGGCGCTTCTTTTGCATGAGTTGATTGAAAAAATCTTTTAACCAATCATTTACCCACTCCAAACCTATAAACCAGGAGTTATATTTGACATCACTCACAAAATGAAAATCCGCGCCATCACGCATATCAGCTTCAGACAATGCAGGATATCCCTCATCCTGAGAAACCTTAGAGATCTCAATACCTGCTTGCACAAAAGTATCAAAGGCTATAGTAAGTCGGTGAGAATTGCCAGCTGAATCAGGTTCATTAAGTGCAGAGAGTCTTACCCTTGCCCAATCGGTTGGACCATGACGATACCTCTTGTCAAAAGACCCAATATTATTTTCAGATCTTAGAAATGGTGCAGGAACCCACTCATCTAAATAAGGCTCAATGGCTTTATCCACATTTAAAGAGTATGTAGGAGTAATCCCTTTATTCGGTAAATTTGTCTTGGGATCTTTAACTAACTCACGAGTTTGCTTATCAATGTAGTAATCTTCTTCAGCATCTTTTTCAAGACACTTTAACTGCCAGATACTCTTCCCCGAAGTTGGCTCTTTTTCATATTCAAAGAACTCGGTCGAAAGCCGTTTTATTTTTGTAATATCAATACCCAAATCTAAGAATTGGGTTGTACCCCCTGGTATTAAAGAAACCCAGTCTTTGTACTTAGGTAAGTCTGATTTCTTATTGGCCATAATTAATTTCTTTGAAATGTTGTATCACAGACATTTGACCCATTTGAACTATTGGTACAGGGTGTTAACTTACATTCCGCCTGATTTGGCGTACTACTTAAAGTACATTGAGCGAGTTCCTGAGGTAATGGCTTACATTTATCCATATTAATATCAAAAGAATTATTCGTAAGCAACTTAGCTTGAGCGCCACTTGTACAGGAAGTTCCGTTAACGCCTTTCATCCTCAAAGTACCTTTTCCATTAGCATCAAAATGCAAATAGAAAATGATTTTTTCGTTTGTACCTTCAATATGAAGATTACTAATCAAGCGCCAGTCCCCTGAAAATGCCTTTAGGTCTTTATTTTCTATGCCAGTCTTCAAGTCAGGAGGGTCATCATTTTTTTCCTGCCTCTCAGTAGGATCCTTCTTCTCGTCATCTATTGGAGGGGGCTTCTGACTATTAGGAAAACAAGTCGCCGTTTTTTCCTGGACTTTAATCCATAGATTATTAATATCAGCCCTCAATTGCTCTTCACTATCCGATGGCATCAATACAAAATTAGTACACCCTTTAGATAGTAAGCCAAAAAACAAGATCAAACTTAAAAGTAATATGACCAACCAACGCCATAACCATTCGGTAAAAGATGGCTCCACTGGAATAACTGTCGGAGATTCAATAATTGGCGGCTCAGGGGGCGTTAGTGGCTTGATTATTGGAGGTTTGGGCTCATCCGGCTCTGAAGTCACAGGAACAGCAGTATCCAAAACAACGGGTTGCGCGTCAGGAACCTTTGGTTCAGGTACAGGTTCAAGAATCACTTTTGGTTCAGGAACAGGCTCTGGAGTGTCGGGGATAAGCACTTTTCCTTGCCCCACCAAGTCATAGTCTTGAGTAATGGCTCCATAAGGGACACATCCCCACTGAGAGAGGACTAGTTTGTCTCCCACTAAAAATACGGATTCTAATAAATTAGGCGTCACCAGTGCGTTACGCAAAGCCTCTGCCCCTAAGGATTTCGGTCCGGAGGTTTGTACTAAATGATCCGCCGTATCTTTAACCATTCGGCTAAATACTTTGATTTTCTCTCCCACCATTTGACGCTCTGCAGGAGTCATCTCAGCAATGCTCTTTTCCGCACCTTTGACAGAGGATATCCAAGTAACTTCACCACGCACATGGTTAACGACCGGCTCTGAAAAGAACTGGCTTAACTCATTGCCATTCGCCTGCTGAAGAAGAATCTTTTTAAATTGAGAATAAAAATCAAAAATCGATTGTCCATATACGGATTTGATTTCAATGTCTGCAGTTTTCGTTACTTTAGATAGTTTTTGCATGAGTCTTTTTGCCTATCATTGAGTAGGAGCAGGCTTGCCGCATTGACTACTAGATTTTGTGTACTGAGCTTGATTGGCATCTAAAAACTGTCTTAGATTAGATGCGGACAAGGAATACAGTGTTCTAGAATCTACTCCATCCGGAGCACCAATAAAAGTATTTACCCCAACAACGGTTCCACAAGTATTAACTAAGGGTCCTCCTGAGTTTCCTCGGGACATATTCGCAGTATGTATCACAAGGCTCAGGCCATTATCTTGTTTTTGCACCACGCTGACTTCCCCATGACTATAGACTGTACTAGGGGTGGTTTCATTGGCATCTGATTGAACAACAACGCCCGGAAATCCAGCAGCATAAACGTTTTGTAAAACAGGAGGATCATCACCAACAGTAAGAGGCTTAATTGGCTTAGGAAGGTTAGTAACCCTCAATAGTGCAAAATCTGGATGACCAATTTCATTATCAACCGTTTTAGCAACTAAACTGACTTGAATTGGCTTACCGCCAAGATATTGACTAGTAATAAACATCTTCTTCGGATCACCCTCTGCAATTACATGGCGATTCGTGACAATTAAATCATTCGATATAAAAAAGCCGGTACCGGTCATTGCGCCCTTACCAACCGGAGCAAGCACTCTTACGGTAGATTGCTCTAAGGTCGTAACAAGATCATTTTGAGATTTGGGAGCAGAATTATCTACTTGCTTGTTATTTTGATTATTCGGCAGGTTCGCCCCGGGATTTAAAGGTCCTATTTCTCCGCGTTGATATTGTCCCATTTCAGGAGAATCACAATTACCGTCCAAAACTCCCTGGACGCGGGCTTTTTCGCGTCGCAAACCATCGATTACAGCACTTTTAATGGATTGAGGAGAGTCCAGTACCACAGGACGTTTCCACCAATAATAAACTAAAATATTCAGTAAAATCAATAGGATAAAAAGCGGTATAAACCTTCCCGCTTTCAACCAATATTCAAATCTACGTATACTAACCATGGATGCAATTCTTAACAAACATCAAAATAACTTTTATGAAATTAATTCATACTATCATAATAAATTGAAATATTAAAATTGATATTAAATAGGATTCTATATGGCAACAAATTGATCTGACCTAATTTTTAGTACCACTCCCAAAGAGAGAAATTTTTGATAATCTATCTCTAAAAGGAGTAAAAAATGCCTAAAGGTCAACGTATTAAACCGGAACAAATTGTGATGTTATTGCGTCAAGTCGAAGTTTTGACTGCCA
>CANJBQ010000043.1 GCA_947472645.1 Burkholderiaceae bacterium
CTCATTTTGTCAAAGCCATCCGTACCGACAAGTAATGGCATCGTTAAAACACACTGTGCCTCTTGACCATATTCTTTTTGTAACTCACGCCCGACTAATAAATTAAATTTTTGATCAGTCCCACCAAGCTCCAAGTCACTTTTTAATGCGACTGAATCATAACCTTGCATCAGCGGATATAAAAACTCATGAACTGAAATTGGCGTCCCACTGCGGTACCTTTTCGTAAAATCATCTCGCTCTAGCATTCTTGCAACAGTATATTTAGAGGCCAGTTGAATCATGCCTGATGCCCCCAATGGTTCAGACCATTCAGAGTTATAACGAACCTCGGTTCGATTGGGATCAAGTACTAAACTAGCTTGCGCATAATACGTCTGAGCATTGGCCGCAATTTCTTCTTTAGTCAAAGGTGGTCGTGTTTGATTTCTTCCTGAAGGGTCTCCGATCATACTGGTGAAATCTCCAATCAAAAAGATCACCGTATGCCCAAGATTTTGAAGTTGCCTTAATTTATTAAGGACAACTGTATGGCCTAAGTGTATGTCTGGTGCTGTTGGGTCTAAGCCTAACTTAATTCTTAGAGGTATTTTCGTTGCCATGCTTCTTGCAAGCTTCTGAACCCATTCAGACTCAACAAGCAGCTCTTCACAACCTCTTTTAGTTTGTTCTAATGCCTCCATCACTGCATCAGTAACGGGGTATTTTGCAGGTGTATGATTAGAATTCATAAATCAAAATTAACATATGTAGATTTGCCATGCCGCGTAAGATGAAACTCGATTAAGTTGAGATAAACTACATTTTCGCACTCATAAAACTCTATTTTACCTTTCTATGCAAGTTCTTCCCGTAGATCCTGAAAACCGGCAACTCTTCATTGGTATGATGTCTGGCACCAGTATGGATGGTATCGATGGCGTTTTATGCTCTATCAACCATCTTGGCCAGTCTGAGATTCTGGTTCATACTAGCTCTCCATATAGTCCAGAACTGAAGAAAGTACTTCAGGAATTACAATACCCTATAGATAACGAGCTTCATCTAGAGGCCCTTGCGGCAAATCAAGTAGCAAAAGAATATGCTTTGATTGTTGATCGGATCTTACAGCTTGCTCAAGTCCAGTCTTGCGCTATCGTTGCAATTGGTGCGCATGGTCAAACGATTCGTCATCAACCTAAAATACATCATCACATCGGCTACTCAAAACAATGTCTTAATGGCGCTTTATTGGCAGAGCTGACACAGGTGGATGTAGTAAATGATTTTAGGAGTCGCGATATTGCAGCTTTGGGTCAAGGAGCTCCATTGGTTCCGGCTTTTCACCAAATTCAATTTGGTGAAGTAAATGTCGTCAAGGCAATTCTCAACCTAGGTGGTATTGCCAACTTAACCTTGTTAAACCCTGGCCAAGAAGTGCTTGGTTTTGATACTGGCCCTGGCAATGTTTTGCTTGATGAATGGATTGCACATCATCAACAATTATCTTATGACCACAATGGTCTTTGGGCTAAGTCTGGCCAATTAATTCCTCAATTACTCGACAATCTTTTAAATGAGCCTTATTTTCAATTAGACATCCCTAAAAGTACTGGGCGTGATCTCTTTAATCAATCATGGCTGAGTCATCGATTATCAGCATTTGATGAAGCCCTATCACCGGAGGATATTCAGGCAAGTTTGGTTGAGTTAACTGTACAAACCATATCTCAACACCTTTTGAAATATTTACCGAACTGTGAAGAGTTAATCATTTGCGGTGGTGGTACTAGAAATTTATTTTTATTGGAGCGCTTAGTTCTTGCGATTCATGAACACTTGCCCAACTTGATGGTCATCACCTCCGAAGACAAGGGTCTTGATCCTCAAACGATAGAGGCAATCGCTTTTGCTTGGTTAGCTTGGTCGTTTGTCCACCGAAAACCCTCGAACATCCCTTCAGTGACTGGCGCTTTAGGGCCAAGGGTTTTAGGAACCCTGCACCCTAAATAGTGATACTAAGCAGAGAAAGAAGAACCGCAACCACAAGTCGTTGTGGCATTAGGATTTTTAATCACAAATTGTGAGCCATTAATGTCTTCTTTGTAGTCGATTTCAGCACCGACTAAATATTGATAGCTCATCGAATCAACCAATAAAGTTACCCCATTTTTTTCAAACTCGGTATCGTCATCATTGATATCTTCATCAAAGGTAAAGCCATACTGAAATCCGGAACATCCACCGCCTTGAACAAAGACACGTAACTTTAGTTCAGTATTACCTTCTTCAGCGATTAGATCGGCAACCTTCGCTGCGGCACTATCCGTAAAAATAATGGGAACTGGTGGCTCTTCTAAGGTTTTTGCAATTTCTTGTGTAGCTGACATCGTCATACTCCTTTAAATTTCTATATAGCTCTATTCTAGGCTTCTTTTACCCACAATGCACTTAGGGGATTAGGGGAGCAATGCAATTTGATTTAACCCCATATTTTCTGGAAAACCAAACATCAGGTTTAAACACTGTATTCCTTGCCCAGATGCCCCTTTAACCAAATTATCTTCAACCACCAAAATAACTAAGGTATCTCCTCCATTGGGGCGATGAACCGCGATTCTCATTTGATTACTTCCTCTAACGGAACGAGTTTCAGGATGACTGCCGGCTGGCATCACATCAACAAAGTACTCATCACGATAAAAATCTTCAAATAGGGCCTGAAAATCAACGCCTTGTCCTTCCGGCAATATCTTGGCATAGAGGGTTGAATGAATCCCACGAATCATCGGTACTAAATGTGGAACAAAGGTTAACTTAATATCATCATGCCCAGCTATAGCTTTTAAACCTTGCTCAATTTCTGGCAAATGACGATGCCCTTTTACTCCGTAGGCCTTAAAGTTATCACTCGCCTCAGCCAAGAGGGTTCCCACTTCAGCTTTTCTGCCTGCGCCCGAAACCCCAGACTTTGAGTCAGAGATCAAATATTGCGTATCTACTAGTTTTTTACCACGTGTCGATCGAGGTGCTAAAAGTGGCGCAAACCCAAGTTGAACGGAAGTCGGATAGCACCCAGCTAATCCAACGACACGTGCCTTTTTAATCGCCTCACGATTAATTTCCGCGAGTCCATAAACCGCCTCTACTAAGATATCTGGACAGCTATGTGTCATCCCATACCACTGTTCAAATACCGAAGTATCTTTGATTCTAAAATCTGCCGCTAAATCCAAAATGCGAACATTAGCGGCTAATAATTCTTTGGCTTGAGCCATGGCTACACCATGAGGTGTCGCAAAAAAAACAGCGTCACACTCATGAAGTTTTGCATCTTCTGGCGTACTAAAAGCGATATCCACTCGCCCGCGCAGTGATGAAAACATATCACTGACTGGCATACCCGCCTCCTTCCGAGAGGTGATTGCTGTTAATTGAACCTCTGGGTGTTGGGCTAGCATTCTTAATAGCTCTACGCCTGTATATCCAGTTCCCCCTACAATCCCAACTTTTATCATGGATTCCCCCGTACTTGATGAACTATTTTAGTATGGTCTCTAAGTATGAATTCAATATGAAAAAAACCGCATAAGCTGTTGCCTATACGGTTTTTTTGCCAATAGGCGAAACAAATTATCGTTTGCTAAATTGTTTACGACGACGTGCGCCACGTAAACCGACTTTTTTACGCTCAACTTCACGAGCATCACGTGTTACAAATCCAGCTTTTGATAAAGTTGGCTTTAACGTGTTGTCATAATCAATCAACGCACGAGTTACGCCATGTCTTACCGCTCCAGCTTGACCTGTCTCACCACCACCACTGACATTGACTTTAATATCAAATGTTTCGGCATGGTTCGTCAAAATCAATGGCTGACGGGCAATCATTCGAGATGTTTCACGAGAAAAATAGAGGTCAATAGGCTTGCCATTAACTAAAATCTCACCCTTACCAGATTTGATAAAAACCCGAGCAACAGAGCTTTTGCGACGACCGGTTCCGTAATTCCAATTTCCAATCATGACAGCTCCTTAAATTTCTAAAACACTTGGCTGCTGAGCCGCGTGTGGATGAGTTTCATCGCCATACACTTTTAACTTCTTGATCATTGCATAACCAAGAGGGCCTTTAGGTAACATACCCTTAACAGCTTTTTCAAGTACGCGACCAGGAAACTTGGCCTGCATTTTGTCAAAAGTTGTTTCATAGATACCACCTGGGTATCCACTATGACGGTAATAGGTCTTTTGTAAGCCCTTGTTACCCGTTACACGGAGTTTAGATGCGTTGATGACGACAATAAAGTCACCAGTATCAACGTGAGGAGTGAATTCAGGTTTATGCTTGCCGCGCAGACGGTGTGCCACTTCACTGGCGACACGACCGAGAACTTTGTCTGTTGCGTCAATCACGAACCATTCACGCTTCACCTCATGGGATTTTGCGGAAAATGTTTTCATGACTACTTTCATTAAATTGTCAGTCCAATTAACCAGTCCTTAAATACCTCGTTCGGCCTTGCTTATCTTTGCACGCTCTCATTTGATACTTAAAACTGTGATGCTATTTCTCTGGGACTTATTCAGAGAATCAATGATTGTATCAAAAAAAAGCCCAGAGGTAAACTCTGGGCTATGAATTCCACCTTTGTTTGGGTGGAGGAGACATCGGTAGCAGTAAAATTGAACAACTTACTTTACGCAATTGATCCATTATATATTAGGGTTATCACTAGGTAAAGTGTTTTTTCAATATTTTTGCTGGGGTGCAACATGGAATGTATTGTAAATTGGATGGGTATCGAGGGAATGAGCTTTTCCGCAGAGGTTGGAAGCGGGCACTTAGTCAATATGGACGGTGCGCCTGAGGCTGGCGGACGAAATTTAGCACCTCGACCTATGGAGCTTTTACTCGCTGGGGCTGGGGGATGTACAGCGTTTGACGTTGTAATGATTTTAAAAAAAGCTAGGCAAGCCATAAAAGGCTGTCAGGTAAAGCTAAGTGCAACAAGAGCAGAACAAGATCCGAAAGTGTTCACTCACATACATATGACATTTATTGTATCTGGGCACCAACTAGACCCCTTAAGAGTGTCAAAAGCGGTGGCGCTCTCTCATGAGAAATATTGCTCAGCAACGATCATGCTAGAAAAAACTGCGCAGATAACCCACTCGATCGAAATTGTTGAGAAGTAAAGAAGCAGAGTTGGTCGATAAGCCGGATTCTGTCGCCAAGACTTTCGTCCTGGGGCAACCATTCATCTAGGTCCAGTGTTACCACTGGACTCGAGCTCTCTACCCGCAGGCTCAGCGGGTCGCCTCAACGCCTGCCTATTTGAGATTGCTCCGAGTGGAGGTTACCGCGTTTCACCGTAACTAAATACGCTCGTCTCTGTGGCCCTATTCCTCATGTTGCCATGGATGGCTGTTAGCCACCACTCTACCCTTTGGAGTCCGGACTTTCCTCCCCTTCATTGAAGCGGCGGTTGCCTAACCAACTCTGCAACGGTAGTCTAACCGAGAAATGACCATTCCAGTGATTCTTCAGCATTTAAAGGGACTAGTAATTCTTTTCCCATGGGGTAATTTGCTGGTATTTTTTGAGTTTTTTTCTCAATAGTAATTTGCCCATGATTTCTGGGTAAGCCATAAAAGTCTGCACCATTGAACGCAGCAAAGCTCTCTAATTGTTGTATCTTACCTACAGAATCAAAGGCTTGAGCATATAACTCTATCGCCTGCGCCGCCGTAAAACAACCAGCACATCCGCAAGCGTGTTCTTTTAAATGTTTTGCATGAGGAGCGCTGTCTGTCCCCAAAAAAAATCGATTAGAGCCCCCTGTCGCTGCAGCCAACAAAGCTTGGCGATGCACTTCCCGCTTTAATACCGGCAAACAGTAGTAATGGGGCCGAATACCGCCCTGGAAAATCGCATTACGGTTGTACAGCAAGTGATGGGCAGTTATCGTTGCTGCAATCTGCCCCCGCCCTACTGGGCTTGATTGCTCGACATAGTCTGCTGCTTGCTTGGTGGTGATGTGCTCAAAAACCACTTTCAATCGGGGATGTCTTTTTCTTAAAGGGTCTAATACTTCATCGATAAAGACAGCTTCACGATCAAATAGATCAATACTTTGATGGGTTACTTCACCATGCACTAACAAAGCTAAACCCAACTCTGCCATCCTTGCAAGAGTCGTTTCACAATGCTCAATATTGGTTACTCCTGCATCACTATTGGTCGTGGCACCCGCTGGGTAGAGTTTGACTCCGACCAGTCCTTGCTCAACAGCAAGATCAATTTCACTCGGAGCAGTCTTATCCGTTAAATAGAGCGTCATCAACGGAACAAAATCTGGGTAACCCGCTTGTTTAGCCGCCTTCTTAATCCGCAGTTGATATTGCAAAGCTTGCTCAACCGTTGTAATGGGGGGCTTTAAATTCGGCATCACAAGTGCTCTTGAGAATTGACGCGCAGTATGACTGACTAAATCAGGCAAAACCTCTCCATCTCTTAAATGAAGATGCCAATCATCAGGACAAGTTATGGTTAATTTATTCATTACGGTCTATTAATACTATTCTAAAGTCATTTACATTGGTTAGGGTAGGTCCTGTCATCACTAAATGATCTAATTGGGAAAAGAATCCATAAGCATCGTGGGCTTCCAAATACTTCTCCATATCCAAAGATATACTTTGCGCCTTATCCCAAGTCTTCGGTGTAAAAAATGCTCCCGCATTATTTTCAGTACCATCGATTCCGTCAGTATCTGCTGCTAAAGCACTGATTCCCCGAATATCATTAGACGCATGCATCAATGCTAGAAGAAATTCAGCACATCTTCCACCTCGACCATGAACGCCTTGAGGAATCGTTACAGTAGTTTCACCACCAGAAATCCAAGCTATTTTTTTTGCTTCGGAATACTGTAAATATGTCCTAATCATGTCAGCTTGCCATCGCGCAACTTCTCTAGACTCACCAGTAACTTGATCGCCTAGATGATGTACTTCATACCCATGAGCTTCACAAAATTCTGCGGCTGCATCCAACCCCTTTTTGGCAGTCGCAAATACTTCATTATGGATTTTTTGACAATGCCAATCATTCATCTTCAAAGTTTCTGGAATTTTTCCAAGAATCCCAGCTTGAAGATGTTGAGTAATCTCGAATAAGCTTGGCTGTAAATGTAATTGATATTTTTCTAAAACACCTAAAGCATCTTGAAAAGTACTAGTGTCATACGAACAGGGGCCACTGGCAATATCACTAGGCTGATCACCTGTAACGTCAGAAATAATAAAGGCTTGCAGAGTCGCGCCGCGCTCAACGGCGAGTTGCGCTAGTCGGCCTCCTTGGATTGCCGAGACGTGTTTTCTGACCGTATTGATATCTTCAATAGGAGCCCCACATTTGAGTAATTCTTTTGATAGGTTCGTTAAATTTAAGAGGCTAATGCCCTGCTCTGGCAAAGCCAAAAGACTGGAGCCACCGCCAGAGATTAAACCAACGCATAAATCTCCCGGTCTTAATCCGTCGACTAATTGCATGATGTCTTTACTAGCCATTAAACCCGCCTCATCTGGAAAAGGATGTGAAGCTTGTGAAACCTTAATTTTTCTATTTTGGTGCGGCGTTTGAATGTCATGGTGATAGCGTGTCACAACATGTCCATAGACCCTTGCCAACGGCCAATACTGGGCCGCATAATTCTCAAAGGCATTTGCCATAGATGCACTTGCTTTACCACCACCAACTACTAAACAATTTCCTTCAACCTCATTTGGAAAAGTTCTAGATAAAACAGGCGGGAGTGATCTTTGTGGATCTGCAATACTCAGAACTTCTTCAAATGCTTTTCGAAGTATTTGTTCTGTTGGTAATTGAGTCATGTGTCAACTTATAAAGAAGATACTAACGGTGTTTCGTTAGTTTCCTCTTCTCTTTTCTGAAGGTTCCACATCGTTGTATATTTTCCTTGCAAAGCTATTAACTCTTCATGCGTACCACGTTCAATAATTTCGCCCTCATGCATAACTAGTATTTGTGACGCATGAATAATGGTCGATAAACGATGCGCAATAATTAAAGCAGTTCGATTCGTCGTCAATTTGTTAATTTCTTCTTGAATTGCTTTCTCAGTTTGAGAATCAAGTGCTGATGTTGCCTCATCAAAGATGATTAACGCTGGATTTTTCAGTAGCGTTCTTGCAATCGCAACACGTTGCTTTTCCCCTCCAGAAAGCTTTAATCCTCGCTCTCCAACTGAGGTCTTATATCCTTCTGGTAAGCGAGTGATGAAATCATGAATCTGAGCAGCCTTAGCAGCTTTCATCATTTCTTCCTCAGTTGCTTTTGGATTTCCATAAGAGATGTTATAGCCAATCGTGTCATTGAACAAAACCGTATCTTGAGGCACTATACCAACGATTCTTCTAATGCTGGATTGTTGAACATATGCAATATTTTTCTGATCAAAAGAAATGATGCCAGAGTCTACATCATAGAAACGAAAGAGTAAGCGCGACAAGGTGCTTTTACCAGAACCACTTTGTCCAACAACGGCGGTTGTTGTCCCAGGTTCAATAACCAGATTGATATTTTTTAAAATTTGCCGATTTGATTCATAAGAAAAATTGACTTGATCGAATACGACTCTTGGCCCGAGCTCAGGTTGCTGTAAAGAAATCGGCATCGCATTGGGTAAATCTTTAATTTCTTGATCTTTATCTAAGAGGCTAAACATATTGTCCATATCTAAAATGGCCTGTTTAATTTCTCTGTAGATAACCCCTAAGAAATTTAAAGGTATGTACATCTGAATCATCAACGTATTAATCAATACAATATCACCGAGCGAGAGTTGGCCTTGCTGAACGCCGAGGGTCGCTTTCCATAAAATAGCAATGAGGCCTAAAACAATGATTGATTGTTGCCCAATATTCAGAATCGCCAGTGATTGTTGCGACTTAATCGCCGCTTTTTGGTAACTCAGTAAAAAACTATCATAACGTTTTGATTCAAACCCTTCATTACTAAAATATTTTACTGTCTCAAAATTCAATAAAGAGTCAATCGCTTTTTGATTTGCGCTAGTATCCATATCATTCATTTTTCGGCGATATTGCGAACGCCATTCTGTCACTTTTACAGTGAATGTAATGTAGATAACAAGCGCGAGTAACGTGATTCCAGCGAACTGCCAATCATAATTCCAGCCTAAATAAATCAAGACAATCACAAACTCTATAAATGTTGGAATGATGCTAAATAGCGAATAGGAAATTAAAGTCTGAATTCCCCGAGATCCACGATCAATATCTCGTGATACTCCTCCGGTTTTTCTTCCCAAATGAAAACGCAATGAGAGCGCATGTAAATGATCGAAAACTTCTATCGCTACTTTACGAATGGCGTTTTGAGTAACTTTGGAAAATATAAACTCCCTAAGCTCTGTAAAAATTGATGCTGAAAGACGCAATAAGCCATAAGCAAGAACTAATGCAAGTGGAAAAATGAGGTAGCGTTTTGGATCGTCAGCAGGCAAGGCCAAGTCATCTATCAAATGCTTTAGTACAACCGGTATTCCGATGTTAGCTACCTTGGCGAAAATGAGGCAAGTTAAGGCTAAAAAAACTCTCCATGGATATACCGAAAGATAGGGCAATAATGTTTTAACAGTTCCCCAATCACCTAAGCCTCTAGGCCTTGAAGTATTTGGTGTGGTATCGGCAGAGGACGGACGCATGATTAACATCAGCCTTTAATGAATAAAGTGAAGTGACGGTTTCCTACACCAACAATTGCTCATTAGCTCGTTTGTGGGGTTGTACTTCGCAAGCGAATATGTAATTCGCGTAATTGCTTTTCATCAACGGCACTAGGAGCCTGCGTCAACAAACATTGCGCTCTTTGTGTTTTGGGGAAAGCAATGACATCTCGAATAGAGTCAGCGCCAGTCATCATCGTCACAATTCGATCAAGACCAAAAGCAATACCGCCATGAGGGGGAGCTCCGTACTTTAATGCGTCTAGTAAAAATCCAAATTTTGCTTGCGCTTCATCTGGCCCAATTTTCAGCGCTCTAAAAACTTCACTTTGAACTGACTCTTGGTGAATACGAACAGACCCACCACCGATTTCAGAACCATTGAGTACCATGTCATAAGCTTTTGCAAGACACTTCCCTGGATCTTTATCGAGGATGGCTAAGTGCTCATCTTTTGGACTTGTGAAAGGATGATGACACGCAACCCAGCGTGCATTTTCTTCATCATAATCAAACATTGGGAAGTCTACGACCCATAATGGATGCCAACCCTCTTTAAAGAGACCGTTCTCTCTTCCCCAATCAGAAAGACCTACTTTGACACGTAATGCACCTATCGCATCATTAACGACTTTAATTTTGTCAGCTCCGAAAAAAAGAATGTCTCCATCTTTCGCCGAAGTTCCCTCAAGCATTGCTTGTAAGGCGTTATCATGCAGATTTTTAACGATAGGAGATTGCAAACCGTTTCGTCCATCACTAATTTGATTAACCTTAATCCAAGCTAATCCTTTGGCGCCATAGATCCCCACAAATTGAGTGAATTCATCAATCTCACTTCTCGAAATAGCAGCTCCACCGGGGATTTTCAATGCGACCACTCGACCATCATCTGCATTTGCAGGGCCTGAAAATACCTTAAAGTCGACATCTTTCATGACATCCGTTAAATCCGTAAATTCAAGATTAACTCTTAAGTCGGGTTTGTCTGAACCATAACGATACATCGCATCTTGGTAACTTAGTACTGGGAATGGATCTGGCAAAGCAACATCCATGACAGTTTTAAAAATATGGCGAATCATGTTTTCAAACATTTCACGAATTTCTAATTCGTCTAAAAATGAAGTTTCACAATCGATTTGGGTGAACTCTGGTTGACGATCGGCTCGTAAATCTTCATCTCGAAAACATTTAACGATTTGATAGTAACGATCAAATCCGGCGACCATCAACAATTGTTTAAATAATTGAGGAGACTGAGGAAGTGCAAAAAATTGACCATCATGAACTCGTGAAGGCACTAAATAATCTCGAGCTCCCTCTGGCGTACTTTTCGTCAACATTGGGGTTTCAATATCAATAAAACCTGCTTGATCTAGATACCGGCGACACTCCATAGCAACGTTATAACGTAACCGAAGGTTTTTTTGCATTTGCGGACGACGCAAGTCAAGTACCCGGTGCGTTAACCTTGTTGTCTCAGATAAGTTGTCATCATCTAGCTGAAATGGGGGCGTTACTGAAGGATTTAAAACATTTAACTGCTGGCATAAGATTTCAATCTTGCCAGTAATCAGATCTGGGTTGGCAGTGCCTTCTGGACGGGCTCTAACAAGCCCCTTCACTTGGACGCAATATTCATTACGCACATTTTCCGCGGTCCCAAAAACCTCTTTTTGATCCGGGTCACATACTATCTGTACAAACCCATGGTTATCTCGTAGGTCAATAAAGATGACGCCGCCATGGTCACGCCGACGATTTACCCAACCAGCAATACTCACTTCTTGACCAATCAATTTTTCAGTAACTAAACCAGCTGAGTGACTTCTCAATGACATACTTAAACCTCTTTAATTTATTTTTGTTTCTTGACCCACGGGTGGAACAGTTCCCATGGATACGATATGTTTTAAGGCATCTTCGACTGAAATCGATAGCTCAATCACACTATCCTTTGGCACAATCATAAAAAATCCCGACGTAGGGTTCGGTGTCGTAGGCACAAACACATGAATATGTGGCGTTCCTAATTTTTCGGCAACCTCCTTCATTGGATGCCCAGTCTGAAAAGCAATAGCCCATGAATTTTCATGAGGGTAGCGAATTAAAACAGCCTTTTTAAATGCATCCCCACTGCTGGATAACAATGTATCAGAAACCTGTTTTACGCTAGAGTAAATCGATCGAACAATCGGTATCCTTTGCAGAATATTTTCCCACATTTTTAATATCCAACGACCTGCAAAAGTAATCGCAAACATCCCTGTCAAAATAATGCCTGCGATAACAATCAAAACCCCAACAAATGGGATTTCTCTAAAATGAATCAGTTCTTGAGTCAGGTTCGATGGCAATACCGTAATAATACCGGCCATCATGGAGCCAAAGACGCCATCTAAAACGGACATAGCCGATGAAATTACCCAAATGGTAATCGCCAAAGGTGCCCAAACTAAAATGCCCGCTAAAAAGTATTTTTTCATATTCCTAATGCCATCAATCAGCATTATCCATCTTTTTTAGGAAGATAGTACTTAAAAACCAGACTCTGAATTTGTGTCTTGTTTTTTGACAATATCTTGTGGAATCAATACAGCGCCGATAAACATTCCCATAAAGCTAAAGACTAAACCGACCATTTGTGGGGGAATGGTCCCATCTGGCAATATCGCTTCTGTGATTAACCAGGCCGTCAAACCAAAAACAATCGAGAGAAGTCCGCCTATTGGATTTGCTTTAGACCAGTAAATACCGCATAACAACGGAACAAATGCAGTGACTAATGTCACTTTATAGGCACTTTCCACCATTTTAAAAATCGAAAGTGACGAGTTGAGGGCAATAATAGTTACTAAAATTGTAAAAACCAAAGTAGTCACTCTCATAATGAATAAGTACTGGGAAGGAGTCAATTCTTTAAAAAATCCCTTGATAATGTTTTCTGCAAACGAAACAGATGGCGCCAATAAAGTTGCACTTGCGCAACTTTTAATCGCTGATAACAATGCGCCAAAAAAGACCACTTGGGCAAAAAGCGGTGTGTTGTGCAAAATTAATTGTGGGAGAATTAATTGAGTATCACCGAGGAGCCCCTTTTGCACAGCCTCTGGCTCAATAAGATTTGCAGAGTAGGCTAAAAACATCGGTATAAAAGCAAAACAAAAATATAAAACCCCACCCAAGATCGCAGCCCTTTGGGCAATTTGAACAGTCTTAGAGGATGTGACCCGTTGAAATACATCTTGCTGAGGAATTGATCCTAACATCATCGTACAGAGTGCTGAAATAAAGCCGATAATTTCTGCAAAGTTCGCCTTAGGGAAAAAATGAAATAGCCCTGCATTATTAGCATGCTGGACCACATGTGTAAAACCACCAGCTAAATCACTAACCTGAAAAGCAATAAAAATCATTCCCACAACAATGATGATCATTTGTATAAAATCTGTAATCGCAACAGCCCACATACCACCAAATAACGTATAAATTAGTACACTTCCAGAGCCAATTAACATTCCGACTTCACGTGAAATTTCACCATTAGACACAACATTAAATACTAGACCCAAAGCCATAATTTGAGCAGATACCCAGCCTAAATAGGAGGCAGCAATGCATATTGTGATTAAAACCTCAACAGTACGGCCGTACTTCTCACGATAAAAATCACCGATAGTCAAATACTTCGCTTTATAAAGCGGCTTAGCGAAAAATAATCCGACGAGAATTAAACACAATGAGGAGCCAAAAGGATCTGCGACAACTCCAGCCAATCCTTCTTTTAAAAAAGTTGCTGGAGCACCTAAAATAGCCTCCGCACCAAACCAAGTAGCAAATACTGTCGCAGTAACAACATACATCGGCAATGCGTGGCCAGCAGCGGCGAAATCAGTAACGTTTTTAACCTTCAACGAGGCAATGAGTCCTATGGCAACCGAAATTATCCAATAGAGGATCACAAACCAAAGTAGCATCAGTCATCACCCATAAAAACGAAGAAAGGTCCATACACAGACCCCACCAAGAATTAACCCTATTGTAAATATACTTGCAGAGCTTTTGTGGCTGTTTTGTTTTTCTAATAAAAGCTTTATTTCTTCTAATTGATTATTTTTTTTAGACTGAATTTCAGCCTCTAAAAGCGTCGTTAAAAGACGGGGAATCGTTGGTAACTTTTGCGCCCATTGTGGCGCCTCTATTTTTAATTTTTCCCAAAACCCACCAAAGCCTACTTGCTGATTCATCCACGTTTGCATGATAGGTTTAACAGTTTTCCACAAATCTAAATCTGGATCTAATTGGCGCCCTAAACCTTCTACATTCAAAAGTGTTTTTTGTAATAAGGTGAGTTGAGGCTGTATTTCAACCTTGAAACGTCGAGATGTCTGAAATAAGCGCATCAAAACTATCCCAAGGGATATCTCCTTTAAAGGGCGATCAAAATAGGGCTCACAAACAGCTCTTACAGCACCCTCTAGTTCTTCTACCTTGGTTTCTGGAGGAACCCAACCCGATTCAATATGTAATGCTGCAACGCGATGATAGTCGCGATTAAAGAAGGCCAAAAAGTTTTGGACTAAATAGTTTTTATCCATTTCTGATAAGGTGCCAACAATTCCGAAATCTAAAGAAATTAATCTTCCAAAAGTTTCTGGGGCAAGACTCACCATAATATTCCCTGGATGCATATCCGCGTGAAAAAACCCATGAGAAAATGCCTGTGTAAAAAATACTTCAACGCCATCTACTGCCAAGGTTCTTAAATCGACACCAGCCGCTTTCAAATCGTCTAATCGAGCAATAGAAATACCATACATTCTCTCCATCACCATCACATTAACGGAACTAAGGTCCCAATAAAGTTCCGGAATCATAATTTTGTTAGAGCCTTCAAAATTACGCCTCAATTGACTGCAGTTAGATGCCTCTCTTAACAGATCTAATTCGTCATGGATGGTGGTATCAAAACCAGCGACAACCTCTCTGGGTTTTAGTCGCTTACCATCCTCAGAAAATTTTTCTACCAAACCCGCAAGACTATGCATTAAAGCAAGATCACTCTCTATAACACCAAGAATATCTGGCCTTAATACTTTAATGGCAACATTCTTATCTTCCCATTCTGGGTTTTTTTCATTTCCCTTTAAAACACCAAAGTGAACCTGGGCAATGGAGGCGCTGGCGATCGGCGTAGCATCAAATGATTTAAATATTTCTGGAATAGCTACGCCCAAAGCCTTTTCAATAATAGCGCGAGATAAATCATTAGAAAACGGAGGAACCTCATCTTGTAACTTGGCAAGTTCATTCGCAATATCCTCAGGGAGCAAATCACGACGAGTGGATAAAACTTGTCCAAACTTAATAAAGACCGGGCCTAACGACTCTAGAGCTAAACGAATGCGTTCACCGCGAGCTTGATTTCTGGCAGGAGATAAAAAGGATAGGGGAGTTATGGCTAGACGATAGAACCCCGGTTTAATAGCATTTCTTAATAAACCAAAAAGGTCATAACGCCAAAGTATATAAATAATTCGAAAGATACGATTTAATCTTTGCATGATTTAATTTTTCACTCTATCTAGTATCTGCCGCTCTAACAACGCAACTTTCTTTTCTGTACGATCTAAGTGGTCTCGTAGTTGTCGAAGATCAGATTTGAATTGAGTAAAATTATTTTTATCAACTAATACATTTTTTTCATGAACCAAATAATCTCTTATGCTGGTTTGTAAGCTTTGAACCGCTGTTTGTCCTTGATGGAGGATTTTTTTTGACTCTCTAAAAATCAGGTGTGATGGAGCATCCCCAATGATTTGAGCTAAGTCCTCTTCAGCCTCCCACTTAAGATCTGCCACTAAATGGTTTAAATCTGCAGCTAAATCTACATCGCCTGAGATACGAATATACTTAAGCGCGGCAGGCTTTCCTTCTTTAATAAAAGCCCAAATCGCTTCTTTAGAAATATCAAAGCTCACTGAGGGAGAAATATTCTCTTGATGAGCATTGGTGAAAGATCCATCGTTAATCATTAAAAAAGCTTGCCCAAGCGGCACGCTAACTGAAATCACTTTATGGGAATGGGGCATTAATAGTTCTTGCGCCCAATGTTCTTGCGCAATTAAATGATTCAAAGCATTTATGATGAATGTAGGAACGGGTATTTGTGCCATATTTAATATTTATAACCAATATGAAGAGCCACAATTCCGCCAGACATCCGATGGACTTCTACTTGATCAAAGCCAGCGCTTAACATCATTAGTTTTAAAGTTTCTTGGTCCGGGTGCATCCGGATGGATTCAGCAAGGTACTTATAACTTTGCGCATCTCCAGCAATTTTTTGACCTAACCAAGGCAATACTTTAAATGAGTAAATATCATAAATCGGCTTTAAAAATTCTACCGGTTGCGAAAACTCTAGCACCATTGTTTTTCCGCCAGGCTTGGTCACACGGCTCATCTCTTGTAAAGCTATCTCTTTATGCGTCATATTACGCAACCCAAATGAAACTGTAACAAGATCAAAGTAATTTTTAGCGAACGGAATTTTTTCTGCATCAAATTGAATACAAGGAATGATCGTTCCTTGATCTATCAGTCGATCCCGGCCAGTTTTTAGCATGGACGAGTTAATGTCACTTAACCAAACTTCACCTTCTTTACCTGCCTTTTTGGAAAATGCATAAGCCAAGTCACCTGTACCTCCGGCAATGTCTAAAACCTTTTGTCCTGGCAAGACGTTTGCCGTTGCAATCGTAAAAGATTTCCACACACGGTGCAATCCACCCGACATAAGATCATTCATCAAATCATATTTATTCGCAACAGAGTGGAATACTCCAGCAACCTTTTGAGCCTTTTGAGCCTCATCAACCTTCTCAAATCCAAAATGGGTTTGCGTCATTTATATAGCTCCTACTTGATTATTTTTTCATTAACGCATCACGATCTAACCCTGCCTTAGCTAACTTATTTAAGTGCTCTTGCCAAAGCTGATCCTGATGGGTGCAGAGTTCATATAAGTAATCCCAGGAATACAAACCTGAATCATGTCCATCTGTAAACGTAGGCTTAATGGCGTAATGACCTACTGGCTCTACGCTTAAAATACTGACATTTCTTTTACCGGTTTGTAAAGTCTCTTGTCCAGGTCCATGACCACGAACTTCCGCTGAGGGAGATAACACTCTTAAAAATTCAAAGGGTAAGCGAAATGATTTGCCGTCTGAGTAGCCTAGCTCAAGCACTTTTGACTGTTGGTGCACGACAATCGAGTTAGGTATCAATTGAGCCATCACACCAACACTCGCTCTATACCACCTGTATTTGCATTTTTAACGTAATCGGCCATCCAATTTTCCCCTAATATGTGTTTTGCCATTTCTACAACGATATAATCGGCAGTAGTACCCGAATCATCGTTAAAACGAGATAACCCCTGCAGGCAGGACGGACAACTAGTTAATATTTTTACATCACCACTAAAACCATCTTTTAAAGCTGATGCCCCTTTTATCATTTCAGCTTCTTTACTGTATCGAATTTGCGTCGATATATCGGGCCTTGTTAATGCCAAGGTTCCTGACTCTCCACAGCAGCGGTCGTTTTTTTGAATCTTCGTATTATCATCCGTTTGAATCAGTTGATTTACCGTTTTTAAGGGATCTTGTAACTTCATCGGCGTATGGCACGGATCATGATACATATAGCGAGTTCCTTGAACGCCATGTAACTTGACATCTTTTTCCAGCAAAAACTCATGAATATCAATAATCCTACATCCCGGGAAAATTTTATCAAACTCATATCCGGCAAGCTGGTCATAGCATGTGCCACACGACACAATAACCGTCTTAATATCTAAATAATTGAGGGTATTGGCTACGCGGTGAAACAGAACACGATTGTCTGTAATCATCTTATCTGCTTTATCAAAATCCCCCGAACCCTTCTGCGGATAACCACAACATAAATACCCTGGGGGCAATACCGTTTGAACGCCAACCTCCCAAAGCATGGCCTGTGTTGCCAAACCCACTTGTGAAAATAATCGTTCAGACCCACAGCCCGGGAAATAAAATACCGCTTCGGAATCTACGGTCGTTGTCTTTGGATTTCGAATAATCGGCACAATGGATGCATCTTCAATATCAAGTAAAGCCCTGGCTGTTTTCTTGGGCAAATTACCTGGCATTTTTTTATTAATAAAATGAATGACCTGTTCTTGAATAGGCGGTTTACCCAGCGATCCTTTTGGTTTTTGAGTTTGTTGCTTCGCTAGACTCTTAAAAAGCTGATGCCCAATACGCTGCGCTTTATAACCCCAATCAATCATGACTTTTCTAGCCAACTTGATGGTTTCAGGATTTGTAGCATTCAAAAAGAACATCGCTGCAGTTGCGCCTGGATGAAATTTCTTTTGCCCCATCTTACGTAATAAATTACGCATATTCATCGTTACATCACCAAAATCAATTTTTACAGGGCACGGGGTTACACACTTATGACAGACCGTACAGTGTGCAGCAACATCGTCAAACTCCTCCCAATGCTTGATGGATATTCCACGCCGTGTTTGCTCTTCATATAAAAAGGCCTCTATCAACAAAGAAGTCGCGAGGATTTTATTGCGCGGGCTATAGTGTAAGTTAGCTCTTGGAACATGCGTAGCGCACACCGGTTTACATTTCCCACAACGCAGACAATCTTTAATACTCTCAGAGATTGCGCCAATATCACTTTGTTGCATAATCAGCGATTCGTGGCCCATCAATCCAAAACTCGGTGTATACGCCTTACTCAAGTCACCACCAGGCATGAGTTTGCCTTTATTAAATCGTCCCTCTGGATCAATCTTTAATTTATAGGCTCTAAAATCTTTTAATTCTTCGTCAGTCAAATACTCTAACTTGGTAATACCAATGCCATGCTCGCCAGAAATGACTCCATCTAGCTCTCTTGCTAAAACCATGATTCTGCCAACAACCTCATGAGCTTCTTGCATCATTTCGTAGTCATCTGAGTTGACTGGCAAATTAGTGTGAACGTTACCATCACCTGCATGCATATGCAACGCAACAAAAACGCGTTTACGTAAAACGCTCTTATGAATAGTTGCGCACTGCGCCACAATTGGCGCAAATACTGCTCCCATAAAAATCTGTTGAAGGATATCCCGTACTTCTAATTTCCATGAAACACGGATTCTTCGGTCTTGTAACTGATCAAAATATTGGTCCTCATGATTGGCATACTCTGTCCAACGGCTTCGAACTTCATGAATCAGTTGTGTCGCTTGACTAACACGATCTTCCAGAATTTCTGCAGAGGGTATTTCTGATGCGTCATCCGACTTACCTAAAACGAGGTTACCTTTGAGAAAATATTCTTCAAGCCGATCCAACAATAATAGTTTATTTTTGATGGAAAGCTCAATATTGATTTTCTCAATACCATCTGTGTACTCCCCCATACGGGGCAATGGAATAACAACATCTTCATTGATTTTAAAGGCGTTTGTATGCCTTGCAATAGCGGCTGTCCTTCCGCGATCCAGCCAAAACTTTTTACGTGCTTCTGGGCTGATTGCTACAAATCCCTCGCCGACACGATTATTGGCGATACGAATGACTTCACTAGCTGCGGCAGCTACTACATTAGCGTCATCTCCAACAATGTCACCAATCAGCACCATTTTGGGTAGAGTGTTTCGTTTTGATTTGGTCGAGTAATCAACCGCTTTTAAATATTTTTCATCTAAATGCTCAAGCCCCGCTAAAATGGCTCCGCCTTTTTTAGTCTGCTCATCGAGATAATTTTTTACTTCCACAATACTAGGAATTGCATCTCTTGCTTGACCAAAGAACTCTAGACATACCGTACGCACTTCTTTGGGCATTCGGTGTAAAACCCATTTTGAACTCGTGATTAATCCGTCGCAACCTTCTTTTTGAACACCAGGTAGTCCAGATAAAAATTTATCTGTCACGTCTTTACCAAGCCCAACTTTTCTAAAGCGTCGGCCTTCAATTACTAATGTCTCTTTTTTAAGTACCAAAGCACCAGGCGCCTGCGTTCCCTCAGACCAGATTAAATCAAAAGTGGCGACAGGAGCATCGTGAATTTTGCTTAAGTTATGGTCCATCCTTTGGATCTCTAACCAATTCCCCTGCGGATCAACCATCCTCCACCAAAGTAAGTTATCCAGTGCAGTTCCCCAAAGGACAGCTTTCTTACCGCCAGCATTCATGGCAATGTTGCCACCAATACAACTAGCCTCAAGCGAGGTTGGATCTACTGCAAAAACAAGTCCGGCACGATCAGCTGCATCTGCTACGCGCTTGGTAACGACACCAGCTTCTGTAAAAATAGTTGCAACGTCTTTTTGAACGCCAGGAATTCTTTCAAACTCTACCGAGTTCATCTTTTCTAATTTTTCGGTATTAATCACTACTGACATGGGTGTTAAAGGAATCGCTCCACCGGTATAACCAGTTCCACCGCCTCGAGGAATAATGGTTAATCCAAGCTCAATACAGCCTTTAACTAATGCTGGGATTTCTAACTCACTGTCAGGTGTTAAAACGAGAAATGGATACTCCACTCTCCAGTCTGTCGCATCAGTAACATGTGAGACTCTGACAAAGCCATCAAATCCGATATTGTCATGTGCCGTTACTTTACCCAACACTTTTTTAGCTCGAATACGAAGCGCCCTAGCGTGCTCAAAATCTTTAGCAAAAGTCTGCACCGCAACTCTTGCCGCCTTGACTAGTTGTGAGACCTTATCCTCTAAGTCTTGCGTGATTCTTTTTTCAATTTCAATTAAACGATGATGAAGTGCATCTATTAGTGCTTTTAATCGTTTGGGATTATCGAGTAAATCGTCCTGTAAATAAGGGTTTCGGCTAACTACCCAAATATCCCCTAAAACCTCGTATAACATCCTGGCTGATCGACCTGTCTTCCGCTCGCTTCGCAATCCATCTAAGATCCGCCAAGCATCATCCCCAAGAATACGAATCACAATCTCACGATCAGAAAAAGAGGTGTAGTTATAAGGAATCTCACGAAGTCTGGAAGGAAGGCTTGTCAAATTCTTAGGAGGTTCGAAATATATTGGGGCGTTCATCTTGTTTTTCGCTAAAAGCCTATTCTAATTGAGGGTAAAAATCTCTGCCAAATTCTCTCAATTGGACAGCCAGTGTTGCTATACCGGATTTTCCAGCATTAAAGAGAGAAAATCGTAAAAAAGTAAGCAATGGCAATATATCTTAAGCCTTTGCCGATTGTCATATACATCAAACATGGCCAAAATTTCCATTGTGACCAACCCGCTAGAACTGTTAATGGATCACCTATAAAGGGAATCCACGAGAAAAGTAGGCTTTTGGTACCCCATCTTTGTAAATAAGTGACCCATTTAGACTCCGGTGTTGTCATTCTGTCTTTTTTGATTGCATTTTTGGTCTTTTTTGATAAGTAACCTAAAACCCAATTAAATACCCCTCCCAAGGTGTTGCCGAGTGTAGCCACCCCAATTAATGCCCATATGTTCTCTGGAAACTTCACTAAATACCCAAAAAAGACGGCTTCAGAGCTTAGCGGTATCAAAGTGGCCGACAAAAACGAAAATATTCCGACGGAAGGCAGTCCAATCCAAGGAATCGATAGTGCTTGCAAAAAGGAATGTATTGATGAGTCCATCAGGTATTCTAGTCTGTCTATGATAATCTTCTGACTATGCAAAACGACTATTTAAGAAAAATACTAAACGCGAAAGTTTATGATGTCGCTCGTGAAACAGAGCTTGAATCTGCACATCAATTATCTGCGCGTCTTCAAAATAATATCTTATTGAAGCGTGAAGATAATCAACCTGTATTTTCGTTTAAATTAAGAGGCGCCTACAATAAAATGGCCCACTTAAATGCAGCGCAACTAACCAAAGGTGTAATTGCGGCCTCTGCAGGCAATCACGCACAAGGAGTCGCTATGAGCGCATCCAAGCTTGGATGCCCCGCAATGATTGTGATGCCGACAACCACTCCTCAAGTCAAAATTGATGCCGTAAAAGATCGTGGTGGTAAATGGGTAAAAATTGTTTTATTCGGGGAGTCTTATAACGACGCCTATGACCATGCGCTAGTTTTAAAAGAAAAATATCAGCTCACTTTCGTTCATCCATTTGACGACCCAGAAGTGATTGCAGGGCAAGGCACTATTGCGATGGAAATACTTCGTCAACACCAAGGACCCATAGATGCTATTTTTGTTGCCATTGGTGGCGGAGGACTTATTGCTGGTATCGGCTCTTATATTAAGGCCGTTCGTCCTGAAATTAAAATCATTGGTGTCCAAACCATAGACTCTGATGCCATGAAGCGTTCACTTGCAGCAGGCAAACGTGTTGAATTAAAAGATGTAGGACTTTTTTCAGATGGTACGGCCGTTAAACTTGTCGGAAAAGAGACTTTTAAAATTTGCCAAGATGTGGTTGATGAAATCATCACGGTAGATACCGATGCGATTTGTGCTGCCATTAATGATGTTTTTACGGATACCCGAAGTATCCTAGAGCCCGCTGGGGCACTAGCTATCGCCGGCTTGAAATCATATATTGCTCGTGAAAAATGTACTAACAAAACATTGATTGGCATTGCTTGCGGGGCCAATATGAATTTTAGCCGCTTACGCTTTGTCGCAGAAAGAGCTGATGTTGGCGAGTCCAAAGAGGCTGTTTTTGCCGTCACAATTCCTGAAGAGCGTGGATCTTTCAAGCGCTTTTGCTCTTTAGTTGGTAATAGAAATGTGACCGAATTTAATTACCGGATTTCTGATGCAAAAAAAGCCTATATATTTATTGGTGTAGCCACTCAAAAATTTGGCGATAGCGCATTAATCGCTAAAGAATTGATTCAATCAGGATTTGACACTATTGACCTAACCACCGACGAGTTAGCAAAATCCCATCTACGACATCTGGTGGGAGGCCGTTCTGATCTTGCCGAACATGAGCTGTTATATCGCTTTGAATTTCCGGAACGTCCTGGAGCACTCATGAATTTTCTGAGTGCAATGTCTCCACATTGGAATATTAGTCTTTTCCATTATAGAAATCATGGCGCTGATTACGGAAAAATATTGGTGGGTATGCAAGTGCCGCCAAAAGATAA
>CANJBQ010000044.1 GCA_947472645.1 Burkholderiaceae bacterium
CAAGCTGGGTATGGTCTAAGCTATGGTAATCAAGTATTCCCGATCACTAAAAATTACTACTTAGGCGGTATCGGATCTGTTCGGGGTTTTACACCTGGGTCGATGGGTCCTCAGGTGTTTAATAGTGCTATTGGCGTATTTCAGCCTACGGGCGGCTCTTCGAAAGCGGTATTTAATGTTGAATATTCGATACCAGCACCGGGTTCTGGAACGGATAAAACACTTAGATTTTTTAGTTTCTTTGATGGTGGTAATGTTTACGATGGAGCGCCCAATATTTCTGATTTAAGATATTCCTACGGTTTGGGTATTACTTGGATTTCACCATTAGGGCCTTTAAAATTTAGTTATGGTATTCCTCTGAATCAAACGAGTTTAGATCGTGTACAAAGTTTCCAGTTTCAAATTGGAACTGCTTTTTAATTCTTTAAGGAACATTGCATGAAGCTGTTAAAAATTATTCAAAAATTCACTATTTGTACGGCAATAATTTTGATCTCTTATAGTAATACTGTCTTCTCACAAGACGCTCCGATCAAAATTGGTTATGTCAGTTTAGAGCGAATCTTAAATGAGTCCAAAATGGCAAAAGAGGCTCAATTAAAAATGCAAAATGATTTTGGTGCCCGCGAAAAGGATGTTCGAGATGGGGTCGCTAAAATTAAAGCAGAGGCAGCTCAACTAGATAAAGATGCATTGGTGATACCTGAGGTGGACAGAATTCGTCGGCAAAGGGAGTTAGCCGAGCATGATCGTGAAATTCAACGTAAACAACGCGAGTTAATTGAAGATACTCAGCGTCGTGGTGCTGAAGAGAGGTCGAAGATTTTTGAAAAAGCGAATCAAGTATTAAAGTCCCTTGTTGAACAGAAAAAGCTCGACATCGTCATTCAAGAAGCTGCCTTTGTAAGCTCTAGAGTTGATATTACGAATGAAGTTATAGCAGCACTCAATTCAAAGTAATTCCTTCACTCTAATGGTGAACTTTCTAGCCTATGTCTGAAAAAGTATCTCTAGGATTACTGGCCAGTCACTTCGGTGTTCATCTAGAAGGTGATGCCACTCATGAGATCTCTGGACTTTCGCCGCTTGATGTTGCAAAATCCGAACACATATCATTTTTAGTTAATCCAATTTACCGTAGTCAGTCATTAGTCAGTCTTGCTGGCGCCTTGATAGTTAACCAAGTAGATTTTGAGTTTGTAAATACGTCATCGACTATCCAGCGTTCTTTCCTAATTACTTCTAATCCTTATGCATTATTTGCTCGTGTGGCTCAATATTTTGAATCGCTACGAGAAGTTAAAAATATTTTTGGCGTTCACCCACTGGCTCACGTAGATCCCACAGCCACAATTGCACCTGACTGTACGATAGGACCATACTGTTCCGTAGCTGCTGGTGCGGTTATCGAAAGTGGTGTTCATCTTGTATCTCACGTCAGGCTAGGCATCAATGTTCAGGTAGGAGTGGATACGATTATTCATCCAATGACGGTCGTCTACAATGACTGCTTGATCGGCAAAAGATGTATCATTCACGGCGGGGTTGTAATAGGGTCTGATGGATTTGGATTTGCTCCTGACTTTTCTTCTCTAGGAGGCCAATGGGTGAAGATTCCACAGACTGGACGAGTCATTATTGGAAATGATGTTGAGTGTGGTGCATCAATGACGATTGATCGTGGGGCAATGTCCGACACATTAATTGGGGATGGCTGTAAATTTGATAATCAAGTTCAGATTGGCCATAATGTAAAAGTGGGTGCTCATACCGTTATGGCTGGTTGCTCTGGGATAGCGGGGAGCACTGAAGTAGGAAGTTTATGTGTTATTGGCGGCTATACTAATTTCTCGGGTCACTTAAAGATTGCTGATAGAACAACTATTTCTGGCGGCACTTCTATTACTAAATCGATTACTACATCAGGCAAGCATTACACTGGAGTTTTTCCATTTACAGAACATGCACAATGGGAGAAAAATGCAGCGATCCTTCGCGGGATTGATAAACTTCGCCAACAAATTAAAAGTATTATAAAAAAATAAAAAAAAAAGAAAGAAGTTATGCCTAATGAAATGCGTTTAGATATTAATAAAATATTAACATTACTTCCACATCGTTATCCAATTTTATTGGTGGATCGTGTTCTTGAATTAGATCCAAGGGTTCGGATAAAGGCTTTAAAAAATGTGACTGCCAATGAGCCATTTTTCCAAGGACATTTTCCGGAATATCCAGTGATGCCTGGCGTTTTATTGCTCGAAGCCTTAGCTCAGGCGTCCGCCTTATTAGCTTTTTCAGAGAACGTGGAAGAGGATTCTATCTATTTCTTTGCTGGAATCGATAATGCTCGCTTCAAAAAACCTGTTATTCCAGGGGATCAATTAATTTTAAATGCTGAAGTAGATCGGTACAAAAGTGGTATTTGGAAATTTAAGGCTTTTGCAACGGTTGCAGACGATATGGTTTGTCAGGCAGACTTGCTATGTGCAATAAGGAAGAAGGAAAAATAAGATGTCTTTGATTCATCCAACGGCAATTGTCGACTCTAAAGCAATCATAGACCCGACTGTCGTCATAGGTCCTTATGCAGTCATTGGTTCGAATGTGTCGATTGGTGCCCATTCAAAAATAGGTTCTCACACTGTGATTGAGGGGCATACACGTCTGGGACGAGAAAATATTATCGGTCATTTTGTGTCTTTGGGTGGTGCTCCACAAGACATGAAATATAACGCAGAACCAACTGAACTCATTATTGGGGATCGCAATACAATTCGTGAATTTGCAACGATACATACTGGAACAATTCAAGATAAAGGGCTAACTAAGATTGGTAACGACAATTGGATTATGACTTATGTGCATATTGCTCATGATTGTGTCATCGGTAATCACACCATACTTTCGAGTAATGCACAAATTGCAGGACATGTGATTGTGGAAGATTGGGCGATTTTAGGAGCAATGTCTGGGGTACATCAATTTGTCCGAATTGGTCAACATTCTATGCTTGGAGGGGCTTCCGCCTTGGTTCAGGATATTCCACCATTTGTCATAGCGGCTGGAGATAAAGCACAACCCTACGGATTAAATGCGGAAGGTTTAAAGCGTAGAGGCTTTACTCCCGAAACAATATCTGCTTTACGCCATGCCTACAGGATTTTATATAAAGATGGATTAACCTTCGAAGAAGCTAAGATTGCCATTCAGTTAATGAAAACTGAGGGATTTGATCAGACGACCCTTGCGCAAGATGCGATCGAAAAAATTGATACTTTTTTAAATTTCATTAGTTCATCATCACGTGGAATTATTCGATAATCCATGACATCTCTTATTGCGTGTGTTGCTGGAGAACCATCTGGAGATTTACTTGGGGCTGAATTAATTGAAGGATTGAAAAGTCATTCTTCGTTCTCACAAAGTCAATTTTTTGGTATCGGTGGACCTAGAATGCTTGAGAAAGGCTTTGAATCTTCTTGGCCGATGGATGCATTAAGTGTAAGAGGGTATGTGGAAGTCCTTGGTAACCTTCGTCAAATTTTTAATATACGACGACAACTCATCTCTAGAATTGAAAAAGAGCGGCCTGATGTTTATATTGGTGTTGATGCTCCAGACTTTAATCATGCTGTTGAAAAAAAATGTCGCAAGATGGGTATACCTACGATTCACTACATTAGCCCTTCTATTTGGGCGTGGCGTGGTTACCGAATCTTTGGAATTAAAAAAGCAGTAGACCACATGTTGTGTATATTTCCTTTTGAACCACGCATCTACCATGAAGTCGGAATGAAGGCGACATATGTTGGTCACCCATTAGCCAATAAAATTCCTTTGAAACCAAATCCATTAGAAGCTAAGAAACAATTATTCTTAAAAGGTCTTTTGGAATATGGTGAAATTGGAGAAGATGAAAATCTTGTTGCTGTATTACCTGGTAGTCGCGCATCTGAAATTCAATATATCGCAAAAGGTTTTTTTGATGCGATGTTAATCATGCACAAGACGCATGGCAAAAAAATTCGCTTTTTAACTCCAGTAGCAACTCCTGCTCTTAGAGCACCCCTTGAAGCTTTAAAAAAATTAGCTCTAGAGAAGTCGCCAGATATTCATATTGAGTTGATTACAGAGAATTCAAGTTTAATTTTGGAGTCATCTGATACCGTACTGATTGCCAGCGGGACAGCCACATTAGAAGCTGCTTTGTGGAAAAAGCCGATGGTAATTTCTTATACAGTTCCTTGGTTAACTGCAGAAATTATGAAGCGTCAGGGTTATTTGCCCTACATTGGTTTACCGAATATCTTATGTCAAAATTTTGTGGTTCCAGAGTTATTACAAGAAGAAGCAACTCCAGAAGTTCTCGCTAAAGGAACATTGGAATGGTTAGATCACCCCTCTCAAGTAGCCGAGTTAGTTGAAATATTTGATGAGCTTCATCAAATATTGAGACAGCCTACCGGTCAGCTTGCTGCTCAAGCGATTGCAGATACCATTGCTAAATATCCTTATTAAGGGGAAATTGTGATGGAACTCATTTGTGGAATAGACGAAGCAGGGAGAGGTCCATTAGTGGGTAATGTTCTTGCTGGTGCCGTCATACTAGATCCCCACCATCCAATTAGCGGTTTAAAAGATTCAAAAAAACTATCTTCGATGCAAAGAGCTTCTCTTTATGATGAAATTATGCAAAATTCTTTAGCATGGGGTATTGGTAGTGCAAGCCCACAAGAAATTGATCAATTCAATATTCTTCAGGCTACGATGTTAGCAATGAAGAGGGCATTAAACCACCTCATTGTTCAATTTAAGATGACTCCACACCTAGTTCTAGTTGATGGTAATCGGCTTCCAGATATTGAGATTAACGCAAGAGCAATTATCAAGGGGGATACAATAGAGCCTTCAATATCTGCAGCATCGATTCTTGCGAAAGTGACTCGAGATCGTGAAATGTTGTTGATGCATCATCAATATCCAGATTATGGTTTCGATCAACATATGGGTTATCCAACGAAAATGCATTTATCTAGGCTAGTCCAGTATGGTTTGATACCTGGTTATCGCCAGTCATTTAGGCCGGTTAAAGAATTATTAGGGCATCCTCATGCTTGATATCGCAAGTTATTTTCGTTATGTTGAATCACCACAAAATGAGCATATTAAAAAATTGAGAGTTCATATTGAGGGTGGCTCGCGAGCTGCAAAATTAAGGAAGGAGACTGGTCATGCGCTGATTGAAGGTATACATTTGATGGACGCATGGGTAAAAGCCCATCAGATTCCAAAAATTACCTCCATATTAACGAATACACAAAGTTTAGAAAATCCAGAAATTGCTGCACTGATAGAGGCTTGCATTCTCGATTGTGAGGCTAATGATCTAGTTTTTCCAGAGATGATTTTGGTGAATGAGGCACTTTCCTCTTCGTTAACTAGTCTTGTGAACGGGCCTCTTATAGTCTGTACGATACTGATTCCTACTCAAGAGTATGATCTAGGTGAAGCGGTTGATACCCTTGTCTTGGATGGGATTCAAGACAGTGGTAATGTTGGAACTATGTTGCGAACCGCTGCTGCTTCAGGCTTTAATCGCGTTATTTGTACAGTTGGAACAGCAAGTATTTGGTCTTTAAAGGTTCTCAGAGCAGGAATGGGTGGGCATCTTTATTTGGAAATTCTGGAGTCAGTATCGGTTGAACATCTATTGGAGCGCTCATCAAATTCTTTACTCGTTACGCATTTAAATACCCAAGCGTTGGACTTATTTCAATTGGGCGATCGTTTAAGGGGTAAAGTTACCTGGGTCATGGGCAATGAAGGGCGGGGTGCTCATCCCTTATTTATAGAAATGGCCACTAGCGTTCATATTCCGCAGGAAATGGGAATTGAGTCTTTGAACGTTAGCTCAGCATGCTCCGTCTGTTTATTTGAAACAGTCAGAATTCGTAAATATACCTAAATAAATAATCTACTTAATCATTGTTTAGTAGAGATTTTTATCTGATTTTATAATCTGTAATATCGTCGTTGAGATTTCTTCAATCGATTTATGTGTTGAAGATAGAGAAGGAATACTTTCCCTTTGCATCATATTTTGCGCCTCGTTGACTTCATAACGACAATTTTCTAATGAAGCGTATTTACTACCTGGCCGCCTTTCGTTCCTAATTTGAGATAACCTTTGTGGGTCGATGGTTAGGCCAAAAAGCTTCGTGTGATATTTATGCAGTTCAGTAGGAAGTATGCCTCGTTCAAAATCATCTGGAATCAATGGGTAATTTGCTGATTTAATACCATATTGCATAGCAAGATAAAGGCAGGTAGGTGTTTTTCCACTTCTAGAAACGCCAACTAATATCACGTCAGCATCTTCTAAATTCTTATGGGACTGTCCATCATCGTGGGCTAATGAAAAATTAATTGCTTCAATACGATCTTTATAGCTCTGCGTTTCAATATTTTGGTGAAAACGACCCATCGCATGGGTTGATTTGAGATTTAGCTCATTTTCTAACGGTGCGACGAAGGTGTGAAACATATCCATGACCATAGCGTTTGAGGAATGAATTAACGCGTTAATCTCTGGATTGACTAAAGTTGAGAAAATAATCGGTTTAACGCCATTTTTCAAAGCATTATTATTGACTTCTTGCAGTGCATGTCTCGCCTTATCCATCGTATTGATAAAAGGGAGCCGTATTTGATGAAAATTTGTTTCAAATTGAGCCAAAATCGAATGGCTAAAGGTTTCGGCAGTAATGCCAGTACCATCAGAGATAATAAAAACAGTACGAGGAATATTCGGCATATAAAGGATTGGCTGATAAAATTAGAGTATATATTTAAGTAAAGAATTTTAATTGATAGAAAGCTTGTATGTCTTCTGATTCCCTCCAAAATGCTTATGTTATTCCCTTTGAAGAGTTGCGTATGGACGATGTTGAAGTCGTCGGTGGAAAAAACTCTTCCCTAGGAGAAATGATTTCACAACTTCATTCTAAAGGAGTTCGTGTTCCTACCGGATTTGCCACTACTGCCTTGGCTTTTCGTGATTTTTTAAACTATCACCATTTAACTCAAAAAATTATTGATCGTTTAGCTGGACTTAACATTGATGATGTCAAAGCTTTAGCTGTTGCAGGTCAAGAAATACGCAATTGGATTGTTCAAGTGCCATTACAAGATCGTTTAGAAAAAGAGATTCGTGAGGCATTTATCAAGTTAGATGCTGATGGTCTTGGCTCTTTCGCGGTTCGATCATCCGCAACCGCAGAAGATTTACCGGATGCATCCTTTGCTGGACAACAAGAGAGTTATCTCAACGTGGTTGGGATTGATGATGTCTTGCTTCGTATTAAAGAAGTATTTGCTTCTTTGTATAACGACCGGGCTATTTCTTATCGTGTACATAAGGGCTTTTTACATTCTGAAGTAGCCTTATCTGCTGGTATTCAAAAGATGGTTCGCTCCGATAAAGCATCTTCTGGAGTGATGTTCACACTTGATACAGAATCAGGTTTTAGAGATGCTATTTTTATAACATCTAGTTATGGTTTAGGTGAGACAGTTGTCCAAGGCGCAGTTAATCCCGATGAGTTTTACGTATTTAAACACTCTCTGCGACAAGGCAAATACCCCATCATTCGACGCAATCTTGGTTCAAAGCTCATCCAAATGAGATTTACAGAAGGTTCAGAGGAGGGGCGTGTTAAAACGATTGATGTCCCTCTTGAATTGAGAAACCGCTATTCATTAAATGACGAAGACGTCATTGAGTTGGCGAAATATGCGCTTACGATTGAAGAACATTATGGCCGCCCTATGGATATAGAGTGGGGTAAAGATGGAATAGACCAAAAGATATATATATTACAAGCTCGCCCGGAAACTGTAAGAAGTCAAGCTGACGGTAAAGTAGAACTTAAATATAAATTAAAAGGCGATGCGGCTGTTTTAACGCATGGTCGAGCCATTGGTCAAAAAATTGGCGCTGGCCCGGTTCGTGTGATACGAGATGCTTCCGAAATGGATCGCGTACAACCTGGGGATGTTTTAGTTGCTGATATGACTGATCCTAACTGGGAGCCTGTCATGAAAAGGGCAGCTGCCATTGTCACTAATCGTGGAGGTCGTACTTGCCACGCGGCAATTATTGCAAGAGAGCTTGGTGTTCCTGCGGTAGTTGGTTGTGCTGATGCCACCGAAGTCCTTAAAGATGGAGCGATGGTAACAGTATCTTGTGCAGAAGGTGATGAGGGAAAAATTTATGATGGCTTGATTGACACTGAAGTTAGTGAGGTTCATCGTGGTAAATTGCCTGAGATTTCTGTAAAAATCATGATGAATATCGGTAATCCTCAATTGGCATTTAACTTTTGTCAGATCCCCAATCAAGGTGTTGGATTGGCGCGTCTAGAGTTTATTATCAACAACAATATAGGTGTTCATCCCAGCGCTATATTGCAATACCCTAATATTGATAATGATTTAAAGGTAGCCGTAGAAAGTGTCGCTAGAGGACATGCTAGCCCGATCGCTTTTTACGTTGATAAGTTGTCAGAAGGGATTGCAACCATTGCCGCTGCTTTTTATCCTAAGCCAGTCATTGTGCGTCTTTCAGACTTTAAATCCAATGAGTATAAAAAGCTGATTGGCGGTTCAAGATATGAACCCGATGAAGAAAATCCAATGTTAGGTTTTCGTGGTGCTTCTCGTTATATCTCCGCTGACTTTGCTAAAGCCTTTGAGATGGAATGTACTGCTATTCGGCGAGTTCGTAACGATATGGGATTGGATAATGTCGAGTTAATGATTCCATTTGTTCGAACAGTCAAACAAGCTGAACGTGTCATTGGCCTACTTTCTCAAAATGGACTTACTCGTGGCAAGGATGGGTTAAAAATAGTGATGATGTGTGAAGTGCCTTCCAATGCTATTTTAGCCGATGAGTTTTTAGAGTACTTTGACGGCTTTTCTATTGGATCAAATGATTTAACACAATTGACTCTAGGGCTTGATCGAGATTCTGGAATGGAACTATTGGCGCTAGATTTTGATGAGCGTGATCCAGCAATTCTCTTTTTAATTGAGCGTGCTATTAAAGCTTGTTTATCTAAAGGAAAATATATTGGTATTTGCGGACAAGGCCCTTCAGATCATCCGGATTTTGCAAGATGGCTCATGGCGAAGGGGATTTCCTCAATTTCCCTCAACCCAGATACTGTGATCACCACTTGGGAAGACTTGGCTAAACCCGTCTAATGTTCAGGCCCTGAGTTCTCAATGAGAGTTATAGGGCCAATTTTTTCTGGGGTGGCCATGATTGCCAAAAATTCTGGATTGTCCTCCCAGTTAGGCTCCTGAATACTCATCACAATTTCAGTTAACTTCTGACCCCATAGTTTGCGAATCATACCGAAGTAAGGGTTAGAGTCATCGATGGTGATGGCTTTATGAAGACTAAAAGAGTTTGTTTCATAAACAAATAGATCGAGTGGTAAGCCAACGGATATATTACTCTTGAGGGTAGAGTCCATCGAGATCAAAGCGGATTTCGTGGCTAAGTCGAGAGGTGTATGGTGTTTAATAACCCTGTCTAGAATTGGTTTGCCATACTTGGCCTCACCAATCTGAAAATAGCAGGTCTCATGGGTAGACTCTACAAAATTCCCTGCTGAATAGATATTGAATAAACGAGGCTTTTCGCCGAAGATTTGTCCCCCGAAAATAAAGTTGCAATTAAAATCGATACCAGCATCTGCTAAGGCTCTTTCATCCCGTTCTTTGACTTTACGAATCGCTGAACCGACCACTAACGCTGCTTCGTAGGCATTCTTAGCGTTCCAAATATTCATTCCATCAAATAGATAACCTTGATTAATAATTTCTTTTACGGCTTGTGAAATAGCCAAGTTGCCTGCGCTTAAGAGAGTAAAAATGCGTTGATCATCCTTTTTATAGATGGTCATTTTACGAAAAGTACCAATATCATCTACTCCAGCATTCGTTCTGGTATCCGATAAAAAAACTAGGCCTTCTTCAAGGCAAATCGCTACACAATAGGTCATAGTAAATAGGAAAAATTAAATATTCAATAATTTAACATTTTTCAATGTCAAGTTTAGTAATGAGCTCCTCACCCCCACCGCCAGATCTTATCCCTTTAACTGGAGAAACATGTGCGTAATCTCGCCCCACAGCAAGTCGTATATGTCGTTCATCACTAAAACAAGCATTTGTAATATCGATACTATGCCAGATCGCTTCATCGATATTTAAACATACATCAATCCAAGCATGACTTGCTAAATTTGATTCGTTTTCTTCATAAAAGTAGCCGCTCACGTATCTAGCCGGAACTCCGAATGACCGGCACAGACTCAGCATAATATGAGTGTGATCTTGGCAAACACCTTTTTTTAATTCAAAGGCTTGCGCGGCCGATGTTTCAATATTAGTAATTCCTGCTTTATAGATAATAATTTTACGAATTTCTTTAGCTAGTTTCAATAAAAGTTCCGGTGTCCAAACCTTTTTATTGAATTTTTCAAAATACCGAATCATGGCTAGGGAGATTTGTGTCAGGTCAGTTGATTGAAGAAGGTAGTAAGGTGAAACTGCATCCTTAGTATCTTCAAAGATGTATTGATTTTTTGTGATCACTTCACCTTTCGCTTCAATGATCAAGTTCATATAATTATTATCCATTACAAAAACATGGCAAGAATTACCAAAAGCATCAATCGATTCACTAAGTTTATTTGGAGCCGATATTTTCCAATTGTTCACAATTTGGTTAGATGTACTTGATGGTGTAAGCCTGAGCTCTTGTATGGAGTGGTGAACAGATCTCTCATAGATGTATTCTGTGCGGTGAGTAATGATTAAATGCATAAGATTAAGCTGATAAAGGAATCAAGTAGGCACTGCTAAACTCATCGGCAATATGATTTATTTTTTCTAAAAACCGCTGTATAAATTGATCTAATCCCTCTGAGTTAATATCTTCGATATTAGAGTAATCTAACTCTGACTTTAATTTCCCTATTAAGCGTTCAATTTCTTTTGACTTATTATTTTTCAGTAAATGGACTAGCATCAGTATTTGATCGATACACTTGATGAGTGACCTCGGCAATTGATTGTTAAATACCAATAACTCTACAATCCGATCTGGAGTTATTTGATCGGAATAGGTTTGACGAAAAATTTCGAAAGCAGAAACTGAACGTAATAATGAAACCCAATGATAAAAGTCAAAAGTATCGTTGGCGTGATCAATTTTAGTTACGTTTAATTGAAGCGATTGACTTTGTTGTTGGCTCTGATCGGGTGGCGCAAGATACTTGGCTTTTAAGATCCGTGCGGTATTGTCAGAGCGCTCTAGATAAGTCCCAAACTCCATAAAATGAAGTGCTTCGTTGGTCAGCATAGTGCCGAAAACAACCCCACGAAATAAATGACAACGATATTTAACCCATTCGAAGAATGCAGATGGGTCATGGGCGGAGCTTTCTGGTAAAAACTCATGAAGATTTAACCAGGTTAAATTTTGCGTTTCCCAAACCTCAGAGGGTATTTTTCCTCGAATAATACGAGCATTGACTCTGGCAGCATTTAAACAGGAGACAATACTAGAAGTATTCTCGGCATCAAAAATCATAAACTCTAAGATATTTTCTCGGCTGTAGCTAGTATATTTTTTTTCAAAAAGCGCTTCTAAAAGACTCACATTCAGTAGTTTTCGCCAGCTTTGTTGCATAAACTCTAATGGCTGTGGCATCAAAGAGGTTTGATAAGCAACGTCTAACATCCTAGCAGTGTTTTCTGCGCGCTCTGTATAGCGTGCCATCCAATACAGGCAGTCAGCTGTTCTACTTAACATTATGACTCCAGTACCCATGTATCTTTTGTGCCACCACCTTGTGAAGAGTTCACAACTAAGGAGCCTTCTTTTAGTGCAACTCGGGTTAATCCACCTTGTACCATGTTGATTTGTTTACCTGACAAGACAAGAGGGCGAAGATCAATATGTCTTGGTGCAATACCAGCATCTACGAAGGTTGGACAAGTGGATAAAGCGAGTGTTGGCTGTGCAATATATTTATCAGGATGAGCAGTCAAATATTTTCTAAAGCTTTCAATTTCAGCCTTTGTAGCAACCGGGCCAATTAACATTCCATAGCCACCCGCACCATGGGTTTCTTTGACTACCAACTTCTCTAGATTCGCTAAGGTGTATTTAAGATCTTCTTCCCTGCGACATTGAAAGGTAGGTACATTTTTAAGAATGGCTTTTTCATTGAGGTAAAACTCAATCATTTCAGGGACATAAGGGTAGATCGATTTATCATCAGCAATTCCAGTTCCAATAGCATTACTGATTCCCACATTGCCAGCACGATAAGCATTTAGTATCCCAGGAATACCAAGAGTTGAGTCTGGTCTCATGGCTAAAGGATCTAAATAGTCATCATCAATGCGGCGATAGATCACATCAACTAGCTGAGGTCCTTGCGTTGTTCGCATAAAGACTTGTTCATTTTTTACAAATAAATCTTTACCTTCAACAAGTTCAACGCCCATCTGTTGAGCTAAATATGAATGCTCAAAATAGGCTGAGTTATACATACCAGGAGTTAACACCACAACATTCAGTTTTTTGACGCTACTGTGAACAGCAGTTTTCAGGCACTCTAAAAGGAGGTCAGGATAATGTTCGACTGGAGCAATACGATGACGTTCAAATAAGTCAGGGAATAATCGCATCATCATCTTACGGTTTTCAACCATATAAGATACGCCAGAAGGAACACGCAGATTATCTTCCAATACAAAGTATTCACCAGCATCGGCGCGAATAATATCGATACCAGCGATATGTGCATAGATATTACGAGGTAAATCAATGAATCGCATTTCAGGGCGATATTGAGAATTATTGTAGATTTGTTCTTTAGGAATTAGGCCAGCTTTTAATATTTTTTCTTCATGATAAATATCATGTAAAAACATATTGAGTGCTTTAACACGTTGTTTTAAGCCATCTTCAAGGATAGCCCATTCTTTGGCAGGAATAATACGAGGAACTTGATCAAAGGGAATGGTTCTTTCTGTTCCTTTTTCATCTCCGTAGACCGCAAACGTAATACCAATTCTTCGAAATATCAGTTCAGCTTCAGCCCTTTTAAGTGACATTTGACTTTCACTTTGCTTTGCTAACCATTCGCTGAACTCCTTGTAGTGAGTACGAGGTTTGCCCAAATCATCGAACATCTCATCGAAGGGTTTTATCATTTCTACAAGATAATACTTTTTTGTTAAGTACGAAAGTCATTCGTCACATTTTAGGGCGGTTATGCACAATTAAAGTGCATTTTTTACTCGTATTTACCTCGACTAATTTGAGCTTTTTCACGAACCCAATCACGTTGCTTTTCAGTTTCACGTTTATCAAATTGTTTTTTACCCTTAGCAAGGCCGATCTCACATTTAATACGTCCTTTTGCATAGTGGAGGTTGAGTGGAACCAAGGTATAGCCTTTTTGTTCTGCTTTACCAATGAGTTTATTAATTTGTTCTAAATGGAGTAATAATTTTCTTGTTCGAACTGGGTCTGGATGAATATGGGTCGATGCTTCAGGAAGTGGGCTAATATGACATCCAATCAAATAGAGTTCCGCGTTCCTAATGACCACATAAGCTTCTTTAATATTGCCTCTTCCAGCCCGAATCGCTTTAACTTCCCAGCCCTCTAGAACAAGACCCGCTTCGAGACGGTCTTCTACAAAATAATCAAAGAAGGCTTTCTTATTTTCAATAATGCTCATAGATCAATTATATTTTGATGTTCATCCAAAAGTGAGAAAAGTATTTCTAAATCATTGATAATATAGTGATATTGGAAGAATTATGGCAGACGTTCACAAATCACTACTTATTCAACACTCCTCTAAGCAGATGTTCGACTTAGTGACTGATGTTGAGAAATACCCAGAATTCTTGCCCTGGTGTGGAGGGGTGGAGATATTTCAGTCAACCCCTGAACTCATGGAAGCCAAGATTAACATTAATTTTAAAGGGGTTAATCAGTACTTTCATACCAAAAATACTCAAAAGTCACCCACTAATATTGATATGACGTTTGTTTCTGGCCCATTTAAAGCATTTGAAGGTCATTGGGTTTTTATGCCTCTTGCGGAAGATGCTTGCAAGATTGAGTTTGCTTTGCATTATGAATTTTCAAATTTCTTACTAGATAAGTTAATTGGACCCGTTTTTAGTGTGATTGCAAACACCTTTGTTAACAGCTTTGTTAAACGGGCAAATGATTTTTATGGCGAATAATCTATCCTCGAACATGCTTGTTGAGTTATGTGATGCTAGGCAGATTCCACCAATTTTGTCACATCATCATCTAGTGGTATCGAGTCAAAAGACCTGCACACTTTATGAGGCTTTATTTCAGATGAAGATTGTCCTTAGCTTAGACGACCAATTGTTCAATAAAAAAGGACAAATAGGCGTGTTTGGAGTCACCTTAAGTCCTCAGGATATAGTATATGAAGGAGACAGAATTGAGTTATATCGTCCGATTTTGATTGATCCCAAGAAAATCAGACGTAAAAAAGCCAATCAAAATAAAGATGCTGAATTAAAAACGAAAGCAAAAATCCGTAAGGATCGCAAGTTTTCTCGAGATTTATGAGGTTTCATCATGAAACCTTTATAATCATATTTTGTGTCTAGGGGTTTTTATGCGTCTTATTAAAAAAGCACTTACCTTCGACGATGTCCTTTTAGTTCCGGCCTATTCGGCTGTTTTGCCTCGAGATACACAACTCGGCACACAACTAAGTCGTCAAATTTCATTGAATATTCCGTTGGTATCTGCTGCCATGGATACCGTTACCGAGGGCAAGTTAGCTATTGCGATGGCCTCTGAGGGTGGTATTGGCATTGTTCATAAAAACCTCAAGCCGGCAGAGCAAGCTAGAGAGGTTCTTAAAGTCAAAAGATATGAGTCTGGCGTCTTAAGAGATCCGATTACGATACCCCCGACAATGTCCGTGCGTGAAGTGATTGCGCTTTCAAAAGAGCATGGTTTTTCTGGATTCCCGGTTCTTGAGGGTAAGACAGTAGTAGGTATCATTACCAACCGCGATTTACGTTTTGAAGAAGAACTGGATGCACAAGTCAAATCTAAAATGACTCCACGTGAACGATTGGTTACGGTTCAAGAAGGCGCTACCTTACAAGAAGCTAAACGACTCATGAACAAACACCGTTTAGAACGGGTTTTGGTGGTCAATGAGGCTTTTGAACTAAAAGGGCTTGTCACCGTCAAAGATATTATGAAGGCGACGGAGCATCCCAATGCCTCTAAGGATAGTTTGGGCCGCTTAATTGTTGGAGCCGCGGTTGGCGTTGGACCAGAAAATGATGAGCGGGTAGAGTTACTGGTTAAAGCTGGCGTTGATGTGATTATTGTTGATACAGCGCATGGCCATAGTCAAGGCGTTTTAGACCGTGTTAAATGGATCAAGATGAATTATCCCAATGTGCAAGTAATTGGCGGAAACATCGCTACTGGGGAAGCTGCCTTAGCTCTTGTAAAGCATGGTGCGGATGGTGTAAAAGTAGGTATTGGCCCAGGCTCCATTTGTACAACGCGGATTGTTGCAGGTGTAGGGGTTCCTCAAATTACTGCTATTGAAAATGTTGCAACGGCTTTAAAAGGCACCGGCGTACCTTTGATTGCAGATGGAGGCGTGAGGTATTCGGGCGACATTTCTAAAGCTTTAGCGGCAGGTGCTCACACTGTGATGATGGGTTCGATGTTCGCAGGTACTGAAGAGGCGCCTGGAGACGTTTTCTTGTTCCAAGGACGATCATATAAGACGTATCGCGGTATGGGATCGGTCGGCGCGATGAAAGATGGCGCTGCCGATCGATATTTTCAAGAAGATAACAGTGCTAATGTCGATAAATTAGTTCCTGAGGGTATTGAAGGTCAAGTACCTTATAAAGGTAGTGTCTTAGCTATTGTTCATCAACTCACCGGTGGTATTCGTGCATCGATGGGTTATTGCGGTTGTACAACAGTTCAAGAGCTTCATGAAAAAGCAGAATTTGTTGAAATTACCTCAGCCGGTGTTCGTGAGTCCCATGTTCATGATGTCATGATCACAAAAGAAGCGCCTAATTACCATATTGATTAATTGATCCAATAAGAATTGATTCGTGCACGATAAAATATTAATACTCGATTTTGGGTCTCAAGTTACTCAACTGATTGCTCGCCGTGTGCGTGATTTAAAAGTTTTAGCAGAAATATTCCCATACGATATTGATCCTTTAGTACTTGAGAAAAAGATTGCTGAGGAAAGCTTCAAAGGCATCATCTTGTCTGGTGGACCAAACTCGGTCACTGAGGGAGACACTCCTAGAGCACCGGCATGTGTATTTTCCCTAGGACTACCTGTTTTTGGCATCTGCTATGGCATGCAAACTATGGCCATGCAATTAGGTGGGGAAGTTCAATCTGCTGAGTCATTAGGAAAAGCCCGTGAGTTTGGATATGCTGAAGTTAGAGCAAGAGGCCATACTAAGTTATTAGAGGACATTAGCGACTTTACGACAAGTGAAGGGCACGGTATGCTCAAAGTCTGGATGAGTCATGGTGATTCAGTAACCTTGATGCCAGTTGGCTTCAAGCTAATGGCATCTACAAATTCATGCCCAATTGCAGGAATGGCAGATGAGTTTCGAAAATTCTATGCCGTTCAGTTTCATCCTGAAGTAACACATACAGTACAAGGTATTGCCATGCTCGAGCGCTTTGTCGTTGAGATCTGTGAATGTGTTCCCGATTGGGAAATGGGTAATTACATTGAAGAAGCGATTCAAAAAATTCGAGATACGGTAGGTAGTGATGAGGTTATTTTGGGCCTTTCTGGAGGAGTTGACTCCTCAGTTGCAGCAGCGCTCATCCATCAAGCGATTGGTAATCAATTAACCTGTGTTTTTGTGGATCATGGTTTATTACGCCTAAATGAAGCCAAAATGGTGATGGACATGTTTGCGAAAAATCTTGGCGTCAAAGTCATCCATGTTGATGCCAGTGAGCAGTTTTTGGGGTGTCTTGCAGGCGTATCTGATCCAGAACAGAAACGTAAAATTATTGGTCGTGAATTTATTACTGTATTTCAATCGGAATCTGCAAAAATTAAAAACGCTAAATGGTTAGCACAAGGAACTATTTATCCAGATGTCATTGAGTCTGCAGGTAAGGGCAAGAAGGGCGCTCATACGATAAAAAGTCACCATAATGTGGGCGGCTTACCAGATGATATGCATCTTCAGTTACTTGAGCCTCTGCGTGAATTGTTTAAGGATGAAGTGAGGCAACTAGGTATTGAGTTAGGACTTCCTAAAGAGATGGTTTACCGTCATCCTTTTCCTGGACCTGGTTTAGCGGTCAGAATTTTGGGAGAAGTAAAAAAAGAGTTCTCTCTCTTATTACAAAGGGCTGATGATATTTTTATCCAAGAATTACGTAAGACCATCGATCCAACTACGAATCGATCTTGGTATGACTTAACGAGTCAAGCATTTGCCGTATTTTTACCAGTGAAATCGGTAGGAGTGATGGGAGATGGAAGAACATATGAATATGTTGTGGCACTCAGAGCTGTTCAAACACAAGATTTTATGACAGCTCAATGGGCTCATTTACCTCATGATCTCCTAGGTAATGTATCAAATAGAATTATTAATGAAGTACGAGGCATTAATCGTGTTGTGTACGACATTTCCGGAAAACCTCCCGCTACTATTGAGTGGGAGTAGTTTTACATTAAGGGTTAGACTTTAATGCTTTAATAAGAAATATCCTTTATCTTATTTGATTGATGTTAATTAATGATTATCTAATTATATTTTCTAGCCTATTAAGACCCTTTAGTGTAAGCTGAGCAAATACTTGAATCTTAAAGAGCTTTGGGTCAATATCTCTACTCGTTATTATTAATAACCACGAGTTAACTGAGGGAAAAAATGCGACATTTAATAGTATCAATAGCGTTTTTTACTAGTCTTTTTTTAGTTAGTTTGAGTAACACTTCTTTCTCTCAAACCTCCGGTATTGGAACTTGGCCAAGTGAAAAAACAATTCGCTTCATCGCAGTCTTTCCTGCTGGCGGCTCAGTTGATCAGATTGCTCGAGTTTTAGCAATTCCCCTTCAATCTGATTTAAACCAACATATTATTGTTGAGAATATTAGTGGAGCTTCTGGAGTTATTGGCACTGCGGCATTAGCTCGCTCTGATCCCGACGGGTATACTTTTGCAGTCGTAGTTGACACACATGCAGTTAATCCTAGCTTTAAAGATAAATTAACTTATGACACTATCAAGGATTTTTCGCCAGTTACTCTAATTGGCACATCACCTATGGTTTTAGTAGCCAGCAAGAAATCCGGTATTGTAAATTTTAAGCAATTAATAGAACTTTCTAAGTCAGGCAATCAATTTAGCTATGGATCCATCGGAATTGGTAGCTTAGCTCATTTAGCAATGGCCCGTTTAGCTAAAACTGAAGGTTTTGATTGGGGGCACATTCCATATCGTGGCGGGCCGCCATTGATACAAGATGTCTTAGGGGGGCAAATACAACTAGCTATGGGCTCTGAAGCTATTATGAAGCCGCATATTGATAATGGCGGTGTGGTACCTCTTGTCGTAACAACATCTAAAAGATCAATAGGCTTACCTAATGTACCCACAATTTCCGAAAGTGGCTTTCTTGGGTTCAATGCTCCAACTTGGTGGGCTGTTTTAGCGCCGGCTAAAACACCACCTGCAATTATTGAATCGATGCATCAATCAATTTCAAAAGCACTTAAAAATCCTATGGTGGTTGAAAAATTCAAAGCTCAAGGTATTGAAGTCGTTGCAGGAAATTCTAATACTCTAAGAGAATTTATTGGTAATCAAATGGCTATATGGGGTAAGTTTGTAATCGAAAATAATATTAAAGATTCCCCATAAACTTTGAATAAAAAAATGTCTTAAATAATTGATCGATTGTTAGAGTCTCATCTAATTTAAGTTTTAATTTATCGATTTTCTCCTTAACATTCTCAAGAAGTAAATTTCTTTCATGTTTTAGATGCTCATCATATTTACTACTCTTGATTTTTAAGATTTCATTCCAAATGGAAATGATTACAAGATTTCATGAGCTAGCACTAGGCATGTTAAATCTAGCTGAATAACTAACAATTTCATAAACTGAGTTTCAGTATTGACAGAGAAGTACTCTGTCGCCTTTATACCCTAATAATTAGGGATATCACTTAGTGGTTTAATCTATATCAAAAGCTAAACAATTAGATTAAGCTGAATTTTAACTTGCAAGCTAAAGACGAAAAATACTATAAATGAGAGGAGCTTTTGCAATGAGGAAATCTTTAAGTTATTGGTTTTTACTTGTTATTCTCGGTTGCCATGTAGACCTAATTCAAGCCCAAGAAACAACACTTCGATTGGTGAGTGCCTTTCCGGAAAATACGGTGTATACAAACTATATCCAAAATTGGATAACTAAATTTAACGCCCAAGGAAAGGGTGTTTTACAGATTAATTTTATTGGCGGTCCTAAGTCAGTTCCTACATTTGAAATTGGAAATGCAGTTAAAACGGGCGTCATTGATTTAGGCGTTGCGACAGGTGCCTATTACACAAATGTAATGCCTGAAGCTGGTTTTTTAAAATTAGCTCAAGTACCCATCGTAGAGCAACGCAAGAATGGCGCATATGATTTGATTAATAAAGTTTGGAATGAAAAAGGAAACATGCAGTATTTATCACGGTTCGTAGAAAACCAAAAATTTCATCTATTTATAAATAAAAAGATAGATAAACCTGATTTAACTGGACTAAAAATACGCATTACACCAATTTATAGAGAATTTTTTATAGCATTAGGTGCTAGTGTAATCAATATTCCTCCTGGTGAAGTTTATACAGCACTTGAGCGAGGTGTAATCGATGGGTATGGTTTTCCTATCGTCGGTATCTTCGATTTAAATTGGGATGATAAAACAAAATATCGGGTAGATCCTGGCTTTTATGATGTAGAGGTTTCAATCATTATGAATTTGACTGCATTTAAAAAATTAACAGAAGTACAACGTAATTATTTACAGAGTCAAATTTTAGCTTTAGAGGCCCAAAATTCCTATTGGGTTAAATATAACCAAGAAGAGACTATTCGCCAGGAAAAAGCCGGGATTCAAACGATTAAATTTGATGCTATTACTTCAGCAAAATACCTTGATAAAGCGTACGAAGAAGGTTGGGCGAGTGCAATAAAGCAAAGTCCAGAATTTGCAGCTCGATTTAAATCCCTGGTGGCAAAATAGTGAAAGGTTTTACTCATTTTTACGCAAAAATTTTTAGCCCTCACAAAAGCTCTTCTTTCATCCTGATCTGATCTAATCTTTCTTCAGCGGAAGTTAAAGATGGGCTTTGATCACTGTTAGAGAAGATTCAGGTATGATTCAAAAGATATTACATGTATTTTCCATAAAGCCCCAAGCTTGGAAATTTGACTCAAGGTCTTGATAGTATTTCATATTGCGTTGAATATTTTTTAAATTAACTCTCAATGAATTCATTTCCTCAATTTCGATCAACAATAGAAGTAATTTGCAATGATGGGATTGGTTTAAGTGCCAGAGTATATGGCCAAAAAAATAAGCCGCGAATAATAATTAGTCATGGTAATGGCCTTGCAAGTGACGGCTATCGTGTCTATTGGGAAGGTTTAATCGAAGAATTTGAAGTCGTCGTTTTAGATCTTAGAGGGCATGGTCAAAGTAAGCTTAGCTCTTTTGATACTCATACTTATGAGCAAATGATTGATGATTGTGAGACGATATACGTTACTGTTAGAGATTCATTAGGGCCAAATTTTACAATAGGGGCTTTTCATTCCTTGTCTTCACTGGTTGCATTAGGTCATTTACGTAAATATGGAAAACGTATAGACGGCTTAATATTATTTGATCCCCCACTTTCAATTCCAGATTCTGACTCTTTACAAGTGCTTCATCAGAAAGATATGATGATATTAGCTGATCGTGTAAAAATGCGACGTCAATTTTTTGATAATCAAAACCAACTCGCCGATCAATTTATTAAGACGTCTTCTTTTAGCAAATGGGACTCTCAAGCTTATATTGATATGGCTTATGCGGTATTAAAATTATCCAAATATCCTATTGGAATTTGGGAGTTATCATGCCCACCATTACATGAATCGAATATATACTCTACTAATACATCTTATGAGTATTGGGAGGCATTAAAAAATCCTTCAACACCAATTAAATTAGTCTGCGGAGATCCTTACATTTTTAATGCTCTATCAGCTGCGCTTATATGTCAACGCGCTTCTGAAGCTTTTGGGGTTGATTATGAATATATTCCTAACTCTACGCATTTTTTGCAACTTGAATTTGCTAGTGAGTGTCGACGTATTACTAAAAATTTCATAGAAAAAATACTTAATTAGCCAACCTCTCCATAGATTGCTATAAGTTTGGAAAGGCTATAGGCTCATCTCGGTCTTATGCTAAAAAATCATATGATGTAGCTAGAGTTATCAAACCCCAGCTCATGAATTAGTTAAGCTTAAGACCCGACTCTCTAATAATAGGCCCCCATTTAAGTGTTTCTGCAGCGATATGTTTGGAGAAATTTTCCGCAGGTCCACCGATGGGTTCGTAACCAATTTTAATCAGTCGAGCCTGCATATCTTTATCAGCCAGCACTTTGTTAAATTCTTTATTCAAGCGTGTGATGATGGACTCAGGAGTTCCTTTAGGGGCAAGTAATCCATTCCATGAAGTCACCGCGTAACCAGGGACTCCAGCTTCTGCAATGGTAGGAATATCTGGCAAGCTCACTGAACGTCGATCACTAGAAGTAGCTAAAGCTCTTAACTTTCCAGTATTCACAAATTGCAAAACTGTGGATGGCTCTCCAAATAAGATATCCACTTCGCCAGAAAAAACTGCCGCGGCTGCTGGAGCGCCCCCTTTATAGGGCACATGTAAAAGCTTAATTCCGGCCATAGAACTAAATAGTTGTCCAGCAAGATGATTAATCGCTCCATTTCCACTAGAGCCAAAAGTTAATTTACCAGGATTATCTTTTGCGTAAGCGATGAGTTCTTTTACGCTCGTAACAGGTAATTTCGGATTGATAACAAGCAGTTGTGGAACCGAGGTCAAAAAAATAATAGGAACAAAATCACTTTCTTCGAACGGCATATCTTTATAAATATGTCGGTTTATAGAGTGAGTGCCGGAGTAAGCAAAAACAATAGAGTAACCATCTGGGAGGGCATGCACTGCATATTGGGCGCCAATATTACCACCCGCACCAGGCTTATTTTCTATCAAAATTGGTTGCCCCAAAGATTCAGCAACCGGTGAACTAACCATTCGAGCCACAACGTCAGCTCCGCCACCTGGGGGCCAAGGAACTATCCAGTGTATAGGTCGATTTGGGTAGTTTTGAGCATAAGCTTGATTAGTTAGTAAGACAAAATACCCAACACATAAAGAAAAAAACCAAAATGTAAGATTTAATTTATGCGATCTCATCTTTTCTCCTTGAATAATTCTAATGACGTGAATACATTTGAATGAAGATAGTACTTAAAGCCTGATTATTTTTGGGCTAATATTCCCATTCCAGGCAATGGATCTAGAATACCGATTTTTCGTAAAGCCCACCAATAAGTAGCCACATTAACGCCGATTAACGGTTTACCAAATTTCTTTTCAATAATAGTTGTTAAAGCCGAAAC